>JADFXM010000074.1 GCA_015233565.1 Candidatus Rifleibacteriota bacterium
AAAATTTCGTTTTTTCTTGGAGAATAAAACGATCCCTTTTCATTTTGGTCAAATTAAAGTCCTTGGGGAAGTGCATGTATTTTTTGGGATTGGTATTATTAATTGCCGACAAATAAAACGGAACTTCTTGCAAAGCTGCGTTTGAACGTAAATGGATAATTGCTGTATATAGGACAGGGTCCCATTCGGACAAGAATAGTACTGCCCTAATTTTTTTCTTTATACCTTGACGGATTCTTTGTTTGCTTCGTATAATAAAAATGTTCAGGCAATAGATAGGGAAAAAAATGGAGGTGTGAAATGACTACCGCTATTTTCAAAACAAAAAGAGAAATATCGATTTTTCTAGTGTTGAATATGCTTCTATCCTTTTTAATAATAACTGCACCACCAGTTAAAGCAGGTATTATGTCCACAGTTGGAAGCCTTGCCAAAGGGATAGTTGTAACAGGTGGTTCAATTGCGGGAGCATTGGTCGGAGGCACTTTAGGAATAGCAGTTGGGGGCGGCCCCATCGGAATGGTCCTTGGAGGAGCCGCAGGATATTTCGTCTCCGGCAAAGTCTTGAATTGGCTTACAGCAAATTGTACGAACGCCGGAACTTTTGCAGGTGCAGTAGCGGGCGGTGCGTTATGCCTTGGCTTGGGGTTCCCAGTGGTGTTATGTGGTCTTCTCGCCGGTGGAGTCATCGGACACATAGTCGGAGGCATGATCGACAATGCAACTGGTGGGGGTGCGCAGGCAATGGTTTCTGTTGCAGCCAGCGATGCCCAGGCCCAAAGTTTTATTGATCATATGATGGCAGGTGACGGAACCGCTCCAGCAGCGCCAACTGATACAGCTGTTTCCAGCGGGTCGGGCAATTCCACTTCCGGCGCAGCGGCAGCTCCTGATCAATCTCAAAGTGCTTATGAGAATTATCTTTCTTCATATAAAGCTTATACTGACGCAGTTCAGAAGGGTGATGACAAAACCGCGCAAAAATGTTTAGCCGACTACCAAAAATACTATAGCATTTATCAATCAACCCGAAAGTAAATTTGAATTTCGAAATCCCCTCAGCACCTGAGGGGGTTTTTGCTTTTCCGACAAAATCTCAGAAACTACCCACCGTCACAATTGAATTTAGTGAATCCAAAATTGATGTGTCATACCAATTCCAATTATTTCATTCATCCGACCTATTTCGTGCTTCAGGTCAGCGTAAATTGGAGTTGAGTCTGACAGAAATGAATACTTCAACCATTCCAGTAAGGGCCCCTTATTTTCATGAAAGTTCCATCTTTTCTTGCAAAATATACCGATCCAACTTCATTTTGATCAAATCAATGTTCTTGGGGTGATGCACATATTTTTTGGGATTGGTATCATCAATAACAGCGAGCCTTCGAGAAAAGTGATACTATGAGTTCATCTGTGACTAAGGACTAGCAACGAAATCCATTCAATTTTTATATCAAACTCTCACCTCTTCCCCGGTACAGGCACATTTTTTGCTGAAATGCCTACTAATACCAATAATTAAAAGTAATCACTCAAAATTTACGGGTTTGATCAAGCCTCTGGCACTGTAAACCGTCTAATTAGTTATGTTGTTATTTCGTGGGATTGGTATAATTCATTTCCTCGAACAAATCCTTCGGTTCGGTACAATTCCCAAAATTCAATTGCTGCGCAGAGTCAAAGCAGCTTTAAAATCCAGTTTGCGTTCGTCCCGACCCCTGCTAATATTCGAGCTTTCGGAAAAATCTTAGGGTTGATCTTTGAAGAAAACACCCAAGTTTCGTGGCAGGATTTCCAGATTTTCGAGTAATCCCAATCGAGTCAGCTTCGCTTGCGTTGTAACTGCTAATTGATCTGAAGAACCTCCTTTCAAAAGTAGAGAGGTTTCCTCATGGGAAAAGGATTCGTTGCCTTCGAACCAATCCAGAAACGCCTTGTTTTCTGGGCAGAAACGCTGACAGAGCATACAACCTATCAGACAATTGTGCAAGGCCGGATCTATCCAGGCGGGAAACCGATGATCCTTCCCCCTTTCGTTGTGAAATACCAAACATCGTTCGGGCTGGAGAAGAAATCTTTCAGAAGTGATCGCACCTGTGGGGCATTTGGTCTGGCAGACCTTGCAGACCTGACATCTGTCCATCATGCGCGGTTCGCGCCAGGTATATTCTTCACAAGGAAGGTCGCTAAAGAAGGCAGCGAGTTGGAAAAAGCTCCCCATTCCAGGAATATAGGTGATATTATTTCGCCCATATTCAGCAAGTCCACTACGTACCGCCAGAAGCTTTTGCGGTAATTTTGCTGAAGTTACGCGATATCCCTCCGGAGCCAGCCAATCTGTTAAGTGACCTCCAATCTGGCGTGCGATCTCCCTAAAACCCAAATAGATTGGAGGAAGGAGGAGCGTCAGGGTTTTTCCACGCCAAGTGAAACTGACATTGGTTTGAGGACGCGGGATCGCCACCACTATCAGAGAAGTCGCTGCAGGAAAATCATCCGGAGGCCGAAACGAAAAAAAAGACAGTGCTTCCTGGTAGAACTCGGGTGCGAAAAGCCCTTCAGCATGACGATCTTCGATTTCACGCTGCAAATCCTGAAGGTGCTGAATAGGCACAACCCGTCCTTTCAAACCTCCTTCTTCCAACTTTGAGAAAAACACTTCATTGACTTTTTTCATTTTCAAATCCTCCTCCTGCTAAGCAACGAAAAAGAGCAAAAATGCTTGACTTATAAACCTGCACCAACGAGTCTGTCGAAAAATCCCCTAAAATTCACTTTTTTGTGTGCCTACCCAAACTTTTGCCCCGCTTTCTCGCATCACCAGCGAGCCGTTTTGTACCGAACAAAATATTCCGAGATTTTTCGACAACTTCCAACGCAAATGCAGAAAATTTGGAAAAAATAATTTTGCGCGATTTTTTTTTGAATTGTATGGTTAATTGCCTATGTCAATATGGATTTACTCTATATTGCTGCTGCTAAGACACAATTTGTAGAATTTCTTCCGAACGAGTCCGTCGAAAAATCCCCTAAAATTCACTTTTTTGTGTGCCTACCCAAACTTTTGCCCCGCTTTCTCGCATCACCAGCGAGCCGTTTTGTACCGAACAAAATATTCCGAGATTTTTCGACAGCTTCAAACGTAATTACTTTCCGGAGATTTTTTGGGTTTCGTTGGTAGTCCCTATCGACTGCTCAAGGATCTTCTTCCACTCACCTCCTTCAAGGTAGGGGCGCGGTTTTCCACCGCAGGACAGAGTCACAGCGCATGGAAAAGCTTCCTGGGCTTTTTTCCCGGTGAAGAAGATCGTTGCCTTGATCATCTTCCACCTGCCCGAGTCAAGACCTTTCTGAACAATCTCAATTGCCTTCTCCACATTTCCGTGGTCATCGTCGGAAAATCCCCAGAGATGAAATCGACCCTTTCCTTTGCCGTCCGGCCCGATCACTTCAGGAGCGGAGGCAGGAAGAGGCGTGTGTTCGATCTGATCGAGAATCTGCTCCATTACCGCGGCTTTTCTGAGTGAAGGATTGGAGGCATTCCCAGGAGGAGGTTCGACGCCGAACGTTATCCGGAAACGCCCGGGGAAGTCCGGATCGCAGACGGGCCAGATGTTGGCAACCGGAGGAACATGCTCGATGAGCCCCCTCTTGCACAACTCGGAAAGCGCGGCATGGATGGTTCCAGCGGCGTGAAGTCGGGCAGTGATCAGCCAGGTATGCGAAGCAGTCGCTTCCCGGGACATTGCGACCGCAAAGTCGTCCCACACCGGACCCTTCCAGGAGTCAGGCGGACCTGCCATGGCTGTGTCCATGTCTTTCTGAAAGCGCGCGGAACCGTCCTCGGAGCCATCGCCGAAATACCGCATGGATCCAGTGGCGTATGCACCCTGAATTTCGTAATCCGCATATTTGGTTCCCGATTTACCGATTTCTGAACGAACCTGGGCAAACTCAGCAGTAGAAATGGGCATTTCCTTCCCGGTCTGTTTGTGGAAGACCATGATTTTTGTGGGCATCCGAAAGATGTTGTCGTCCCAGTCGAACGTGAAAGCGACAATCTGTTCTTCAAGGGCTCTGGCCTGGGCGCCTGAAGGCAAGCCAAAGAGAAGAGATACGATCAGAATTACACGGACAATAAATGAATACATATGACACCTCCAGGGGTTCAATTCTTCATTCCGGTTCAGGTATTTCACATACAACGGTTCAGTGCCGCTCCAACCACATCTGTTTTTCATTTTTTTCACCCACCCCACTTTCGTTGAAATCGAGTCCCTTCAATAAAAAAAGCACTTATTCCTGAGAATCTATTCTTCCGAGAAATTCACTTTCAACAACCATAAGAAGCTTACGATCCAGTCCGATTGTTTTCAGTAGGATTGCACTATGCCCGTCTGAAAAATGCTTAGAGACTCGCAATACCAAAAACAGACCTAGACTTCTTATTTTACTCTCAGAATTCAAGTTATCGCAAGTTTGTATTTTCTCGGAAAATAGCTTCAAAAGATATTTTCCTGATTTTGGAATAATTTTCGGTTGGATTTTATCCTAAGACCAACATTCATAAAATTAATCAGAAGATGCCTTCCAAAGCAACTTGGTGATTCATTAATCGAAAAATGGTATCAAATTTAAATCCCCGAGGTTGGGAAATCTGAATTTACGCAGACCTGAAGCACGAAATAGGTCGGATGAACGAACTAATTGAAATTGGTATAACCCTTACTTTCTGATTACTGGGAAGGGAATCACCGCAGGAGCTTTACGATGAAATGATCAGGGAGAATTGTATTTTAAGACGACCCCGGTGGCTCCGGGAATGATTTCGATCTTAGAGGGTTCGATTTCGATTCCTTGGTAAGTGATGATTCTTGTCACGCCGGGAATGAACTCTCGGATCTTGTAGTTCGGTAACCAGCAATCTTCGGGGGTGCTGGCAATCGTGTTTGCCAGATAAGGAGAGTAGATACTGGCTATCACGTTCAGAAGTTCGGCTCCGCTTGTTCGCAAGGTCAGGCGAGTTTTGGAGGCGCGAAGAAAATCAGCACTACCGAGCAGTTGGTCGGCTTTGTCGAGGAATTCGATCGCAAAGGAGGCGACGATCTGGTTCATGAAAGGGTGTGAGTTGTCGAGGCCAACCTGCCTGGTGATGCTGTAGAGAGGGACTTGCCTGCCATCGGCAAGAGTTTCGGTCTTTCCGCTCTCCATGCGGAGATATTCCACCTTGACAGAAAGAGGGCGACCAGTCGAATCTACGTTGCTCACCTTGTAAAATGTGAGGCGACGGGTGCCAACGATATCGTTTTCCACTACCGGAACGGGAATCCCGGGATCTGAGCCCATGATCAGAGTCCGCAGGTCGTGTTTGAGATAAGCTAGGAAAATCGATTCTTCCTGGAGAGTGGCCAAAAGTTCCGTTCCCTTTTGGACTCCAGTAGCCACCCCACGGTAAGTGAGGTAGAGAATGAGAAGCAGAACAACGATGATGACTGCCACCACCAGAACTTCGAGCATCGTAAAACCGCCTTTTCGACAGACTCTCATACTCGGCTCCGAACCGTTTTCAGCGTGATCTTTTTGGGAACCCCGCGATCGAGCCAGGTAATTTGAATACTGATCAGGATGATCTGGCGGGCATAAGCAGCACGGTCCACCAAAGAGGTTGTGCTGTTGGCCGGAACATTGCTCTGGGTAGCCATTGGCTTGATGATGATATAGCAATTCCATCCCTTTGGGAGAGTCGGGATCTTGATGAAGAAACCCTTTTCGAGAGCTTTTCCGAAAACTAACGTTTGAAATGTGCCTTGAATGGCTCCATCCCTGATCAGATCGCCTTGTTGGGCACTTGCCGGGGTACTTTCGTCGATCGGGGCCAGGAGGTCGACGGGCAATGTTTGGATGGCCTCCATCAATTCGGAAGCTGCATTCGTGGCTATTACCTCATTGACACTCATGCGTGTCGCCAGATGGGAGCGGTTGATAAACCAGAGCATCGGCCCCAGTGTCACCGCGATGATCGCCATAGCCATTATCAGTTCAACAAAAGAGAAGCCATGAACGGTGCTCTTAGGAGAATGCAACCGCAGAATGCGGGCAGTGTGCCCCCATCGAAATGTGTTCATAGGGGTTCCGATTTCCAAAAGGATTTGCGGGGCCCAAGGAGAAATCGTCGCGCATGAAATTGGGCTTCAGGGGAGAATAGATTGAAATCGGGATCCCAGGATATATCTGAGCGTTCCCCTGCTTCAGAAGGATGCCCGAGGAAAATGGAATCAGGACTATCGCGGAAATCGAGGTATCGCACAGCTGCCCCTCCCTGTATTCGGTATCCGGTGCCTGCTCCATCGCCTCGTTTCAACGTTCCGGATGAAATGAGGTAGGCATGGATCTCAACTTTAGGAGACAACCAGATGTGGCGTCCATTGGCTGCAGTAGCCAGGGTCAGGGGAATTCCCGTGGCCCCTGGCGGTTCCCGCACCAGGCTGCCGGCAAGTTGAAGTTCCCCATCGTTGACTATTAGCATGCCGCCTTCACGATAAAGCAAGCGCCCCGTCGATGGGGGGCCGACAAGTTTCAGATCACCGCCGCACACCGTAACTACCCCCCCTTTCAAATCCAAAATCCATTGATCAGGAGTTTCTTTGACGACGAACCGGTCGAAGAACTCAGCCGGGGTCTTCACTAGATACGTGGTTTTTTGACGAAGGTCGAACTTGGTACAGTTAAATCGCCCGTCTGCGAGAGTGGTGCTCGGGGAAAACGGCCATATGGCGCTGAGATTGCCGCCGGCCAACCGATTGCCGTCCTCGTCCTTTAGCAGAACCTGATTCCCTGCAAATGCCCGTCCATCAGCTTTGAAGAAGAAATCGGTTGCGGTATCCTCAACCGTGGCCCCGTTCAAGTCGAGGCAATCGACGGTTCCGGGAATCGTTTTGAGATATTTGGGAGCGGGATACCAGCCAGTTGGAGCGGGCTCGTCTGCCAGGTTGTTCTGCAAGATCAATTCGAAGATCTGGGCAGGCAGGCCGGTGATGGGTTTGCTCATGAAGGTTTTATAATTCGCCAGGGTTCCCAGGACGTGATCGATCTGCCATTGCACGCCAGCAAACTTCCGGTCAGGTGGCAGCGGTTCGGTAACGGTTTTGCTCGGATCATCAGGGAATCGCGCTCCGAGGATAGGGAGTGCAGGATCGAGCGTGTTTCCGATGATCGGAAAATACGGAATGCTCATTTTCAAGGTGTTCTGGTCCGGTGAGGGCTGATGGAAAATGGAGTCTTTCAACTCCTCTTCGGAATTGAGTTTGTCAATGTAGTAATCGGACATCTGCCAGATATAGCTAAGGTTGCGGCTGCGAAAGAAGGTTGGTCCGAGAAGGGGGGTTGGGGAGCGGCGGTCAATAACCTGGGCTCGATTTCCCGGATCAGGAAAAAGATCACCAAAAGGCCGGAGAAGAGACCCATCGATTGGTTCGTCCTTGTGCTTCGGATTCAATATCTCATCGAAGTAATATTTGTATCCAAAGAGAGAACGATCCTGGTAGTTAGCCGCCTCTACTCCATAGGCGCTCCAGTAAGGAAATTGGGAGACATGGAGAAGGCAGCCCTGAAACGCCTTGCCCAGCATATCCTCGCTAAACGGTGGGCTGGAGAAAAGATTAGGGGTTGGCGGAATCCCTCGGGCTTGCAAACCAGGCATCTTGGTGTGGTAGACCATTGTTTGATAGGTGGAAAGCATCCAGAGTTCCCCGAAATACCGATGAACCGGCAGAGTTGAAATCTGGCCATGGGTTGTATGGCCCGCCAAAATGTTGAAAAACCATGCCTGAAAAGGCTCATTTCTCGACGCATCGACAGATGCCGAGAGATCCGCTCCGCCCAGAAAAACCCACCCCCGGCGGAGAAGATCGACAGATCTATCAAAAGTGGGTGCTACAGTGTTGTTCCCGCTAATTATGGGCCGTTCATTCCACTTGTCCTGCGGCGAGTGGATCAGGATCATCGGGTTCCCAAGATGGTTCACCTCATCGCCATAACCAAGGTATTCCAACCAGTTGACAGCTCCGAGCTTCATCTTGAAGTGGTTCGGATCGCCATCCCGACAGGGAAGTTTGTTCTTCACGAACAGCGTGAACTGACTGAAAGGAGCAGGCAGCAAACTGATAGAACGAAGCTCCCGCAGCACTTCGTAACGTCGCGAAAAATGGCGGCTGTAGCAGAATACTTCAACCTCAACCTTCAACATGGCTGTCATTTCCTTGGCATCCGGAAAGATGTAGCCTTCATCCTTGGCGGAAAACCCTGATGGGAAGCCGTTGGATCCGTTGGCTGGCTCGAAAAAGGGAGATTCGCAGACAACGCTGAGCGTACATTCACCTAGGGTGATACGGAATTCCTCGAGTTCTCTCGGGAACTCGAGCTTGCCAAGCAGGGACAGAGACGATCTGCCTCCCGGCCTTTTACCGAGGTATGCAATCAATTCATTGCCAGGGTTAGCGAAAAACCAGGCAAAAGCCTCTTCGGCAACTCCTTCCGCCGACTTGGTCAGGAGTTCATTCCAGTACAACCTGTGAACGCGAAACGCTTCCTCCCGTGCTTGAAAATTGTAGGAAAACGCAAGAATGGCGATAGCAACCAATAAGGCCAATGCGAGCGGAAGAATGAACCCTCGTCTGCTTTCTGACAAGCTCAAATTTCTGGCATTTTTAGCATCCAAAAGAATACTGGGGAATATCCTAACCACTCCTGGCGCGATCAGGCACGGGTCACTCATTCTGCAGGAATTATCCATTGGGTCTAGTTCTCTGTCACAATTGAATTTATAATCTACTCAAATAATCTGCAACTTTATACTGTGACTTCGACTCCGCTCTGTCACCAGCCGGTCGTTGAGCGGAGTCGAAACGACCTTCGCGATCAACACTTTAACCCATCTGTGGTTAAGGACTAGAATCAAGTCCTGCAGATGTGTATCCAAAAAGTTTTTTGCATTCGAAGGATTTTTTGTGTATCTCAAAAAGATACCGACTTGAATTCATCATATTTTTCAAAGCCTGTTTTTCAATTTTTTGAGTATAACCTGTAGTGATCAAATTCATGGAAGTTGCACAAAATGGTAGTTCCCTTCAGAATTAGTCTAATGGCTTATTGCCGCTCATTCTGGCCTTTCCCAGGAATCTGGTGGCTCTGATCTTCATGGAGGGGCCTCCTCGGTTGATGGCACCGCTTGTTGTGATCAGGTCAGGGGGTGGAATCTGCCGGTTTGCCGGGAGCTTTTAGCCCGAGCCCGGGGACACCCAGATCGCTGCCATCATCATGCTGCACAGAAGGATCAGTCGACCCTATGCTCTCTGGAGCCGATCCGGGCCCTTCCGCAGGCATGATCGTTGTTGTGGTCGCACTTCCGACTGGAATCTCCCCTTCCAACTTGAACTTCCAAACATGCAAACTTGTCGCACCAGGAAATTCATACGGTCGATCCGCTGGCCCATAACCAAAGATGACGTTAAAATTCGTTGAATCCAGCACCTGGATGCATGGCGTCAGCACATAAGTGTTAGCTTGCGGGCTCGTGTCAATTAGCAGACCCATCTTTCCATCATACGGTTTGAAATTCATACCGTCATTTGAACGAAAAAGAACTATTCTTTTCAGGTCGGTGGTGTTCGCGACCATCCAGAAAACACTTCCATCAAACTGAACATCTACATTTGAAAAATAAACATTTGAATTCCGAAATAAAATCCCGTCTTGGTTTCTCAAGTTAACTTGGACAGTGCCTTCCGGTTGCCATCCATTGATATTCACTTGCGTTCTAAAAATCTGTGGAGCGCTCTCATTTGTATGATAGTAAATAAAAACTTTGTCGTTATTAATCAGCGCGGATGGCGACCATCCACCCTTATCATTTATTCCATTCTTTTGGTCAACAACCATAGTTGGATGATGATACCAGGTTTCTCCATCATCAGAACTTGAGAGAAAGCCAATCCGGTTACAGAGGAACTGTCCATCTGCTTTCCCGCCCACACCCGGGTTTTCCTCATCAGCCAAAGCGGTGAAATACATGTAAAGCCACTTTTTGTCAGGCCTATAAACCACCGTAGGGTCGTTTATTGAATAGCCGGGGATTCGACCGGATTCGTCGGGATGATTGACGAATTTGATGCCTGCCGGTTCCTGCCAATGACCATCGACAAGTTTGCTGAGATAAATTTTGTCTGTAGTGTCCTTTTTCAGCCATCCGGCAATCCACAGTTTGTCCTTTAAAATAGTGGGAGAATATGCATCATAGACCGAAGGGTGAAGTATGGTTTCCGAAACAATTTCGCGATTGTTGAAGGTAGGTGGATAAGTCTGAGCAAAAACTGCTCCGCCAAAAGCCAGTTGGAAAATCAACGCTCCAAGCAAAATACAGAAACACTTTTGCATAAAATTTCCCTCCCTCGGATGATAATGGAGTGAAATCGATCATAAAGATCAAAAAAAAAACTTTCGTTAATAACACTCTTGCATCTTCATTATATCCCACTCGGTTGTTTGGACACAAGTTCAACGTGAAATTTTCAAGGCAAACGCTTTTAAAAACACAAAAATTTCAGGGACCCATAAGGACTTTTGATTAATTTGCAAAATCCCAATTTTCTGCAAGAAGCTTGATTCATTCTTCATCTTCAGGTGATTTGGATAAAGGGATTTCTTTTTCCTTGGTCTACTCTGAAAAAAGAAAGCATTATTTTCTCTCTAGTACAGCGCTGAAATGAGACGAGAATGTTCCTGATGGCTGTTTTGTCAGGAAGTCTTGCTCTAAACAATCTTCTTAACTGCGGCGGAGCGGTTTAGTTCAACAGGAATTCTGAAATTGAAGGAAGATTCCCCGCGATATTTAAGTTTTTTTCCAGAGGGGATTACCAAAGAGCCTCTTGTTTGCTCTCATCTTTAAGCAAATCAAGAACCTTTAATCCATCCTCTTTTCCATCAATGGGTGTGAGAATCTTGTTATCGGGAATAAGATACTTTTCGGGTTGTTTAGGCTTGGTTGGTTGTGATTTTGCGGAAGTTTCCGAAGCCAGGTGCCCTTCAGATACCAAATCATTCAATCGTGTCTTGGGTAATACAGGTGGCATTGATGGATCATTTTTTTGAATTGAGGAAAGAGGTTCCTTTTGAACCTCTTTGACGGGAATTTCAGCTTTCAGCGGGAGATTTTTTTGTTGATTTGAATTTCTTGTCATTATCTCTACGGTTTCTTTTCCAAGAAGCTTTTCAAGAAATTGTCGGAATTCCATACGGGAAACTTTTTTGTTGTCTTTGGGATTAATTGCAAAGAGGATACAGAAAAGTTTCTTTTCGGGCATTTTTGCTTTCGGGTCCAAAGGAATTCCCATAACATTCTGACGGAGTTTCTGAATCCAAAACTTTAGGAGACGGGATTTCAAGAAGGGTTCCATTTTAATTCGTTCATCCATATCGATTGATTTGTCACCATTCGTGTCGCAAATCGCGAAAAGATCTGCAACTGCTTTTTCAGACACTCTCCCGTTGGTGAATTTTACAACCTCATCAACAGTGATCTTTCCGTCGCGGTTAAAATCAAGTCTATCCCAGGCTAGTGTAATGAGCCTCTCCTGATTCATTTTTATCAAGGAAATTATTCCATTGCGGATATCATCCCGGGAAATTTTCCGATCGCCATTAATACTTAAGTTCAAAATTGTTTGAATTTGCTTCGAATTGAGACATCTCAATTCCGTTTCATCCAGATAATCATCTTTATTTTTGTCTATTTTTTCAAAATTGTTGATAAGAACACTCAATCCTTCAAAACCGGCTCTGCCCCACTCAAGGCGTTCCCGAAAAGCTTCCTGAATTTGCCGGTCGGAATTTTCAACTGAAGAAAGGGCATTGCTCGATGAAGCACTCAAAGTCTGTTGGTTTGGATTTTCAACTGAAAGTGTGTTATTAGCGATGGAACCATCAGGATTTTGTTGGTCGGAATTTTCGACTAAAGGCTTGTCAATGTCTGATGAATTATTCTGGGTCTGCTGGTTAGGAATTTCATTTGACGGAGTGGCAATAGCCGAGGAAGAATCTTGATTCTGCTGGTTGGGTGGTTCATCTGAAGGCTTGTTGACAAATGCTGAATCATCTTGAGTTTTCGATTCCGGATTGTCAATTGGTGTATCAATGGTGGATGGAGAATCTTGAACATGTTGGTCGGAATTTTCCACAGTCTGGGTGTCTTGCGCGAAGCATGTCTTATGCCAGAAAAAAGGAATTGAAATCAAAAATACAAACATCAACCAGCGTAATTTTCCCATGATTGCCCCCAAAGAGAATTTAGAAAAACAAAAAACCTTCGGGCCCTTGTTTGGACCCGAAGTGATGGAAAATTAAAATAGTATTTCCTACATTCCGCCGGCAGAGTCCACCGATGGAGCTGCTGAAACCGGTTTGCCCTGATCCGAGGCTTGAGTTGCCAGGTTGAGTTCGTCCATTGCCTGTTGCAACAGGGCTTTGGCATTTTTCGCATGGCCTTGCAAATTATACATATTTGCCTGCTGGGCCTCCCAAATAGACGTGTATGCCCCCGCCATGCGAACTTGAGCATAGAACAGGAACGGATGGCTATCTTTATTCACGTTTTGATTTTGTAACTGTCCGCCTGCGCCCACCGCACTCGAAACGGGTTGTTTACTATTCGCCCCGTTCTCATTTGACACTTCCGCAGCAAGTTTGAGCTCATCATTTGCCTGCCCCAATAGGGCTTTGGCATTTTTTGCATGGCCCTGCAAGTCCCAATCATTAGCAATTTGAGCTCGAGTTAGCCAGTTGAATGCTTCTACCCCATACGTTTGAGCTGCAGCCAGAAACGAATGGAACGCAGGACTTATGTTTCTAACGGGCTCAGCACCATAAAGGGGCCCAAATGCCAGAAAGATCGTTACGACCATACTGAAAGTAAATGCCTTTTTCATTTTTTTCCTCCAATGTTCGTTAAATTTTCCAATAAGATTCCAAGAAAATTTCAGCTGCTCTTTCCACCTCCCCCAAAAAAAATTTAGCTAAAAAGCCTCATCGATCGTTCGAACTGGAAAACTCGCTACAGTTCCAGTCTCATCTATTGTTTCACATGCAGATTCGATTAACTTTCCTGTTTCAGCAAGCCTATTTCCGGACAATTCATTCAATTTTGCCAAGTTTTTTTTGTGAGCCTCGTTAATATACGGAATTCTAGCTTTCTGTGAGTGAATTTTCGCTAGCTTTGGATCTGATGAAAGAATCTGTTTTTCGAGAAAATTTGCAGATCTCCTAAGTTTCACGATTTGATTGCGTGCGGATCTATATCTGGCAATCACCCGCTCGTAATCCACGGGGCGCTTCTTAGTTAAGCGAATAATTATTCTTTCATCGTTTTCCAAAACATGTCTTCCGATAGCTAAAATTCGTTGGTATATTTTCGAAACAGCATTAGCAGGGTCGAAAGTATTGTTTCCGGGGCCTGCGAAACATTTTTCTGAAAAGAAGGGCCACCCAAGAAGAAAAAGAAGGCAAAAAATTTGCAAAACAGGAGGACGATTAGAATCCATCACTTGTTCCTCGAATTTCTGGCGAATTTCCCGAAGCATTGGAAGCCACCCCAGTTTGGTTTTCCAAAATACTTCCGGAATTTGGGGATGAAGAAGTTTGCTTGGGGTACTGAGATGGTACAAAACGCGAGAAGGAAGATGTTACAGGTATAATAAGCTTTCCGGAAGGGGAACTTGCCCAAGACTCCCGACCAATAGCGTCAATTTGAATGGGAAGCGGGACCTTCCCGGTTCCACTATAATGGAGGGATTGTCCTGCTCTAAGGTGCTGTTGATCACCGGTAACAGAAGTAAAAGAGACATGCCCTTCATTTACCCAAATCGCCGTTCCATCAGAAGCAACTGAGATGCGAAATGTGGTACCAAGGACTGCAATTACCCCATGCGGAGTTTCAACCGTCACACCGAGTTTATTTGGCTTTACGGAGTAGATTACTGTTCCCTGGGCTTGAAAACCCAGACACTGTCCCACCCTGACTTCAAAATACGTGTCAGGAAGTATTGTTATTCCGCTTTCATCTGGGTAGACGAGCCTTGCACCTCCATTCGCCCAAGTATGTATCGTTCCTCCGGGCAAAAGTTCATCATTTTCTTTGGCATTACTGAGAGTCGAGGAGGAAGTACGTTGCATCTGAACTAACCCGGAAGGTTGAAGAATTCTCACTTTTTTGCCTTCCGCAATTACGAAAGGAGGGAAAACAATTGGTTGAGAAGCTACCCCAGGGATGTTTGAGGATTGAAACTTAGTTTGATTAGACATTCTGGTCCAGGCAATGAAAAAAAGAACAAGGAAAATGAACGCGACAATAGGAAAGATTTTGGGAAAAACCCCCGATTTGGGAATGATAAGAGATTGTTTTCGGTTCAGTTGCAACTGCTTGAAAACTCGCTGTTGAAACTTCTCCAAGTTCTCGGAATCGGGAAGAAGGTTCTCATAGCCTCTACGAATCTCGTCCAGCACTGCAAGTGCTTTGCTGCAAGAAGAGCAGTTCTGGGCATGTTCGAAAAAAGCTTCACGCTGTTGAGGAGTTTGAATGTTTTCCTCCCCGGCGTTAATAATTTCCACAAAGCGTTCACAATCCACGTTTCATAACCTCATCACGAATTTTCTTGAGAGCATTGGAGAAAAGATTTCTTAAAGTCCCGGCAGCCAGACCGGTCACATCCGAAATTTCGCTATAATCAAGGTTTTCGACTATTCGAAGCACGATCACTTGATGTTCTTTAGCAGAAAGGGAGTTGAGAACTTCCCATTCTCCATTACGGAATGGGGTACTTTTGTCTTCGAGTAGGTCATCATCGGGAAGCGAGCTGGAAAGAGGAAGTTTCTTTTTTGCGCGAAGGATGTCAAGACAATGGTGATAAACGATGCCAGCAAGCCATGGTCCGATTTTCTCACCTCTAATTTCATGCATGTGGTTGAAAGCTTTTAAGAGAGCTTCCTGAGCAGCGTCTTCAGCAGATTCCCAGGACCCGAGAAGAATTCTCGCCTGTCGTATGACTTTTGCTGAATATTCTCGGACAACGTCATTGAAGGCTCCTTCATCACGATTTCGCAACCTTTCAGCAAGAAGGATTTCTTTTTCTTTAGAAGACATTCCAGCCCTATTCATTGTATTGATTTCGTTCTACTATATTTGACGAAAAAAAAATTAAAAATGTCATAATAAATTTTCAGGTTAATGGTGCGAATACCAAATTGAGCGCAACTGCCGATTCAATCTCTGCGGAAAGATCCGAAATTCGTATTTCTGCGTCACGGCCGAACTCCCTTTCGCCTTATATTCCATTGTGAATATTATTTTTATCCATATTCGGAGAACTTGCGGGGGTTTGTCCGGCAAAATCGGTTCAGATGCAATGTTTTCGGAATCTGGCGGGTAGCTCCGAATAACCTCATCATCACCGAGGATTTGATAGGTTGCAGAGAAAGAAGTTAGAAAACCTCGCGCAATCCAAAGTGAGCTCCCGGAAAAATGCCGATGGATTGCTTTGTTTTGGGCATCAAAATCATATTCGATCAGATTGAGAGCATTGTTCTCAGCGGCGGAAAAAGAAAGTACCCCATTTGTGAAAGAGCCAACGCTTCTTGCCATTTGAAATGATTGATCAGAGGTTGAAGAGGCAAGACATTGCTCAAAATCTCTGCGTAGAAATGCAATCAGGTTTGATGCTTCCACGGTACAAGAAACTGATTCTTCCAGATGGGAAAACTGGCGTGAAGAGGCCAAGAGAAGGTTAATGACGGTGTATAAAAGAAGCGTAAAAATCAAGATGACAACCAACATTTCGACCAGTGAAAACGCGTAACGATTCATGGAGTCCACTCCAAGAGGCATTCAATGGAGGAATTGCGGTGTGGGTTATTTCCCCATCCCACTTCAGCCTTCACAAGCTTAATGCATTGAGAAATAGACTCAATCGTAAGCGTTCGATCGTATCCCTCCGGAAGAGGTGAAAGAATAAGTTCGGTAGCAACCTTGCCTTGTAGCAGTCGATATCCGTTTCCATCATTCTTCAGAGGTATTTCATTCATGATCGGAATCTGGTCGAAAGGCATACAGCAGATCTGATCTACAAGTTCGACAGCCAAATTGGAGGCGGTTATTTCCTCTTGTGTCACACGTGCGATTTGCCTGCTCTTCCCTAGAAGTTCGAATATTGGCAATAAACACAACCCAAAAATAAAAACCGAAACCACGATTTCCAGCAGGGACATTGCAGCTTTAAAGTTGCCGCAATTCAATCGTGGTCCCAGCTCATGACAATTTAATCTTCGATGGCGCCAGTTCAATTTCGTGTTACCTTCATTGAAAAGTCAGAAACGAATGCCCGATAAAAAATTCCCCATGATTGTCCACTTGGATCAGAAATGGAATCATAGACTATTTTTCCACCTGCGGGAAAAGTGTTGGGTTGGAAAGTGCCTACCGCCAAACTCCCTATCAAACCGAGGCCCAAATTTGGTTGACGGTTAACAATTGTGCCATTCAGCGCAATAAGAATTGCCTTTAACTCACTAGTCCGAAGAAGATCCAATTCGATATTGCCGCGAAGGGCAACGAAAACTTGTATCTGATCCGGTTCGGGGCCAGGAGCCATCCCGGATATCCGGATGTTTCCATTTTCAACAATTACAATTCCCGCTTTTTCAATAATTGTATCAGGAGGAAATTCGACTGGCTCATCTGCTGAACCAATGATCGAAACAATACAATCCATTTTTAACTTTCCTTTATCTTGGAATCGTGAGAAAAAGGATTTTCCATCCGGAACACGGTATGTTGCTTTTGCCAATAAAAAATCTGTTGGCAAAGAATCGAGATTTCCTTCCTGGAAAAAAGGTTTCGATCGATTCAGGTTTTGATGAAATGGCAATGTGAAAGTTGTTTGAATCTTTGCTGTTCCATTATCCCCGAAAAAACTCTTTCGAGGTTCGAAGAAATCTTTTCCTTTATAATACAAAAAGTCATGACTTCTGAGATAAGGCTCTTCCACTAGATGACACATAAAAGCTTTATAAGTATCATCATTTCCGAATAGCTCCTTGTATGTAGTTCCCGGGTCTGTAAAAACAGAAATTTCAGGCGAAAGATCACCCCCGGTTGCAGCGGGAACGGATGGGGGAAAAGGGGGCAATTGATCCATTGTTTTGGTTGTTTGTCGAACATATGTTAGAATAGCGTCGCGCTTGGTGTTCCCCGTAGCTTCGATTAAAACCCCAGCATATTCTGCGTATCTGCGACGTACATCACCTAAAACCAATGTTGGACAACAAGCCGATTTCGTTCCATACAAATGAAAGATCGAAGATTCCATTTTCTCATTCAAATTTGTTGAAGGGCCTGGAAAATCAACGGCCATTCGATCATCGAAATTCATGTTCTGGCCGTTGGAATCGGTTGTGAAGAAGCCCTGAACTACGTATTTTAGACAATATGCAAAATCGGGCGCAAACACCTTGTCTGTATTGACCTTCTGTGGATGTCGCAAGGAAAAATCAGGGGGATGAGTGAAATAAGGAGGAGGCGATTGTTCGAAATAGCCGGGAATGGTTGGGGTGTCACTGATTCCAGTGAAATGAAAAAATTCTCCGTACATTTCGTCATTTCCACAAGTTAAATTCAGTGAAATCGGCCCCCCCCCGAAATAGACATACCCGCGTTTCTTAAAACTTTCCGGATCTTCGATTTCAAGCGTGCCTTCGTCCAGCTCCCCACCATTTTTTAAAATGATCGGAAGCGTTTGATTTGTGGGAAGAACCCGGTCATCAGGCCAACCGTTGATTGTATTCGCATATTTGTTGTAAGCGTAAGGATCGTTTCCGGTGTTTTTTACGAAAAGCGAAAACTTTCCAAGGATGCCTGGCATGAGGTGAACAATACGTAATTCCCGAATCTCCTTTAGAAAAGTTTCCGCAGGGCCGACCTTGGAAGATGCTTCAATCTGCAAATCACATTGTCGTTCGGCGGAATCCAAGCCTCCTGTTTGAAGCCCCAGGTTAAGTGGATCAAGCTGGGCGATGGAGGCAATCATTGCGGTTGCTTTCAGGGTCTTCGCTTCCCTCGTTTCGTTAACCAATTTTTCCAGAGGAGAAAGATCCAGGTTAAGGAACGTTCCTGCTTTAAGGTTTTCGGAAAGAAGAGTTTTCGATATCTCTGAATTCGGATCATGCAAACCTTCTTGAATGCGTCCTATTACGCATGCAATTGCAGACCTTGCAAGCAGGTAAGATCGAGATGATTCCGCTGATCGACGAAACTTTTGCAGGCTTTCCAACGCCACAAAATGGGATGAAAAAGCTAAGATAGAAACTATCACCAGAGTAAAAATGACCAGATAGAGGGAAAGACCTCTTCTATTCAATGGAAACATTTTGCATTCCAAAGGTTACCATTACTTGATTTCGAGTAGACTCGATTTTTTTTATAATAGCATGATTCGTGTTCACATGGGCACATTTTGCAATTTTTTTTGCAAAAATATAAAGTTTTATTAACGGCTTGGATAAAGCCTTAATGAAAAAATTGTGGTACAACTGAAAAAAAATGAGTTAAAATTATATGATTTTTGTTTGCCCCTGCTCTGTTTGTCTCGTACAAAGGCTCTGCGTATATGACAATTACGGGTGAAAAACAGGGGGCCACTAGAATCACCAACCGTCGAGATCGCGAAATATCCGTATCCTCAACGATAGCCCCAAGGCCATGTCTTAAACAAACATTAGTATAAATTCTGAAAGCTGAAATCGTCAGCAATTCGGTGAGTTTTCTCACAAATTTAGAATTCCCATTGAGCTCAACATTCCAATTCCCGCGGATATAGTCTTGAGACCATTTTCCCAAAACCTGAAAACGTGAACTCGTTTGAATGAGACTATTTCCTTAACTTTTGGATTATTTGGTCTCAAAACAAAATTCGGGCTGAAAACTTTTTAATCTCTACGGAATCGGCTTTTGAAGCTGAGCAATCGAAGAAAATGAAGCTTACGACAACAGTAATTCTGAAATTATAGCTATTACAGATTTTTGCTTCGAAACTTATCGGAATAATTTGTTTTTTGAACATTGCTCAAAATGGCTCTCAAAAACAATCGCAGCGACTCACAGAGAATTGCTGTGAAATTGTTGTCTTAAATGCGGAAGATTTCACTCTGCAGACTTTACCTTGATTACCCCTTCATCGACAATCTGAATTTGTCTTCTTTTGGAAATCCGGGAACTTCCTAAAATAACTTATTTCTCACATTCAATCATAGAGCAAGTAGGCCGGGAAAACCGACCCACTTGTTTAGAAAGATTATTTTCCGGTTAACTCGGGGTTCTTCTCGCGAGACACCGTGGTTCGATGGCTTTTGGTTTCTTTTTCACGGCATGCTGAAGAGCAAAAAAAGGTAATGCTATCTCTGTATGACCGGCAGTACTCACGTGATGCCTTCTCTCCGCAAAAACACTTGCCATCTTTATTGGTAATTGTCAATGGAACTTCCTTCTCGTTTTTAAATTTTTGAACTACAGACTGGGGGTTGTCCCAAAATTTTGCGAGACAAGTGTCGCAGCAAAAGCGATAGACCTTGCCTTCGAAGACCGCAGATTTTGCTTGTTTTAACCTTTGTCCATCCATTGGGCACCTTCGATATTGAACAGCAACCAAAGTTGAAGGGATTCCAACTGGGTTACTCGATTTGATCTGCGTTTCAATTTGGGGGGTGGGGTCCAGCTGAGCCGGGGAAACTGTCCTCTGTTTTTCAGTTCCCTGTTGGGCAGAAACCGGATAGACTCCAATAATAATCAACATAATGCCAACAATAATTCCAATTAAATTTCGTTTCATGCTTGCTCCTTTTTTCTTTTCCTTTGACCCCTTATAGGCCTAATACATTCCATAATAACCAAACAGCAAAATGAATTGTTTAAAGGCTGTTTAACCTCCTTTTATGTGGTTTTTTTGAAAATCTTTTCCAATCAATGAAATGGGTCGAAAGTCCTCATCAATTTTCACCTATTTTAAACAACAGTGAAATAGTTATGAACCCAGAAAAAAATAGAAAAAACTAACTAT
The DNA here is from genome assembly GCA_015233565.1 of Candidatus Rifleibacteriota bacterium. GTDB lineage: Bacteria > Muiribacteriota > Ozemobacteria > Ozemobacterales > Ozemobacteraceae > JADFXM01. Next base: position 20,154 of record JADFXM010000074.1, read on the forward strand.
CTCTGCCAGGCACAAAAACTTGTTGGAAAACAAAGGGTATGTCATCTCTTTTCTATTTCACGATGGTTTCAAAAATAACCCGCATGTTCGCCTTGGCAGCTGGTGAATACAGTTGTTTCGGATTTGCTTCATACACTGCCGGATTTTTCTTGCCATAACCGACGGTGGATAATCTGTTCGGTGAGATATTGCCTTCATTCACCAAGTAATTTTCGACCGAATTGGCTCTTCTTTCGCTCAACCGTTGATTGTATTCGTCCGAACCTGAGGCAGAAGTATACCCAACGATGCGGATTCTGGTTTTAGGATGGTCTTTCAGAATCTGGATGTTCCGCTTTAAAATCACCTTCGCAACTTCGGTTAAGGTCGACTTATCAAAATTAAAATGCACGTCTTCAAAGGCCAGGGTAATGGTCTGTTCTTCATTCGAGGGTATCACTTTTTCCTCACTCTTCGGTGATACCTCAGGAACAACGGCAATTTCCTTCGGTTCGGGTTGAGGTTCATACTTTACAACCTCAGCCGGTGGCTGTTTGTGTCTGCCACCTAACGCAAAAACAAGTTCTACTGTGGCGCTATAATTATGGAAGGAGCTGTCCTTCTGATCTCTGAGATCGACTCTGAGAGCAACATCTTTCTTCATCCAATATTTTGCCCCAACGCCATAATCAAACGTGTTGGTGTTATTATCCAATACTTGCGGGCTATAGCGAAGACTTCCAATGCCAGCAACAACGAAGAGTGAAAATCTTCGTTCAGGGTTAAATTGATAAATCGCATTGAGCTGATAGAAGTTCAGATCCACACTATCAGTAGGACTTCGATACTGGCCTTTTTGGGCACCGATTATTGATTTGTCTTTTACGTGGCTCTGGACGATTCCCAAGGAACCTTCAACACCGAAATGGCTTGTAAAATTATAGCCAAGCCGAGCACCATATGTAAAACTATCTTTCAGATTTTGGTCCTTTTCAAAAAAATTATAACCGATGAACGGTCCCACTTCAAAGCGTCTTGTCTGTTCATAGGACTTCCTTGTTGATGAGTCAGTGGGATTAATCGTCTCGTCGGCAAACAGGTTCGTGATAGGCCCCAACAAAGCGAACCCGACTATCATCAAAACGGTAGAACACATGGCCTTCATTTTCATTATTGTTCTCCTATAATTTATTATGGTACCTGTTGCGGCTTTTTGGATTTTAGGAGGAAATCAGGCAATAGTACATTTCTCCTTCCTGATTTGGCCTGTATTAACTCCATGAGAAGCAAGCCCAAAAATGTTATTTAATCAAGCTCCTCTCGACATACAAACTTCCCGGAAATGAAATTCCTTTGTTTGTAGGTTGAAGGTACTTCCTTCCAAGGAAATGGAAAATCGCAAATTACCCCTGCAAAAATAGTGACAACTAACTGGTTTCTTTCAATTTTCTCTTCCGGATTTTCTCCAACGGCCGTTCTTGGGAGGCCATTCATCAAAGGATTGCTTCGTCAAACGGTTTTTCTAGTATCCTGACGATGGCAGGCCGAAGAGGCGGGCATCAACCGGAGACCTGATGGGGCTATTCACACAGAATTATTTTCTGATTACGATGTGTAGGATGAAAAAATAACCTGGTCAGAAGGTTATCGATGAGTTTTTGGCGTGCTTGGGGAATTGTCTTTCGTATCTTTAGGTGGGTGACTTTTCTGGTCTTTGGATGGACTGTCTTTCGGCTCGGTTGATGTATTCAGTAACACTGTCTTTCAACAAGCTGAAATGAGCGGGAAGGAAAGTTGCGTTTTGTATAGTTTTGCCACAAAACTACCTGACATGAGCTTATTCGACCGTCATCAGGTTTTTCACGCTGGTCACTCCCTGAATGTCCGTGACGAGTTTGGTTACCAGAGACTTTTCTGCGCCATTTTTTGCAATTCCAGTCAATTTGACCTCACCATTCAATGTTTCGACCTTCGTTTTGGCCGAGCTGGTTGAACGATGGGTCACAACGCAATATGGACCTGAGCGGTGGCGGATACGTCATCAATTATTTCGGAAATGCTACGTCTTATCGGTCCAGCATTTTTGCCCACAGTCATCTGATTATTCACACTTTTCACGCCCTCGATATTCTTTGGCGTATTGGGCGGTTAGTTCCATCTGGGCGGCACTGGATGCTTCCCCTTTATTACCTTTAACATCTGTCGTTTCGCGGCACTTGCGAAAAAGTCGTATGCCGCAACAATTTTCGACAGTTTGAATTTTTGCCTTGCTTTGGGATTTCCGATGAACAACGGTGTTCGTTGCCTGCCTGAAGGCATTCCAACTAGTAAGAATATTCCGAAAAAATAGTGGCAAACTACTATTGGAGCTTCCAACAACCGTTGCTAAAATTGTGTGAATCAAAATTGTGCAAATCTTAATTGGTTAAGAGAGTTTTTCTGGTCCCTTTTGTGAATCCATCAACCAAGCCGTTTCTTGATCATGAAAAAAAATAAAAGGAGAATCTCATGAAAAATGTAATGATTTTGTTCACCATTTTCCAACTTGTGGGGGCAGTTGTTTTCAGTGCAATCCAAACTCGGGATGTTGAATACAAGGAAGGGGATACAACCCTGGAAGGGTTTCTTGCCTATGATGATAGTTCGGCAGTCAAACGGCCTGGGATCCTGATCGTCCACGAATGGACCGGCCTTGGCGATTACGTAAAAAGTCGGGCAAAAGAACTGGCCGGAATGGGCTACGTAGCATTCGGTGCCGATATTTACGGGAAGGGGATTCGGCCTCAAAATCCCAAGGATGCGGGGGAACAAGCCTCGAAATATAAAAACAATCGTAAACTACTACGGGTCAGGGTTTTGGCAGGCCTTGAGGAACTCAAAAAGGATCTCCGGGTTGACCCGGCAAAAACGGCAGCAATAGGTTACTGCTTCGGTGGCACAACGGTTCTTGAACTGGCACGAAGCGGGGCCGACATACAAGGGGTCGTTAGCTTTCATGGCGGCTTGGATTCACCAGCCCCTGAAGACGGGAAAAACATTAAAGCCAGGGTTCTAGTTTTGCATGGAGCTGCTGATCCCTTTTCTTCCCCGGAAAATATCAGAAAATTTCAGGATGAGCTTTCCCAGGCCAAAGTCGACTGGCAGATGATGTACTATGGTAGTGCGGTTCATTCTTTTACGAACCGGGAAGCCGGCAATGATCCCTCCAAGGGGGCTGCCTACAATGAGAAGGCTGACAAACGTTCCTGGGCAGAAATGAAGATCTTTTTCCGGGAACTATTTGAAAAATAGATTCTAATTCCAATCGCGTCTTCTGAGTGTCTTAGTTCGGACTTCCTAAAGCCGGGGATTTAATCTGATACCATTTTTCCAAAGATAGGGAATTCTGATTCCTCTCAAGAAAATATCCGACCTTAAAGATAAGAAATTCCGAATTAAGTGGCTTCAGAAGCCGTTTTTTCAGGAGAAATATAGAACACGGAGTTAGAAGCTGTCGCTGATGTTTCCCAAACCGCCCATGCTCAGATCAGGTTTTTAGCGGAAACCAATTCCATTCACCCTGGAACCCCGCTTCAGGTAGCCGTGCAAGTGGTCATGCAGGAAAAGTGGCACACCTATTGGAAAAACCCGGGAGACTCGGGAATGCCTCCAAGCATAAACGTTATCTTGCCGGACGGATTCAAGGCAGGAGAAATCCAATGGCCTGTTCCTTCCCGGTTTTCATCAGGTGGGGAAGTGACTTTCGGTTACCAAAACGAGGTGCTGTTTCTGAGGGAAATTTCGATTCCGACCAACTTGCAGATCAGGACCCCGGTCTCCCTGAAAGCAAACATTTCGATCCTGCTCTGCGAGGAAACCTGCGTTCCGGTCCAGGTGTCTCTTGAAATCATTCTGCCGGTCACCGATTCTGTTCCACAGGTGGACACACGCTGGGAAAAATTGTTTGCGAAAAACCGGAAAGAGCTCCCCGATTCAACGTCCACCTGGAGATTTCAAGCCCGGCCAATGGATGAACGGCGAATCCAGATCGAAATCACTCCCCCACCCCAGGCGGTTTTTCCCGCAACGATGTATTTCTTCCCGGACCAATCAAGTGTGGTACAAATTAATGCTCCTCAAATTTTGCAGTCGGGCGGTGGCGGGCACGGCCCTTCCCTGATCGTCGAACGAGGATTCGCCGATCCGGGCCCGATTCTTTCGGGTGTCCTGGTCGCCCCAGTCGACTGGAAATGAGGATCACCAGCAAGTTTAAGTGGTTTGGAAGTGCAAATTCCAGTGGAAAAACGGTAACCGACAAATCCGGGAAAACCTGGTTTGGCGGCTACCCCCTCAAAAAAAGGAGGATTTTATGAAACTCATTTCAATCGGTTTAACCCTGTGGGTTTTAGCTATCATTCTAACCCCGGCAACCGCCGTTGCAGAGACGGCCACCGAAACTACGGCGATGACAGGAGTGCCCAACGGGGCCCAAGCTCCGAATTTCACTCTTCTCGATACCGATGGCAAAACCCGCTCCCTCAGTGAATTCGCCGGGAAGTGGGTGGTTCTCGAATGGATGAACTACGAATGCCCGTTCATTCGCAAGCACTACGATTCGGGGAACATGCAAGACCTGCAAAAAACATTTACAGAAAAGGTGTGGTGTGGCTTTCCATCAATTCGTCCGCTCCTGGAAAACCAGGAAATTTTCCGGTAGAAGTCTGGAAAAAGCGAATAGCCGAACAAAACGTTAAATCCACCGCAGTCCTTCTCGATCAGACCGGGGAGGTTGGTCATAAATTCGATGCAAAAACAACCCCCCACATGTTCATCATTAATCCCAAGGGAATTCTGGTCTATCAAGGTGGGATCGACAGCATTCGTTCTACGGACAAGGCCGATATTCAAAAAGCAGTTCCGTATGTTCGCAACGTGCTCGAAGCCGGCCTGGGGGGAAAACCCATTCCTGAGCCTTCCCGGACAACTTCATACGGATGCGGCGTGAAGTATTGACTCTTCCGAATCGGTCTGAAGACTTTTGAACCCAACCGGCTCAAACCCCCAACACCTAGGGTACTTCGGCGTTTCGGGCCTGAGCCTGGGGAAGTTCAATATCTGAAGACGGTCGGATCCTGGTTGGTTTCCCTTCAATTAGCTCCAAGAACATTTCTAGACCAAAAAAAATCTCAGGAATATCTTTCGAATATCATGTATTTTTTTAAAGATGAACAGCAATGATTTGTTAGGATGTTTTCATTTCCCATAACGATTTTCCGGTTGCCCAAAAATAAAGTGATTCAGGGGCAATGTCAAAACCACAATCCCAAACAAGAGTCGGCCAGGAATCAAGATGAAATTGGGAAAATTTTTCAGGATTACGCAACGGTTCTGCTATTTGATATTTGTACACAATATCTTTAAGATCTACTTCCCCGGTTTCGCCTGTATTGAATTTTAGGAAGACCCGGTAATCTTTAACATACCTTGCTTCTATAATTGAAACACATTCCATAATTTATTCTCCCTCTACACAAGTGGTTGAACACGATGAAACTCTTTCGTTTCCCACATTACTAAGAGTTCATCCCGGTGCAGTTCTGCCCATTCTTCCACAAGACCTCGCACTTTAGCTGGAAGTGACCCAACCGAAACATTCAAACTCTTGATGTCCATCGAAGCCCGATATTCATTGTATTGTATGTGAAAATGGGGCGGATTGTGTTCATCAAAGTACATTGAGATGATAATTCCAAGAAATCTTGAAATTTCTGGCATGCCTTCCTCCTTTCTTGGTATTTATCAATAATGGGAAGTTCAATATCACCGCATGTCCGTCTCAAAACTATTTAAAATTTTGGTCCGCCAGTTTTTCTAATAATACACGTTTTTTCTTGCGTTCGCCATCCATTGATAGAGGATTTTCTTCAATTGTGCAATCGTCCGGTATTGCGAATCCCCTCGCCCCTTACCCAAATCTCTTCAAAATTCGGATTCCATGCTTTTGCGGAGAGCCGATAGAATCCGGCAATGAAGCTTCCATTTTAGATGCAAAAAGGGGGGTGGAAATTTCCGCCCCCCTCATCACAACAGTGTTTCCGAAAACCAGTATTGTCAATGTGAACCGAATCGCAAGTCAAAGAGCTGAATGGGCGAAAGAAGCACCCAGACATCAATCGAAACGCGGTTCCGGCTATATCGAGCTGGAATGCTAAAAAAAGCCTTTTTTCAACCTTACATCTTTGAAGATTAAGTTATAACAAAGTGGTTATCCCCGCCTTGATTGGCACAGTGAACCACCTCTTTATGGGCAGCAAGGAAGCGCCAGCCTTCAGGGGATCAGAACGATTTTACCGGACGCTCCGGGTTGCATGATCACCTGATGGGACTTTACCGCATCAGCCAGAGGAATTTCACGGGAAATGACCGGGCGAAGGGAGCCATTCTCCAATCCAAGGTTGAGGGCGGCGTGTATTCTTGACATCTCTGTCGGTGAGGTATTGAATAACACCATTCCACGAACATCGGCATCGCGGCTCATGATTTCACGCGCGTCGATTTCCACTGGGCCCCGGCTGCCAATCACAACCACACGCCCAAAAGGAGCCAACAGTGTCAAATCCTTGGCCAGGTTTTTGTTGGCCAGCATTTCCAGGATCACATTGATTCCGTGTCCTTTGGTAGCCTGCATAATCAGATCTGCGTAATCCGACGCCCCATGATCGAAGACTCTATGGGCTCCCAATTCCATGACCAAGCTTTGACCACGATCGGTTCCGGCCGTTCCCCATACTTGTAATCCGTAGCTCAGGGCCAATTGGACCGCGGCAGTCCCTACCCCACCACTCGCACCATGAATGAGCACTATTTCACCCGGCGTTGCCCGAGCCCGTTGCATCAACGCCCGAAATGCTGTGGCATACGGCACTCCGATCGCGGCTCCCTGGGCAAAACTGACCTTAGCCGGAAGCGGATGGATCTGGATTTCATTGCAGAGGGTATACTCGGCGTAACTTCCACTGATTGTGCCAGCAGTATAAACCCGGTCCCCCGGCTTGCAGGATGTAACCTGGTCACCCACGATCTCGACAATGCCAGCCCCGTCATAACCCGGGGTATATGGCAACTGTGGCTTCTGCGGATAAGTTCCGGAACGCATATAAGTTTCAACCGGATTCACCCCCGCCGCCATTAGCCGTATGAGAACCTGCCCGACTCCAGGCTGAGGGATCGGCATCTCCGTCAAACGCATCACCTCTGGTCCGCCAAATTGGTCAACACGAATAGCTTTCATACATCCTCCTTAAGTCGTTTTATAGTCCCTTTTATCCAAAACCCCGAGAACATCAATTGAAAAAAGGGACGTCTGTCCATCTTCTTGCATGAGAATACCAAAACCCGGGAAAAGAAGAAATAGTCAATAATTTCTACTTTATAAAAGGTTGTTAGAATCTGTCGAAAAATCTCCGTATATTTTGTCCGGTAAAAAACAGCTCGTTTCTGATGCGAGAACACGAGGCAAAAATTTGGGCGGGTACACAAAAAAGCGAATTTTAGGGGATTTTTCGACAGACTCGTTAGAAGCTGTCGAAAAATCTCGGTATATTCTTGTTCGGTACAAAGCGGCCCGCTGTTGATGCCAAAAAACGAGGCGAAAAATTGAATCGGTGCATAAAAACTGAAAAATAGGGGATTTTTCGACAGACTCGTTAGGGATACTCCATTCTTCAACCTTTGGGATGGCCCGTTCCTTACGGATGTTCGTGATCTTCGGTTTTTATTTATGCATAAAGAAACGTGAACGGCATTGGCCGTAACGCGGCATATCCCCCATTACATAGCCGCTTCGGTTGAAAAGAGCAACGCCGTAACCAATTTCCTTGTCGGGGGTAACGGTAAAAGCAATGGTGTCACCTTTTTTTACAGTTCCCTTGAAGCCATCCAGAGGAAAGATCACGGCCCAGTCAGAATATCGCTGTTTGAGATTTTGAAACTGTTTTTCAAAAGCCGGTTGTCCTTTCAAAGTGATATGAATCTTGGCCCCGAAAGTATTTTGATTATTGCCCATCATAATTCCCAATTCACTGGGAACGCCATCGGTCAAAGCATTAAAAGTGGTGGTGAAGCTGAGACCGCCTCCAAGAGCGTAATTAGATCCACCATCCGCCATTGTGTCCCCGAAAACATTAGGATCGCTAGGCACGGTCGGATAATCGGTTTCATCCGCGGCAGTCTTTCCGGTCATGTAAAAGCGGGCAGTAATGTTCCCATAGCCTTTCAACGGTGAAGAGGGGCAATTGGGATCATTGATTTTCAGAGCGGCAATGCCGGTATCCTGATCGGGAGTAATGGAAAAGGTGACCTTATCCCCCTGGTTTACTTTGGGGAATTTTTTCAACGGGAAAACCGTTGCCCAATCAGACTGGCGCTGCTTCAGACCTGTAAACTGATGGATAAAAATCGGTTTATCGTTGACGGCAATTGCAAGTCGTGCACCATAGGGGTTTTGATTGCTTCCCATGCGAACCCCAAGTTCCGTCGGAAAGGTCAGAATTTTGGAAATGAATGATTGGGAAAATGTGACATCAGCCTCAATCCCATCCATCCCTGCGTCATTGATATCCATAGTGGTGTAAAGATTCCCTTCCTCAGGTTTTGGCGGAACTCCATTGACGAAAAAACGCAACGCAACCTTACCATACCCCTTCAATTCACTGCGTGGCCAATCTGGATTATCCTGGAGAATTGGTTCCATTCCCACTCCCTGAGTCGGAACCATCGTCAAAGTTACGACCTCCCCAGCCTTGAGCACCCTGGAGATTCCGGAAATGGGGTAAACTGTTGCCCAATCGGAGGACCGCTGTTTAAGGCCGGAGAAATTGTTTTCGAAAAGCTTTTCCGCACCAACCGAAAGAGTCATTTTCATTCCATAGGGATTCTGATTATTCCCCATGTTCACGCCGATCTCGGTAATAGTTCCCGTTCTTTGACCGCAAACTTTTGAGAAAAAGGAAGATCCTTGGCCCACATGAACGATTTCCCGCTTTTGATCGTTTGGTTGCCCGCAAGAAGAGTAGTCCCTTCGGCGCCAAATGCGCCGGGGATTCCCCAAACGATAACCGCGAAAAGAATAAGGGTCGTCAGAAAAATCCTTTGATTGAACCAAGAGCTCATTTGAACACTATTTTTCATTTTTTTCCTTCTTTTTTTAATTTGGCAGTTGATTTTCGCCAAGACAAAATACAGAAACCTCTAAATGGTTTGGAAGGTGGTGACCCCAGCCGGACCCCCGCTTCCCATGGTGGGTGGAACTTCCCGTCACAAAATTGCGAGTTTTTTAGCAATGGTGGCAACATGTTTTCCCTGGAACCGGGCGATCGCCAATTCGTTCTCATTTGGAGCCCTCAATCCATCAACGTCAGCAAGTGTACCGGCTCCATATGGAGAACCGCCAGTGATTTCCTTCATGTTCATTAACCGCTGCTCCGAATAAGGAACTCCTACGATGACCATCCCATGATGGAGCAACGTGGTATGGAAGCTGGTAATCGTTGTTTCATGGCCGCCGTGCTGAGTGGCCGTGCTGGTGAAGACGCTCCCAACCTTTCCGACCAACGAGCCTTTCATCCAGAGGCTCCCGGTCTGGTCGAGGAAATTTCGCATCTGGGCGCACATGTTACCAAACCTTGTGGGCGTTCCGAAAATAATTGCATCAGCATCTCCGAGTTGTTCGGGTTTTGCGGTGGGAATGTGTGAAAAGGCGGCCCGAAGCTTCTTTGCTCCGCTCTTTTCAAGAACATCATCAGGAACCAAGTCCGCGACCTGAAAAAGGGTAACCTCGGCCCCGACTACTCCGCGTGCTCCCTCTGCAACCGCCTCCGCTAGACGATACACGTGTCCATACATACTGTAGAATACAATCTGAATACGCGTTCCCATACTTCCTCCTCAAATTGATTTTTTGTAATTTCCCTCACACAAATTTCTTTTGTTTCTCCCGAGCTCTTTTGCAGTCTCCCATTTTCATTTCGACGAATAAGAGATCGGGCTACGGAAAACGGACATCAAAAAACCTACTTCCCCGTGAATTCAAAAAAGGGGCCGGAAAAATTTCTTCTTGTGTCTTGGCGTGCCCCATTTTAAGTAGAATTGATGAGTGTTCCAATAGTATTTTCCAACTATTTGTTCGGTAGGTTTTAACTATGTTCAGTGTCAGAAACTGTGAAGGTCGTCGCCGCACGTTGGGAGATCTTCCATCGAACACCCCACGAAAAATTTCTAATCGCAGGAATACATCCTCACTTCCCGGGGGTGACCTGCTCAGTCCGGATCCAGGTTCAGGCATCCCAATCTCGGGGATTTAAATTTGATACCATTTTTTCGATTGATGAATTTCCAACTTGCTTTGGAAGGAATCTTCTGATTTAGTTTTATGTAAGTTCAGAATTCCTGTTGTCGTAAACTTCATTTTCTTCGATTGCTCAGCTTCAAAAGCCAATTCCGTAGAGATTAAAAAGTTTTCAGCCTGAATTTTGTTTTGAGACCAAATAATCCAAAAGTTAAGGCAGGAATCTCATCCAAACGAGTTCACGTTTTCAGGCTTTGGGAAAATGGTCTCAAGACTATATCCTCGGGAATTGGAATTATGAATTTAACAAAATGTATCACTCTTTAATATGCGTATTCCGGCGAAAGTGGCCACCTGTTCCGGAAATAACTGACCGCTTTTCGGAGCGAAGCGACGAGTTTTCTTAAATTAAAACCTGGTGGTCGGATTGTGTCATGTTCATTGTTTTAAAACTAT
>JADFXM010000075.1:0-29734 GCA_015233565.1 Candidatus Rifleibacteriota bacterium
AAAACCCTTGAAACCATCTTCAAATGCTATTTTCAGGCGTCAAATTTACATGGACAGAAAAAGCAGGCAAAAAAGGCTTCTTTTTGGCTTCAGGTCATAACAAGAGGGCTTTTTCACTCGGGAACTTGGGTCTAGATTGGCTAAAGAAAAATTTTTTCTGACAATTGGTGGTAATTGTCCGTTTACAAACAAAGCACGACGGTGAGCATATTTTGTGCTCACCGCCGCTATGTGCAGTCTGCGTATTTTGGAATTTAGGTATTAGTTGGATTTTTCTCCATGTACTTTTGAAAAAGATAACCGATTCTGGACAAGTGGCATCACAAAACTTGCTTCAGGAGTATTTTGAATAAAATTCCATGTTACTTTATTTCCCTGAAGGATTTCTTCGGCAGCAATCTCTGAAAGTCGCACTCCCACGCTTCTCAAACGGTCATTGGTTTCCAGCTGCAAATCTTCCGGAAGATCTTTAATCAGATGCATTCCATCAATAATTGCTTCCAAGCCAGTCTGGGGATCCCGGTAAGAATTTGGTGAAAAGGTTGATCCTGGAGTTGTTAGAGCGTAGCTACCAGCTTTATCAATTGCATAAAATACTGCCGGAACATTTATTTTGCATATATCAGCTATCTGGTCTGCAGGGGGAATATAAAGCGTGCCGATTTCAACTGTTACTGCAAAGGTTTTTTGTGTACCGTATAACCAATCATCTGAATCCCCCGATGCAGGATATAATTCGGCGCTTTTCATGGGTGCATAATGATTAAACTGACTCATACCTTGAGCAAGGGATTTAAAAGTTGGGTCACCCGGACAAGAGACACCTTTGGCATAACCGAATGGGTACAGAATTAATTCGGAATAGCTATGAAAGGAAACGCTGACTTGAAAATGCTCACGTTCTGCAAGTCCTTTTATCGCAAGAGTTTCGGCTTCGGAAAAGGGGCCACTTCCTCTAAATGTATCTGCTGATGGATCGGTGGATGCGCCTAAGCCTCCCCATTGATAACCATAATTTCGATTCAAATCGACACCGAAATGAGTTCCGTCAATCGGGCGGCGATTCTTTCTCCAAAACCCGTCTTTTGTTTGGTTGTATACTAATCCGTCAGGATTAACCAACGGAACAAACCAGATTTTTCTCTCTTTTACAAGTCTGGTAAGATTTTGATCTTTTCCGTATCCCTCCAAAATTTCTTTCAGAGCCTCCATGGCTACTTCCATTGAAATCCATTCTCTTGAATGATGCGCACCGTCTATTAAGGCTGCTGGTTTTGGCTGATTGGCATCCGGGTTTTCAGTAACTTCCATGGCAAGGATATCCCGGCCTTCGAAAGTTTTTCCGATCGAACAAAGTCTTGCTATTGAAGAATATTGTTGTGCCCAGTTATTTAGAGTTGAAGTAAGCCTGTCATAATTGTAATATTCAGCGCCAACACGTTGGTTGGCCAATATTCCGGCCACATAGCCGTTGATATCATGAATGATTATTTTTGGGGGGGATTTGGTGGCTGGTAGCAGTTTTAACTCTTCTTCGGAGACAACAACTTCAACAAAATCGGGACCTGCTTTCGCGACATCGAAGCCACGCGCTCCGATTTCAAATATCTGAGATCTGGTTAGCCCTTCAAAACGGACCAGCTGTTTTTTGGCTTCAGCAAAAACGCTTGAGCCATTTAATAAATAACACGTAACAGTCAGCACTATCAAAAAGCGCTTCATTCCTTTTTCTCCTTGTCAAGAAAAACAAAAAGTATTCTTTTTTCGAACATCAACTAAAACGCAAGAATTGAACATTTTGTTGAAGTTCCTGAAAGGAAATTTGGAATGGAAAAAATTGATGCTGACAGGAAAAAAATTAATAGAAGATGATACTTAAAGGAGCCATTGAGCAGAAATCTGTCTAATGTGGTAGGCGCATTGCAACCCGGATTAGACAGACTTTAATTACAACCGCGTTTAACCCACAACAAGCGGATTTTCGAAAATTTCAAAAATATATTAGTTGGAAGGAAGCCCCTGTTCAACAAATTGCAAAATTTGTTTAAAGGAAAAATCATGAAGGAAAAGTCCTTCCATAAATCTTCTCACAGCCAATTTCCCCGGGTCATTGCCTTTTGCCTTCGAGCCCAAAAGTTTTTGGGTAATTGCTTTGAATTGATCCCTCATGAGGCGCGTGGAGAGCATTCCTTTCATTGCCTCAAAACCCACACTCCTGAAGACTTCGTTGAAGGCGTTAGAATCAAATGCCTTGGATATTGTCCTAAGGCAAAAATTACGTGTACTAGCTGCAAAACTGCCCGTGGGTGTTCTTTTCAACTTTTCAATAGTGTCAGCAGTTCCGGTGAATCTCTTGGAAAATCCTTGGTGACCATAGGTTTCCAGCATCAGGGTTACATCTTCGACACTGATTGCAATCGCTTTCTGCCTGTCAGCGTAAAATTCATCCATCTCTTTAATGAGCTCGGGTCGTTCTCGCATTAAATATTCCGCAATTGTTCGAATTCCCACAATTGTTGGAAGGAAAGCATTTGCCTGGTCTTTGATTTGACTTGCAGTTAGAGCATTGCTTTGCGGAAATTTTTCTTTTTCATTTTGAAATGCGGTTTCCAGCAGTTTTGCTGGAAATTCCATTTGCTGGTTTTTGAGCAGTTCTCTCATTTCATAATAGGTCAAAACATCTACACAAAATTCTGTGATCGAGTGATTGCCTGATCCAGCACGGGGTGAAAAAGTAGGTTTAGTATTAGGATACCCCCAAGGGGTATGTGCAGAAGGTACTTCGGCAAAAAGATGGCCAGCCCATCCAAGGCATTCGGCAATATCTTTTGTCCCAAACCTCGAATCATTTCGAGCCATTTCAAGCATTGTCAGGACAGCTGGAATCTCGTTGTGGAAGAGGTCGAGATAAGGGCTGGACATGGTCTGCCTAATATCAGGACATGGTCCACCGCCAACAAACAGAACTTTCATTTCAGCGGGAATGATAAATGTGGGTCCAAGTTCTGCTGCAGCTCTGTCATAAGCCATATAATTTATTTTCATATGTGTAAGAGGGCCCCAAGCTTCGGCAACAAAGCTATTCCCAAAAATAATTCCAAAAATAATTCCGAAGATTAGCTTCTCCATCAGTGTCAGTTCCAGGAATTTGTTAACCGATATTGGAACTGGTACTAACTTTGATTTGAAATGCGGTTTAACATGTGAATTGGCCATTTTTGAGCATAGGGGAGCAACTATTTTTCTGATATGTGTTTTCATTTTTCCTCCTGAATAGTTAAGTTTCTCTTTGGAAAACGGGCAGTACATCGCTTCATCTCTGAAACTAATTTTTCATTATTCATTGGTTTCGCTATATAACCATCGAACCCAGCTGAAAGGAAATTTTTTTCATCGTCGTGAAGGACATATGCAGTCAAGGCGATAATCGGAGTATGGATATTTCTTTCCAGTTCCCAAGCCCGTATACGCCGCATGGCTTCCACTCCATCCAGGATGGGCATCATTATATCCATCAGTATAATTTCAAACTCAATGGTTTTACTCTTTTCAATCGCCTCTTCACCGTTTGCGGCTATCTCTACCGAATGACCCATGTTTTTTAAAAGAGCTGCTAATATTCGCTGATTCCACACATCATCTTCCGCAACCAATACGTGTAATTTGTCTCCAACCCATAAATTTTTGTAGCCAACTTTGGGTTGGACCTTAGGGGGAATATGAATTGTCGCCTGTGATTTGAAGGAAAGCAATAAATGGAAAGTACTACCAACTCCTTCTTGGCTTTCGGCCCATATTTTTCCACTCATGAGCTTCACTAAACCCTTGCATATTGCCAAACCCAATCCAATTCCGGCAAAGTTTTTGGCATAGGAACTATCCCCTGGTTCAAAAGGTAAAAATAATTTTTCCAGAGCCTCTGGTTTCATACCTCTTCCAGTGTCAGATACATCAATTTGCAATAAAACTCGCCTTTCATGGACTTCCTTTAGATTGACTTCAATTGTTACTTTTCCTTTTGCAGTAAATTTAATTGCATTACTCAAAAGATTGTTTATTATTTGGAAAAACCGAACGCGATCGGTCCTAAGCACGTCAGGAACATCATTTTCGACTTTTATAAAAATTTTCAAGTGGTCGGAGGAAAAACTATTTTCATGACCTTTGATGAGATTTTGAAGAAAGGTTCGAATTGAAAACTCCGATTCAACGAAGTTGATTTTTCCTGATTCAATTTCAGAAATATTCAAGATATCATCAATAATTGACAAAAGCGCCATTCCCGATTTTTCGATACCTTCAAGGTATTCTTTTTCTTTATCGCAAAATTCTGAGGAACGAAGAATTCGAACTAAACCTAAAATCCCATTCAAGGGGGTACGGAGTTCATGACTCATATTCGACAGGAAACTGTTTTTGGCCTGATTTGCAGTTTCCGCCATTTTTTTTGCTTTTTTCAGGTCTTCCTCAATCACTTTTTGATGAGTGATATCAGTGCCTACAACAAGCGTTTTATCAATATTGCCACTCTTATTTGTAAGCGGGACCTCAGCGACTGCCAACCAGGTATCCTTATTATCAGCACCAACAAGATTTGCCGAGGAAAGGAATTGAGGGGATTTGTCTTGAATTACTTTGGTTAAATTTTTTTGAAAAGCTTCAAAAGTATCTTTAGAAATTGCAAATTTGAAATCCTCGATCTTTTTTCCAATAATTGTTTCTGGAGCCATTCCAAAGAATTTTGCTGCTGCTTGGTTGACAAGTAAAAAAGTTCCATCAAGAGTCTTTACGAAAACATGATTGGGAATTGAATCAAGCAGTTGTCGTAAGAACAAACGTTCCTGTTTTAAAGCTTCTTTGGAAATTTGATGCAACTTAAGCTCAGTAATATCATTAACAAAAGCATAATAAAATTTCAATTGGCCAGCTTCATCATTTGAAAGGTGCGTAAAGACTTCGATAGGAACTCGTGTTCCATTTTTTCGGATGTACTCTTTTTCATATCTCACCGTTTTCCCTGTTGTTCGTAGTTCCAATAATTTTTCTTCTTCCAAAGAATGCCATTCTGGTGGTGTTAAAATCTGTGTAAATTTTATCGTTTCCAATTCCTTTTTGGTGTAACCGAGAAGATGGCAAAACGCTTGATTGAAGATACCCAAGCTACCGTCCGAAAAAACCGTGGTAAACGGCTGAGTGAAATTTTGAAATAAATTTCCAAGAAACTCAACTTGATTTTGCACGTCGCGAAGCTCTTTTTTTAAAGTCACTTGCTCAGTAAAATCATAAACAAGTGCCATTTCCCCAATAAAAGTTCCCGATTCATCAAAAGTTGGGGTGGAATTAACTTTTGTATAGATTAAATCTCCGTTTTTATTTAGGAATTGAAAGTTAAATTCTTCAGCAACTCCTTTTTTCCGGTTCTTTAGTTTTTCTAGTGCAATTTTCTTTCCATCTGCGTCCACGAAATCAAAAAACGAGCGCCCTATCATCTCATCGGGGTTATAACCCAACATTGCTGCCATGGAAATATTTACATAACTTACAATGAAACTTTCAGTGATATTAAAAATCCCTTCTCCCAACCAATCCATCAATCGTTTTTCGCTTTTTTGAACTGTTTTTTCATCAAATTCCATAAAATTTAGGCAGCTCCTTGATTTTTAGAATTTTTTCATTTCATTTTTCAAATACCGGATTTCGAATCCTGGAGTTTAAAAAAAGCTTCCAGCACTTGAGCAGTTTGCTGAAGAAAATTACTTATCTAATATTATATCAACAATTCGGAAAAATTCCTAAAGTACTCAAAATTTTTACATTTTTTTTCTGGACAAAAAAGAATGAAACGTTTATTTTTGCACTTTATTAAACAAAACAGCTGGAAAAAGGGTTCTGAATATATGAAAGAACTTTCAGAGTTGTTACGCTCGCTGGACGAGAATGAGCGGAAACAAGCATTAGTAATTCTTTTTAGAAATCCCAATAAGGAAAATATTGCCATTTTGAACAACCTTTCTGAAAATGACCCACATGTTGACGTCAGGTTCCTTGCAAAAAGGGCTTTAAATCTGATTCACAGTGGTGGAAAAAATTCTCCGAAGGTTGATGAAGAGAATAAAACTTCGGAAAACAAAGCTCCGGAAATAAAGATCAATGAGCAAAAAATTAAAAATTATCTGGAAGGGACGGAAAAAGAAAAACTTTCAGTTATTCAACACATCGTAACTAATGGTCTTAAACAATTACTTCCCTCGTTGGTAGAAAGATTAACAAAAGAAAATGATCCTATGGTAATTTCCTCATTGATTCTCGGAATTGGAAAACTGGGAGCGGCTTCTTATTTTCAGCATTTGCTACCTTTTTTTGATCATCCAAACCCAAGGATAAGGGCCAGCGTAGTTGAGGCATCGGGAATGTTAGGTGCGACTCAGGCGTATCCCCTCATTTTGAAGCTGCTTGAAGATTCTGACAACCGTGTCCGTGGAAATGCTTTAATGGTAATAAAGGATCTGGGGTTGACCAATACAGTAAAAATAGTAAAAGAAATGGCTGACTCTGATTTAATTAGTATGAAAGCTTCCGCAGCATTTGTTTTAAGGTTTTTTCCGAGCGAGAGTAATGTGGGAATGTTGAAGAATCTTCTTTCATCGACAGATGTAAGCGTGAGAAACAATGCAGTAAAAACCCTTCAAATATTCAAGGAAAAAGGGATAAAGAGTGCGGAAGAATTGATTTCCAGTCTAGGTAGTAATGCCCAAACTCAGGCGGAAACTCTGGACAATCTTGAAAGTGGGATTACCGCATCAACTCAACCGACTCAAGGCGTTTCTTCAACTCCGATATCTCCACCAAATACCACATCTGCGGCAAAACTGAACGGAGATTTGCCAAATCTCCCTTCCTCAAAAGATTCGCTCCCTACCCTTTCACAACCCCAGATGTCCACCGCTTCAAACCAGGTTTTGTCCTCAAAGGAAAATTCAGAAACCGATGATGGGACACAGCTTCCAAAAAATTTTATAGGAATATCAGGCAGGGGTCGACTACATGAAAAATTAAAACCATACGCGCAACAGAGTCCCCCCGAGCCAGCTCCAGGTTGCAGTTTGGACCAGATTCTTGTATGGGCAAGAACAATTCAAGCTTCGGACATTCATATTTCCCCGGGAAAACCGGTTTTGTACAGGCAATTCGGATTATTAAAAAGCACTTCCACCCCAGCTTTTTCAGTCGAACAAACTTTTGCACTTATTCAAAACAGTCAAATTGAACCCCGAAAGCTGGATTTATTCAACAAATGCGGAGATCTGGAAACAGTCCTGGCTATTCAAGGTGCCGGTCGATTCAGAGTTACACTCATGAAGCATTTGGGAGGAATTAATATCACTGCCCGGGTAATTCCATGGTTAATCCGAACCTTTGAGGAAACAGAAATGCCAGCATCCTGCAAGGGGTTAATTAAATGGGCACAGGGATTAATACTTGTTACAGGCCCAACTGGAAGCGGCAAGACCAGTAATCTTTCCACTTTTGTTGAAATGATCAATCAGACGCGACAAGAGCACATAATTACAATTGAAAGGCCGATTGAAATAGTTTTTGAACCGGCAAAATGTCAAATTTCTCAAAGAGAAGTTGGTTCACATACCCTTTCTCAAAACTCCGCACTAAGAGGCGCTCTTCGCGAAGACCCGGATATTCTTGTCGTAAGTGAGCTTAGAGACTTGGACAGTATTCAATTGGCTATTTCAGCCGCAGAAACAGGTCACTTGGTTTTTGGAACTATGAACACGGTGAATGCGGCAAGAACGATCAGCCGACTTACAGATTCCTTTGCTCCAGAGGAACAATCCATGCTTCAAAACATGCTTTCAGAGTCGCTGCGCGGTATCATTTGTCAGCAGTTGATACCCCGTAAGGATGGAACCGGGGTTGTCCCGGCCTATGAGGTTATGATTGTTACCACTGCTGTATCCAATATGATAAGGAAAGAAGGAATACACCAGTTGGCCTCAGTTATGACACTCGGCAAATCTGCCGGAATGGTGACAATGGATCAATCCCTGAAAACCCTGGTGGAATCTAAAATTATTGCTGGTGAGGAAGCTTTTATCAGGGCGGAATCTAAAAGGGATTTCGCCAAATATCTTCCGGTTAAGGCATAAATATGGCACAACTAGACGAATTCTTCAAGGAAATGATTTCTCAAAAGGGTTCGGACATGCATTTGGAACAAGGTCAGAAACCTAAATTTCGAAGCCATGGCGAAATTCGCGAATTTTCAGAAAAACCAGTGCTGACGGGCGAGTTCATGGAAACTATTTTATCCGAACTAGCTCCACCCAACATTTGGGAAAAATTCAAAAAAGTTGGGGATGTTGACTTCGCTTATGCAATGGGAGATACCGCCAGATTCAGGGCTAATTATTATCGACATTTTAACGGTGCAGGGGCTGTTTTTAGGGTAATTCCCACCAAAATACTGAGTCTTGACGACCTTAAGAGTCCCGAAATTCTGAAAAGTTTTGCGAAACTTCAATCCGGATTAGTATTGGTTACCGGCCCGACTGGGAGCGGGAAATCGACCACCCTGGCTGCTATAATAAACCATATTAATGAAACTACCAGCAGAAAAATTGTTACAATTGAAGAACCGCTTGAGTTTGTTCACCCAAGCAAAAATTGTTTGATAATCCACCGCGAGGTTGGAGTCCATACAGATTCCTTCAGTAGTGGCCTTGCTGGGGCAATGAAAAGCGACGCCAATGTCATATTGGTTGGAGAAATGCGCGACCGTGAAACAATTGAATTGGCATGTTCTGCTGCGGAGATGGGAATTTTGGTCTTTGGAACTTTACATACCAATTCCGCCGCGAAAACTATCGATAGAATAATTGACGTATTCCCACCAAAGAAAAAAAATCAGATTCGTTCCATTCTATCCAATGCGGTCCAGGGAGTGGTATCCCAACAACTTCTTCGAACCGCAGACGAGAAAGGACGAGTTGCAGCGTTTGAAATTTTGTTGTACAGTTCCGCTTTACCTGGCATTATAAGAGCTGGTGAGAGCGTTAAGATCAATGGTTTGATTCAAACCGCCAAAAAAGAAGGCATGGTAACAATGGACGATTACCTTGTCAATCTTGTCAAAACGGAAGTTGTAACTGCTGAAGCTGCTTTAATGAAAGCACTCGAAAAAAGACGGTTTGAAGAACTAATCGAAGACCGGGAACGAAAAAAACGTATGGATGATGAAAAACGACTCGCCCAGGAAATGGGAGGAGCATTTTTGGGGAAAAAGAAACCTGGGGAAACAAAATAGAATCTAAAGTTATATTACCTTTCCAGTCCCACTTAACTCTATAAAACTGCACATGATGCCAATTACAACACGATTCAAAGAAAATCACTTTGGGAGGCAACAAATTATACCATTCATAATTAGTTCGTGGGTTTCAATCTTCTTGGCTGGCAGGGCAAACGCTTACTTTTTGTTGATCTGATGCGATTAATCTTTTCAATGCCGTTTCATAAATCATATTTTTCTGCTAATATTTTTTTCAAAAAATGAGCTTTTTATACGAAATTCCCGGTAAAGTAGCTTCAACAGGAAACCTCGTAAAAGGTTGATTAACAGCGAATAAAGTGTACGTTTGCCTTGTCTTGGCTGGTGAAGAAATTTTCCGACAACGTTGGGAGCCAAAGGCGATGACGCAACCTTATTCGAAAAAAATTGAATATTCAGAAAAGCGCCCAACGCTTTCCAATGATTTAATGGAAAATCTTTTTTGGAGGATTAAAGCATACCTACGGATTAATAATAATTGGTATTACTATTGGATCAAGCTTTGGGCGGCTTCAGAGAAGTTTAAATGGGACAGTATAGTTACTAAACAACAATTCCATTAATATGGTATACTTTTTTTTAAATTTTCCAAAAAACAAAGGAGAGAATCAATATGGCAGACCTGAATGAAATAGACGTTGGCCAAATGGTGAATAAGTTCCTGAACCGGCAAGTTGGTGATCATGTTTCTATGGGTGGCGGCCTAAGATTTGTTCTTTGGCTATTCATTGTTGGCTTCGTGGCACTTTTGGATAGGGGAAATTGTCTTATTCATTTTGGATTTGATAATCCGCACACCTGGGTTTTCTTAGTTATTTGCGGAATTTCAAATTTATTGGTTGCGGGAATTCGAATTTCCGCCCAATGGGAACGTGGAATTGTTTTGCGGTTAGGGTCATTTCGCGATGTCAGAGGACCTGGAGTTTTTTATGTGATTCCGGTTTTGGATAATGTCCGTTTTGTCGATACACGCTTACAAACTCATACGATTCCGAAACAGAAGGTAATTACACGCGACAATGTGCCCACACTGCTTGATGGCGTGCTCTATTACCTTATTGCAGATCCGGAAAAGGCGATCTTAAAAGTTCAAGATTATAAGTTTGCTATTTCTCAATATGCTCAAGGATCGCTTCGAGATGTGGTTGGAGCAGTAAACCTTGATGACCTGCTTGCAGAAAGAGAAAAGATTCAAGCCAAAATTCGGGATATCATAGATGCACACGTTATGGAATGGGGCTTGCACCTTGATTCAATAAGGTTGTTAGATATCGAGCTTCCCGAGGATCTCAAAAGAATGATGTCCAGACAGGCTTCTGCAGAAAGAGAAAAACGCGCAACTATTACCAAAGCGGAAGGAGACAAACTTGCCGCAGTAAACCTTTCGGAAGCTGCCAGGTTGATGGCTGAAAATCCAGGAGCAATGCAACTTCGGACTCTACAAACTATCGATGGGCTTGGTCCAAGTTCTTCAAATACTGTGGTCTGCTTCCCAGTTGAATTTGCCCAGAATTTCAAGGATTTAGGAGGAGTCCCGCGAATCCTTCAACGCTTGACTGGAAAAACTGAAACCCCCGCTCAAGAAAATGTCCAGACTCCTGCTTCAAAAAGTTGAGGGAATCCCCCGAAAAGAAAGCTGCCAAGTAATACCTAGTAGAACACCGGCCGTGAGCGAACGAAGCTGCTCACGGCCGGTGTGAGCCGGTTGCGCGAGCGGTAGGCTAATCGTTTGCTAAATAACATTGCAATAGAAATCAGTACATTCAGATATCCTGATGCGTATTTGAATTGATCAGAAATTCAGAGTTTCCAACCGGAAATCCACCTGGCACTTTTCACGAAAAAAAAGTGTTTATTTATGCTGAAAATTTCTCAAAATTGTGGCAAATGAGTTCCTTATAAATCAGGAAGTCTGACATTTCAGTGGCAAAAAAATTGTGTTGATTTCGAGGAAGAAATTAGTCGTACAAAGTGTTTTTTTGAGTTGCATTTTAAGGTTGATTATACAACTTCATACTAGTTTAAATGTTTCTGAAAGCGAATTTTCGAATCCGACTATTCGGAAAAGTTTGCACTTGGACTCGTATGAAAACAAAGTGAGGATTTTGTCATCTCACTTCCTCGAAAAAAGCATTGTACTGGTTCCTTAAAAAAAGCTCCATAAAGAAGAGTATGTACTCTTTAAAAAATCATGTTATTTCTGGACGACGCCTAAGCGTTTCGCTGAATTACCATCAAACGATCATCTTTATTAAGATTTCGATCGTGGGGATTGACTTCAAGACTCTTTTCGGGGGATTTTATTCCAACCAGGATAGCTTTTCTGTTTGAATAAATCCAACTAACTGCGTCTTGAAGAGTTTTTCCAACAAGTTCGGGAGGAAGCTCAATAAAAGACAACTGATTTTTGTGTCCGGGGGACAATAAGTCGCGGAAAAAGGGAAGAGTTCCTTCGTCGAGTGCAACATGGGCTAACAAAGCACCAGAAACTTCACCTTGAATGACTACGCTGTCAACGCCACCGAATTTAAGATGTTCAGTGTATTCACTGTGGTACATTTCAGCACAGGTGCGTACTTGCGGGTTAAGTTTTTCTATACTTAATGCTGCAAGCATTGTTCTAGCGTCGATATCCTCAGTAGAACGGTTTTCACCAATCTCTGAAAGAATAATGGCAACCCGGGCTCTCAGAATTCCGGCTTTCCTTAGAGTATCCATCTTTGTAAAATCTTCTTTAATAACAACCACTCGATCAGTTCTAATCTGCTGATTTCGCAAGCTTTCCAGATCAACCTGGAGAGAAACCAGAACAATGTCAACATCATTATTATGGGAATCAAGAGCAAACTCGCGCATTAGAATAGGGACTTTGTTATTAAAACCGCAAATCACAATATGGCCACTGAGTTCTTCAGGAATGACACTACTTTGCATAGCCCTCTCCTTAAATTTCTCCATCATTATCGCTGAAACTGTACCAGTTAACATAGCGAATACGCTTACTCCGAGGATGGACATTGTTGCCAGGACAATACGGCCACCTAATGTTGTGGGATATTCGGCATATTGATTGGAAAGTAGCGAAAACAAGGCCTTCCAAAAAGCATCCCCCGGAGTCTTCAAATCTTTGTCCGGACCAACTTCAAAATGGACGAAGCCCAAAGTTCCAAAAATTAGTGCGGAAGTCATGAATCCGAGTAGGATGGTCGCTTCAAAAACTCTTCCCTCAATAACCCACCCAAAAAAGGTTATCCGACGTTGTAAAGATAAGGCGATGGAAAACAATCTGAGTACTCGAACCAGTCGAAAGATTCGTCCAAGTCGAAAAACCCGAAGTAAAGGTAACAAGGAAAGAATATCAAGCCAATATTCCGCAACAAATTGTCTGTTAGACCTGCTTATAAGCCATCTTAAAGATAACTCGACAATAAAAATCAGAGTGATTAATTCATTTGCCGCGTCAAACTTAGGAGTGCATTCAGTCCCAAAAAATTCAAATGATTCCAATACCAGCAATAAAACCGAAAAAAGGATTAGGCCAATAATTGAAAAATCGAAAATAGGATTTCCAATTATTTTTCGAATTGTGGGGTATTTTCGTCTTTCTACTCGAGTTGCTTCATCATTTTTTAAATGCTGCTTCATCCGATTAAGACCGAAAGTTGGTTGCCTTTCACACAATTAATAATACCTCACCAAGGAGGTCATCACAAAACGCTTTGATGACCCCAATGAGCAGTATCTTACAATCTTTTAGATGTTTTCGAGAACTGTTTATCCACGCCTCTTGTAATCGAAAGAACGTTTTCGGATTCGCACAGCTTTGGGAGTTACTTCAATCCATTCATCGTCAGCGACATATTCCAAGCATTGGTCAAGGGTTAAGCGACGTGGAGGCGGCAACCGTTCGAGCTCCTCGGAAGTTGATGATCGATGATTGGTAAGATGTTTTGCACGAACGATGTTTACAAACATATCTTCAAGAACAGGGCGCTCCCCTACGACCATTCCTCCATAGATTTCTTCCATGGGCCCATAAAAAAGTGTTCCGCGATCTATAAGATTCTTTATTGCATAACCTGTTGAATAGCCAGTTTCCATCGCAACCATAACACCAGGACGCTTTTGTCCAATTTCCCCACGGAATTTTTCAAATCCACGGAATGCTTGATTCATTATGCCAAATCCATTAGTGAGAGTAAGAAATGAAGATCGAAAGCCGAGCAAGCCGCGTGCCGGAGCTGAAAAAACCAGACGTAGTGAACCGTCCAGAAGCTTTCGAGTGCTTTCCAGAAGAGCTTTGCGAGGGCCTAAAGCTTCAATTACCGTTCCCATATACATTTCAGGAACGTCAATAGTAAGTTCTTCAATTGGTTCCAGCAAAGTCCCGTTCTCATCCTGCCGAATAACGGCTTGTGGTTTTGAAACCTGCAATTCAAAACCTTCACGCCGCATATTTTCGATCAAAATCCCTAAATGCAATTCCCCGCGACCAAATACTAAAAAAGTATCAGGGCTTTCAGTAGGTTCAATGCGCATTGCAACGTTTGTTTCAAGTTCTTTTTTTAGTCGTGTATAAATTTGCCTTGAGGTTAGAAACCTTCCGTCCCGACCTGAAAATGGACTTGTATTCGGGGAAAACATCATCGAGATGACAGGCTGATCGATCGGAATAACTGGCAAGGGCTCTCCTTCCTCTATTGCTAAAGTGTCTCCGATCGAAATTCCTTCGATTCCGGCTATTGCAATGATATCACCGGCACTTGCCGACTTTACTTCTACCCGACTAACCCCCTGGAATGTAAAAAGTTGTGCTAATTTTCCTTTTACTGGTGGTTCATCATGTCGGAGTCTAAAAACATCTCCTTTGTTGAAGAAAGTACCAGTAAAAATTCTGCCAAGGCCAATTCTCCCAACATAATCGTTATAATCAAGCGTAGTGATGAGAATTTTTCCCGGGTCACTCGGATTTCCTTGTGGTGCCGGGACATGCTCAATAATGGCTTCAAGAAGAGGTCGGATGGAGGTTCTAGGATCATCAAGGTTTTTGATGGCGTATCCCTCGCGTCCTGAGCCATAAAGGATGGGGTAATCCAGGACTTCATCTTCCGCTCCGACTTCGATGAAAAGATTTATTATTTCGTCAACAACCTGCTGAGGGCGTGCATCAGGGCGATCGATTTTATTTACCAGGATGATTGGCTTAAGACCGGCGGCCAGAGCCTTTTTCAAAACAAAACGTGTTTGTGGCATGGGGCCTTCAAAGGCATCAACAACCAAAATTGCGCCAATCACCATTTGAAGGACTCGTTCTACTTCCCCTCCAAAATCAACGTGCCCGGGCGTATCAACTATATTAATTTTATAGCCCAAGAATTCAAGCGAAAGGTTTTTGGCCAGGATTGTTATTCCTCGCTCACGTTCAATATCGTTACTGTCCATGAAACAGACGTCCACATGCTGGTTATCACGGAAAAGTCCTGATTGTTTAATCATTGCATCGACCAGAGTAGTTTTTCCGTGATCGACGTGGGCAATAATTGCTACATTACGAATCATTGAAGGAGGATAATCATTTTTAAACTGCATGGCACACATGAATAAAATCACCTATTTTCTTAATTGAATCTTAAAACAATAACAGAATTCCAGTTTCCGTAATTTTCCAAGAAAAGCTTCCATGGATTGAACGGTTTGATATTATCTCACTAGAACTGTTTGGATTCAACCTTTTTCAAAACATTCGGGGAAATCACTCTTAAATTGCTGAAATTAGCCTGAACAAAAAAAATAAAAAGAAAAAAATTCTTTCGGCTGAACCTCCTGAAACCTTCCCTAATTGAAGAAACTATTGATTTAATTGGGTTTCCCTTTAAATAATTCAGGGTAAACCCAGCCAATAATAAATAAATTACCAAATTTCACCAAACCCAAAACCGGTAAAATAATCGTCAGCTAAACCATTTAAACCATGTCCAATTCTAAAATCCACTCCATAATCATCAGTAATCGAATACCAAAAGCCTGTGTCAACAAAGCCCTGATTTTCTGTCCAATGGCTTCTAAAGCCAAATATTTCCAGAAATCCCGAAATTTTTGGGGAAAAATCGTATCCCATTGAAAGACTTCCCCCCAGGCGATCCGATCGCCAAAACCTGCCAATTCGGCTATCTGAATCCACTATTTTGCCATAACAAATATTTGAGCCTAATGCCAATTTTTTATTTAGATTCCATGAAAAAAGAAATCGGATTTCCGGTTCAGCTCCATAAAGTTTGATATTTTGGGCACCAGTTGGAAGGTTAAGGGTTCCCTCCAAGGCCATCCCCGGATTATTTAACCCAAGTTTTTCGCTCTCATCTCTAATATGCCATTTAAATCCGATGGATGTGTCGTCCCAGCCGGAAATGTTTTCGCCTGAAATATGGGTCCAAAAATAAGAACTTATGCCCAAACGAAGTTCGGTATCTCTTCCCATTCCTTGGCGAAGCAAAAATTCTCCATAAGAATTTTCGCTAATACCTGCATTTCTGGCGAAAGTAAATCCTCCTTCCAATTGGTAATGCTCTGGCGGAATAATACCGATCCCATCCGTATAATCCGGCCTATCCGGTAAAACTTCATGAGCGACAAGTTTTGCACAGCAGCAAAATTCAAGTGAAAAAATAATTACAAAAAGCCCGACTTTCAAAACGCTTGTTTGAAACACTTTTTTTTCCTAAATAAAAAATTTTTAAAACATGAATAAAGAAAAATTTTTAAACCCATAAATCCGTTGTATCAAGAAAGTTTAGAAAACGTTAAATTTTAAGAATCCATAAAAATTTCTTTTTGTAATTCCTTTAGCTATGATTAGAAATATTATCAATAATAATCCTATCAATCTAACTGATGGCTTTCCGTTGACAAACCATGCGAAATGTACCATGCCCTATTACAAGATTGAATCATATTTAAATAGGCACAATTTTAATTCAAAGTCCAGGAAAAAAATATTAAGAATATTTTTGGAATCATGGGAATTTTTTCAAAAAAAATGATATAAATAATCTTTTGTGTCATCGTTAGAACTAGGGAATTGAGATAAGCTGAAATTCAATTTTTTTTAAACCAGGAGGAAAAATATGATTACTATTGAATTGATCCCTGAGGATGCTTCTGTATTAAAAGGTGTCTTGGCTGATTGTGTTTCTGACCTTCGAATGGAAATTGCGGATACCGATGAAATGGCCTATAGGGAAGAACTAAAAAAGGTAAAAGAAGTTTTAAAGAAAGTCATTCAGATGATTCCGGTTGAATCACCGCAAGAACTTGATAAATCGGCAGGCTAATCACTTTTTTGGCTTGTTAAATTTCCTCAACAACCAACGACTTTCAGAATTAAAAAGGAATCTTACCTAATAACTATTGAATTATTCGTTTTTGGGCGCAATTAATCGCTTCGAAAAAAAACAAATAAAATGGTTCAGGTAAAAAAAACGAGCAATTTCACCGAATTATAGAGAAAAAATGCAAACAAAAAAAAATTGATTACACTTTTTTTCGGGGGAGAAATATGAATCTCTGGGCACGAATTTATTATCAGCTGCACAGATTTTGGAAAGCGATAAAAACTTATTTAATTATTGCCGGCCCGGGCCTGATAGTTATGATTGCCGATAATGACGCCGGAGGGATTACTACATATGCTGTTACCGGAGCTAAGTATAAATTTCACCTTCTGTGGTTTCTCGCATTACTTGGCCCTGTAGCTTATTTTGTTCAGGAAATGACCGTTCGTCTTGGCGCGGTAACTAAACGAGGTCATGCTGAAGCCATCTTTCTTAATTTTGGACCGTTCTGGGGGTGGTTTTCACTTCTCGACCTTGTACTCACAGACTGGTTAACACTCGTAACAGAATTTATTGGAATGACTGCAGCATTAAGCATTTTCGGTATTCCGCCATGGATCACAGTAATAATTGTTTGGATAATCATGGGCTCAATGATTCTTCAGGGCCGATATTGGACATGGGAAAAAATAGTCATGGTTTTTTGTGCCCTGAACATTATTTATATCCCAGCTGCTTTTATGGTTCATCCGTCGATTTCCGAAGTCTTATATAATTCCTTTGTACCGCATGTTCCACCAGGTGGATTTACTAACGACCTTTTTTTCCTTTTAATGGCCAACGTTGGAACCACCATTGCCCCGTGGATGATCTTTTTCCAACAAAGTGCTGTGGTTGACAAAAACATGCGTGAAAAAGATATGTTATGGGGAAAAATTGACACCGCACTTGGATCACTTTTTACGGTAATGGTTGCAGGTTTTTGCATTATCGTGACTGGTACTCTCCTTTACGGAGTTAATATTGAAAGTGCTGCTGAAGCGGCAATTAAATTGATGAGTATAAATCATTATGTCGGAACACTTCTAGCCATAGGACTTTTTGACGCTGGTCTCTTAGGAGCAATCTGCATCTCCCTAGCCAGTTCATGGGCCTTTGGAGAGGTTTTTGGTTGGGCACATTCACTGAACCATAGAATCAAGGAAGCACCCTGGTTTTATGCTTTTTATTTTCTGGCACTAGTAACCGCAGGGCTTGTAGTTTTGATTCCCGGTGCCCCTCTTGTGCTTATAACACTTTTTGTCCAGGTTATCGCTGTGACTCTTCTTCCGGCAGCCCTGGTTTTTTTGATCATTCTGCTCAATGATGAAGAAACCATGGGTGAATTTGTTAATACTCCCTTTCAAAACTTTGCCAATATTACTATTACTGTCGCCATCATAATTTTGTCAACTCTTTACGGCATTAGCGCTTTGTTTCCGGAATTTTTCAAATAATTACCAGGAGTTATTAAATGACAAATCTAATATGGGAAATTTTTATAAATTTGCCAAAAAGATTTATCGGTGAAGCTATTGAAGCTGTAAAAGAGATTAACCAAAAATATGCAGTTCCCAAAATCAAAACAAGGCCAGCTGTCAGTTTCGCATTACTTATGCTCAGACTGTACCTTGTTTTAATGGTTGGTTTGCTGTTTTACAAATTTTACACATCTCTACCGGTACTTTAGGAGTTTCTATGAACAGTGAAAATTCTGCAACCCAACAACGTAATGACCAATATTTTTTTCTGACTGAATTGACACGTCTCCCAGTCTTCCTGGACGGAAAGAGAATCGGTAAACTGGCTGATTTCGTTATTTTAGATAAAGACAAATACGCGGATGTTACCCACCTTGTGGTACACCGGCCTTATGGTGAACCAACCCTTGTTTTCCCATGGGACAAACTTCAAAAAATTAACCCTTCCGAAATACTGGTTTCTGCAGAAAATATTGAAAAATTTGCCGGAGAACCTGATGACAGAATGGTCCTTTTAAAGGATTACATTCTTGACAAACGAGTTGTAGATCTTAACGACCGCGAGGTGGAAGTCGTATATGACGTCAAAATGGTCCTTAGAAACAACAAACTTTATGTCATTGAAGTTGATTTCAGCAGATACGGTTTCTTCAGACGAATTGGTTTGAGTTGGTTAGTAAGAACAGTTCAGAAATTTGCTGATTCTCTTTTGAAACCGGATACTGTTCCCTGGAAATGCATGGAACCCCTTCCCGAAGAAATTGGAAGTTTCAAAGGCGACTTGAAGCTGAAAGTTTTTAAAGAAGAACTGGTGGATATGCCTCCAGTCGATTTGGCAGATATTCTGGAAGAAATGGAACCAGATCAACGAGTTGCCGTTTTTAACCAACTTGACACCGAAACAGCCTCTGATACTTTGGAAGAACTTGATCCAACTTTCCAGCGGTCCCTCATTTCTTCGTTGAAAAAAGAGCGTGTGGCACAACTTTTAAATGAAATGACACCGGGACAAGCTGCAGATATTCTTGTTGTTCTACCAATCCCCGAAAGCAAAGAAATCCTTCCCTTATTGAAACCCGAAATTTCCCAAAAAATTGAATCCATCCTTGAAAGGGAAGAAACCAACATTCTGAATTTCACGGTTTCGAATTATTTAAAATTCCCTCCTGATCAAACTGCTGACCAGGCCTGTAGCAAATTCCAGGTTATGGCAAAAGGCAAAGACGTTATAATGTATCTCTATATTTTGGATGAAAATGAAATATTACTCGGTGTCATAGATCTGAAAGAGCTTTTACTGGCAAATGAAAATGCTCTGCTTAAAGATATAATGGTTAAAAAAGTGATAAGTTTGAATGAGGAAAGTAAAGTTAAAGAAGCAACTGAAATTTTTTCAAGATACGGATTCAGAGCCCTTCCCATTTTAGATAAGGCCGGCAAAATGTTAGGAGTTTTACCCTTCAGAGACGTGGTAAATTTGAAACATCTGTTTGATTAAAACACCTCTAGTCCTTAGTCACAGATGAGTTTAGATGTTGATCGCGAAGATCGTTTCGACTCCGCTCAACGACCGGGCCGGTGACAGAGCGGAGTCGAAGGCGCCGAATAAAGCCGCAGATTCTTTGAGTAGATACTATTCAATTGTGACAGAGGACTAGTTTACAAACCGTAGCGGTTTGATTGTTATTTTTTTTTGTGTTATCAACGAGCTTTTTCCTTCCTTAACAAAGGTGGATCAATTACACAAAATTGTTTATTTCTAGGCTGCTTCGACTAAGCTTAAAGGTGTGAAATAATAGGCTGATTTACAAAAGTACAATACTAGCATGCCTCACCAACAAACAATTGCGAAAATTTTCACCGCGATTAACAGCCGATTTTTGATAATTTTTCACAGCTTCTTAGGGATTGACCTGGAAGCTTGTTTTACTCCAATGTCGGTCTATTTGTAATTTCTGCTTCCAGATTGGCAAAACGAATATTTGTACCATATTTCAGAATAAAATAATTCGGTTCACAAAGAAGGGATATCGGTTCAAGTTTTTTGCCGTCAACCCAAGTTCCGTTTAAACTTCCCAGATCGATGATTTCCAGGTTTTTTCCGGCCCACCGAATTTCAGCATGACGGCGCGAAATCATTGGAATTTCTCCCAATTCGCAATCAGACAAATCTAAATCCGCAGAGCCTTCCGGAGGTTTTTCCCGCCCGATAATCATAGATTGCTTGTCCAAAGGGAAAATGCGGCCGTTTCCCGGACCGGTCAAGATCTTCAAAACCGCCTTGTCCGGAGAGGGATAAACCGATTTTGTTTCGGTAAAACCTGGGATAAGATTGTCAAGACCAGCATTCATGATTTGTCCCCGTTTCTTGTTTCATCCAAAAGACGAGTCTTGCCTTCCGACCTTAAAAGTCCGGTTTTCTTAAGTTCATCGAGACGTTGAACTGCCGAAGCTCGCAAATCCGGTCTGTTTGCTCCTATCGCTGAATCAACAATATTCTGCAAGAGATCTACTGTCCGATCAAGTTGATCTGTTCGGTTTAATTCCTGGGAATAGAGGTTTATATCCCATAGAAGGCGATCCTGGTCGACCCCTTTTTCCAACTGGTTGGCTTCAGACATTGAGTTTGTAAAATTTAAAGAAGCCTGTTCTAGGAACTTGTCAGGGAAAAGTAAAGAAGTGGCTTCAATTTGCGCGATTTGTTTCATACCCATGTTCTCACCAAAATTCAACGCAGGAACCTCGAAAGAAATTAAAAAATCTCCTTCAGTCTGACCCGATAAAGCGCCTATTTTTATGGGGGTGGAAATACCCAGATTATCGAATGGCAAAAAAGACGGCTTTAAGCGGCAAATTCCTGACAATTTAAGTCCTGGGTACAATGGATTTATTTTTAGTACAACATCTTCGGCGCTGATGTT
This sequence comes from Candidatus Rifleibacteriota bacterium, assembly GCA_015233565.1. GTDB lineage: Bacteria > Muiribacteriota > Ozemobacteria > Ozemobacterales > Ozemobacteraceae > JADFXM01. The sequence continues at coordinate 21,116 of JADFXM010000075.1, forward strand.
TTGAACTTTATTGATTTCCTGACGTAATCGGGGTTCTAGCTCCTCCGGGTCCTGGGCATAGATAAAAGTACCATTTCCTTTTTGTGATAGATCAACCAGAAAGGTCGTATTGAAATTCGAGGAAGCGCCATATCCAACTGTCTCAATCATGATTCCACGGTCCCAAAGCCGCTCAGCACGTTTTAAAAGAGTAGACTTATCTGCCAAAGGATTTCCCTTCATATCGGTTGGATGCCCATCAGTAATAAGAACCCCAACATGGACAGAATTTGATTCCTTTTTCAAAGCACCTGCCAACCAATCCATTGCATTTTCGAAACGAGTAATTCCCAGGGCCTTAATTTTTGAAATGGCTTCCTTTCCTGCAGCGATTGCAGAATTTTCCGCAACCAGCCCATTTATAAGCGGATGAATTTTCGTCGAGAACCCTGCTAACCAGAACCGATCTTCGGGACGAAGCAAGGAAAGCACAGTTAAACATGCTTTCTGCGCCGCTTCAAGTTTTTTTCCTTCCATTGAACTGCTTGTATCTAAAGCAATTGCCAATCTTAAAGGAATTCCCCGATATGTGTTACTCGGTTTATTTCCAGAGTTTGGAGAGAATCGAATCCGTAGACAATGAGTGCTTGGACGGCTAGCTAGCTTGATTGGGCGATCCCATACCAATTGTATGTTAAACATTTCGTGAATCCTTAATTTTTCTTGCCATTAAGAAAAATGCAATAATGCAATTAAATTAATTTCCATCTAATATCTGGAATTCCAATTTCCCTTGCGTAAATTTTATTTTTAAAACTTTTCCAACCAAAGTTCGCATGTCCAGTACATTCTGAAACAGCCAGGAATTTATTGGGCGTTCGACTAGTGTCTCCAGAATGGACTTTATTCTTCGACCACCGTATAAAAGATTATCTCCTGTGCGCATAACGTTCAGAAGTTCTTCAAAAATGGAAGTTGAAAATTGAAGCTGTACATCATATTTTGTTTGGGCAATTGTAGCCAATTGTTGGAGAAATTTGGCCGCAATCCGAGTGACGAAATCAGGACGAAGCAGATCAAAAACAACGATATTGTCGCCAAGACGACTAAGAAGTTCAGCCCGCCCGATTCGGCTTGCAAAAAAGTATTGTACTTCCTCGCGAAAATGGCTTTGTACTTGCTCATAAGTGAATTCTTCAGTCCCCTGCTTCTGAATTCGACCCATAATTCCCGGGCGGATTACTCTTCCTGTCTGGGGATCACACAAATCAGACGCTCCAATGTTGCTGGTGAAAATTATTGCCGCCTGGTTGAAATAGGCAGTTTGCCCCTTTCCATCAGTAAGTCGCCCGTCCTCCAAAATTTGCAGGAATTTGTCCAGGACTCTCGGATGGGCTTTTTCGATTTCATCAAATAACAGGATACTGTGCGGTTGCCGCAAAACCCTGTTAGTAAGCTGTCCACCTTCTTCGTAACCCACAAACCCGGGAGGGGATCCAGCCAATTTTTCAGCGGAATGTTCTTCCTTGTACTCGCTCATGTCGAAGCGAGCAAATGCTTTTTCATCACCGAACACCAGCTCAGTAATCCCCTTTGCCAATTCAGTTTTTCCAACCCCTGTGGGACCGACAAAAAAGAAAATTCCTTTTGGCTTATCGCTTTGAGTACCACTCGAAATCGTCAATCCGATTTTTCCGGTGGTTAACATGGAAACAACAGATTCGATTGCTTTTGGTTGCCCAATGACACGGTTGGATAGAGTAATATGGGCATCCCGAACTTTGCTTTCGTTCAATTTTTCCCATGGATCGTCGCGGATGCCGAATTTGAAAAAATCAATAAGATGCCTGGTTTCTTTTGGACGAATTGGGATCCGGGCAGTGAGTGAAGTCATCCGTAAAGCGTTCAGATCAAGAGTTTGAAATCCTTCTGTCAGATCAGCAAATTCTTCTGCTACCAAGGGGATTTCCTGAGGCAGAAGATCCGGTCCATTAAAAAAATTCCAGGAGAGATCTATATTTCCAAGGAAACTCAAAGCAAAAATACGCCTCTCCTCCTTGTTCGGTCGAGAAACGTGAATTAGAGCCATATACGGGTTGTCCAGGTAAAGCCAGGTTGGAACTCTTTTTAATTCACTAGCCAATAAAACAATGGTATTACGAAAACCGGTTAGAGGACCATTCCGAATGACCGAAGCTTCCATTGAACATTTCTTCAAAAGTGCAATCGAATTCCGCTCCTCAATAGAATACTGATCGGCAGTGGTAGTAAGAAAGTCACCTAATTCGACAATTGCAGCAATAGTGGAATTCTTTACCGCTTCTGAAGTGTTTCCCAGGACAATTCGAAGTTCGATGAAGGCCTCTTCCGGTGATATTTTCCGAGGCTTGGAAGATACCGGATGGAAAGAAGGTGATTCAGAAGCAGCTGAAGGTGTGGGTCTTGATTGATTTCCAGGAATACCACGCGGGGGCGGAATCATTGGATTAATTGGGGATACCGACGTTGGTGACTGTAAAGCTGGAGAGGTTGGCGAATTTTGAGCGTTTTGTGGTCTTTTGGAAATAGCTGAGCCCTTCGGAATCGTTGAAGAGAAATTGGCCTGTTTTAATATTTCCCTAAATTTTTCATGACTCTCATTTAAAAACCCGTATCCATCAATAGGGTCATACCGTAGAATAATTTCGAATTCCTTCTCTTTAAAGAACCCTCCCAAAAATTCTATTACGGATTGATAGTGGCCATTCCAGATACAAAGGTCATGAATATTGTCATAAAGAATGACGTGTTTTCTACGCATCAACTGTTTTTCGAATTCAGCGATCCAATGGGAGGAATGAGTCATAATTTAGTTTGAATAATGCGATTCCCTTGAACTTTTGCCGGTAGGGAGTTCATCTTTTCTCCTCAAAGTTCGGTTGGGATCTTTTCCTTCCCAAAAAAGATTACTCATTTTTATCCCGAACTCACTTTCCAAATTCCTGTGCATTTCGTTAAGAACATTTTCGGCTTCATCGCAAACTGCGGCAGTGCCGCCTCCAACAATTGCTTCAGATGTTTTTGGATACCCATCAACAGAATACCAAACCTGTGAATCAATTGGAACACTCACGTCAACTGCTTTCCCCAAAGGATTATCAGCATGAATAATTAATGCAGTCGCTGGGTGTCCAGGGTGTTCTTCGACCGGAGAAGCAACAGTAAAACCCATTTCACAAAGAGTGTGAGCAATTCCATTGGCAATATATTTTCTTTGATCCGCTTTAATCTGACAAGTATTTACATTTTTAATAATGTCGGAAATCAGTTGAGTTACTTCACCCAAAATTACTTGGGGAACTTCAAATTGTTCCAAAGAGACTGCCGACCAAGCCTCACTCAAACGGCTTTCTAAATCCGCAATTATTTGAGGCTGCCATAACATTATCATAGGGTCAGTTTTCAAGCCTTCAATCATTGATTTCAGTTCATCACATACTTCTTCAGAAGCATATTTACGCTGTTTAAGACCCTCATCAAGAGAGGTAACCCGGTCAATTCGCGTCTGAAAATCGGCTTCTGTTTTCTGGAGCAAAGAACCCGCATCCTTTGTATCACCTGATAGAAGAAAAGTCATTATTTCCTGAATTTCTTCATTAGTTTTTTTAAATCCACGGTTATCCGAATTTTTGCCTAATCTGTTTTCCTCGTCACTCATGCGCTTTTCAAGGTGACTTAGTTGATAATGCAATCGATCAATTTCGACCGGAATCCCATTTCTTTCCTCTGCGTGAAAGTTTTTTTCGATGAATTCACGAATTTCTTTTTGAATTTTAGGAAACATGAGTCTAAGTGAATTAAGAATTTTAACATTTTGCGCATCATGGATTTTTTTTTCAAATGAGGAAATTTTTGTGCAAAACATTTCAAAATCGTCATTATTAAATTCTTTAGATTGTTTTTTTATCTCCGCGAGGAACTTCTTTACATCAATCAGCATGCCGTTTTTCAATTCACCCAACCTTTTTTTTCTTTCACGCTCCTCAGCTTCTTTTCTAAGACGAGCTTCTTCAACGGCTTTACGATGCCGTTGTTCCTCCAAATGCTGACGAACCATTTCCATTAATTCAGCTTCAGAAATTTTCGGGGTACCACTCACAAAATGTTCTCCATTTTTCCTTAACAATTGTTCCAATCAGGAAAATATTTTGTCACTTTTACATTTTAAAGTCAATTATGAGTTTCCCAGGCCAACAATTATCTGTTTGAGCTCAGTACCGTTTCCCATAATGTTTTTGTCTCATTGCTTATTATTAGCCGCATTCCAAACCTTGTTTGTCACTTCGATTCTTCATGTGATTTAGTAATGCCTCCCAATTTTTCCAAACAAAACGGTTGAGCAACACTCTTATTTCTACCCATAGTTCGCATTTTTTTCCAACCCATTCTCAGCAATTATGGGTTTGTGATCTGGAGCAGTTTTTCAAGGTCTATGCTTCTGTTTGATTATCATTATTTCTGAACAAAATGCTTTTTATGCGCCTTACAAACAGAGATCCCTGACTGGGCGCCACCAATAAAAATTAGTTTTTTAGGCTTTGGCTATAGCTGATTTTGGTTTAATAAACACCGATGCCAAGAGTTAAAGAATCTCATTCAACCGAAAAAACTTTTTTAAATTCTTTTTTCTGAATATTGCTTAATATTTTCTCGGCAAAATTTAAACCAACTAAGAAATTTAAGCCCCCGGGAATATTTACTACATGAACGAATCTATTAACTTTTTTAAAAAATACCAAGTGTCTCTGAAAAGAAATATAGGCTTCAAGTCTTTGAATCAATTCTTTTTGATCTGGCGGAGATTTTTCAAATAAACTAATTAAATACAGATAATGAATATCGCCAAAAACTAACAGAAGGTATGAGTCGGAAAAAAAACTGTTTTTCCTCATTTTTTCTAGAACTTCCATTAAGGCTTTTTTAATTCGGTATTTTTCATCTTCTTTTAAAAAATTTTCTTTGAATAAATCCTCGATTTTTTCAAACAAAGTCAGCCAAACTAATTTTGAAAAATTATTGAAAATGAAGTATTTTTTGGGGGATTCTAATACTTTAATTAAAATTCGAAATTTTTCATTGTTGGATTTCTCTTTGGCCAATAAATCCCTCGCTGCTAGAACCTGATAAACAAAATCGGCTTCATCATTATTAATCACTTCCATCGCTTCAGTGGCCAAAGTTTCCTTATTTTTTTCCAAACTCTTGGAAATATAATCTCTGCCAAAAAAACCAATCTCTGGTCTGGAATAATTCTCAAAATATTTTCTTAAATAATTTTGAGGAATTTCTGAGCAGGCAAGATCATTTTCATTTAATTCTTTTAAGAAATCATCAAAAGTCTTTAAAGTAGGTAGTTTTTCTTCAATTTGGATTAATTTATTAAGACAAGGGGAAATTTTATTCAACCTTTCAAAAAAAGAAAGAACTTCCATTATTGCTAAATAAATTCCCGCTTTGTTTAGAAAAATTAGGAAAAAAATAAGAAAAAAAAGAAAAAAACTTTTTTTTTTATTGAAGAATTTCATTAAACCCCCTGATTTTTGCAAATTTCCCTTATTTTTCTTATTTTCCTAGGTTTAAAAAGAATAGAGGTTGAGCAACTATTCCCTATTTCATTCTTTCTCCAAGCGAAAGAATAAAGAAAGCCCCCGAGCGGGGACTTTCCTTGTTTGTTAAAGTGAAAAGAAAAATTTACTTCCTGCAAATATCATTTTCGGGTTCTGTTGGGTTGCCATCCTCGTCGAGTTTATATAAAAGGGCTTTGCTGTCCCAATACATTCTTACAATATTTTTGGTGCGATTTCGTAGATCATCCCCTAAAAGGTTTTGGTTCCGATGGCCTCTTTCAAAACCCTCATCCAAACAATTTAAAGCTTCTAGAAAAGCTTTGAAATCGCCTTCTTTTTGAGAACTGACTTTTAACCAATCAGAAAAATCTTTTGCACCATTTATATCCCCAATTTCATAATAAGTAATTTTAATCTGATATCCTGTTACATTGTCCGGATTGTTTGGGTCAAAAATGTATTGGGTCGGTGCCCATCTACCCGCTTTTCCAAAAGGGTCAATAAAAACGATTGGATTGTTCTATACATACCCCCACAGATTCTTGCCGCCGTTGAAGCCAATCGGGTCTCTTGAGATGAATCTCCCCACTTGCGGTGAGTAATATCTATTGCGGTTGGTATAGATACTCAGATGCAAATTGTTGCATTTTCCAGGTTCGAAACTGGGTGTGGTTGCTGGCTTTGAAGGGTCTTCGTCTGATGAAAAAACGGAAAAAATCGGCTCAGAGCCTTGACGCAAATTCTTCGTAGCATAGGCAGAAACGCAAGGTGGAATCAGGGTTAACATTACGAAAACCCAGAGAAGCCATTTATAAGACTTGAATTTCATGCCTGAATGTTTCCCCTTTCTTGCCGATTTGGCTCTCTGATTTGATCCGAAAAAGATTATAAAGCAGTTAGCAGCTAAAGAAAAGAGCTTGAGAATAAGCACTGATGGCTAGTTTCAGGATTTTGTCGGGGATTTTTAAATATCCGGTTTCTTTATTCGGGTATTGATTAGCGGCTGTTTATCATCATCCCCGATTAAACCGGCTGCCATGGCTTCTTTTCCTATGTCGCTTTCGCGTTTTAATCTGGCGCCTGGATGAGTAGCCATGTAAACTTCCTTCAGTTTGCGTGTGGCGACTTGGGTATAAATTTCTGTTGTCGAAAGCTTGGAATGACCTAACATCTTTTGAATGTAACGAAGGCTTGCGCCGCCTTCCAGCATTAATGTGGCCATTGTGTGTCTGAAAAGGTGACAGGAACCTCGTTTGCTGACCCCGGAGGCTCGAACATAATATCTGACCAAAGCCCCCATCCAAACAGTGGTAAAAAAGTTGCCTTCCCGAGTCAGAAAAAGATAACCTTCATCAGGTTCTACGATGTAAGAAGGCCGAATTTCTACCAGATACTTGTTTATCCAGGCTAACGCGCGTTCCCCGATCGGAATAATTCGGTCTTTCTTGCCTTTGCCTTCACGAACGCAGACGATACCGTATTTCATATCAATGTCAGCGCATTTTAGTCTTGTCATCTCTTGGCGGCGTATTCCCGTTGAATAAAACGTTTCCAAAATTGCCCTGTCACGAATTCCCCTTGGATCATTTAAATCAACAGCCGCAAGGATACTTTCTACTTCCTCTACACTTAAAATACTGCGTGGTAAACGTTGCTCTTCTTTGGGTAAATCAAGATCCGCAGCAGGATTTGAAGGTATGTAATTGTTGCGAGTTAACCAACGAAAGAACGCTTTTATCGGAATTAAAAATACTTTCTGACTTTAAGAAAGAGCTTCAGGGCTTTGTTTCAAGGTTTGGTGATAGTATTCAATGGCTTGCTTCAATAGTTCTCGTTCTTCGGCATTGAGATCAACCGGCGGTGGAAGTTTGGGAACCGTGGCAAATTTGACCCGCTTTCCAATTGGTTGGGTGTTTGAGACCGCCCCTTCCCGTAAGATTTCCACGGCATGACGAAAGCTCACACCTTCAGCTTTCATCACCCAATCAATGACCGTTCCACCCGTTCCACAAGCGCCCAAACAGTTCCAAAGATTCTTCGAAGGTGTTATTACAAGGCTTGGTTTATGGTCATCGTGAAAAGGGCACAAACCAAGAAGGTCTTTTCCGTTCGAATGAAGCTTGATTCCTCGTGCTTCGACCAGTCGTTGAACTGATATTTCTTGTTTTAGTCGCTCGATTTCTTCAGGTGGGATTCGGGGCATTGAAAAACCTCCTAAAACGTGTCAATTGAAAAAAATATATGTTTCACGTATAATTAATATCGTCAAAACGTTCACGTGTCAGGGCAATTTTTTAAAAAAGGTTAAAATAGGAGTAGTAAATGATCGTAAAATGGATTGAGGCAATGAAAAACGGCAATGTTTTAAGTGATTTCGGAAAACGAATAAAAGCCCTACGAAAACAAAAGCGATGGTCCCAGAAAGAACTTGCTCAGAAAATCGGGGTTCAATTTCAACAATTGAACAAGTATGAAGGCGGCCTTCACGCACCACCTATTGATAAGTTGCTCCTATTGGCTGATGCGCTAGGAACAACGATTGATTTTTTGTTGTCAGGGAACCAGTCAGAGATTGCACCCTTGCAGAATCGGCGACTTTTGGAGCGATTGCAAGCCATGGAGAAATTTGAAAATGAAGATCAAGAAATGCTTATACGGCTGATTGATGCAATGATCGTTAAAAATCGGGCTCAAGGGCTCCTGAGCTTGCCCCAATAATCTGTTTAAAGGAGGTCATGTATGACAAAACTTTTATCAAAAGCAATGGCAGAAGTTTCAAAGCTCCCTGTTCCAGAACAAGATGCCATGGCATCCTGGATTCTTTCGGAATTAGCTTCAGAACAAAAATGGGAGGAGCATTTCGAAGCAAGTAGCAATTTGCTTGAAAAACTGGCAGATGAAGCCTTAAAGGAACATAAACAAGGAAAAACAAAACTTCTTGATCCTGAAAAAATATGAGATCTTTTACTTCTTCTCGTTTTTGGAAGGCACTAGACAAGCTTCCTAAGGCAATAAGAAAGCAAGCCAAAAAGGC
>JADFXM010000075.1:29756-30244 GCA_015233565.1 Candidatus Rifleibacteriota bacterium
TATTTCTAGAAACCCCAGACCATCCTAGTTTGCAATTCAAGCAAGTTTCTCCGAACAAACCGATTTATTCTGTCAGAGTAACACTTGATTCCAGGGCAGTAGGAATTCGAGATGGGGATGAAATCGTGTGGTTTTGGATTGGATCTCATGGTGATTATGATAAACTCATACTCCAATTTTAAAAAATTCTTTTTTTAAATTCCAGGCTCGTTTTTACCGAATTTTTTAACTTTTGTTTCTGATGTTTAGCAGAAACCATTAGTAATAATTCATTTTCCCCCTTTTCTAAAAAACCGATTGTTTATACTGCTGTATTATTTCTGTTTTGGTGCGCTACAGTTTCCTTCCTAAAAACCCTAAAACGTTTCGGCTCGAAACAAGTGTCTATGCGAGATAAACAAGACACTGGTTTGGCAATGAGCGAGGCAAGGGGTTTTAGCGAGTGATGGAAGTATATATCGTTTAAACAGAAGAGCTGGGAACGATTA
>JADFXM010000076.1 GCA_015233565.1 Candidatus Rifleibacteriota bacterium
GAAGCCGAAAAGAAGCCTTTTTTGCCTGCTTTTTCTGTCCATGTAAATTTGACGCCTGAAAATACCATTTGAAGATGGTTTCAAGGGTTTTCCTACTGTCCAGAAAAAACCGTCTGAAAAATGCCTTAAATTCGTTTACAGATCAGGATTTCAATAGATTTTGCGTCCGGAACTTCGGTCTAATATGAATTTTCACTTTTTTTGGCTATGAAAAAAAAAAGCTGTGAAAAATTTTGCCCAATACAGGGTTTTTTCACAGCTTCTTAAGAAAATCTGAATTTGGAATTTAGTTCTGATTAATTGGGGAAGAACTCATTTTACCTTTGATTTCCATTGCTCAATGCAGGAATCTGGGTTTTCTGTTACCTGCTCGCGCCCTTCTTCAGTAATGATTTCACCCTTAGGTGAAAGGATAATCAAAGTAGGAATTGCCTGAACATTATATTTTTCGGCAATTGCATTGGCTGAATTTGAACGAAATTTAACCGAAGGCCATTCCATTTTTAGTTCCTTCATGTACTCAAATTGCCCTTCTTGAGTTTTATCAGAGCTGATGAAAACAACTTCGAAATCTTTCTGATTGGCATTTCGGAATTCAACAAGCTTTGGTGAAAAGGCTCTGCAAGGCGGGCACCAGTGGGCGGAAAAATACAATCCAACAACTTTATCATCCAAAACACTTAAATCGACTGATTTCCCTGCGGAATCAATAAGTCCATCAGGAAAGAAAGTTTTCCAATCGAAAGAAGACTTTGCTGCTGGAAGGTTTGTTACTTTGGTAGCCGTGTCATTTGGTTTTGCAGATGAAGTGACCACAACTTTTTCCAGACTCACTTCTGCAGGCTTTTGAGCCGCCGCATCGAGGATAGCTTTACCACTTTGCGCTTCCGGAGCCTTTTGTGCTGCTGAAGTGACAACTCCTGATCCTGTTGGCTGGTCAGCTGCAATTTGTGCAAAAGCGATTCCCGAAACGAGACAAAACCCCATGAGCGAAATTCCGAATAACTTTCTAAACACTTTTCCCTCCTAAAAAAATTTGAAATTTAAACCGCTTGAAAAAAAATCCTCCAAATGCTCTTCTTTGCAATTTTCCCGCAAATTTCCGTGTGCCGAAATATTCGGGGTTGGTGAAATACTATCATGGTTTGGGAATTTAAAAAAATATTTTTTTAATCGTTCTAAAATCGTGGTTCTTATGAAAGCATACATGCTGGATCAGAAGAAAAAAAACAAAGCATAATGGCAACTAAAATTACCAACAGCATGCAAATGAAAAAGAGTCCTCAATTAGCTTTATTGCTGTTTCTTGATCGTCATTCTGGAACTTTTCACGCGCTCTGAAGTGGTCTAACAAACCTCGATTATGCAAAGAATGTACATTTGACAATCAAAACCGTGCATGCTACTTTGAATTCATAGCAGCAAACCCCTTTGAGAAAGGAACCTTACATGGAAAAGCGAGTGGCTGAAGCACCCAAAAATCAATATGAGGCCCAATCTACGGAAATTCCTTTTTCCAGCGAGAAAATGTTTTCGGTAGTTTCAAGTGATTTACCTTCCTCGGATTTTGTCGAAGAGTCAGATGGAAATTCCTATGTGCTTTTTTATTGCAGGAGTAATTAAGCTTGGCTAGCGAAAATTTTTACCATTTTTCTCCGGCCGGGAAAGTTTGCAAACTGGCATCACGGGATGAAGCGGCCAAAACACTTTTCCAAAAGGGCTATGTTTGGATAGACATAGAGAAACCCGATCGGGAAATAATGGAATTTTGGAAATCCCCGTTAAAACTTTTTCCGATGTCCATTGACGATTGTTTAGATGAGAATCACGTTCCAAAGGTTAATGACTTTCCTGATTATTCCTTCATTCTATTTGTACAAGAAATTTATAAGGATAAATCCATTCAAATTAACGAAGTAGATTTTTTTATCGGAAAAAATTTCCTTCTCTCTGTACATTCACTTGAGATACAGACAGGTTTTTTCGAAAACGCCTCCAGGGAATCACTTTTTCAGAATCCAATTGTTTTTGATGGCCCGGATTTCCTTCTTCATCTGCTTTTAGACGGAATTATTGATGAAAAGATTATTGTTATAGACAAAATAGAAGAGGAACTTGAAAAAATAGAAGAGGAAGTATTAAAACCCCAGGGAAAATCACAGCCTGTTGAATTGATGCAACTTCGGCGAAATATTATTTCGTTGCGGAAATGTGTTTTCCATGAAAGAGAAATCCTGGTCAAACTTTGTCGTCGTGATTCTCAGTTCCTCAGAGAAAAAACGATTTACTATTTTCGGGAATTATACGATCACCTTACTAAACTATTCGAAACTATCGAAATAAATAGGGAAATGGTTACTTCCATTATGGAAATTTATCTTTCCCAAATCAGTATCAGAATCTCTCATAGTGCCAATCAGACGAATCTTGTGATGAAAAGGCTTACGGTACTGATGACAATTTTTAGCCCATTGGCAATAATAACCGGTTTTTTTGGAATGTCAGAATGGACAATGATGATTGGGGCTGACAATTGGAAAACCGGGTTTATGTTTCTTTTTTTAGCGATGTGCCTTTTCGGAACTCTGAATTATTTTTTCTTGAAGAGATTTCGCTGGACTTAACTGGAGATTTCCTGAAAAACTAGGGCTATTGTGCCAGGGAACGGAGAAAATGTGTATTTCGCGAGGAAACCTAATTCCAATAGGTTGTTGAAAGCACTCTGGTTAAGATCGTCCGGGAGAGATTCGAAAAACCGCCCTTCGTTCTTCGAATCGAGAATGCCCTAACCAAAAAAAATTTTGGAAGACCATTAGGAGGCGCCCAAATGAAATTAGCACTTCATCTCACGCATGACTGTAATCTTCGCTGCACCTACTGCTATGTTGGGAACAAGGATTCTCGCCGCATGGACCGGGAAACCGCAGAAGAGGCCGTTCGTTTTGGGCACAAAAATAGTACAGGACATCTCGACATCTCGTTTTTTGGCGGTGAACCTTTCCTTGAAAAGGAGTTGATGTTCCACGTCATCGAATATGCCCGTTTGTGGCGCAAGACGGAAGGGATCACTATTCCCTTGAGATTCTTTGCGACCACTAATGGACTTCTGCTTGATGAGGAGACGATTAAGCGCTCAGTTGAGTCTGGAATTATACTTTCACTTAGTCTTGACGGGCACGGTGCCTGTCACGACCTGACTCGACCACTTCCGGATGGAACAGGCTCCTTTGCACGCATTGCAGAGCATTTTCCAACGTTGTTAAAGTTTTGTCCAAATATTCAGATTTTAGCCACTTTCTCTCCCCGAAACGTAAAATTCCTTTCGGAAGGGATTGAAAAACTCTACTATTGCGGTTTTCAGCACTTCACTGTGGGGCTTAACTATGAAGAACCCTGGAACGATGCTGCTCTTGAAACAATGCGCAGTGAATACAGAGCATTGGGGAGGTTCTATGAGGGCTGTTTTGAATCAGGAAAATTGCTTGGAATAAACATTTTCGATTCAAAAATTGCTTCCCATGTGTATGAGTCTTGCGAACGCTGTGCATGTTGCGACAAAAACGATGGGGAAATTGCCGTTGCTCCCTCCGGAAACATTTACCCCTGCTTGAGGCTTGTCAAAACTGACGAGGACCATTCTGTCCTTTTGGGAAACGTAAAAACTGGAATGGACCGCAAACTTAGGGCAAAAATCATGGTCGAATCCGGCCGGGAATGGGAAGAATGCAAAATATGCAGCCTTAAGGGCCGCTGTTTTCACTATTGCGGAGCGGTGAATTACAAGGTAAACGGAGCCTGGAACCAGCCGCCACGTGCCCTCTGTCTTGAGGAACAATGGTCAGCTTTCGTTGCCGACGAAGTTGCAGAACGACTTTACAAAGCAAAAAACCCCCTATTTATGAGAAAATTTTTCCCTGGGGAAAAGCAATAAAGAAATGGCTCCACTAATAATTGGCATTACACCGTTATCCGTGAAACTTCTGACAATTTTCACTTGCCTATTTTAAAAAGAACAGTGTAGAATCATTACACTTATCGATTGTTTTACTTTGTGATTTTTTTCTCTTTCTTTGGTGGTTTAGCTTTCCTTTTGCGGCCAAAAGCAAAAGGCTTTCGATTTACGGAGTACATTTAACTAACTTCATAAAGAGAGGTTGTTCGAATGAAATCGTATTTTATTAAAGAAAAGGATTTCAATCTTTTTGTAAAAAAAATGATTGAATCCAAGAAAGTTGTTGGTCCGGTGGCAAAGAAGAAAAAATTCGTTTTTGCGAATTTGAAGAATGCCGCCGATCTGCGTCTCGATTTCGATGTCACTATACTGCCTCCCAAAAAGGAATTTTTTCCAACCTGCCAAATGCTGATCAAATTTGATGGAAGCAAGTTTGAGTCCGGTGTTCATTCGGAAGAAAAAATTCTTTTTGGAGTCCATTTTTATGACATCAAAGGAATCGACATGACGGATCATCTCTTCAACGAGAACAATTCAGATTGCAATTACCTGACTAATCGTGAAAAGACGACCATTGTCGGATCAAACATCCAAAATGTTGCACCGCGTTCCTTCTGGGGAACCATCGGCAAGGATTTGAAACCGAAAGGACATGATGCGTTTCTCACGAAGATCCAAGATGGTTATGTTTTCCAGACTTTGACCGATAAAGGCGAAGCGCTGATCAAATTCGGAACTTTTGGTGCAGCCGCAGATGCCCAAGTGCAAGAAGCCGATCGGGTTAACGATTCCGTAATGAGCCAATGTCCGGAAAAACTTCAGCACAGTTCAAAGGATATTGCAAAAAAGGTCCGTGGTTCCTTCAAGAACAAGGAACTCTGGGCTAGTGCAGCGAAAGATTGTTTTTCCTGCGGGTCCTGCAATATTGTTTGTCCAACATGTTATTGTTTCGATATCCAGGACAAATGGAATGTCGATCAGAAGACAGGGAGTCGTGCTCGTTACTGGGATGCCTGCCTCACCAAAGAATTTGCTGAAATCTCCATGGGCGAAGGGAAGAGCGAAAATTTCCGTGAAGAACGTGGAGCACGCTTTCGCCATCGCATCATGAGAAAAGCTGCTTACCAAACAGAAAAACTGGGAAGTCCTGCGTGCGTAGGTTGTGGACGTTGTTCCAACGCTTGTACCGCTGACATTGCTGACCCGGTTAACGTGATTAACAGAATCATGGAGGAACCCGTATGAAAAATTACGCTGAAGTCGCTCCACAAAAGAACATTTTTCTTCCAATGGAAGCGAAGATTATCAAAGTAAAACAGGCCACTGAAACGGAACGACACTTCACTTTGCAACTTGCCGATAAAGGGAAGATGAAATTCGATCCCGGGCAGATTTTGGAAGTATCGCTATTGGGTTTCGGGGAAATTCCAATAGGTTTCGCTAGTTCACCCACCCGCGAAAATACTTTTGATATCGTGGTTCGCACTGTAGGTCGAGTGTCGAAGGCCCTGAATAATTTAAAAGAAGGTGATTCACTTCACGTTCGTGGACCGCTCGGGCATGGTTTTGACCTTACCCAACTTAGGAACAACAATATTCTGATAGTTGCCGGTGGAATTGGTCTCTGCCCGACAAGAAGTCTCATTCAATACATAATGGATCGCCGTTCGGAGTTTAAGCACTTTACTCTTTTCTATGGCGCCCGGAATCCATCCCAGCAGATGTTTCACGACGAATTGACCGCCTGGCGAAAAGCGAAAAAGGAAGAAATAGAATTCCATGAAATCGTAGATAAAAGCGATCCGTCCTGGCAAGGTAATGTCGGTGTAATTACGGAGCTTTTCAAGAATACGGCAATTACCCCTGACACAAAAGTAATAATTTGTGGTCCTCCAATAATGTTCCGTTTTGTTATTGCCCAACTTTCGAAAATTGGTGTTCCCCATCAGAATATTTTCGTCGATCTTGAACGCCGCATGAAATGCGGAGTCGGAAAATGCGGACACTGCCAGATAAATGATAAGTACGCTTGCGTTGACGGTCCTGTTTTCTGTTACGCTGACATCAAAGATATGGAGGAAGCGCTATGAGCAAACCAAAAGTTGGATTTTTTGATTTCGCATGTTGCGAAGGTTGTCAGATAGAACTTACAAATTTTGGCGATGCGGCTTTCCTTGAACTTTTGAACCATATTGAAATCGTTGAATTTCGGGAAGCAATGAGCGAGACTGCAAATCAGCTCGATATTGCCTGCGTTGAAGGAAGCTTCACTCGCGAATCGGACCGTGCACGCCTTGAGAACATCCGTGGGCGTTCAAAAATCGTCCTGGCTTATGGGTCTTGTGCGGCAATTACTGGAATCAACGCCCTGAAAAATCACCAATCGGATTACAAGAAATACGTTTATGGGAAAGACGCTGATATGCCTCATCTTGACAGTGCAAAGGCTTTGCCGGTGTCCTCTGTGATAAAAGTTGACTATAATGTTTTTGGCTGCCCAATGGACAAATATGAATTCCTGGACATTGTTTCTCACCTTGTACACGGAAAAGAACCTGTAATCCACGATTATCCAGTTTGTATGGAATGCAAACGCCGTGAAACAATCTGCCGTTATGACGAAGGGGACCATTGCATGGGACAAACTGCCCGCGCTGGCTGCGGCGCTCCCTGCCCTGCAGATGGAATTCCGTGTGAGGCTTGCCGTGGATTTGTCAGTAATCCTAACGAAGAAGCGCTTAAGAAAGTATTGATGGAAAAAGGAAAACTTCCCGAAAACCGCGCTGAGACGAAAAGTCGAATGTTTACTGCCAATATGAGGAGAGATGCACAATGACAACTATACATATTGACGTCCACCACCTGACTCGTGTGGAAGGACATGGCAACATCCATGTTGATGTTAAGAATGGAAAAGTTGAAAAATGCGAATGGTGCGTTCCGGAAGCGCCTCGTTTCTTTGAATCGATGGTACGTGGAAGACACTATTCAGAGGTGGCTCGCGTTGTTAGCCGGATCTGTGGAATCTGCTCCATTGGTCATACTCTCGCTTCTGTAAAAGCGACCGAAGCTGCGCTTGGAATTGAAATCACCCCCCAAACCAAAAAACTTCGCAGACTGTTAAAACACGCTGAGAATTTCGATTCTCACATATTGCACGTCTATTTCCTGGTAGCCCCCGATTTACTTGGAGCCCCATCAGTGTTTCCACTGGTTCCAACTCATGGCCCGGTTGTTGCCCGCGCACTTCGTTTAAAACGCCTAGGACATGAATGGGGTTCATCGATTGGCGGACGTACTACTCACCCCACTACTGTCCTGCCTGGTGGGTTTTCCAAACTACCCACGATTGATGAATTAAAAGCTCTGAAGGAAAAAATGCTGGCTGCTGTTCCTGATATCATTGAAACCGTGAAAACCGTTCAAGCGCTTGCACCGAAGGTTCCCAATTTTTCGAATCCAACCGAATACATGGGACTTCATTCCAACGATGAATATGGACTTTATGACGGCGATATTCAAACTGTTATGCCCGACGGAAAAAAAGAAACCTGGAAAGTTTCCGAGTACAAAAAAGTCACTAACGAGTATGTCGTTCCTGCATCTACTGCGAAATATGCTAAGAATAAGATGGCCTCTTACGCAGTTGGCGCACTTGCCCGGGTTAATAACAACTTCGCCCAGCTCCATCCGGAAGCAAAAAAACTTGCCGAACTCTTTGGATTGAAACCCTTAAACAGCAACCCGTACATGAATTCAGTTGCCCAGGTCGTTGAAGCGGCGCATTCTTTCCATGAAAGTCTTGCGATTATTGATGATCTTTTAAAGACCGGAATCAAGGACGAAGAGCTCGTAAAACCAGCCCGTTTCGGAACTGGCGCCGGAGCTACTGAAGTTCCGCGTGGAGTTCTTTACCATGAATACAGTTACGACAAGGACGGAATGTGCACTGCCGGAAATTGCATCATTCCTACCAATCAGAATCACGCTAATATTCAAAGTGATTTTAACAAACTCGTTCCTGAGCTTATTGCGGCTAACAAGACAGAGAAAGAAATGACTCTGGCACTTGAGATGCTGGTTCGTGCTTACGACCCCTGCATTTCATGCTCCACCCACTATCTCGACGTCACTTTTATCAAGTAGTGCTATCAAATAGCCGTTTGTTTTTCTGATTAGCTAAAGATGCCCCAATTATCGGGGCATCTTTTTTAGGTGGTTGTGTAAGGAATCTTTCATGAAATATATTATTGGAATTGGCGCTTATGCAATGTTTGATGACAGTATCGGGATTCGGGTTATTGAAAACATTGTGGAAAAAAATCTGGAAAAAGGATTTCGGGCATTGGATTTATCCGGAAATAGTCTCAATCTGGTCTCCTATCTGAATTCCGACACACAAAAAATTCTCATAGTGGATTCAGCTAACTTGGGGATATCTCCAGGGGACTTTCGTTTTTTTGCTCCGGAAGAAGTCACCTCTGAAAAATGCCTCGACGGATTCAGTACCCACGAGGGGGATATGGTGAAAACCTTATGCCTAGCCCGTGACATGGGATATCCAATCCCAAAAGTTGTTTTTTTGGGAATCCAACCTCTCGAAATGAAAAACGAGTTTGGACTGTCAAACCCATTGCAAGCGAATTTAAAGAATTATGTCCAGGCTGCGATTAACGAGATTGAGAAAGATTAGTTTTCTCATGAATGGGGGTTCGCAATTTTTTTTCCTGATACCGGTTTGCGTTTTAAAAATGAAAATTTTTAACGGTATGGGTATACTATCAAAGAAGTATTTCAAAACTGAAGAATCCATTTTGAAATGCTGTTTGGTATTTTCTTCGGTAAAGGAAACAGTGGTTTTGGATGGCTTAGTTGTTTTCTGATACTTTTGACGACATTCTAAGCTTCTTCGACAAATTACTTCCAGAGGAATAATTATGAAAAATGTATTTGCTCCAGGATGCGCATTGTTGATTTATAAACCTGAATTAGGAATGAAAGTTTTCGATTTCTTAAAAAAACAATTTTCAGACTTGAAAGAGCACACAATTTGCTGCAAACACGAACCCAAACTGGCGGAAAATACTCGAGTAATTAATATTTGTCCAGGATGTGACAAACGATATCGAGAATTGTACAAAGGTGTTTCAACGGTCTCATTGTGGGAAATTCTTTCTGAGAGCAATGACTTCCCTTTTCCGGATTATAAAAAGAAAAAGATGAGTATTCTTGATGCTTGCCCAACTCGTGATCAGGCTAGAGTTCATAATTCCATTCGGATTTTGCTGCAAAAAATGAATATTGATTTAATCGAACCTTCCAAGACCCGGGAAAAAGGGACTTGTTGCGGAGATAATTTCTTTGGAAAACTTCCGGTTGAGAAGGTAAAAGAACAAATGAAAAACAGGGCTTCTGAGATGCCCTGCGAAGATACAGTCGTCTATTGTGTTTCATGTATTAAATCAATGCATATTGGCGGAAAGAAGCCACGGTACCTTGTTGATTTATTATTCCAGGAGGAAACTCAACCAAAGGTTTTTGAACCGGATGATTGGCATAAACAGGTGGATGAATTTATTAATACGCACTAAGGAGTCCCGCAGCATTAACTTGGTCATTAGGGAAAATTGAATTTGACTACTCACAAATCAACATGTGGCAATCAATTCGCGAGACG
This sequence comes from Candidatus Rifleibacteriota bacterium, assembly GCA_015233565.1. Classification (GTDB taxonomy): domain Bacteria; phylum Muiribacteriota; class Ozemobacteria; order Ozemobacterales; family Ozemobacteraceae; genus JADFXM01. The sequence continues at coordinate 9,630 of JADFXM010000076.1, forward strand.
AAGTCGAGGATAGTGGCATGGGCTTGTCGATAAATAAGAAGGTGGTTGATTTGGAAAATCTGCGCTTAAAAAGAAAAACTACGGAGAAAAAAGTCCCGCTAGATTCGCTGCCGCCAGACAAACGCCTAACACAACTTTTGCCTTTGAATAAGCAATTAATGGATACAGTGAAAATGATTGCTTATCGCGCAGAAACAGCCTTAGTTGGCATATTGCGCCGCCATCTAAAAAAAGAAGAAGAGGCGCGGGCATTAATACCCGAATTGTTTGTTTCATCAGCCGATATTGTACCGGATGAAAAAAGCCAAACTTTGACAATAGAAATTCATAGAATGGCATGTTCGGCTCACGATAAAGCAATAGAAGCATTGTTGAACGAGTTAACGAAAGAGGAATTCCTTCATCCGGAAACAAATGCAAAAATGATTTTCAAACTGATTTGAAAAAAGTGCCGTTTCTGTTTCCGTCGCAAAATCCATAAACCCCCATCAACTCAGACACGGGTCAGGAAATCTGAATTTGCACATTTTAATGTACTCACCCAATTTTTTCCCCGCTTTCTCGCATTACCAGCGAGCCGCTTTGTCTGAAGTGAATTTTATAGGTGTGTCTGGCTAATTTACAGTTGAAAAATGAAAGAAAATAGCGGTATTGGTAATGATGGGACTTTATAGGTAATTCAATACAAAACGCCCGTTTTTTGAAGAAAGAATTTGCAAAAAAATACGATTTCAGCATCAAGACAACAAAAAAATACACGTTTTCCCTGGTTCGTGGGAATTTTATTGAAAATTAGATTAATTTATATTAAAATTAAAAAATATTCCTGTGATCATAGGAATTAATTTAGTTATCCTAACGGTTTTATTTATCCAGGCCTTTTTGAGTGTTGAAAATTGCTTGGTTAGAGTGGGGGTTTAGGTGTCCAGCGACAATAAATCAGCTTTAAAAGGGCTTGGCAAGGCTATAAAGGCGCAAAGAAAGTTGATTAAATTTTCTCAAACAGAGTTAGCCAATCTGGCTGGGGTGAGTCTTAACTTGGTCAGCCAAGTTGAGGCAGGCAAAACAACTTCGCAAATTGGCAAAGTTTTAGATATCTTGGACGCTCTTGGAATGCGTTTAAATCTTGAGATCGGCAAAGGACGCATTACTATTCAGGCAAGAAAGAGCTTTTAATGGCAGATCCCCGACATGTAAAAGAGCTCCGAATTTTTCGAAGTGACATTGAAGCCGGAAAATTAAAGCGGACTTCGCGAGGTTGTTCCTTTGAATTCCAATCTTCTTTTTTAGCTAACTCAAGATTTGATGGCCTGTCTTATCAAATGAAAAAAGCAGTCCACCCTTTTAATATCGAGGGAAACAATTTACATCCATTTTTTGCCGGCTTGCTTCCTGAGGGTTTAAGACTCAAATCTCTTTTGAGGAACATTAAAACTTCACCAGATGATTTATTCAGTCTTTTTGTTGCATCTGGTAACCGTGTGATCGGGGATGTTTATGCTGATTCAATGTTTGACACCGATGACTGGCCTATTGCTCCAAAACTTAACCAGATCGATTTTTATGACTACTTGGCCGAGATTCTCACCAGAAACACATATTTGCAAGGCGAGGATACCATTTCTGGAGTTCAGGAAAAAATTTCGGCATCAATGATTAATTTTCCGGTAAATATCGCAAAATCAAGGTATTGTTATATTTTGAAGCTAAACCCTAAAGATAAGCCAAATCTAATTGAGAATGAATTTTGCTGCATGCGTCTTGCAGAACTCTGTGGAATCGAAGTTGCAAAAACAAAGCTGGTAAAAGACAAAAACCATAATCTGGGTTTACTGGTAGAGCGCTTCGACAGAAAATGGGATGAAAGCAGAAAAAAAATGCTCATGCATCATCAGGAGGATGCATGCCAATTTTTGAACCGCTATCCTGCGGATAAATATATTATTTCAATGAATGACATAGCAAAAGGAATTGAGAGGATTTCCAGCGCTCCGGCAGCAATTTTGATTAAATTGATAAGAATCTTTTGTTTTTCATATCTTCTGGGAAATGGTGATTTACACGCAAAAAATATTAGCTTGGTAACCTTTGATGGTGGCTCTTTCGTTAATCTAACTCCAGCTTATGACTTGATTAGTACTTACATTTACGGCGATCACAAAATGGCAAACAAGTTTGATGGAAAAGACGATAATATTCGTCGTTCTGCGGTAATTAATTTTGGAGCTCGTTTTGGAATTCTCAAAAAGGCGATGGAACACATGCTTGATAAGCTTATAAGTGATTTTGCAAAACACAATGAATTGTTGACAAATATTCCTATGGAGGAGAAATCCCATCACCATCTTCAGCGCATGATAGAAAAAAGATTGGCTGACCTCGGAGGGCTTGAAAAATGATTACTCGCAATTGTTCCTTCTGATTTCCATATCACTGATCGGAAGCAAAATTAACTGAAAAAACTGTAACAACTCAATAGAAGCGGGTAAAGTGGTTTTCGTCCTGCTCTATGGATGCTGATTAATGAAATATTTCTAAAGGGAAGGCACTTACTACGAGAGGGTAAGACTCACCAATCCCCTTTATGAAACTTAGAAATGTTCTAAGTAATAGAAAATTTTCACTATCAGAGGACATAGAATTGGCTAGAGAGGATAGAGCATGAAATTCTTTTTTGACACTTCTACCAATTCTCAGGAAACTTGTTGTTCAGGCACAGAATAGTGTGATTTGCACAAATTGAGGATTCGAGTCCCTCCATTTTTCCGTCTTTACTCCAAAAAAAGCCTTCTTTTGTATTCCAGTTCGGGATTTGCCCTGGGTTTAAACAGTACAAGCCACTCTGTCTGAAGTGAATTTTATAGGTGTGTCCGGCTACTTTACAGTTGAAAAATTCCGCCCAACCCTTCGAAAATTTCATTCCTGCTTCTCCTCCGAAAGTCAGGCAGGTTCTGAACCACCAAAGAGTTTTTCCAGGAATAACTCTTTCTCTTAGTTTTTTCAGCCTGGAATTCAAAGGATGTTCAGTTTTTAAGGAGGAAATGTCCATTTTTTCTTTATTTATTTTCGCGAGCCCCCACTCCCCATGCCCCCAATACTGAATTTGAATAATTTTTCGGCCATGGCTGATTGCAAGAAGCCAATCCAGGGCTTCAGGCCAATCGGATGCTCCAAAATAATAGTCGATTCCCCCCAGAGAGCGATATAGCCATGCTCCGGCTTTCCAGATGAATGAGAGTCCGGGAAAAAATGTTTTCGCACGACAAGTGCGATCGTAAATCATCAATCGAAGTGGAGCATTGTTGTTTGAAAGTTCAAACATTTAATCACCCCCTGCAAGGTTTTTTTTTGCTCTCTTCTAAATAAAAAAACTATTCCAGCTGTGTTTCCGTGGAGTAATTTTTTGGTGACAGGGGGAAAACGAATTCCATGAATCAAATGAATAAAACAAACATTTATCGACACTGTAGATCCTTTCTATTCTACTTTGACTTCGCGCAGTACAGGTGCTCAACGACCGGTTCTTCAAGTTGCTTTTTCAGCTAATTTGTGGTAGACCCGGCTAATTTCTGACCCACCATAAAAGAAAAAAAACCCATCAAAGAAAATCAGCAACTAAAGAAAAAGCTTGGTCAAAAGAGTTAAATGTTGCCACACGGCAACGTGGGTCAGTATTTCGGCGGTGCCTGGGTCAGTTTTTATCCGGTGGTAACAGCTAATTTGCTCCGTTGCGCATTAATCCTAATTTTTGAGGAGATAATTTTTTACTGGAAAGTCTTACTAGAATATTACAAAAACACTGAAATTTAAATAGCAAAACTACTATCGCAGGTGATGCTTCCACCTGAAATTAAATTCTTTCATCATCTATTCAGATGAAAATTAGTTCTAATGCTGTTTTCAGATACCATTATTGAATGGATACCAAAACCGACTGAAAAGTGATATAAATATAAAATCCTATTTATAAGGAGGAAACAACAATGAACATGATGAAGACTTTTTTACTTCTTACGCTAATGACTGCTTTGTTAATGGTTGGGGGAAAAATTCTTGGCGGAAGAAATGGAATGTTTATAGCTCTTGTAATGGCTGGAATAATGAATTTGGGAACCTATTGGTTTTCTGACAGTATAGTGCTTGCCATGTATAGTGCCAGGGAAGTTGGTCCCCAGGATGCTCCTGAACTGTATTCGATTATCAGGAACTTGACCGAACGTGCTTCGCTTCCAATGCCCCGGGTGTACATAATCGATTCTGAGACTCCAAATGCTTTTGCTACGGGCAGGAACCCATCCCATGCTGCTGTTGCGGCTACCAGCGGAATTCTTCGAATTTTGTCTGCTGACGAGCTTTCCGGAGTAATGGGGCATGAACTGGCCCACGTGAAAAACAGAGACATTTTGATCAGCTCAATTGCGGCTACCATGGCTGGAGCTTTAACTTACCTGGCACATATGGCGCAATACTCCATGATGTGGGGTGGAAGACGAAGGAGCGATGACGATTCTGACAGTGGAGGAGGGTGGGCTTCCCTTCTATTGATGATTTTGGCACCTCTCGCTGCAATGCTTATCCAGATGGCTATTTCACGTTCCCGTGAGTATGACGCTGATCGTGATGGGGCGGCAATTTGTGGAAATCCCCTTTTTCTTGCCGAAGCCCTGAAAAAACTGGAGCTGGGAAATCGACAATGTCCAATGCAATCTGCTAGTGCGGCTACCGCGCATATGTTTATCGTTAACCCTCTCACAGGCGGTGGATTAATGTCACTTTTTTCCACCCATCCACCAATGGAACAACGTATTCATCTTCTTGAAGAAATGTCCAGAGGGAGATGCTGATTCTTTTGAAGGAAGATCGAATCCGGGCTTGCTGAGCTTGAATTTGATCAGGGAATTAATAAATTTATTTTTGGGAGGTTTGAGATGAAGTATCGTTTTAAACTTTGGGCTGTGTTTTTTATTTGTTTACTGTTTTCTCCGATTTTGTTCGCTAATGGCGAAAAAATCGAGAAGGATGAGTGGCTTGCGGATCGATGTATTTCGGACCAGTTTGCTTTTGATATTAAATGCTGGTTTGCTACACTTTTTCCTCCGGTACCAGTTGCAAAGTCAACTCCTGAAGGAAAAAAGCAAGAGGAACAAAGAAAGATTCTCGGACGTCTTTTCCTCCTGCTAAAATACGGCGGAGTGCAAATGCGAAGCGGCGGAAAGGATGGAGATACCCCCACCGGAAATTGGGAAGCATTTCCTCACCCGCTGGCGACACTTCTTTCTCATGGCGGTCGGGTTCTGATCGGGGTAAAGAAAAGCGCCAAGCTTGATCCTTATGCCATAACTAACTGGATCGTGAGAGGTGGCGAATTAACTGGAACCACCCAGGAAAAAAATGCAGTTGCCGGTTTCAAAGGAAGACTCGCTTCAACTCACTCAACGACTTTCACAAAAGATGTGCTGGAAGAATATAAAAAATCTTTCCTGGCACCGAATTTTAACAACTGGGCTATGAACATACCTGTTGGTGGTTTTGGAAACACAGGAGCAAACGGAAAGGCGGTTCTACCGAACGGAGGTTTTGGACACCTTCTTTTCGTGGTCGACAAAGCTCCCTCTTCGAGCAAAATCTGGACAGTTGGAATTCAAATCGGCTGCGAAAACAGCGAACCCCTGGGATTTACGAAAGCGCTTTATACTGAAAAGTGCCATTTAGGGACAGCACACAGCATTTTTGGAAAATCTGATGATATACATGTTACTGGTGGTGGTAGGTGGTCGCAAATGAGTTTGAATTATCCAAAATGGGCGAAAGCTCATCCAAAGGACGAAGTCCCACAAGAATTTCGACCTGGAAAATATGATTGTTTGCGTATGATCATTTCCGACAAATCAGATCTGAAAGAAGTTTTGAAGAATGAAAATAAAATTGACGATGAAAAAGCGATGAAAGATATCCTTTCCTCGCCTCCTGAACCGCCGATGGAGGAAGTTAAGCTGGATTAATACCACTTCCCGAAAAAATCGAGTAATACGCATTACGAAAAAAAAAGACCGGACAAAAGTTCCGGTCTTTTTTGTTGGGACAAATTTTATTTGAATGGAATTAAATAGTTCAACCCCAAAAAGTATTGTATGGGAAATTCGACGGAGGAACTTTGTACCGGTTCAAGATGCTGCTTGAGAGGGTGAAAGGAGCATAAATTCCATGACAATCTGGAGTTAATTGGCTGCAAAAGGCCTACATTGACGCAGGACATCGGGCCGGAAAAATAATCGACCATCAATGTCAAAGGATGATTCTTGCTTTTAATTATGACAGTATCAAAACCTGCCATTGCGCCGTCATTCTTTTTTTTGTCATAGTCCAAATTCTTGTATCCTAAAATTGCAATTTGGTAACCTAAATGAAATCTCATATTCCTGACAGTTTTCGTTCCAATAATGTAAGGTGAAGGATAATAAAATTCGAACGGGAGTCCATTATATTTTGTTGCTCCTAAATTGTATGCCCCGATTGCCAAAGAAAAGGAATCTTTTCCTTCTGTTAATAACCGGTATTTAAAGTTGTAACAAACAGGTCCGGCGTAGAGGGCAGATCTTTGGTCTACGAAAGCTGCATTTGAGAGATAATCAATACCAAGTTCAGCTTTTTTTAAACCAACCTCCAAGCCATACCAAAATGAATTATTTGTGGTGACACCAGCGTTTTGAAAAGGACCTTTAAAGTCATACATGTAATTTGCGAAAGTGACTTGCAAGTTTTTATTTGGAACGGTATCACAATTTGGTACGTAATTCAGCATAGAAGGCATGGCGAACAGAGTAACCTGTGTGGAAAGCAAGAAAAGGAATAATATTCCTTTGTAAATTTTCTTCATAATCTAAATCCCTTATATCTTATTTTTTCGGCACTGTAACACATCGCACTAAGATGGCTGTTTCGAAGCCAACTTAGTGCGTGGCCGATTTTCTTACAATCCACCCTCGTAAGCTTGTTCACCGTGTAGAACTTCATCCAGACCGGCTTTTTCAGCATCAAGTTGAACTTTTACCGGAGTAATTTTATCGATAATCATTAACATTACGTAGGTGAAAACAAAGGCATAGATTGAACTGCCAACAATCGTCGCCATCTGTATCATGAAAAAGTGGCTGCCTCCGTAGTATAAGCCATCAGCGCCGTTTGGGTTGATTCCTTTGGATGCGAATACCCCCAGTAGAATGACACCGAGCATTCCTCCGACACCATGGACTCCCCAAACGTCGAGAGCATCATCGAAACTTAGTTTGTTCTTCAGCATAACTGCCAGATAACAAACGACTCCAGCGGAAATGCCAATAACAACTGCCGCTTTCAAACTGACATAGCCTGCTGCAGGAGTGATGGTTGCTAATCCGGCGACTGAGCCAGTCAACAAGCCGAGAAATTTGGGTTTCCCTTCAAAAATCCAGGCAACTACCAGCCAGGCAAAACCAGCGAATGAAGCGGCAACATCTGTATTCAAAAAAGCCTGACATGTGATTGCATCCACTTTTAATTCACTTCCGGCGTTGAATCCATACCATCCGAACCAAAGAAGGCCGGTTCCCAAAGCAACCAAAGGAATACTATGTGGCAGAGGGTCTTTTACCGCTCTTGTTCCGACAAAAAGAACCGAAGCAAGCGCTGCCATTCCTGCAATGTTGTGAACGACTATCCCTCCCGCAAAATCAAGTACTCCGAGTTTTGCAAGGTATCCATTTCCCCAAACCATGTGAACAAACGGGAAATAGACAAGAAACAACCAGGCGGTCAGAAAAAGCATATAAGATTTAAAAGTGACGCGATTGGCGAAAGCTCCGGTAATCAAAGCTGGAGTAATGATGGCGAACATCATTTGATAGCTGCAGAAAAGCAGCTCAGGAATTGTTGGACTCCCGGCAAAAGGAGTTTGTGGCCCAACACCGGCCATGAACGCTTTGTGAAAATCGCCGATAAAACCGCCTTCTCCACCACTGAAACAAAGAGAATAACCACAAATGTACCAAATTACCGTTGTGAAGCAAAGAGATACAAAACTTTGCATCATTATTGCCAGAACGTTTTTTCGTCCGACTAAACCTCCGTAGAAAAACGCCAAGCCTGGTGTCATCAACATAACCAAGCTAGATGCAATCAACATGAATGCAGTATCGCCAGTGTTAAAAGTCATAGTACCTTCCTTCCTTGATAGAAAAATATCTTGCTCAAGAATAGCGGAAAGAAGTTTTGATATCTATCAGGTTTTCCCTGAATTTTAAGACGAAAAACCTTGCGGTTTACAAGGAGGTTAGTCCTTCTCTAATTGCATATTTTGTAAGTTCAGCAATACTGTGTAAGTTTAATTTGTCCATGATTTGTTTCCGATGTGTTTCGACAGTTTTTATACTAATGCTAAAAGATTTGGCAATTTCCTTTGTGGTTTTTCCTTCTGCGAGTTGCTGCAAAATTTCTCTCTCACGAGGGGTTAGATCAATAAAAGCTGATGTACTCTTTTCAGAAGTTTGATGCAGGAAATCTTTTACAACTATTTCTGTGATCGTTGAGCTCAAAAAAGTTTTTTTATTAAGAACTGTACGAACAGCAATATTTAATTCCTCAAAGGCAGAATCCTTTAACAAATAACCCCGAATACCTGATTTTAAAGCTTCGGTAACAAACCGACGATCAGAATGCATTGAAAGGGCAATGATATGGATATCCGGCTTCTTTTGAAGGATCATTTTTGCTGCTTCAATGCCGTTCAACCCAGGCATTGAAATATCCATTATTACTAAATCGGGGGATGTTTTTGCTGCAAGTTCAACCGCCAATAGACCATCTGAAGCTTCGCCGACAACTTTAAAATTTGTCTGCTTTTCAAATAAGGTTTTCAATCCCTCTCGAAAAATTCTATGATCATCAGCAATTAAAATTTTATATTCCATATTTTTCATTTCTCTAAGGATTTCCCTGATAAAGGACTCAGGTTTTTGGTTGTTTCAGATTGGTTTTGAATATTTTGCTCGTTTTTTATTGGGACGGTACAAACGGCGTGTACACCTTTCCCTGAATTAGAAATAAGTTCAACGGATCCTTCAATCTGGCGAAATTGCTCCTTAAGATTAAATAACCCAAAACACTGTTCTTCCCATATTTTTCGTTTTAGTTCTACTTTTTCGAAGCCTTTTCCTTTGTCAATTATTTCAACCAATACCCTATCCTTTTGCCAAATTAAATGCACGTCAGCTTCGAGTGTTCCTGAATGTTTAACAATGTTCATCAGCAGTTCCCGGATAGCACGAAAAATTATTCCGGCAATTTTTTCCTGAATAGTAAAGGATTGTCCAATAAATTGAAGTGAAATATTGAGTTTATATTTTTGTTTGAACCAATCAGCCAGCCATTCGATTCCAGGCTGTAGTCCCAATTCGTAGAGTGCCGAGGGGCTGATTTCTGAAGTGAGCCCCCGTGTGTATTTTATTATTTGATTGACTAACTTGCCGATTTCATCGACCTGGTGATCAAGTCCATAAAATATTGCTTCCCCATGAAGTTGGACCACTTTCGTTTTGAGCCATGCTAGTGCTTGTCCAAGGTGATCATGAAGATCTGCAGCAATAATTTTCCGTTCTCGTTCCTCAATTTGAGCTTGTTTAGAAATTAAGTGCCGAAGCTTTTTCTGATAAAGTTTTACTTTTCTCTCATTTCTGCTTTTCTCTCTTCTTTTTTTAAACAGAGTAATCTGTATTTTTTCAAGCTCGGAATTTGCAGCCGATAAAAGTTTTTCCAACTCTTGGTTCGACTTTTCAAGCTTTTGACAATATTCTTCAACTGAATTTTCAGACACAACTATCTCACTTAGTAAAAAAAATGGAAAAATTAAACTTAACCCAAAATAGAGAAATGTTTCAAGCTTTTTTGGGGAAACGTTGTTTTATGGTTTCAATTCAGGGGTGGTGCAAACATACTTCTTCAATTTAAAATGTACCAGAAAAAAAACCGTCTGTTAACATTTACAGACGGTTATTTTCTTACGTTTTAGTGGAATTGGTTTTCCGGACAGTCTATCAAATTACTGCGTAGAACGCCCATCCGTAAAATTTCTTGTAGTCTGATTGTCTGACCACTTCGACTTTTCCCTTTAATTTCATTCCGATAGAGGGGTTTGCGATCCGTAGTTGGCCTGTTACCCGGACTCCGTTCTCGAGTTGTACGATTCCGACCGTTGCTTTTGCAATTTCGTAGTCTGCGGGAAGATTGTGGATGTGAGTAAAGGTTAAAAGGGTGCCATCGCTTGGGAGAGGAACCGGTTCGAAAAGGTCATTTCCGCAGTTCTTGCATCTGGCGCGATTGGGATAATGGATAGTTTCGCATTTTTCGCATTTATATCCGAGAACATTTCGTTCCATTTTTATTCCTCCCTCTTGAAAATCAGACAAACGACGTTATTGCCGAAACCGCCGAAGTTACAGGTTAATCCAATTTTAGCGTTGGGAACCTGTCTTTTGCCGGCATCGCCGCGAAGTTGTAATACAATCTCGTGCGCTTGTCCGACACCGGTAGCGCCGACTGGATGACCCTTTGCTTTGAGTCCGCCAGATGGGTTTATTGGAATTTTTCCGTCCAGCTTGGTCAATCCCTGTTCAAGGGCAAGATGTCCCTCGCCTTTTTTAAAGAACCCGACTTCCTCGCTTTCAGCAATTTCAAGAATGGTGAAAGCATCATGCAGTTCCGCGACGTTTACATCAGATGCCTTGATTTGAGCCATTTTATATGCTTGTTCAGCAGCTCTCCTGACTGCCAAAAGATCGGTAGGATCTTCTCGTTCATGTACGCAGTGGGTATCAGTTGATTGTCCCATGCCGGCAAGTTTGATAAGTGGTTTTCCAAGTTTTTTGGCGACTTCGGCTGAGGCAAGGATCAAGCTTGCGCCGCCATCTGATACTGGACAAAGGTCGTAAAATCGAAGTGGATCAGCAACCAAAGGGTTGTTGGTATTGGCATCGCTGGAATCCAGTATTCCCTCTAGAGTAATCCTTTCATGGAGATGGGCAAAAGGATTCAACATGGCGTTTTCATGGTTTTTCACAGCGACCATTCCGAGGTGTCTGGAAGTTACTCCGTACTTTTGCATGTACAACCGGGTGAACATTCCTGCGAGTCCTGGAAGGGTAATTCCATAGATGGCTTCGGCAAATGGGTGCGAAAGGGATGCAACGATGTCTGTTGCCTCCAGGTTGTCTGCTTCACGCATTCTTTCAGCCCCGGTTACCATTACAGTGTCATATAGTCCGGAGGCAATACCCAGATAACCGCATTTAATCGCTGAGGCTCCTGAAGCAGGTCCATTTTCAATTGTTTCAGCTCCCGCAGGAGTGAGGCTGAGATGATCAATAAGTGCAGAGGCAAGTCCAGTCTGGTGGTTGGCTCTTGCCGAGCCCATATTTGCAACAAACAAGTGGTCTACTTTGGTAATTCCGGCATCTTTCATTGCAACCACTGAGGGATAGGCCGCGATTTCGACCAAAGGATACTCAAGTCGTGAAAAAGAAGTAATTCCTACTCCGATTACATATACGTCACGCATCTTTATTTCCTCCAGTACAGCCGGTCAAATTGTTCACGCTTGGAAGAGTGGGATCATATTTTGATCGTCTGGCTGCAAGGGAATCTTTTGGTGGTCTTGGCGGGTCGCTGGGAGGAAGAATTTGATCCTCGGCTTGTTTCAGCAAGTCAGGAGGAACCGGGCGTGAACCAACAATTAAAGTTCCTTTTGCTTTTTCATATAATTGTCGGGTCAATGTCCATGATGGAACTCCACCAAGTTCATGGGCGATGTCAAATCGCTTTTCCAACTGGTACTCGATCATCCATCTTCTAAAGCCATTCGGTGATTCCGCAACAATCAGAACTTCCTTTTGGCGAAGAATGTCAAAGTGGTATTCCATTTTTGCTGCAAAAGCGTGGGCTCCAATGCGCAGTCCTCGTCTCAGCGAAAGAGTGTGGTAGGACATTCCCACCTCAGGATTCAGGCGTCTTCCATTGACAATTGCAACAAGCTCACCGTTTATCTGTGCGACCAAAACATATTCATCCTGGACCCGGTACCGATAATAGCCCAGTAGTTCAGCATATACCCTCGCTGCAACAATGTCATAAAAATCTCTTTCAACTTTCAAAAGGGGTTCGACATGCGGAAGGAGAGCGGGGATTTCGTCCCTGCCAACCTGTCTGATGATAAGCTTCTCACCGCTCGAAAGAATCATGAACTTTGGCGGAAAAAGCGGGGCCGTGTTGTCAATCGGACGAAGGATCTTTTCAATATCCGATGCCATCGATTTTTTCCTTTCTTACATATCCAAAAATTTTTAAAAAACCAAAACAATTTTGCGCTCAGCTATTTATGAAATTCGAATGCAACAACCCTGCTTATGCAAGATTCAAGATCGATAGCACGCCAGGGGAATAGTCCGATCCATGTGCGTTTGTTTTTGAGCTTGTCTATGTCGCCACCGATATTTTCGGCATGAATGATTCCTTTGGGAAACATTTTAAGATGCATGACCTGATAATATTCTTCGTAGGGAAACATTTCATCCCAGGTTTTCTTGTACATTTTTTTCAATTTGGCTTCCGCTTCATTGAATAACCTTGGATGCCACGTTCGGAGAATGGTGTTCATCGGATGATCAGCTGAACCGCAATCAACTCCGATCCATTTGAACTTCATTTTTGCTGCCCATTCGTGAAAACCTGGGCCTGGTCCGGGGTGTTTTACCATGTATCTGACTTCATCAGATTCTTTTTGATCCCACGAATAGCGGTGATAGCCGGTATTAATAATGAGAATATCACCTTTTTTGATTTCGGCACGTTCCTCAAGCATTTTGGATGAGTAGAGGGAGTAATCATCGACGGCATCCGAAATGTCGACTACTACGCCTTCTCCACAGAATTCTTCGAGCGGGACATCGCCGATTGTTCGGCCGTTTCCAACGAAATGGATCTCTCCATCGATATGTGTTCCGACATGCATACTGGTTTTAATGATCATGCCATTGGCACCTTGTCCCATGTGGGCTCCTGCAAGGCGTTTGAAATATTGCACCTGAAGAGGCATATAACTGGGCCAAGGGGGCGTGTGAATGCTCAAACGCTGAGTAAGGTCATACAGTTTAACTTTGTCCAAAATCATTCCTCCTATTTATTTTTTTTTTCGCTTCAATAACAAAATCATACTCTTTCAATACTCAGGGGAACTGTCCGATTTATTTTGAGGCATAAAATTTGCTCTTTTTCGGATGAAATCAGCTGTTCCCCCATGTAAACAACAGCATTCGAAGTTCGTGCTCAATCGTTACTTCCGGCCTTACGAACGACTATTCCCTAAATTTTTTTACGCATCATTCAGGGAACCTTGAAATTACTCTTGATATTGAAGAAGATACGTCAAATTATTAACTTGGTCAAATTGGAGAATTATGCGTACCATCTAATTATTGTGCCAGATATTTTTCCGGGCAGTATGCTTCGACAAAAGCTTCGAGCGCGTCTTCGAAACATTTCATCGGCGGATTAACCAGGCCTGCCCCCACTTGCCCGATTCCAGGATTTTTATGGGCAATTCCGGTGTTAATTTGAGGGAGAATTCCAGTTTCACATACTTTCAGAAGATTGATTGCAGTGGGTGATCCACGAAAATCGAGAGTTGGGATCTGAAAATGCTCAGATTCGCCTTCCGTAATTTCATACATCTTTTGTGTGTAATTAATGGAATCGCTGGCTTTTCCACCCACAAACTTTACAATTGCGGGAGCTGAAGCCATCGAAAAAGCTCCTAATCCGCAGGTTTCAGTAATAGCTGAATCGCCGATATCCGGATTTGCATCCTCTTCAGTGAAGCCGGGGAAAAGAAGCCCTTTTACCATTTGTGCGGGGCCAGTGAACCAACGATCTTTCAGTCCGCTGATGCGAATTCCGAAATCTGTTCCATTGCGGCTCATAGTCGTAACAATTGTTGATCCACTGATCCACTCGGCTGATGCAAGAATTGCCTTACTTGCAGGCATACTTAGGTTCAGGAAAAAGTGATCGTTGGAATGTATGAATTCCAGAACTTTTTTCTTATCGGAATTGGAAAAATTTGTATCGAGAATGTGCGATGCCAGTTCGCGAAAAAGAAGAGATGTCCCGGCTCGGTTTCTGTTATGCACTTCGTCCCCCATTTGGAGCGCTTGTGCTATCAGCGATTTCAAGTTGATTTCACTTCTTTTTGAGAGCGCTTCCTTCAAAACCGGGGCGAGAACTTTTTCCATCCAGTGAAGTCTGTCAATGACCTCGGCTGAAAAAGCGCCAAAGCGCAGAACTTTCCCAAGTCCTTCGTTGAGAGTACAATACGAACGATTGCCATGCGTTTTGTTTTCGACAATCCAGACCGGCATTTTAGCGGTTGCGACTCCGGCCATGGGTCCCACTCCGGAGTGTTCGTGCCAGGGCTCGAATTTGATGTCACCTGACGCTGCAATTTTTTCAGCTTCAGTTGGATCTTTTACAATTCCTTCGTAAATCAGTGCGCCTATGATAGCTCCACGGAGCGGCCCTGACATACGATTCCATTTAATCGGCGGGCCGGCATGCAAAATCATATTTTTCTGCATCCCGGGAACTACATCAAGAGCGGTACCGATTCCGATGATTACCGGCTGAGCGGCTTGGATTCTATTGAAAGCTTCAATGTTGGCGGATTCTATCTTTACCATCATTTTTCCTCGATTGATTCAAAATAGGGTGTTGCACTTTTTGGGCAATGGAAAACAGTAACTTTGTACACCGATTTTCAAATAATGAGTCAAATTCAAAAATGCTTATGATCTTTCGGCTGTTTCGACTCTGCTTCGATTTCGCTCAGCACAAGTTCTCAACGACCAAACTTTTAACATTCTTTTGACTCCTTAATAAAGATTCGCGATACTTGGTTCAAGCGTCTGCTTGCCAGCGTTTTATAACATCCAGAAGAGAGAGAAGACGGAGGTTTCCACCGGCCGGAGGACGCCAATCGAGATTGACTACTTCGATTCCCTGTGTTTTCAAATCCTGGGCGAAAGATGGCAATCCGACGTTGATTACTTTAATGGGGTTGTTAAAGAGTTTTTTAGTTGCTTCAGACATTTTTTCCCTCCCTGGATATTACTTTTTTGATAAATTTTACCATGGACACATTTGTTGGAAAAACAATTGCACCGCATTCTTCCATTATTTGCCATTGTTTTTTGTAATTCTGTGGATCTTTGGGAGTTCCGCATATTGTTACCGCAAAAATTGGATTACGCTTGCTCTTCTTGCGTGCTGTTCTGATCGCGTTTGACAGTTCAGTAGCCATATCGGGATGTGAACCCCATCCCATAACCAAATCCATGAAGATTAAGCCGGCATCGGGGTCCATGGATTCGGTGATAATTCGCTCTTTTCGGGTGTCAGGATCAATCATTGGATGAGCTTTCCCGCGTGTGAAATCGTCATCTCCCAAGTCGATAATGGAGTGCCCAGTACTTTTGAAAAGGTCCTGGCACTTTTTCACTCCTTTGATCGGAGTATTTGAATTCATTTCACCTGTTATCGGAAGAAGAAGACGTTGAGCCTCGTCACAGAGAGTGCCTCCGGAATATAATCCTCTGATGAATTTTCCGTCCGGTTTTGTTTTTCCGGCAAGGTCATTGATTGCTGTGTCGCTCATCAGTGATTCAAGCCGCTTTCCCGATGAAATTTCACATGCTTTGATCGCGGCATCTTCAAGTGTTGCTGCCGGAGTGAAGCCCGCTTTGGAAATTATCTGGGGATCGGCTCCTATAAAGTAAATGACAATAGGTTTTGTAACTTTCTTCAATTCTGAAAATAATTTAGGAAGAACTGTTTCAGCGGGGGGTTTGGAAATCAGAGTAATCACACGCGTTGATGGGTCAGAAGCGAGCGCTTCCACTGCCCCGATGGTCATAAGACCCCCGATTTTTTCGGACAAATCGCGTCCTCCAACTCCAATGGCCTGACTGATACCTGAACCAAGATGGTCGATGACGCAGGTTACTTCCTGCAAACCGGTTCCTGATGCTGCTACAAGTCCGATATCACCTTTCCCAACGACATTTGCGAAAGCCAGAGGAATATTGTTAATAATTGCCGTTCCGCAATCCGGGCCCATCAAAAGCAATCCCTTGGACAGAGCTTTTTGCTTCAATCTCAGCTCTTCCTCGACGGTTACGTTATCCGAAAAAAGCATTACATGACGATCGGAATCGAGCGCAATATCAGCTTCCCGCGCAGCAAATGCGCCTGGTACTGAAATAATTACCATGTTGGCGTCCGTTAACATCCGGGCTGCTGCAGTCTGACTGGAAGGCCTTATTTCAGAATTACCGCTACTGCGTGATGATTTCCTGGACAGCAAAGCTTTGGCTTCCTCAATGCCTTTTAATGCACTCTCGATACTACCTGATTCAATGCAAATCAAAAGGTCGGACGGAGTGAGAGCTTCAAATTCCGGGTTCCAAAGATTAACTCTTCGGGCACTTTGGAGATTGAAGTCGGTTCCCATACCGATTATGGCATTTTCTATCCCCGGCAATTTTTTGACTTCAGTATTAATCTGCATTAGAGTAACTGAGTCGAAATAGGTTTGCTTCTTTATTTCAAATTTTACCGGCATCCATTGTTCTCCCTAATCTGAGTTGAAACGAAGCCACATTCCACACAAAATATCTGTTCCCGAGGTGTGGCCGACATTGATGCATTTTAATGCATCCGGGGCTGGCAAGTTACCGTTTATTAATTTATCCGATAATTCTTCCAAGAGCAAGGAAGATTTTCCAAAATCTGCCAGTCTTATCTGCCAATAAGATGTTTGGGTTGTTCTTAAGAAAACTTTCTTGAAAAATTCGCCAGGATCTGAAAGTATGACTTTCCTGCTTCCAGATAATTGGGGCGGTTTTCCATTGATTTCCCCCAAAAATTGAAATCGTCTGTCAAGAAGCAATATTCCAGTACAAAGGTCGTCCCAGGAAGGTGTCAGGCCCTCCCCCGCGCCAAAAAGGTCAATATAATCGTTTAAATCAGTCTTCCCATTGGAAAGCTCTGAATTCATTTGCTTCAGGTGAATGGAAAAAAAATTCTCCGCACCGTCAAGAACGGCTTCTGCCAACTGAGAACGTTTCCCAAAGCACTTCAACATGCCAAAAAGCTTCTTCGAAATGGTTTTGTACAATTCGCTGGTCTTCGGGGATGGATGGGGGAAGAGTGATTCCGAGATATACGAAATCCTCGATTGTGGCTGTGATTGCGATTCAGATATTGAAAGTGGCCATTTTTGAGCTGGAAGACTTCCCTGGTTTTTGAAGATATTTCTTCCTATTCGTATTAGATTTGTCTCAAATTCAACTGGCATGTCAATACTAATTTCATTCGGGAATTCAGAAATCAATACGCTTAATGGACTACATGCTGAAGCCTTCAAAGTAAAATTTGCCAGGACTTTATTTTCAAATTCACCGTCAAAGGAATGTTTGAAAACAGCACAAATCCGACCATGGATCGGGTTCGGGCTTTTAAGCAGCGAATCTTCTCTTAATTTGAAATATGGAAAATCGGGCATAAACAATTATACCTTTTTCAGGATTTTCTGAAAGAAAAACTACAACAATATTGAAATAAGCCTAAATGCCCAAATACAGGAATTATCCATTTAGTGTTTAAAGCTCTTCCGAAAAGAGGTTTAAATTATATTTTTCTTTTTTCTGGTTCTTTTTTAAAAATTCCGGGCTCTATTATCAGAAAAATAGTATAAAAATCTTTCT
>JADFXM010000077.1 GCA_015233565.1 Candidatus Rifleibacteriota bacterium
TCGAAAAATTGTCAAAGCCATTTTTGGTGCCATGGTTAAACAATGTACCAATGGAGATAAAATGGACGGCGTGATTTTGGGGTAAAAATCCGAAGATTTAGCGCCCTGCGAAAATCGGTGTTTAATTCGGAAATTTTTTCCAGAGACCAATATACAATCGAAACCAGGCCTGAATCTTTCGCATGTATACCAATTCTCCGGAAAAATACGGTATTTGCCATTTTATATCTTGAAAACAATAAAATTGACACGGCTTTTTCCACTAGCACCGTTTCTATTCTTCGCATTATTGCCACTCAAGCTGCAATATCCATTGAAAATGCGATCATTTATGAAAAATTGCTGAGAGAATTCAATCTCAGAAAGCAGAAAGGAAAATTGCTAAAAAAATCCGAGAATTTCTTCCGAAAAACCTTGGATCATCTTTCCGAGGTCGTTGTACTTGCTGACAAGGAAGACTTGCCTTTATTCATTTCAGCAAATGCAAAAGAGTTCTTTGGAGCTACAGCCGATTCACTTTTCTCTTTTTCAAAGGTCAGGCATTTTTTCCAGGTTGGAAAAGATGATTTTGAATTCGAAGAAAGGGAAGAGCGCGAAATACGGTTTGAAAATTTCATGCAGCAAGAACGCTCAGCAATTGTTAACTGCCTGAAGATACAGATCGGGAAAGCTGAAAGACTTTACACCTTCAAGGACACAACGGAAAGAAAAAAATTGGAAGAAGCATTCCTTCATGCCTCTGAAGAAGAACGTAGAAAGCTTGGTAGCGATCTTCATGACGGCGCTTGCCAAACTTTGTATGCCGCCTTATTATTTTTGGAGATTCTCAAAAAGAAAGCTCAAAACAATATTTTCGATCTGCAAATCCTGGACAAAGTGTACAAGACTCTTGAAGCCGGAATTGTAGAGGTCCGTTCTGCCGGACGTGGCCTTTTCCCGTTGGAAATAGGAGAAGAGCCCCGCCAAGCATTGGAAACGCTTGCCCAAACGATTTCCAATCTGTTTCGTGTGGAATGTGTTGCCCAGGTTCGGTCGAAAATCAGAATTTCGGATTATCAACTTATTCATATATACCGGATAGCCCAGGAAGCATCAACAAACGCCATCCGGCATGGGCAAGCAAAACGAATCGAATACCAGCTGGAACAATCCGGAGGAAAAATGATTTTCAGAGTGATGAATGATGGAAAACCTTTGAGTTCAACTTCTGCCGCATCCGAAGGAGTTGGTACCAGGTCTATGAAATACCGGGCTTCAATCCTTGGAGGAATTCTGAACTTTTCCCAAACTGATAAATGGCCTTTTATTGTTGAGGCTGAATTTCCAATTGATCAACTTCAGAAGAAGAGGGTACAGATGTAACAAAGAGTTTTTGGGGTAATGGGCATGCGGTAGAAGCCACAACCGAGTTTATATGTTGATCCCCAAGGTCGTTTCGACTCCGACTCCAGGCTGTAAAATATTATAACATTTTGAAAATGTACAACACTCTAGAACTTCGCCGGCAAGTTATTGTGATATTTTTCACTTCCATTCCCAACAAATATTTCACACCTTCTCCACGACTGGCAATCGTGATGTTCTGTGACTGACCGAAGTCGAAGTCCTCGTAGAAAGAGGAGTTTGTGACTAAGTACTAGTTTCCTCTGCTTCCCTTTTTCCGATTTCCTGAAAAAGTTGATTTCTTTTCAAGCCCCTCGGCTGTATATTCTGCATCAGATGCTGGATCAAAAACCACTACTGTTACTCCGAGGTCACCTTCGCCGTATCTTCCGAAACGAAAACTTTGTCGCCACTTAGTAGTTTTCAGATAATCATGGACTGCTCTTTGTAAAGCTCCGGTTCCTTTTCCGTGTACAATGAAAACTTTTCCAAGCTTTTGGGCTGAGGCCAGCTTCAAATATGATTCGATCTCCTGAAGCGATTCATCCACCCTGTGTCCGCGCAAATCAAGGCGATCAGATACAGAAACAAGTGGAGCAACGGTAACTGAAGTTTTTGAAATTGTCTTCCCTATCGGACAAAAAACCTTCAATTCTGAAAGAGGGAGAATGAATCGAAGTCCTTCACATTCCACGACTCCCCTACCCTTCTCATAATCGGCGTCTTCTAGGATTCCAGGTTTTGGTACATTCTTACCTATCACCTGTTCTCCTATTTTCGGAAGGCGACTTTCCTCGTTTTCAGCAATTTCTTTGGTCTCAGAAGAATCTGAACCGAAGCTTTTTATGGCCTTTTTAAGGGCGCCTCTGGCATTTTCAAGGTCTTCCTGGGCTCCACTTCCGGCTGCCAACCTGGTTTTGAGATCATGGATTACAGACTCAATCTCTTTAACCTTCGACTTCATATCGCTTTCAAAATTCTCAATCAATTCATCACGCCTGGTTTTTCGAAAATTCTCAAGCTTTTTCATGGATTCGGCAATTCCGCGCTCTTTGAGTTCAAGATCCCGGACTTTTTCTTCCCAGCTTCGACGAAGGCGTTCCGCATGCATACGCTCTCTTTCAAGGACATCAATCAAACCCTTTTCGGGGCCACTTTTCCCCTGCAAACAAGCGGTCATTACAGATAAAACTTCGTCAGGAAGGCCAAAAGAGCGTGCAACCGAAAGCGCATTACTTTTCCCGGAAACACCCATGAGAAAACGAAATGTCGGTTTGTAAGTCTGATAGTCGAATTCCATTCCGGCGTTAACAAAACCGGGCGTGGTAAAAGCCAAGCTTTTGAGAGAATCAAAGTGCGAGGTGACAATCGCGAGGCTTCCCCGACTCAGAAAGGCTTTCAACACCCCTTCAGCCAATGCTGATCCCTCGTTTGGGTCTGTACCAACTCCAATTTCATCAACCAGGACAAGCGATCTTCTTGTGGAACCTAAGAGTAACTCTTTGAGGCGCATCAAATGGGATGTAAAGGTTGATAAATGGTCTTCAATGCTCTGTGATTCGCCAATATCAGCAAAAATTCCGTCAAAAACAGGAAGTCTCGAGTCTTCCCCGGCAGGAATCCAGAAACCGCTTTGCATCAAAATCGCGTTTATTCCGACTATTTTCATGGCAACTGTTTTCCCGCCGCCATTGGGGCCGGTAATAATGATACAAGCTTTTTCACGGTTCATTGTAAGATCCAGTGGAACGCAGTTCGGATGTAAAAGTGGATGGCAGGCCCTGTTCAGTTCAAGTGTGCCTGTGGAAGCAATTTGAGGTCTGGTACAGTGGAACTCGCGAACGAACCGTGACTTTGAATTCATAACATCGAAATGAATTAAAGTGTTGAAAACATTTGTCAAATCGTGTAATCGGCTTCTTATCAGTTCAGTGAGAGATCGAAGAATCCGCAATACCTCTTCCTTTTCAGCGGATCTTAAACGTACAAGTTTGTTATTCAGTCCAAGAAATTCGAGCGGTTCAATGAATACAGTCTGACCTGATCCTGATTGGTCGTGGACTATGCCCTGGAACGTATTTTGAAATGATGCTTTAACCGGTACAACGTAGCGGTCATTCCTCAAAGTGAAATATCGATCCTGGAAAGCTTCACTTGATGATCCCAGAAACTCGCCCAATTTCCGCTCAATATCAGACCTGGATTTTACAAGATCGCGTCTTATCGAAGCAAGCGCGGGAGAAGCATCATCTCGCACTTCCCCTTGTTCGTTGATGGAGTTCAATATCCTTTCGGCGACTGTTGACAGGTCAGGCATTTCTGAAATCCTGCGCCGCAAACGCCCAAATCGATCGTCTCCACTTCGAGAATCATACTCCGGAAAAGATTTTCGGATGTCGATTGAGATTTCAATGTTGCTTCGAACCCTAATTAATTCTTCACCTGACAAAACATCTCCGCTGGGGTTAAGGGTTGAAAACAAATCACGAATTTCCCTGATTCCACCGACGTTGAGGCCTTTTCCGTCTCCCTGAAGGAGCATTAATTCATCGAGTTCACATAACATTTCCTCGATTTCACCTTCAACAACAGACGGCCTGATTCCTCGAAT
Source organism: Candidatus Rifleibacteriota bacterium (assembly GCA_015233565.1). GTDB lineage: Bacteria > Muiribacteriota > Ozemobacteria > Ozemobacterales > Ozemobacteraceae > JADFXM01. The sequence continues at coordinate 3,995 of JADFXM010000077.1, forward strand.
CAGATCTTTAGCAGCATTCGAACCAGCATACCCGCTAATAATGTTTAAAACTTTGTCAAATTCAAGATTTATTAATGATCGTTCTTCCATATTTTTTCGATTCTTTTGGGGCGCTATTTTACGCCCGAATCACGACTTCTGAAATTTGCGAAACTCCGAATAAAAAAAAAGGTATTCGACCGCATCGCCAAGTTTCGTTTCCAGAAAATTTGCTACGATGCAAAAAAACTCGGAATTCAGTTATCGAAAACTGCGGATATTTCAATCGTCATCAGGGCCATCGGATTCAGGTGTTCCCGGGGGAACCCGACCGCAATTTTTCAGGTAGTCCGGAATTGCATCAAGTGAATGCCCGTCATTCCACCATTTGGCAAACGCTTTCAGGAACTCCACTTGCGGAGCGTGACGAAAACCGAAAGAACGAGCTTCTTCGAGGGCTTTCTCGAGAGGAGTTCCATGGCTGATTCGCCAGGCGGCAACGAAAGTATGAGTTCGGCCCACTCCTGCATGGCAGTGAACATAAACCGGCAAGTTTGTGGGATTGTCCATTATCTTTAAAAACTCCAGTACATCTGCAAGTTTGGGTTCATAATGGTCAACGACTGAAATGTAGAAGTGTGCCAGTCCGAGTTTATCCAAATCAGGAACTTCGGTGTTGTCCTCCTGGCGAAGGTTTACAATGGTTCGGATTCCTTTTCTCTTCAGGAGTTCCCAGCCAGGACCCTGGGGCTGACTTCCCGCATATAAGGTTCCCGATTCAACAACTTCAGTATTATTAATACACTTCGGCGGAAGAAAATCTTCCGGAGCGGTAATTAAACCGGCTCGACTTGCTGAAGAACCTGGAGTGCAAGTGTGAGTAAGAAATTCCAGGGAAGCCAGAAAATCACTGGCTAATCGCAACCCCTTGGCATTCTTTCCCAATTTTTGAGTGGAGGTGATAAATTCAAGCCATTTCCTGGCAATTTCCCGGCATTCTTTGGGAAGCTTCTCAATAAGTGGTATTGCAGTTAAGAGGCTTTTCTCATGTTTAATGATTGCGGACTCTCTCGGAGTCTCAGAAAAAGAGATTAATACAATTGATAAGAAGAGAGTAGAGAGTACTACTAATTTTTTCATAAAACTTCCTCCCGGGCAATTTGCATATGCATTCGGTTATTCAATTTCCACAAAGTTCGAAAGTATTTCACACGATGATTAGAAGAAATAAACGCCGCCCCCTCGAATTTCTGTCTGAAAAAAGTAGCTCACACAGATATTGCTGAGATGATGCCCTTTAGCCAAAACCAATTTTACTCAACCGTTACGGATTTGGCAAGATTGCGGGGTTGATCAACGTTCAGGCCCTTAAGATCGGCGACGTAATAAGCATATAATTGAAGAGGAATAACATTAATTATCGGGGAAAGAATCTCTGAAACATTTGGTACAGTGATCATTTGATGAGCATGATCGTAGATTTCCTTGTCACCTTCAGAGCATAGTGCAATAACGGTTCCGGAGCGGGCATTCACTTCCTGGATATTGGAAATCAGCTTTTCATAAGTTGCGGAGTTTGTTGCTACAACAAAAACCGGCATATCCTTGTCAATCAAGGCAATTGGGCCATGCTTCATCTCACCGGCAGCGTATGCTTCGGCATGAATATAGCTTATTTCCTTCAATTTTAAAGCTCCTTCCATTGCTGTGGGAAAATTAATTCCTCTTCCCAGAAACAGGAAGTTCTTTGCATTCATAAATTTCTTGGCCAAAGCTTTTATCTGGTCTGGTTCAGCGAGAATTTTCTCGATTTCCTGGGGAAGTCTTTTCAACTCTCTGATTTGATCCGTAACGAACTCAGGAGTAAGAACTCCTCTGATTTTTCCAAGTAATAGTGCAAGCAAAGTCAGGGCTGTCAGCATGGCAATGTAAGCTTTTGTTGAAGCAACGCCTATTTCAGGTCCGGCATGAATATAAACAAGGCCATCGACATCGCGAGTCAAGGATGATTCCTTGGCATTAACGACTCCCAGAACTTTTGCGCCTTTTTTTCTGGCTTCCCGAACTGCTGCAAGGGTATCGGCAGTTTCCCCGGACTGACTTATTGCAACAACCAAGGTATTTGAATCGACCAAAGGATCGCGATATCTGAATTCGCTCGCCAAATCACATTCCACTGGAATTCGTACAAGCTTCTCGATGAGGTATTTCCCCACGCAACCTGCATAGAAAGCTGTTCCACAGCCTATTATGACGATTCTTTGGGTTTTGAAGATATCGGGGCCGGAAAGTCCCAGTTCGGTAAGGTAGATCTTCCCTTCTTCTTCTGAGGTCCTTCCACCAATTGTATTTCTTATTACCTGTGGTTGCTCAAAAATTTCTTTCAGCATAAAATGTGGAAAGCCACCTTTTTCAGCAGCAATTGGGTTCCAGTCAACCTGCTTGATCTTTTTTTCGATTCTACTCCCGGAGAAGTCGTAAACTTCAACTCCCTCCCGCTTAACTGTTGCCATCTCATAATTATCCAAATAAATTACATTGCGGGTATGCTGAAGAATTGCTGTCACGTCAGAAGCAATAAAGTTCTCGTCTTTAGATAACCCCAGAATTAGCGGACTTTCTTTTCTGGCACAAACCAATCTGTCCGGGTGGTTGCGATGAATAACCGCAATCGCGTAAGCCCCTTCTACTTCTTTTAGAGCAGCCAGGACGGCTTCCTCAAGGTTGTTATGGTAGTGATAGGCAATCAGGTGCGCAAGAACTTCTGAATCAGTCTGGGAGGAAAAAATAAACCCAGCTTGCACCAATCGATTCTTTAGCTTCATGTAATTCTCGATAATTCCATTATGTGCAACCATCAATGTTCCACGAGAATCACCATGCGGATGGGCATTGAACCCCGATGGACGGCCATGTGTGGCCCATCTTGTGTGGCCAATTCCCTGTGATGAAGTCGAACCAAAATTCGTTAGCAGGAGGTCCTTTAGTTGATGTAATTTTCCAATATCCTTTTTTACATGGATCTTTCCATCATCCAAAACAGCGATTCCAGCCGAATCATAGCCTCGATATTCCAAACGGGTCAGACCTTCAAAAATAATCTCATTTGCTGGTTTATTTCCAATATATCCAATTATTCCGCACATATTTTTTTGCCTTTCTTATGGTACTTATTTTATCTGGGAAAAATTCAATACTTCACTTTTCCGGGTTCCGGTTTCGGCTGATTAGGACCTTTCGGCATTGCAGGAGCTTCTTTGGGCCCCAAAGCAGTGAGCCGCTCTTCAGCGCTGGCTGCAACTGAGGTTCCGGGGAATTTCGCAATAACGTCTCTATACATATCAATTGCATCATTTTTATTTCCCGCTTCTTCAAGGAGGGTAGCATATTCATAGGTTACTTCACTATCTCCGGCTGCCTGACTCAGATATCCTTTATACATCTCAAGTGCAGGCTCCTTTTCCCCCTTTCCTCGATTAATTCGTGCCCTTAACAACATTGCCCGGGGATTTTTCCCGTTTTTTTCTATCATTGCAACATGGTCTTCAGCATTTGCAATGTCCCCTGTTTTAATAAGGGTTTCAGCAATTAACATCCGTGCTTCATCATTCTCGGGATGGGCTTGAATTAGCTTATTTGCAGCATCGAGAGCTTCCGCAGTTTTCCCTGCTTTCAAAAGCGCTTTAGCATAAAAGTTCGTATATGCTTCATTTTCAGGATTGGCTTCGAGAGCCAACTTAATTTGCTCCGCAGCTTCATCAAACATTTCATTCTTCGTCATTATCTTCGCTTTAATGTAATGAGCCATTCCGTTCTTCGCATCATCTGCAAGCACATCGTTTACATGGCCAAGGGCTTCCTGGAGTTTACCGTCGTCAATCAATGCATCCGCCAGATTCAATTTTGCTTCAATCATATTTCCATCAATTTTCAGAACACTTCTATATAAATCTATCGTTTCATTCTTCTTTCCGAGTAGTTTTTTTGTTTCAGCAAGATTGATCATTGCAAACAAGCCAGGTTTAATTTTAATCGCTTTTTCAAAATTCTTTTCGGCTTCTTCAAGCTTTCCAAGTTTTAATAAGGCATCCCCATAAAGGAAAAGGGATTCAAAGTTGTTTGGCTCCAAGGCAAGGGCTTTTTCAAAATATGGAATTGCTTCAGCAGTTTTACCCATTTGCTTTTCAACCACTCCGCGATAGTGGAATGCCATGGCATTTTTTGGTTCCTTGGATATCAATAGATCCAGGAGCTTGGTTGCCATTGGATAGTTTTGAGAATCAATAGCATCCACAGCTTCATCTACAGTTGTGCGAATCCTTGGAGGAGCCGGTTTTGGATTATTTGGTATCTTTGGGGCCTTTGGCACTTTTGGACTGGATGGAGTACTATCATCATATCCTCCAGTGATAACTTCTGTCGGTGGTTTCTTTTGCGGAACCTTTGAATCAGGCAATTTTGGAGTTGCTTCAATTTGAGCTGTTAATGCCTGATATTGAGGATTTGAGGGATCCAATTTGAGAAGAATATTCAAATGGTTTGAAGCTGCCTGATTTTTTTTCATGGCAAGAAGGGATTGAATGAGATAGTATCTTGCTTGTGCATTATTTGGAGCCATATCACATACCTGTCCCAGATAATCAATCGCCCCGGAATAATCTTTTGCAGTAAATAACTTTACTCCCTGGTCAAACAATTGAGCGGAGGGGTCTTGTCCCAGGCAAAACGATGCTTGAAATAGAGCATGGAACAAAAAAACTGTAACAAGCAACCAAAACCTTTTAATCATTTCCCTTCTCCCGTCTGAAAAATTAATATATCGGTTAAACGTTTCCCAACCCAGCTTTGAGATGAGATTTCCTTTTTCAATGTTTCTAAATTAGAACAATCAGTGGACTTTCGCAAAATTTTGAAAATTAGCTTTCGGACACCGTTTCGTACCCTCGAATTTCTATCGAATATGAAAAAACTTCAAAGCTTTAAGTAATACTTTGGATTCAGATTATAACTCTATTTTCATTTGATGATCAATAGCTTAAAACACTAGAATTCCAAAAAATTGCAAACTTTTTCTGGCTTAGTTTTTGTGTCACAGTCGTTTTTTCATTCCTGCCTAAAGCTGGACCTACAAACGCTGAATTAATTTACTGTCCATTAATTAAAATTCCAAGAACAAAAATATTGACTGAATTCAAAGGTCGGGGTATTCTCATTAGGTATGGAGAAAATGAATTCCGCAGCTTTGAAGCCTTTATTGATTGTCTGCCAACCCGAAAGTAATGCTTTGCCGCAATTTGATTTTTTGTTTTCATGCAAAGATCTTACCGGCTGGGAAGCAGCGATTTCACGCTCTGCAGCAGAAATTGGGCTATTGGGACAATTAAGCCCTATTTTGCCGATTTTCCTGGAATTTGAGTCGAATCAACTGTTCGAGAAATTGAAACTTTTCGACATAGTTGTAGTTTATCCGCTCAGCTTAAATACTCTAGCCAAATTTTCACTTGGAATAAGAGATAGTTTCCCAAGCTCACTACTCGGAAAGGCTATAGAAATTGGCATCCCGATATTATTAGATCAAACACCCCTGACAAATAGATCTTTTTTCAATCCACATCTTGAAAAAATCTACAAACAACATTGGGATTCCATTCGCACAGGAACAATTTCTTCATTTTCGCAAGAAGATCTGTCCGAATCAGTTAAGAAAATCATCCGAAGCAAAAGGCAACTGGAGGGTCGTCCTCCCTCCAATGGAAGAAAAATAATCACTCGTGACGACGTGCTTGAAGCTTTTAACGCCCTTGTCCCGATAAATGTCAAACCTGGAACAATCATTACCGATCTTGCTCGTGAAGAAGCAGAAACACTCGGTGTAAGAATTGAATTCGAATATTAAGAGGAAAATACTATGAATCCAAAAACACTTTCAAATACCCTAAGCGAATTTAACCAGGCAGTAGCTTCTAATTCTTTCGCTCCCGGCGGTGGATGTGTCTCAGCACTTTCAGGAAGCCTTGGAGCCGCCCTAGGGCGAATGGTTCTCTCACTTACAATCGGGAAGAAAAAATATCTTGAGTTTGACGCGGAAAACAAAGTCCTGGCTGGCAAACTTGAGGAAATTCATAATTCCATGTTGGGATGTGTAGAAAAAGATATCTCCGGATGCAATGCAATCCTGGAAGCAATGAATCTGCCGAAAGATACCGAAACCGAGAAAAGCCAACGAAAGTCTGCTATGTCAGAAGCGGCAAAAAAAGCAAATGAAGCTCCTATTGAAATATGTCATAAATCTGTTGAACTGTTGCGAGTTTTCAAAAATTCGATTTCCAAGGTCAACCGAAACACAATAACTGATTGGGCCTGTGGAGCACTCCAAGCTTACGCAGCATTGGAGGGAGCCTCCATGAATGCAAAAATTAATCTTGGTGGGATAAACGATCCAAGATACATCAAGGACACCCAAGAATCCCTAAGATCATTGATCGGGGAAGGAAGATCCCTTTTCGAAGAGATAAAAAACCAAGTGCATTCATGTCTTGATGAAAGCAATTGATCAACTTTTGACAAATTCAGAATTACTGAAATTCCTGCAAAAGTAGCAAACCGACATTTGCTGGAAATTTTACTTTGCTCACCAATTTCCAGCTTTTGCACAACTGAATAGTGAAAAATAGCAAATCATGAGAATTTCAGACGATGAAATCCGGGGAAGAATCGACAAGTTATGGGAAATGGCCAGTCCATGCCGCCTTTGCCCCAGAGCCTGCGGAGCACGAAGAAAAGAAGGTGAAATAGGGTTTTGCGGAGCAGGATGGAAATATAAACTTGCATCCTGGGCAGTTCACCGCGGCGAGGAACCCCCCATTTCAGGAGTCCGTGGCTCAGGGACTATCTTTTCTTCTCACTGTACAATGAAATGTTTGTATTGCCAAAACTTTCCATTTTCACAGCTTGGTAATGGCAAAGAAGTAGAAGTCAGCGAATTGGCCGATTTTTATATCGAGCTAATGAATAAGGGAGTTCATAACCTGAACTTCGTCACTCCAACGCATTATTCTCCGCATCTCTTTGAAGCGTGGTATCTTGCCAGGCAAAAAATTTCAGAGCTCCCAATCGTTTATAATACATCGGGGTATGAGAGAACTGAGATTTTAGCAATCCTTGACGGAATGGTTGACATCTATCTCCCTGACATCAGGTATTCGAATAACTTGATCTCAAAAGCCCTTTCACAAACTTCTGACTATGTTGAAGTCAATCGGGCAGCGATAAAAGAGATGGCAAGGCAGGTTGGTCCTCTGACTGTCGATGAAAACGAAATCGGGATCAAAGGATTGATTGTAAGACATCTTGTTTTGCCCAATGATTCCTCCGGAACAAGGGAATCTCTTTCCTGGTTAAGCCGGGAAATCGGCACCTGGATGCACATAAGCTTGATGTGCCAATATTTTCCTACCTATAAAGCAACCGAACTCGAAGGTTTGAAAAGACCCATTTCAAATGAGGAATATTCCAAAGCACTTGAAATTCTTGAGGAATGTGGCTTTGAAAACGCCTGGGCACAAGATCCGGAAGAGACTGGCGGAGCGTAAAATCCTACAAACCCAAATGCCATACTCAAACAGTATGTGATCATCCTTTTTTTATCTTAAACTTTAGATTAAAACCGGTTTTTGAGGAAAATTCGTCGGCGATTTTCTTGAAACTATCAGCATCAACAAAATTACCTACTTTTACTTCTATTTCCTTCGAATTTGCATGAAATGAAGGGTTCCCTATGATTTCAGTAAATGGGCTGATCAGCTCTATGGCTTTTTGCATCAAAGCTTGTTGTTGTACCGATTGAGAAATTCTAATTTCCCAGCCGACATCAGATTCCAATGAATCCAGTAGTTTCTTGAATTGTTGTCCCAAAAAAGGCGTTAGAAATGCAAGTTCGATAAATTCTCCGGTTCCATCAAATTTTTTGCTGGTTTTGAAAAGAGTCTGTGGATATTCTAAAAATGCTTGGGAAATGTGTGATAATGCAGCGTTTATTTCCATGCGTCCAGTTTGGTGATCGCGAAGACTTGTGAGTGAAGTCTGCTTTGCGGGAACTGTTACTTCAAGGGAAAAACCAGTTTCTTCTTCGAATGGTCCTGACAGTTTGCGAATAATTTCAGCATTTGCCTGAGACTCTGCCTTGACGGTAATTTTCCGCTTTTCACGATGGAAGGCCGGGGAACGCAATAGTTTGATTTCCTTTGGAATCAAGCTCCCCAGCAGTTTTACAACTTCTTCCTGACGGGTTTCGGGATTAATTTCAATCGCGTAACCACTTACTTCAGCCAGTCGGGAAAATTTTTCCGAAAGCCGCTTTTTTATAGAGTCGGGAAATGCAAAGGAAAGTAGCAACACAGGGGGGGAAATGTCCAAACGGACTCCTATTTTGAAAAGTCGCTCTTTTTCTTCAAACATTCTTCGAGCTGTTGCAATGGCAGCATTCTGTTCCATGTAGGCTGGCTTGGTTTCTTCGGGCTTTGGTTCCTGATCCTTTTGGTCAAGTAATGGCTTGAAAAGAAAAGGACGTTCCTTGTGCGCCCGGAAAAAATTTTTGGCGGATTTAACCAAACCCCGAAACTTTTCAAAATTTTCCGCATCGAAGCGGTTTGGTCCTGTAAAAAGGTTGTAAAGTTCTCTGGCTGTAAAAAATCGTCCGGGAGGAAAGTTCAAAAGAACATGTACATGTATAATTTCTATGTCCTCAATTGTTTCGGGAAATCTTCCCGCTCCGAGACATTCTGAAGCGTTATCCAAACTCTTTTCGCTGGTCGAGGTTTTGCGCTTTCTTGTTTTAATTGAAAGTAAATCACCATTTGAGGGAAGATGGATTTTTGTATCTGGCACAGAAGACCGAAGAAGTCCCCAAAGTTCTTCACGCGTTTGGTCGTCACCATGTACAAGTGCGACATTTTGGGGTTTCAAAAGAGAAATTAATCGGACAATTTGCCGGCCATCGGCATGAGCTGAAAGGTTGAATTTCTCAAGACTGCATTTTATGGAAATTCTTCTTCGGTCAACTTGTAGAGTTCTTTCCTCCAAAGGACATTCAGCTAGTTCAATCAGTTTGCGGCCGGGCGATTCTTCGTCCTGATAGCCAGTGAAAGCAATAAGATTTCCCGGTTTAATTGCCAACTCTGCTGCATAATAAACCGAAGGCCCTCCAGTAAGCATACCCGAACTGGAAATTATCACACATGGCGGACCTTTCAAAATTTCTTCCCGATTTTTGGGAGAGAGAACCGCTTTAACAGGACCATCTTCAGGGAAAAATGGATGCGACAGTTTTTTTATTCGCTTGGCTAATGCATTGGTAAGGTCGTTCGGAAAATCTCTGTACACATTGCAAACTTTAGTCACCATTCCATCAACATAGACTGGAAATGTTGGAATGTGTCCTTGTTCCATTTCGCGACTCAGAATTAAAATGACTTCCTGAGAACGTCCGATTGCGAAAGCTGGAATCAAAACAAATCCTCCGTTTGTAATAGTCCGCGATACTATTTCAGCAAGGCGGCGCTCCTCATTTTCCCGGTTCGGGTGAAATCTTGATCCGTAGGTGGATTCAGAAACGACGAGATCATAACGGCCCTTGGGAATAGCGGCTCCACCAACTGTTCTTTGAGCTTCCACCATGAAATCGCCTGTGAAAAGAACTTTTCCAAAGGTTGACTGAAATTCAGCCATTGCGGCACCCAAAATGTGCCCAGCAGGAAAAAATTTCAAAAGCACTTTCCCTTCACAGATTGCAATCGAATGGTCGAATGGCACTTCCACAATTCGATTGAGTGCTTCCTCGACCATTGTTTTCGAATATAATGGAACATCCTCAGCACCTTTGGAATTCATTATTTTCAGAGCGTCTTCAAACAAAATTCGAATAAGTTGTGCAGTTGGCGGAGTACAATACATCGGAACTCGTGGAAGACTGGCTAGCACAAGTGGCAAGGCACCGGAATGATCCATGTGGGCATGAGTCAAAACCAATGCTTGTGGTATAAAGTCATTCAACGGACTTAGATCAGGGAGGGTTCCTGTTTCCGTTTCTCCCATACGTATTCCGCAATCAACTAAAATTTTACTATCACCAAGTCTCAACAACGAGGAACTTGCCCCAATTGCAGACGCTCCGCCAAGAAAATGCAAATCGATGGAATTTGGAAGATTCTCAATCATGTAAGAATAATATCAGCCTCCCGATAATTCGGGCACGTTTCGATGAAGCGCGATTATTCTATCGCCGGTTTTGATCGTTCCTCCTGAGAGAACCCGTGCGAAAATACCCTCTCGTGGCATAACACAATCACCAGCTTTGTAGTAAACAGCACATTTGGTGTGGCATTCTTTGCCAATTTGAGTAACTTCGAGAATGCATCCATCTCCGGAAAAAATCAATGTCCCAATTGGAAGCTCGTATAGCTTGATTCCTGAAGTGCAGATATTTTCAGCAAATGAACCGAAACCTACTTCCAATCCCTTGTCTTTCATGGTGGTGATACTCTCAAGCCCGAGAAGGGAAACCTGCCTATGCCAGTTGCCTGCATGAGCATCATCTAAAAGACCGAATTCCGGCTTCAGGAAAGCTTCATCCCTTGGCTCTTTGGGAGTTCCCTTGGATTTGCTGATCGCAAGCTTCTCTACTTTTCCCGATTCGACGTCCTGAGAAAGCCATGTTCCACTTTTTCCACCGGATTTGAAGAGGAGTTTGGAGCATTCAATTGTTGCTCCTTTAGTGACTCCCTTAACCATATCGTACAAATTCAATAAAGCAACTGAAAGGGCTGTCATAGCCTCCATTTCAACACCAGTTCGATCATGAGCATGTGCTTCCGAAAAAACGCATACTGAATCCGGTGCTATCGGGGCAAAATGTAATTGTATGTAACTCAAGCCAATTGGATGTGTAAGAGGTATGAGTTCATTGGTTTTTTTAGCTGCAAGAATGCCGGCAATTCTTGAAACGGAAAAAGCATCCCCTTTGGAAAGAGTCCCGGATTTGAGTTTTTCCATGGCTATAGAGCCCACTCGAATCATTCCAAAAGCAATAGCACAACGATTGGTCTCGTTTTTCGAGCCGATATCTACCATTCTGGCACGGCCATCTGAATCAAGATGCGTAATCGACATTTTTTTCTTCAAGGCTCCTTGCAATATTGAATAAAAATTCGACACTGTAGCATTTCAGCCGATAATTATTTTCCAGCCATTTGCTACAATTGTGTTAATTCCTTCATTCATTATGATGGACTCACCTGCACACAATTTATTTTATAACTTTGGTCGTTTCGACTCCGCTCAACGACCGCCTCGTCAAGTTTCTTTTTCGGTAAATTTGCTACACTGTCAAAAATTCGGTTAAAAACAGCTATCCCCCACTGGAAGTGATGGCCTTACGCTGATTTTATGGCTGCGGATCGCAGCCACCCCGATTTTAAAAAGCTGCCTAAGGTGATCAGAAAGCATATGTTGTACTCTCCACGACAAAGCCTATTAACTGACCACCAACAAAGGTAGTGGTCTTAAATGACCGAATAAAACCAGCCTAAAAAGATTTGCAATGTCTAAATAATTTGGAGTAATTATGATTACCCTATTTGAGCTTGTTGCACAATTCCAAAATTAACGAAAGTACAAAATATGAAATCAGTGTTTCAAGCCACTTCTAATCACCAAATTTTTGCATAATTAATGGTTTTTATTAATTAGGCAACAGGTTCATTTTGCTTACTTTTTTCCTTCAGCAACATGAAAAAGCTCGCAGGCTATTTTTTTTGTTGATTCTAATCCTTCAAGCGGCGAAAACCATTTATCGGGAATCGCTCCTAGTCCGTTATATACTCCAAAAATTGCTCCTGCCATTGCGGCGATTGAATCAGAATCTCCGCCGGAATTTGCTGCAGAAACAATCATTTCATCGAAATTTCGTGGTGACCTTAAAAACATGTACAAAGCGCAGCTGAGTGAATCAAGACAATAACCGCTGTTGCCAAGTGTGTCAACTGCCATTTTCACATCCATTTTCAAGGCATCCTTAACCAGCTTCAACTTGCGTGGAATTTCTGAAGAATAAGTCTGCGAGCGATCAATAGCAGCAGCAATAATTACGTCAGGGATTGGTTCCCCACCTTCAAGGCCAATTCGAATCATCGCAGCGAAAGCCTGAGCCGCACCAAATACCCGCGAGTCAGTGTGGCTAAGTTTGCAACTTTGTTCTATAGAGTTTTTCAAAAATACTGGGGAATGATAAAAAACCAGAGCTAAGGGAAGTGTTCTTACTACTGCCCCAACTCCTGCGGATGGGAAACCGGACAAAGTCCAGTGAACTCCGGAAGCAAGCTTTCTTGCTGCTTTAAAAGTGGTATTTCCAGGGAAACGCCACATAGACCTAAGTTTTTGGCTTTGGTACCAATCAACAAAACGATGCGCAAGATCTTCAATGTTAAAGGCTTTTTGAGCTACCAAACTTTCTGCTACCAGAAGCATAGTTTGTGATTCATCTGAATACTGCCCCGGAGACAAGTGAGCAAGAGGATGGGCAGGAGAGGCCTTAACATAAAAGGACACTGGCTCACCGGAAGAACCAACTTCACGCACCTGGTCCTCGATTGGAGACGCCAAAGCATCTCCTATTAAAAATCCCAGCATTGATGCCTGAAATTTATCAATCATTATTTGTAATCATTCACTTCCGGGAAATTGAGTGGATATTGCTTCAGATTTTCCCTAATACTGTACAAGCGAAAAGCCTCATTATAAAAGGTTTTGGGGAGTCATTCCCCCTCGTTAACTGAGAGCTGAATAACCAAATTTTTTATTTTTCCTTCACGCAGGATGAGAAAAACTCCTGGATTACGTTCAAGAAATCGGTATAAATCCATAACATCGATGGAATATAAAATACTGTGAGTAAGCGCAGTAAGGGTGAATCGATTTTTCCCTCTCATGGCTGTCGAATAGATTTTTGCGAAAATAGAACCCCGGGTTCCCTTGGCAAGAAGCCTTCCACGCCTTGATAATCCAATGATTCCTTTGTCGAGAAGGTAGAAGGCCTCACGTTCTGTAGATTCGCGCACAATCTCTTTCCCTGGGTTGACCTCAATTCGAGTCATAATTCCCTGAAGATGAGTCCTTTGAGTAGCTGTTAAACCTCTGAGAGTTGGGGTGTCGTTGAAAAGAGACCAGGTGTCATATTCCCGATTTTCAGCGATTACCTTCATTTGCCTTGCTATTTCAGTTCCGCGAATGAAGTAAAGAAAATCGTATTTATTCATTATCAGAACTTTCATTTCAGTGTCGGCGATTACATCTGCGTTCCGAGGAGCATTCAGTATCATTGAGGTCTCACCAATGTAATCATTGGTACAATATGTTTTTATCGTTTCCTCATCGCGGACGACAGTGGCTTTCCCGCTGACAATCATATAAAAGCGATCACCAATGGTATCTTTCTTGATAAAGACTTCACCGGCTTTAATTATCTCAGGCTTAACAAGGGTAAGAAACTCTCTTGCCTTCTCAATCGGAAGACCGCTGAAAAGATCGATGTGATTTAGAACATCGAGATATTCAAGGGCTTCATTGCTTGCCGGAGGCGATACAGGAACAATGATCGTCGAATCGGGACCAGCCATGGCCTTTTTTAAATTGGAATTTGGAGGGATAGCATGCTCTGAAACGTGTATCAGATAGAGGCGTTCCTTAACCGATTCAGGCAATTCTGCCAGATTTTTAATAGGGGTATGAATTGGGGGAATCCCTGCTTCATGAAAAATGATGGAATGATGCCAGGGAAAATTGATCAATTCAATCATTCTATACCGGTTGACAATCCCTTCGTCATACAATTTTTTAATGGTTGGCGGGTCGTAAAGGGAGTCAGAGGAATATGCAAAACTCTTTCCTTGAAAATACACTTCGAAACCAATTGTGGGAATGGAATGGAACGTATAATAAAACCGGAACTCCGCTCCGTTTATTCGGCTTGTAACTTGCAATGTTACGGGATGAAAATGAAAAAGACTCATGAAAGACTGATGTGAAAGCCCGGTTAAGGACTGATACTTGCGGACAAAGCTTTCCATAATTGTTTCAGTCGTATATAAATGAATCTTCTTTTCTTCCAACAACTTCTGAAGAATTCCTGAATCGTGGTCCGCATGGCAATGGGTTAAGATACAATCTTCGATCAAACGAGGATTAATATCCATCGCTTTTAACCACAAAGTTGAATCAACCGGCGGGTCAACCAATATTCCACGTTTGTTTATCCAGATGATGAACCCAGAGGTCATTTCATGAGGGTCGAAACCGTGACCGGATCCGATTACCGTGATTCCAAACAGGGGCGGCTCGAATGGATTCTTTTTTTCAGGAAAAACCCGATTACCACCAAAAGTGACATCCATTGGAAGCTCTGAGAGAAGGTTTTCGCCATCAAGAATTCTCAACATCCCTCGCTGGGTGCGTTCGAGAATATATTTTCCGAAGGGAACCTGGTTGTTGGCCCCCCACGGGATTCCAATGGCCATATTATCTACGGTAAGTTTTTTCCCGGTGTTGTCTTTGGGGGCGAGATAATTTGTTTCAGCCAGAATATCAGGAATCAGATCTCTGCTGGCTCCAAACGGAAACTCTCTTGAAAGTTGAACTTCTTCTGAACCAAACAAAGCTTCCTTCAGAACGTTCATTATTGTTTCAAGTTGATGGGACTGGCCAATAACTTTGATAGGTCGTTTTTTCAGGAAAAAATTATAGTATGTGGGAAATTCTATATCCGCAAGGGACACCCCCCGTTCAGTGCTAAACAAACGATTTGGAAGAACTATGGTTTCCGGGACTTCGCCAATTAAATTCAGCGTATCTTTAATCGTTTCGGGAGTTGCCCCAATCTGCAAATTCCCTTCGGGGGTCTTTATTAAAGTACCACCTCTCTGAAGCTGAAAAACCTCAATTGCCATGACTGTTTCTCTCTATGACATTTTTTCGCACGACTATCACTTATTTGTTTCTCACTTGTTCAGTGAGTAAAACTCCCGGCCAGTTAAAGCATTAAAAGGCCTGTTCCGCTATGTAGCCCCATTCGCTATTCAAATACCCTCGGATAAAAAATATTGACACTATTCTAAACATTTCAACAAAAAAAAACTACTAAAAAAAATTATTTCTTTTTACCATTCGGCAGAATTAATTAGTTTTGTAACTAAATATGGAATACTTGCTCACATATTTGGATTTTTTCGAATTTCAGCTCTCGCTAGGAAAAATTTTGTTTTTTTTCGACAATTTCAGATTTCCAAACCTCGGGGATTTAAATTTGATACCATTTTTTCGATTCATGAATCATCAAGTTGCTTTGGAAGACATTTTCTGATTTATTTTTATGAATGTTGGTCTCAGGGTAAAATCCAACCGAAAAGTATTCCAAAATCAGGAAAATACCTTTTGAAGCTATTTTCCGAGAAAATGCAAACTATCGATAATCTGATATTTTGATTCTCTTAATTCACCAAAAAATATTCCCAAACCACTCATTAAGGGTTTTGCAGTCAGCTTTACTCATTCGACCTATTTTTTCCATCATGATTTAGTCTAAAATTGACTTAATTAAAAGCTAAGTTTGCTGCTTAAAATTGTCTTTTAACGGCTTCGGAATAAATCAGTAATTTAATAGGGGCCCATGAAGCCGCCGCCATCTCCTCCGGAAGAGTAAAAAATGCTGAAATGAAGGTGTGATACCCCATTGGCAATTCCAACTTTTCCTATGAGGTTACCTGCTTTTACAAACATACCACTTGTCAAAGTTGTATTTCGGGCTGAAAGGTGAGCATACCAGCTTTCCTTGCCATCTTCATGACGAATTCTAATTGCCCCAGTAGTGTCATTTGCTGTTTCCTGTCTCGAATGGCCGCTAGGATCATTGTAAACAATCCAACCATCTCTGGCAGCATATACCGGGGTACCAACGTTTGCGTGAATATCACAACCATCGTCACAGTCATATGGGGACAAAATTCCATCAGGACAGGGATCCCGCCACGACGTACCATTGGAATCTGTTCCCCAGATACCGTTGTCTGGCCTGCTGACAACCGGTTTGGAGATTGGTTGTCCCTCCGACCAATTTTTATTTAACTGTTCTTTAGCTTCCAGCAACCATGATTCATTTGCGCCAATATTTAATTTTATCGCAGCTTCAACCCATTTTTGAGTCCAGACTACGGTGGCCTTTTCTTCATCCCATGTTTGCCCAGAGTTCTTTCTCGCAGCCAACTTTCTTGTTCCTTAAGCGATTTCATTTTTTAACTGCTTTTTTAGTGATTCCTCCTCAGCTGATGCACAATCTGACAACTTGGGAGCTTCAAATCTTTTCAGAGCATCTATCCACTTTTTTGTCCACATCATCGACAAAACTACATTTTCAGGGGATTCTCCTGCTGACAATCTCTGGGAAATCCGATTATGCCCATAATTGATTTCATTTATTAAAGCTGCTTTATAGGAGTTTGTTATTTCTGCAAGTTGGTCACTCAAAATCGCGGTATAGTATGGATTATTAACAACCGCTGCGAGTAATTGGTCAAGAAGCTTTCCAGCAAATTCAATTTGCCTCTCTGAAAGAGCATTTTTTAGCTGCTGGATTTGCCCGCGAAGGGATAATTCGGTAATTGAAATTATTTTCGATGTGGTGGAAACACCCCAATATAAAGCTCACAAAGGGAAGGAGAATTGCGGGTGAACCAATTCCGCAATTCTTTTCGGTTCTTTGTCCAGTAATCTTTTTCCAGAGTCATTTTTGCCTATTCTTTCCTTTGAAAATGACAGTATTCAAAAAAAAGCTCACCCATTACGCTGCTTTCGCTCGTTTAGCTTTGGTCTCGCGTGCGATCATGGCACGGCCCTTGTCAACAAGGCGAATAGGAATCTCCATGACCGTACAGCGGTCTTTTCCGAATGCTGCTTCATCTTCGGCAATCGCCTCATCATCGGTTTGATTCTCAAAGTGTTCGATAAGACCGAGAACGTCTTTCTCGGTCATGCCCTTTGGTAAAGCTTGTTTACGTTTCATCACTTCCTCCGGCGTCGAAATGCTTTCAGCTGTTTTTCTGGAAGATCGTAACCCGTAATCACGATTATTCCCCCGGGTTCGGGTGCAAAAAAATACGAAGATATCTTCCCCCATCGGTTTTCCCTATGACAGCACGAGTGTTATTTCGATCCCGGCGCTCCTCGGCTGCGTTATGTAAGGCCTCTAGCGCTTCATCTTCCGTCACACCATGGTTAAAAATATGTGGTTCGTTTTTCTGGATCAATGAAAAATCTGATATTCATTTCACTCTCATTTTGCCATTTTTTTCACGCTTTTTCGCGATGGTTATAGCGCCCTTTTGATATAATCATTTGTAGCTTCCCCATTTCATACAATTTGCGTATTTACTATCCCCGCGCAAAGGTCAATTTCCTGACCGGTTGCGACTGGTCCAATTATACCGCCCAAGATGAGCAAAGACTTTTGATTCGACGCCTTAACATCCCAATAATACACGTTTTTTCTTGCGGTCGCAATCCTTGTTGTCGGGAAAATCCGGAATGTCTCACCGATGGTTAAACTCAAAAGCTCCAAGTAATAAACGGCCATTCGCGGCGATGACCTGCGGAGAGGCGGGAGCAAGCGAAGCTTGCGGACGACTCGGAGTCAGGTCAATTGCCGCGATTGGCCGACCCGCTCAAAGTCGGATGGCGAGCTCGATTCGTTTCAGGTTGGGGGGATGAGCGGCTCCGGCGGATGGATAAAATTCTCATCAGAAAAATTTCTATTTCTATTGCCCTCAATTTAAGTTATAATTTACATAGATTTTTTAGCAGGGTATCGATGAGAAAAGGAAATAGTTCAGCTTTTTCTTTATTTAGGCCTGGTATGCCCATCTCGCCTGAGAATTAAAAGTTTTTATTCTTTTGGTTATAATCGCAGCTTTCTCTAAAAGGAGGTTAACGATGAACAAGAAGATTTCAATGAACGCAAAGAAAAGAGTTTACATAGAAACTTCTATCATAAGCTATCTCACAAGTTTGCCTTCCAGAAATCTTCTTGTTGCAGCATGGCAAAGTTTGACCACAGAATGGTGGGATAAGCGTCGAAATGATTTTGAATTATTTGCATCTGAGTTGGTATTGGAAGAAGCAAGTCGGGGAGATCCTTTAGCTTCAAAAAGAAGAATCAAAGTTCTTGATGGAATTCCTTTTCTGAAATTGACCGATTCCGCCATTTATCTTTCTCAAAAACTCATTTCAAAAGGCGCTCTTCCTTCAAAAGCGAGTGATGACGCGTTACACATTTCTCTTGCCGCCGTCCATAAAGTTGATTATCTTTTAACCTGGAACTGCAAACATATTGATAACGCCGAAAACAAGCCCCTTGTTCGCGCTATAATTATATCAGAGGAGTATCATTTTCCCGAAATATGCACACCAAATGAACTCCTTGGAGGTGATCTAAATGAAGAATGAAATAATGGAAGAACTTTGGAAAATTAAAGATGAATTGGCCCAGGAAAATGATTTTGATGTAGCGGAACTTGTAAAAACTCTTCGCAAAAAGGAGAAAAGGCTGAAAGGCTACATTGTCGATTTTTCTGATGAGCAAGAGGATAAATTATCGAAAAAAAATAAAGCGGCCTGATAAAAGAAATCAGTTTAAACATTGCTTGGCATCGTTAAGACCTTTACTATTGCGTGTTATTATTGAGTCTTACAAATCAGATGTTTCTTAATTATAGTAGGCTTATTGGCAGCTTTTGCTTAAGTTGTTTTTCAGAAACGTCACATTTTTCTTTAAGTCCGGGAGAATAGTTTTTGGCAAAGAAACATCAACTTATCTCTTTTCCGGCTACTTCCCCGAAATTGGTATTATTTATTTAACCTATCTTAGAATAAAAATATCTTTTCAATCTATATTAATTGCTGTATATTAACCGACATGGAGCTGATCATTGAAAAAAAGAAGAGGTTTCGTTTGGTTCAAATTCAATTCTCAATCAGCAAGGCTTTTCCTGTTTCTGGAAGATGCTTTGGGGTAATCACCAGAAACAACACAATGAGACTGTCGGAAAAGTGGTTTTTAAAGACAGCACATGACTTTTTTGGTACATCCATTTTCATTTTAAAAAATCTCCATTAACGAGGGCTTGAAATAAAAATTTACTGCCTGTATCACCTTGGTTTTCAGTTAGAATATCCCAAATTAGCTATCTTTTCAATATTGTGAACCATACACCACAGTAACCACTGAATTCCGGCTTTTATTTTCCCACGAAGTGTAAACCTTTTCAATCCCTTGGTTTCGCGGATATTTGCAAAAACTGGTTCTACTGTTCCCATTCGTTTTGCATATTCCTTTCGCCCTTCCTCGGAATCAATCTTTTGCTTCATCGCATCTGTAATCGATAACTTCTGACCTTGAATTGGAATCGCCAAAGTCCGACGCTTAGCAGTTTTCATCATACATTGAATGCGAAGATGGCATGCACCACAAGCTTCTTTTTTGCCAACATATAGACGGCATTTCCGTCCATGGATCATTGCCTGTTTTGCATAGGATGTGAGAATTTTTCCTGATGGACAACGGTATTGATTCTTCATTTCTTCATATTTAAACTGAGCCAACGGATACTTCCCATGGCCTTTTGGTTGGTATTTATTTTGATCTGCAAGCCTTGGGTCACGTTTTCGAAAATTGCAATCAGGAATAATGGCATTCAACTTCTCTTTGGCACAAGCTTTGAGGTTTTCAACACTGAAATACGCGCTGTCTCCTGCGAATGTCACTTTTTTTAAGTCAGATTTCTTGTACCCGATAGTTTTTAGATTTTGCTTCAGAATAGGCAAAAGAACTGGAATCTGACTGTTGTCGTTTCCCTCTCCGCTTGCCAAACCAGCAAGAATGATTTGATGTTTACCATCTACGATAGCCTGCGCATTGTAACCCTGAATGATACCATGAGAAGTGGCCATCTTGGCAGAGTCCGGGTCGATCACATTGGATTTCAATTCGGCTTTTTGTTTGCCAATTCGAGGCTTTGCTTCGTCAAGAAACTTTTTAATTCGTTCGACCTGCCGGTTTAAACGTTCAATTTGATGCTTGCGAAAATTCTCAGGGGAGTCTGTACTATCATTGTCATTTGATGACGAATCTTGGTCCTTTTCCTGATGTTCCTGAATAAGGCGATCAACCTTTTTTTCAAGAGATTCTTTTTTTTCCTTTAATTCTTTCAAAGTACCACTCCACTTTTTTGAAGCATTGCCTGGAAGCTTGCAACCATCAATTGCGAAATAAGTCCCTCCCAGCAAACCCATCTCCTGGCAAATCAATAATACCTGAGTAAATAGTGGAGAAATCTGATTTGGCATGCCCGAAACAAATTCAGCTATGGTCGCGTGGTCCGGGCAATAGCCACAAGTCATGGCCAGGAAAATAATATTCTCATTGCAAGCTTGCTCAATCCTTCGAGAGCCAACAATTCCCCTTGAGTAAGCCAATAGAACTATTTTTAAAAGAATTTTGGGATTAATTGCTGGCCGTCCGGTTTCATCATTGCGATATTTGGCATGAAATGGTGATAAATCGAGGCGATTTTCAATCAATTCCTGAATAGCATATTCAAAGGTTCCGTACATGATCTGATCTTCGAGCGATACTGGAATCATGACGCGCTGTCTGTAATCGTAGGATTTAAAACGAGCCATAAGCTACCTCACGAGTTAAGTAAACCTATTATATCATTTGCGAGGAAAAAGTACAATCATTTTAATTAAATATTTTTCACTGTACTTTTGTCTATTTTGGCTTTTCCGACAGTCTGAACGCGCAGGGTAAGCTGCCCCTTTGGGTGTCAGCTTGACCCGTTTGATGGCCGATGCTGGGACTGGCACAAGCTTCGGCATGAAACGCAGCTTACCCTGCGCGATGGCCGGCCGAAGGGGCGGCCATCGCGCGGTTCACCTGCGAAGTCAGGTGCAGCCGTCTTGTTGGCATTATCCCGGGCTTGAAAACATCCGCCCGGAAAAACATCCTATCCGTTGAACGCGCATCCATACTTCTTTGTCCTTGAATAAATTTCCCGACGAACCGCTTATCCCATGTCAGTGCATCAATCCAATCGAGCGACATCCCAAACTTGGGCCCGCGATTGGTTTTGTCCTAAACTAATTCCAGCGAGTAACAAATAATCCTTTGTTAGCAAATCCATCCATCCCTGGAACATCTCATCCCTTGATCACGGCTATATCTTCCCTTGTCCTAAACAAATTAGGCCGTTTGTCCGAGTCTCCGTCCACGCCTCAAAAGAAGATCCCACCTGAAAATAATCCAGAGAAGGCCAATAATTGAATAAACTGTCCCCGGAATTCCCTAATTTTAAATGTTTCAACCTTTGGTTTGTCCATCTTTCCTCATCACTGCACTAAGAATGTTTGGTCCTAGCGGCATTAGCCAATTGCCAAGCGGGGTTTCGGTCTCAGTCTCGCCCGGACTTTGTCTTTCTGATCGTTGAGCGGGAGAGACTGTTGCAACACGTAGTCGATAGCCCAAGTGGTTCAGCATGAAAACCGGTGACCATTGCTCTTGAAACTTCAAAGCAGTCGATGACATCTCATCCTTTCGATTTTTCCATTTATATTTCTTTCCCAACGACCGATGGATATCGGCCCATTCGGAAAGTGCATCATTAATTTCGTCTTGCAATTCCCGTTTTCCCGCTTCAATGGAACCGTGTTGACGCAATTCCCGGGTTTTCTTTAACAAAGCCAAACGTAAGCACCGGGTTTATTCCGGTCTTTCACCCAAAATATCCGCAATGGCAGGAATAGGAACATTTTCAAAGAATGGGACAAAACCCACGGAATTGGAAGTGAGATCATTAGAGCGATTCAGAAAAGGGGTTAAACCCATCAGGGCAACAAGGAGTTTCTCAGATGGGCCAAACTCAGGTTGCAAGCATCCAACCGCTGGTGCAGGAAACAAGATCAGACGGCCTTGTTCCATTAAACTTGCGGCTTCAGAAAGCAAAAAACGGCAAATCTCCTCCGGAATGCAAGCCCCTTTGCCAAGGGCGGAAACCCATTGAGAGCCTGAGGGAGACCTAAAAATGGTACCAAAAAAACCGATATAACCAGCACCCCCGACAACATCCTTTGTTATGGGTACAAGTGTTCTGGTAAACTGACCACCAAAAGTTCTTCCTTTCCAGAGAAGGATTAAGGTGTCAGAAATCAAAGAGAACATGCGGATGGCACGTTGAATGTCCGTCAGGGTTCTAACTTCAATGAATGGGGAAAAGTGGTCGGGTGCGAATTTTCGGAAGTTTGCCATTATCCGAGCTGCGCCACCACCACCCCAATAGTCATAAATGACCCGTAACCCACGATCATTATCATCCTGAGCTCCAGCCTTTTTTTTATCCTTTGACATCCAACAACCACTTTTTTCAACCTCCCGCCACCATGCAAGAAGGGGTTTGACCTCAACTGCGTTAGCCTCAAGAAGAGTCTTGAATACATTGTTGATCTTAATGGACTTTAGAACTTCTATTCGGTTTCGAAGTTCTTTAGTTCCTTCGAGTTGCCGCTGAAGAAGCTCGATAACGTTTTCAACAATATGCGGTGGGCGAGACAATGTTGATAATTTAACCATCGCCTCATCCGCTTCATTCCAAAGCCCAATATGGATGGCTGCTTCTACCAAGTGAACTAGAATATCGAATTGGACATCACCAGGAATTTGTAAATCGTTTGCAAGTTGAATTGCTTTATTGAAGGCTGCGAATGCCTCATCAACCCGACCTGCCACCTGAAGCTTGCGGCCAAGACTATGTTGTGCAAAGACCATGTTGACGGGATGGACTGCCGCGTATGGGATGGCTTGTTCCACGAACTCAACTGCCTTAACAAGTTCACCCTGCTCAGATGCCAACTCCGAAGCGAGGAAGAGGACTCCACCCTTAATCATACCAGCCACCTTTGGGGAATCTGAGCAAGCTCTTTCATCCATGCACCAGGATTTCCACAAGAGGCTATTTCCGTAATTTTTTCCCTCAAAGTACGAACTTCGAGAACGCGATCAAGACCAATTGTTTTTCCTAGCTCGCCAGGCGATACATGGCGCAAACCTTCAGGTCGCTTTATTCGCCCCAATGCCATAAAACACAGATTTTCATGGAAATTAGATACCCCTAAATCCAGATATTAAATTTGCAGGATTATTCACAAATTTCAGATAATTTCAGAAATTTTATTTGCCCGACTTGCTTCCGCTAAAAAGTTTTTTTG
>JADFXM010000078.1:0-1358 GCA_015233565.1 Candidatus Rifleibacteriota bacterium
ACCGTAATCTCCTGGTCTAAAATTTTTAAAAAGTATACACCAGGTTTTGTAGAGGTACAATCTCTATCTTGTAGTTTTAGCATTTCTCAAAAATTCAAATTTTCAATTCGTTTTAGCGGAATGCCTGATAGTGTATTCCACTGGCATTTTTTCCATATGTTTCAGTGTGCTCACCTCGCTTCCAAGAGCGGGGAATGGGTGATGTTGCTTTTTTGCGTGTTAATGGTTTT
Source organism: Candidatus Rifleibacteriota bacterium (assembly GCA_015233565.1). Taxonomy (GTDB): domain Bacteria; phylum Muiribacteriota; class Ozemobacteria; order Ozemobacterales; family Ozemobacteraceae; genus JADFXM01. The sequence continues at coordinate 231 of JADFXM010000078.1, forward strand.
CAGTCCTATGGTTTTACCTTTTTCAAATTTGGTTAAATCTCCTGAAGTTTTAGAATTGATTTTTTTTGTTACCGTTATTTGGATGGCTTTTATCTGGCTGTTTTTTTCCTGGTCTTTAATGACCAAAGGCCTGTTGTGGCTAGGAAAAATGGCAGGATGTTTTTCCGCGATGACGAAATCAACTGAATTTTTTATTTGTCTGGGAATTACCATTGGTTTGCTGTTCTATGGGCACTTTGAAGCAAGTTCACCTGTAGTGGAATACCTTCAAATTAAGAATTCAAAAATTCAAAAGGGCTGTAAAATCAGGATTGTTGCGTTAACAGATGTCCACTTGGGACCTCTTGAGAATGGCCCACGGCTTGAAAGACTCGTGAAAATGGTGAAAGAACAGCACCCAGATATCATTATAAGTGTTGGTGATCTGATTGATATGCGAACGAAAGAACCCGAAAAACTGACAAATTTATTAGCAGAACTTTTTGCTCCACTTGGAAAATTCGCGGTTTTTGGGAATCATGAATATTTCGCTGGGGTTGAAGAGTCAAAAGAGTTCCTAAAAAAATGCGGATTCGATTTTCTCAGAAATGAAATTCGTCATCCAACTGGATTTCTCTCTTTGATTGGATTTGATGATCCTACGGCTAAAATGGTGGGAATGGAACAGAAAATCGACGAATCAAAATTGCTATTAGAGGCTGGAAAAGAATCTTTTGTTCTGGTTCTTCGCCACCAGCCTCTGGTTCCATCGAGTTTATTAGATTTATTTGATCTTCAGATATCTGGCCATACTCATCAAGGGCAGCTGTTCCCATTTTTTATCGTTCCCCGTATTGTTTATTCCTTTCCCAGCGGATTTACGAAGCTTAACAATCGAGCAAGCTTGTACATTTCCCGTGGCTCAGGTGAATGGGGCCCACCCATCAGAATTTTTGCACGTTCCGAAATAACGGTAATTGATCTTGAAAATGGATCAAATGATGGGGGTTGAGATTAACCTAAGGGGTCGTAAGGAAATAAAGTGATCATTTGAGGTGATTTATTTTTGACGACATTTGATGTACAGCGCTTTTTTTAAAATTAAGTTATTGTATGATTTCTTTTCCTGAAGTACCATTTTATTCTATG
>JADFXM010000078.1:1368-27116 GCA_015233565.1 Candidatus Rifleibacteriota bacterium
TATTGGAAAAAAATTCAAGGCAAAATAACTGAAACCCTAGTTTTCGACTGCAAATTTACAAAATATGACACTTTGAGTGAAATAGCGAAAGACAACATTAAATTCATTACCCTTCGAAAGCGCAATCAAAAGCTATTGGAAGAAACCTATGCTCTGCCCAAAGAAGAATGGAAGAAGATAAAACTGGTTATTCCAAAAAGAAAGCATTGCTGTTTATCTATAAATGAAAGCAAAGTGTATTTAAGGGGAAGCAAAAAACCTTTTCGACAAATAATAATCAAGGATAACGGAAGGGAAAATCCCACATTTGTGATTACAAACAATTGGGAATTACCCGTAAACACGGTTTTGGAGGTATATGCCAAGCGCTGGAGAATTGAAAACAAGCTTGCAGAATTGGTTTCTTTCTTTAACCTGAATGCTCTTTCTTCACCATTAATGATTCGGATTCATTTTGATGTTCTTTGGTCGGTGATTGCGGACACTCTATATCATCGACTTGCTCAAGATTTAAGGCGTTTTGAAGATATTCTAGCCCCCACCATTTTTAAAAAATTTATTGATATGCCAGGGAAGGTGATCTATGATGGACGGAAATTCACGATAAAAATCCGGAAAAGATCGCACGCACCAATCATTCAAGGGGTCGAAAAATTGTCAAAGCCATTTTTGGTGCCATGGTTAAACAATGTACCAATGGAGATAAAATGGACGGCGTGATTTTGGGGTAAAAATCCGAAGATTTAGCGCCCTGCGAAAATCGGTGTTAAATCACTTCAATTTTATTTCCCGGTCATACAAGCATGGTTGAGCTCTTACTGAAACAAAACTTCCGGCAATTCCGAATGATTGTTTTATCGCGGAAATTGCTTCAGAGTTTTGGGTTAATGGGGTGGAACACGTAATAATGTAGGAAATTCTTGTGGGGTAGGTTTTATCTCTGACTGCCCAAACTCTTCCTCTTTCAACTTCCTGGAAAGTGGCATCCAGTGTTTCCGGAATTTCTTCGGCAAATTGTTGTTGGACAAAAGGCCAAACCTTGATATGCTCCTGGCTTACACAGATTGGTTCTGACTCCTCGCAGTTTTCTATCGTGTCTTCAAGTTTTATCACTTTTCCTTTCAACCACCACCAGATACCAACCTTTGATTTGCTGGAATTCCTGTCAGAAACAACAACATTGGAATAGCTTGCTGTTTTGGCATTCTCTTCAATTTTTCTCGCGATTTCCAATAAAGAAATTGGCATTTTAAGCCTCCTTTTTCGAAATTGAGAATCCTGCTTGCACAAAAATCGGTCAAAAAGGTTGAAACAGCGATCAAAAGGGGAAATGAATATACGGTTTCCAGAAACTTCACAAAAGCATATGGAATGAAGTGCGAACAGTTTGAAACCGTCATGAAACCTTGGTATTGCAATATGGATGATCAGCCTGAGGATGTGAAAACGGCTTCAGGATTGAGTATAAAATATCAGTTTTAGATTAAGGTTATAAAGTTGGTTTTAATTGGGTTCAAAAGACCCAGTGACCCCAAATTCATTCGAGATGCTCGGAAACCGGTGTTATAAAATTAACCCTTTAAATTGTCATAAGTGATTCTCTTGAACCTTTACCGAAAAAGCATCGGAAAGAAAACGGAAACCGACTTTCTCTTTACCGAATTTCAGAATTTGAAAGAAAGAATTTGAAAGAAATAGCTGCTGAAAAAAACTCTTTGAGTCTCTGCCAGTCCAATAAATTTCAGTGTTCATGCTGCCTGTCGGGAGAAAATGGGCAACTTGCACCATGCTGGGTTGAACCACACCAGATGCATTTGCTTCCATGACCGTGTTCATGCTTTTTGCTTGGAGAATATGGACAGGAACCACCGTAAGAACTCGAACCGCACCAGACGCATTTTTCACCGGAATTTTCATGCTTGTGTTTCTTATTCGGACTGTAAGGGCAGGAACTTCCATAGCTGGTAGAACCGCAATAGACACACTCGCTCATAATTCATCCTCCTGTTCAATTTATTAAAATTGTTTTTTTTGACCGATTTGTCTTTAAATCTGCGTATCGAGTTAAGTATAGGCGATCTTTACGCTGAAAACCTAACCAAAATTGATTTATTGTAAATTAATTGCTGTATTTAGCTTTGAATTCAACCTTTCCAATCTCTGCATATTTCACATCATTCTCCAAAATAAATTTAGGTGTTACTACATGATCTGCAAAAGCCATGCCTGAAGAAGTTTTCTTTATAACACTGATAAACAAAGGAATAACGGCTTTTTTATTAAAAGTGTACTCTTCAAATTCTGATAGTTTGTCATCATTTTTTGAAGGTTTCAATTCACTTGGTTAGAATTCGGAAAAAAGAGCGTCAAGGCCAGAAAATCCAACTGGTTTTGTTGTCCACTCCTCACTATACTGAGATGCGCTTCAACTCCGCTCCAATGTTAATTACGGGCGACCTTTTCCGAGAGGATCAATCAAATTATTCAGTTAGAAATCGCCTAACAAACCTGCGTTTATTTATTTTTTCAGAATTGTTGCCGAAAATTTCCAACGGAGATCTCTTTTATCTGAGATTGTAAAGATACAGCAAACCCGCCCACCCGCTGGGCAGGCTATTTGGGGCCGATTCCAGCTTTTCACCGTATCGAATCGCCATTTCCAGGAAATACCGTGCATGAAAGAAGGCTTCAAGAATAGGTCTGGTCACTTCAAGCCAGTTTTCGTTGTTTTCAATTTTGAAAACTTTGCCTGTGCCTTCCTGGAAGATCTTTAAAAACCAGCGATTCAGTTTCAAAGTTGGCATTAATTTTTGGTTACCGTTCACTCCCCAAATTATCAAAAAAATATTTTCTGAAGCAAATTCAAAAAGCAAAAAGTTGAACTAATACTTTTCGTAAAATCTGATATTTAAGCTTCTCATGCGTCAAAAAAAAATTGACCAATTTTTTCTATGAATAAGGAAAGGATGATTTCCGTTTATTTATCACAATTACAGATATAAGTGAACGCTTACTATTTCCACTGGAATACTCTAATAACGTTGCTTTTCACGGTCACAAAAGGTCATTGAAATCCTCTGTTAGTTGATTTTGTCTCTGAATGTTGCAGCTTTTTTAAAAATTCGTAAGGTTCAATTTTTCTCTGCTTCTTTAAAAATCTATTTTTTGGCAATTATCGTAACCCCCAAAAATCCTTCATCCATTATAGAAGGGGAACTCCCAAAAAATATTTCGACATCGTCATTAGCAGCGTTTTGGACTTGCGAACAAACCATATCTATTTCATCTATTCTCAAATTAGAATCTCCTGGGATGTTTAAAATTATTCTCTTGGCTTCCTTTAATCCCCCTCCCAGAAGAGGAAATTTCAAGGCTTCTTGAGTAGCCTTAGTTGCTCTACCTTCCCCCTGAGCTCTTCCTACGCCTATTCCGGCAAAACCGCCCCCCTTCAGTATTTTAAGAACATCTTGAAAATCGACGCAAGGCAACCCAGAATACATCATTATATCAAGAAGGCAATCCACTCCCCGTTTAAGGATTTCAAAAACAAAGTCGGTCATTTCGGAAATTTTGGGGTTCTTTTCGGATATTAAATCCTTTAGTTTATCGCACGGAACAACAGCTACCGAATCAAAATTATTTCCAAGTTTTTTAACCCCGGATTCCGCTATTGTTAAGCGCTTCATACCCTCAAAATAAAATGGAAAAATAGCAAATGCAATTGTAAAAATTCCGAGTTTCTTGGCTAAATTTGAAACAAAAAGAGCTGCATTTGTTGAAATAGTAGAACCCAAAGCAACTACAATGATGTTTAGCCCGTGGGGGGCATCCTTAAAAATTTCGTTGATCTTTTTTCTGTCTTCTTCGTTAATAGAAAAGTATTCTTCAATAATTTCCGTAGAACCAGACAATTGAGAAAAATTTTCCGCTAATAAGATATTCTTTGGAGCATTCGACATCAATGTTTCCTGGGAGTTGGTGCTAAAAGCAATGTATTCAAGTTTAAATTCTTCAGTTTCAAGGTGAGAATTGCCAAGAATCATCCTATTTATTGCACCGATTCCGATTTTGCCTATTCCAATTACATTAATTTTAATTTTAGACAACTCTTTACTCTTTTGCCTTTCAATTTGGTCCATTGGAATCTCCTTTTTATTCCCTAAAACTAGAATACTTAATGATCTACGACAAAACTTTTTGCATTATTTTTTTTCTGCTTCATTCACTACTTTCAGAAAACAAGCCAGATTTGGGGTCAAAATTCAATTGAAAATCGCCAACTGGCCCATTCCGCTGTTTGACAACAACTAATTCAACTTTGGTTTGTACCATTTTATTCTCCCGGATAAGACCTCTGTCGCAATGAAGGAAAAAAACGACATCTGCGGTCGGCTCTAGTAATCCTGATTCGCGAAGATCGATTAAATTTGGCTTTTTCCCGACCCCACCTTCAAAAGCATCGTTTAAACCTGCCAGACAAATGACAGGCAGGGACAATTCCCGGGCAAGTAACTTCAGATCATGGAAGATCCTGGAAAATTTTTCCCTCTCTTTCTCCACGTTTTGCATCTGGGCGCTCTGAATAAACTGAAAGCTATCAATGATAATCAAAGAAATCGGGGAAATCTTCTTGTTTTCGTGCATTTTGCATAAAAGTTCTCGCAATCTGGCAACTGAGAGAAGTTGGCTGCCATCAATAATAAGGGGAAAACCTGACTTGCTTTCTGCAATCCCTAGCAACTCTTCGTAATCCCCATTTGAAAATGCGTCGAGCCAAATCTTTGAGCCGTTAATCTTCGCTTCTGGCCCAAACATATGTTGAATAATATCGCTTGGTGGCATTTCCAGAGAAAAAAACAAGACGCCTTTCTTTTGTTCAGTAACAATCTTTGCGATATTGATTGCAAAAAAGCTTTTTTCCATGGCTGAATTTGATGCTATGACTATAAGATCTGATTTCTGAAAGCCATCCGTAAAGTAGTCAAGGCTTGGAAAGCCTGTTGAAATACCTGAAAGTTGCTTTTTTGAGCCCTTCGAGGAAATTTCATTCCCAGTAAAGGGGAGAATCGAAAGGATTTCGATTTGTTTCATTTGGATCTCCTTTTGAAAGATTTTCATTTCCGTTTATAAGAAAACCGGGGAAACTGTCCTATCAGTTTAAAAATCGGTCAGTAAATGGTTGGCTAGTCGCAATACCGCTCAATCAAATAGCGCTTCAGATCGACATCTTCAATCGCTGGTACCGACTTGTCCCAGTATCCAAAAAGGAACTTCTCCCTATCCCTCACTGACAATATTTCTTTCCACAATTGGTGCAAGCTTTTTCCGACATGCATTTTCAAACCAGGACTAAATTCAAGATCCTTTTCGGAGAGAGTGTTGATCTTGTTGTTTTGTGAATGAGACAAATGCAATATTCTGTAATCTTCCACTTGAATATTGTTTATCATTATTGGAGTGGTTACTCTTGCCAGTAAAGCCATTCTCATTAGCTGATAAAGATGATCCGGGGAAAAATCAGCTAACCCGAGGATTGAATTGCAATCGCCAGCTCGATACTCATCAGCAAAATAGAAAGGGATGTTATTTACCCTGCGTAAATTAGCAAGAACAGAAGAATATCGTCGGAGCCTTTCAACCCCTTTTCCGCCAGAAAATTTTCCTAAAGCGATTTCTTTGCTCATACCTTCTGTAAATTTCCACTCGATCAGTATTTGGCAAATCTTTCCCGAAATTTTGCCTATTACAAATGCATCTATGCTGGTTCGGTTCTCACCTCTTCGACCACCCAATTCATTCAATGGCGAGTCCTGAGGACCGACCCATTCAAATATTGCACTTCCTTTGTCATTGTAGATTCTTCCGGCAACATTAGCCGGACTAGGGAAAGGAATTATTTCATCTATCTGAAGACCGAAAGTATTCAAAAATTTCCTCAGACTCGATGGCTCGTTGGACAAAGCACCTATTACATTTAAACATGCCGCGCTACTGCTGAGTGGATTTCGTTTTGTTTCCTCATGAATTTTCACAGAAGGGTCGATTCTTTCAAATACCGACTTGTCATAGATCAATCGATCAGAAAATTTACTTTGATAGCTGATTGATAGTTTTTTCATACGCTTCTCCCCTTTCCCAAATTTTCCGAAGGTTTTCAGAAAGCTCCCTGGTTAAATCTCCGGCTCTCAAAAAAATGTATTTTGCAAGAAGGTTTCATTTTTTCATTTTTTTCCTTTCTTTTAATCAATATATTATAAAAGTATTTTTTTGTCAACAGTATTACTTCAGATAAAAGAATTTTTAATTGAAAATATTTCTTTCCCATGCTAGAGTGAAAGAATGAAAAAAAAAGAAAAAGAAGACAACGAATCAGTTTTTCCTGGCGAGTTTTTCGATCAGACAATTGTTAAAACAATCCGGATTCCTAAAGACTTATTTAAGAATGTTGAGAACCATGCAAAAAAACAAGGATCGAACTTCAACGACACAGTTATAACCGCACTGCGTTCTTTTTTGGGGCTACCGACCGAAGAAGCTGCTTTGTTTATCCAGAAACTTTTTAAATGGGTATTAAAGACTTTTAAAGAGGATAATTTCCCTGAGAATGTTACCCATCAGGTTTTTCGACACATTCAGAAGGACCGCGTCATCCTTGAGGAATATCAGCGCCTTACGCAAAAACAAGAAGACAAGGAAATCATTAATCGAAAAATCGGCAAGATGGTAAAGCAAGCATTAGGAGCAACCGTTGTCGGACGCTCATTACCTCTCGGAAACGGAGAATTAATAACCACTTATGCACTGCTTCGACCAGGAAAGCATGAAAATAGGAGTGATTTGTGAGCCCATCCTATCGTGATTTGGCAGAGGCCCATGCTTGCGATTATCGAGCAAGAGTTCTTAGAATAGGACCAGGGGAACACAACCATTGGCTTACGGAGATAGATGGAAATCTCGGCAAAAACTTTGTCGAATCATTCAGAGAAGACATTCTCATTGGATTGAAAGACAGGAAAAGGGCAGGGAAGGGAATTAATTGGAAACGAACAACAACCAACCTTTTGTCTTCTCAGGCAATGTGTTTTAACCTATTTTTTCCCCTGCAAAGCAGACTTAATCTCTTAACTCATTGTCTTAAGCATGAGATTCCGGAGGTAAATCATGTAAACTCACTTTGTCTTGAATTTACGCCTCCGAATGAAATTTTGGGCGACCAGGCTGGTTTTAGTGGTGTCGATTGTGATGCATTAATTAGATACAATAGAACTGATGGAAAAACAGGTATTGTGGTGATTGAAACAAAATATGTTGAAAGAGAGTTTAGCAATTGTGCCTTCAGAAGGAAAAAAGAGTGCGCTTCAGATACCTTTCTGAGTGGAGACCTATCAGAATGCCATTATAAGAGCAAAAAAAATTACAAGTATTGGGATGTAACCAACGAGGGAAAATTGCTTAAACAAGGAATCCTAGAAGATAGGCCATGTCCTTTTGGTGATGGGAAGTGGCAGCTATGGACAAATTTTTGTCTTTCTTATGGTATAAAAAAAATTGAAAATGCCGAAGACTTTCATTTTATTGCTCTCTTTCCCCGAGGCAATTCTAAATTATCGAATCATAGTGAAATTTTTGATGATTTCAGAAGCTTCATCAGCCAGCCTGAAAGATTCCACACGATTTTTCTCGAGGATCTTGTTGCCAGAATTAAAGATTTGGTAATTCCTGGAATTGAGAAATCCTGGATCAATGAATTTGAAGAGAAGTATTTATTCTAAAGTCCGACTTTTTTGGAAAAACCCCTTACTCTGAAAAGCCACGATTAGTTTGAAAAATGTGTTAAACCGCTTCCCGGAGTAAAAGACCTGAAAAGTATTTTCCAGAAATATCTTTTAGGGTATAGCTTTCAAAGAATGGAATCAGTTGGCCATGGAAAGCATTGTTATGGCGAATGAACCAGTTCGCAAAACTCGCAAAGTTCTTATTTGGAGAAAGAATTTTTCAAATAAAACAATAAGAAGGGTTCAAGGGTTTCTTGATGGGTAATTGCTGTTTTTTCGCTACCATTCTTTCTTTCATTCATTCGCTGTAATTAACTCTTATTCTCCTGATTTCCTTTGTAAGGTTTTGTTTTTGTTCTTCCAGAGCTTGAATTTCCTTCTTTAACACTGACTGTTTCGCTTTCAGAAATCCTTGATAGTCATCTGAAATTCGGACAAATACATCCCACAAGGCGAGAAGCCACAAATACCATGGAAAGGTGATGCTCATTGAACTCCAGGCAAAAACTATCATTATTTCAGCTATTCTCATCTGAAGACCTCCTTGGATTGTCTCAGCAATAAAGACTAAATTCATATTGACATTAGCAATTAACGATGCAATTAAAGAGAACTTCGCGGAATTTACTTTATTTCAAGTTTGTTCTAGTGATATTAATGCTGGTTTAGAAGGCAAGTATTATTGCTCTTTTCCGCTTGGATTAACTTAATTCCGAAAGTAAATTTCTTCTGTTAATATAAAACCTCTGAAAGCCAATTCTGCTTTTAGGTTTTCCGCATCTGGCATTCCGGCGATCTATTAAACCGGCAAGAAGTTCTTTGTGGGGCAATCGAACGGATTGCAATTGTAGTCTCTTCCTCATACTTGAAAAATCGCTTGGAACAAGACCCTGTATCTTCAATAATTCAGAAATTTCGGATTTTCCGAATTCTCCTTCAGAAAAGGGAATTAAGAGTGTTTGATAGAAAGTTACCGCACTTTTGGGATGAAGAGCACCAAATTGAAGCTGAAAATGGAATCTTCTCAAAGAAGCCTTGTCGAGAAGGCTTTCAAGGTTAGTGGCAGCTATGAAAATTCCCCGAAAACTTTCAAGCGCTGATAATAACTCGTTGACCTGACTTACTTCCCAGTTTCGATTCGCACGGCTCCGGCTTTGCAGTAAACTGTCGATTTCATCAAAGAAAAGTACCGCGCCTTCCCGTTCTGCATCATTGAAAGCCTTCCGGATATTTTTTTCCGTTTCGCCAACAAACATGCTTTGAATAGCCGCAGCAGTCTTGTAATGCAAAGGACGTTCAAGCTGTTCGGCGATGTAACGGGCAAAATGACTTTTTCCCGTTCCGCAAGGACCGCTGATAAGAAGCGCCATTGAGGGGTAATATTTTTCAGACTTGTTTTTTGTTCTTTTTATTATGTCCATGAGAATTTGCAAATCTGAAACCGGCTGAATGTTTAGATCATTTGGGGATATCGACGGCTCAGATTCAAGTTTTGAACGTTGTGAAATTGAATCAGCGGGAAGGAAAAGAATTTGAGCATCCAGAAGCCGTTCGATATGAGTTAGGATATTTTCCCTGCTTAACCCAAAAGATGCAAGATGAGCTGAGTTACGAAGGCATGAATCTATGTTCCCGGCTTCAACATTGTATTTTTCAGCAAACTGCCGCTGTTCTTTAAATCCCAGGATATTGGTCAGCCCATATCTTTCGCAGGCAGTTGACCAGATTGACACGCGATTTTTCACAGTTGCCCTTTCGTATTTAACTGTAAAATCGAATCGCCGGCGGGTCGAAGGATTGATTCTTTCAAAATCATTTGAGACCCAGAATTGAATGCAGGTTGAGCGGTCCAGTACTTCATTCATTACTGCTTTTCCAACGGAAGAACCAGGTCTTCTGTAAAATCCCGAAGCGTCTTCCCCGCCTATCTCCCTGATCAGATCATCAGCCTCATCAATCAGTATTGCGGATGTTTTTCCATCCCCAACGATATTCTGGCAGGCGAAGAGTCCTCTGATTCGAAATAATGATTCACCGCCCATATCATCTCTGAAAATTGGCTTTGAGTTGATTTCATAAAGCTTCAATCCTAGTTCTTTTGAAAGGGAGCGCACAGTCTCGGTTTTCCCAACCCCGGAGGGCCCAACCAGAAGAAAATTGACACCCTGGCCGGGTTGCCTGTTCGAAATTATTGTCCGAATGGTTTCGATTTCATTCGGAGAAATCATAAGCCGATCAAGGGAAATGACATCTCCCTCCCAGGGGCGGAAATACTCATCACTTAAAGCTTCATCCTTAAAGCTGTTTAAATATTGGAAAACATCCGAACTGGTTCTAAAATCTGAATTAATGAATCCCAAACGACGAAGTGTTCCACTTTCCTTCAGAATATCCGCAAGAATTGTTTGCGGCCTGGATAAAAAAATGCAGAGATTATTCATACGCAGCAAGTTGCTCGTTCCATCCGGTAAAAAATAGCGTTTGTTGTTTGGAAGATGATCTTCCAACGAGCTAAATCTTTCAGAGAGCGCGGGAAGCATGCAAAGAGCAAGTAGCTCCTCCTCAATTTCTGAAAGACGAAAAGTTTCAGCCAAATTCTGCAATCTTTGAAAAAAAGCCGATTTTGGAGGAAGACCATTGGGAGACAATCTTTGCATTTGAGTATTCAGACATTCTTTAAGAAACTGAAGAACCCGTGAAATAATTCTCGTTTCATTTCTGGCAAAAGCGTAGCTAATTTCAAGAGGTTCGGGAATTCCGGAAAATATCCCTGAAAATTGACTTTCTTTATAGTATCGGGCAATTGGTTTCAAGGTGGCTTTCAGTTGTTCCCGCCATTCCCCGGGTTCAGATAAACCAGCAATATCAAGGAGACCTTGTACAGCATGGAAAGTGTAGGACACCGGTGCGTGGTCGATAAATTCACGGGCCATTTTCAGAATTAGCCAGGCCACTCCTTGATCCTCACAGCATATTCCGAAATTCTTTTTGCGCGGGCCAAAAATTCTGATGGGATTTTTTTTCGTTGAAGGTTTCTTCATAACAAAGGCTCCTTTACTTGAAAATTCAGGCAGACTGTTAATGATACAGATTTTCTTAACATCTCAAAATAACCGAGAAAATATTCATCATGTCATTGCGAGGAGCGAATTGAAAAAGTGATAGACAAAAACCGCCTCGTGATAGCGCTGAACTCCGAAATAATGGGGTGATAAAAATTTTCCAAGGCAGATAAGAAGAAATTGTCTATTTGAAAGAATCTATTAATAGCGGAAATAACTTTGAGTAAGAATTGTTGTTAGGATAACTCCCGCCAAAAAGTTTTATCTGCTTAGCTGGTTTGTCAGTTCATGAATGAAAATTCCAGCTTTTGCCTTTATTTCCTGGGATAGCTCAATGACTCTTCTGTGATGAGTGAAAAGAAGAACCTGGGTTTGTTCTGCGAACTCGACCAGAACTTCAATAGCGGCTTTTGTACGGTTATCATCAAATCCAATGAGGATGTCATCCACAACAAAAGGCATCGGTTCTTTCCCTAAATTTGCCTTTAAGGTTGCCAATCGAATTGCCAGATAGAGTTGATCCCTTGTTCCGTTGCTCATCTGATCAATTGGAACAGATTTACGACCTGACACGGTAATGGGTCCAAGTCCGACGATTTTTCCATCTGCTTCCCACTCAGATATTTCCTGATATAAACCAAGAGTAAGCTTGGAAAAAATTTCACCAGCTCTGCGCAGAACTGGAGTTTGGTTTTCTATCCGATAATCCTCAATTTGCTTTTTTAAAATTAGTTCAGCTATTTTCAACCGGAGATATTTCTCGGACAATGAAGTAACTGTAGCAAGATGTTCCTCCGCTGCCTGAGATGCATTTGCGGCTTCGGAATTCCCTTTTTCCATTTCTTTCAGTTGGTTTTCAAAAGTCGTTTTTTTCCCGATCAAATCATCTTTAGTTTTTCCAAATTCCTGCAACTCCTGGGAAATGCTTTCCAGCTTGCCTTCAATGGCATCGACTCCTAATTGTCCAGCTTCTTTTTCGATTTCATCGATATTGTGGCCATCGCTATTGCGGTTTAGCTCTATTTCAACAGTTTCAAGGTTTTGTTGAAGCTGTCTCTTTTTATCAGACTTTTCACCGGCGATGATCAGTTCAACTTCTTTTTCTACACCAGCATCCCGTTTCAAAGAAGAAATTACTTCGTTTTGAATTTGGATCGTGAAATCCGTTTCATCGATTTCTTTCTGAACCTCCTTAATTTGCCTCTCAATTTCCTTTAATTTTGTACAAGCTTCGCGTGAAACAACCAAGTCCTGATTTAGGTTTTTTATCGTTACTCTCATTTCTTGAATATCTTTTTTGTACCCTATGCTTGAAAGAAAATCGGACAATCTGTTTTTGAATTTTTCCTCAGTCAAATTTATCTCCAAAACTATTTTTTGGAGATCATTTGCTTTGTCAAATTTTTCAAAGAAAGTTGTGAGATGTTCGATCGCTTCAATCACATGTTGGGGAGACAAGTCAGTTGCTAGGTCTAGCTTTTCAACAGCTTGTCTCCATTCCTTATTCCAATCAAGAATGTTTATTTTAATTGATTCTAGGTCTCCAGAATTCTTGATCAGTTTGTTTCCAATTTCATCAAGTTTCTCCTCCAATTGAAGCTTTTGATGGCGAATTTCTTCTTCCTGTTCTTTTTTTCTTTCGCAAATTGAAATCATTTCTTCAAGGCTTTTCCCTTGTAAGTTTATGGAATTATCAAATTTATTTATATGTAGGGAAAGACTTTCCTTCAATTTATTGCATTGTTCCGAAACTGATTTTTCCCAATCAGATTTTTCATTTGCTGACTGAATTTTTTTTACAAGGTTCTCCGCTTTCAGGAGCCATTGCTTCATTTCACGGGGAGTACTGGATTTTACTCCTAGTGGTTCCCATATGGAATTCCATTCTTTTTGAAGGAATTCGCTTAATTTATCCCCCTTTGAAATTTCTTCCCCAATTTTTTTGAGGTTTGATTTGCACTTCTCAATTTCAGCTTCTAGAGCGACTCTTTTTGCTACCCTATCCGCAGCAATTCTAAGCTTATCCGATATTTGGTCAGCAAAATTGACTTTCTGTTCATAATGAGAGGAAAGATTGGAAACAGATGAATATTCACGGATTTCGTTCTCAACGTCCATCTTTTCAATGTATTTCTGCTTAATCAGGCTCCATCCTTTGTTCCTGGAAGCTCTGGATTCCTCTAATTCTGAAATAGTAGGTATTTGGTTGGTTTGAAGAAGGACATTCAATTCCTGTTCTGCCTGAATTTTCATTTCTTCATTTGCTTTTTGCTCTTTCATCAAGGTCTTTTGGTTCTCACCTAAATTCTCAAATTCTTTCTCGAAAATGGCCAGAGTTTCAGAAAGGGGCATCGAAGTTTTAAAAAAAGTTTCTATCGTGCCTTCATATCTTCCAAGCCTGAGAAGCTCATTCTCGCATTCGGATTTTTCTTTAAGAGCAAACTTTTGGAGGTCTGAACATTGTATCTCAATTTTTCCTGCCTGCCGGGCAAATGAAATCATTGATTTTAATTCGATTAGATCAATATTTGATGGAAGTTGCTTTTCCAACTTCTTTTTTATTAAATCTCTCTCTTCTAAAAGATTCCTTAATGCTGATTCGAAAGTCTCTTTTTTGTAAGAAAGCAGGGAGTGCTTATTCGCTAGCTCCGAAATCAAATTTTTTCTGTTTAAGAACAGCCGAAGTTTTTCAACTTCTTCTGTTTTTATGTCAGACCGTATTTTTCGAAGCAGCTTTTCACTATCACTTAGAAGTAACCTTATATTGTTTTCATATTCGGGACGATTTTTGATTTTTTCTTCCATTCCATAAAAAACCTGAGATAGAGAAGTGATCTCAACTTCGTTTTCCAACAATTCCTTTTTGACAACCAGTGTTTGAGTTTCTTTTTCCAGGTTTTTTTGTTTGCTTATTGATTTTTCTTTGGCTTCAATTGCCGTTCTGAGTTTTTCCAATTCAGTTTGACTTTTATTTTCAAAATTTACGGGTAAAAGCCTGACTTCCCCTAAAGATGCAATTTGTTCTTTAACAGATTTACGTTGAGCTAGAGCGTCTTTTAAGCGTTTTAGCCGGTTAAAGTGTTTTTTTCCTTCTTCTGATTTACTGATTTCTTTTTTGATCTTTTCAAGAGCTGAATTTACCGTAATTAAGTCATCTTTTAATGCTATCCAATCTCCAATTGGTAGTCTATTTCCCCTCATTCTATCTTGTGCCTCTCTGAAATGGGAAATGGCTTCATTCAATTTTCTTTGACGACCTTGTGGTAAGAAAATTTCATCTGCTACGCTTTGCAAATCAGACAGAATTTTCCTTAGATTTTCCGTACCAATAGCTGAGCTGAAAATCGCTTGTGCTAATTCACCAGATTGTTGCAAAAGCTCATTTGAACCATAAGCTAACCGGGAATGATTTATTCCCCATAGTTTGGTAAAAATCTTTTCATCAATATTTCCTGGCAGAAAAGAATGAAAAGTGGAATCTTCAATAGGTTCTTCTGTTTTATATTTCAGTAAAGTATTTCGGACACCTTTCTTTCTAATAAACTCTAATTCAGTCCCATGGGATAATTTCAATTTTCCTCCAACTCTGAGATTTGGATAGCTGTGCAAATAATCGTCGCAGGTTTGTCTGGGAAAACCAAAAAGCCATGCCATCAAAGCTCTAAGGGCGGTGCTTTTTCCCGCTTCATTGTCACCATAAATCAGATGCAACCCTAAATTGCCTTCTGATAGTTCCAAAGTCCTTTTTTCGAATAATCCGAATGCGATTAGGTCAAAGCGATCAATTCTCATTTTTCACCCCCATTTGTCAATAATCGCCCGATAAGCATTTGTTTTGCTTCAGCGATCAATCGCTGGATATTGTCCTCGTTTCTTAAATTCGCGGCTGAATCAGGTGTGTGCGCCAATGCTCTTCTGATGCTTTCAATGGCATCCGGGAGTCCGTCTATTTGTTCAGCCTTCTCAGGAATTTCCCGGATTCTTGTAAGAAGGTTTCCAAAAGCATTATCCTCAGATACGATAGAATTAAGGCCCGTTCTGCCGACCGAGGCGTTTTCAATTTTTTCAATCCAAAGGTTATCAGACGAAATTTCGGCCCCAAGAGCTCTTACTTGCGATTCGATTCTTTCGGGATTCGAAGCGAAGGTTTCAGAAACAGAGCTTTTTCCCTCGATTCTAACTCTAATTGCCAAATGGCGGCCTTCAGAAGATGCTAATTTTTTCTCTATAGAGTCTTGTATGTGTTTAAAGATTTCTTGCTCATTTGCATCATCAGAAATGTCAACTATGCAATTATCCCATCGAAACACGTCTAACGGCCTTTTTTCAACACTGGAAACACTGTTGTTTTCGACTTTAACCAGAATGCATCCTTTAGGTCCTGTTTCTCGAATGTGCCTTCCCTGTATACATCCAGGGAAAATAATCCAGGGATCTTCAGACACAACTTCCTGTTTATGGATATGCCCAAGTGCCCAATATTGGTATCTTTTTAAACAAAGATCGGTGATTGTACAAGGGGCGTAGGGATCGTGCCCTTCCCGGCCAGTAAGGCTTGTGTGCAACAGTCCAACGTTAAACATGCCTCTTTCTGCTTCTGGAAAAGTATTTGCCAGGTTCAATGAGGAATTGCTGGATTCAAAGCTTTTTCCATGAATTGCGGTATTCAAATTTGGTAGTTTGAAGGTTTCAGAATTTTCGGAAGAAAAAATCTTCAAATTCTCCGGTTTAATCCATTTTTGAGTCATGGGGTTCAGTGCATCATGGTTTCCGGCTATTGCATAGACTAATATTTTGTTTCGATTCAAACGGCCGATTTGCTGGTTAAGAAAAATTCCAGTATTGTAGTCTCTCCAATCGCCATCATAAAGATCACCGGCCAAGAGTACAAATTCAGCCTTCTCTGAAATGGCCAGATCGACCAGATTTGAAAAAGCCCTGCGGCAGGCACCTCGAATAGACTCTTCTGGGGCTGTTTCATACCGGGAGAGCCCACGAAGCGGGCTGTCTAAATGAATATCAGCGGCGTGAATAAACTTGAACATATTTTCTCCTTTCTAAAAATACATTCCCAAGCAAAGTGAACTTAAGCACATTTATGGAAAACTCGGTTTTCCAAATAAATTCTTTAAAACGCTAATCATTTAAACGTAACGGGTCCAATCTCCAGAAAGCTATTTCGAGCCGAAAAACTGCGTAAAATCAAGATTTACCATTTTGTGAATGGAACAGGTGACGTTGCTCAAAAACAGCCTTCAATCGGAGTTATGTTGATGATTACCTTTTTTCGGGAATGCACCCGATGCCAAGCTGTGCAGAATCTGGATACCTCAGAAGGTGTCGAAATATGTCGATACACCCGGTATCTACATTCCTCCTTGTGTGTGCGACTGTTCGGGTGAACGGGGCGATTAGCCATCGCTGGAACGAACGTTTTTTTTCGCCGAGCCTCCACAGCTAGACCGAACGTAACTTGGGTGGAGTTAAAATTGAGTTGTTCCAATATTTTTCTTGCCACCTTAACCTGCTCCCCCATTCAGCATCGATTCGCCAGAAATACGGGAAAATTCTGAGGAATATTAAATGCCAGCATGATCGACTTTATGCGCCGTTTGTTGGAAATAACCCCTGGGGTGGAAATGATTACAAAGCAGTTTTTCTTCAAATCGTAAAGGACCTTTCCATGAGGGATTCCATTTTCAGGCAGTGTGGAAGAATCATCCGGGGGCATTAGAAAGCAGTCCAGAATCTTACACTCATCAACTGGCGAAGAAGTGTTTTTGATCTTCCCCCCCGATATCGAAAAATTACCTATTTGGGCCTTGAACCCAAATTTGGCACATCTTTCAGCAAGTGTTAAAAAGGCTTTCCCAATTTCTACGGCTTCCATATTATCCTCCGTAAAGAACTTTGGTGCTATTTTTAGCAATTGCAAGAGCCATGCCTGATGGGTTTTTCTTGGAAAACCTCTCTAACAAACAAGTTCTAAGTTTTTTAAAAAATTGAATCCATCAAATTCTGATGCTTATCATTCATTTTTTGAAAGGTGATCTGCCTCATCAATCAGATATTTTCGCAGTGTATTTTGCGAAACCCCAAGTATTTTCGATGCCTTGGTGATATTTCCCTGGCACAATTTAAAAACGTGTCGAAGATAAGCCGCATAGAAAACTTCTGCAGGGGAAACCTCCTCGATTCTTTGTGGAAATAGACCGGTTTTGGAGGTCGGAAAGGCTTCATCATTTTCTTCCTCCGGCTCCTGGATCTTTTCCCTTGCGACGGAATCCTGAATTGCAATTCCCAGAATCATTGAGTTTTTCAAACAATTTATAAACTGACGGACATTTCCCGGCCAGTCATAATCAAAGATACTGTCCCATGCATTTTTGTCCAACCCCGTGAAATTCTTACCCGGAGACAATTCATGCAATGCTTTTTGAGCAATGCATTTCAAGTCTTCCTTGCGGTCTTTTATCGGAAGAACTTTGATCGAAAGGACATTCAGACGATAAAACAAATCCGCCCGGAAAGTCCCTGCCTGCACCATTTTCTGCAGATTTCTATTAGTAGCAGCAACAATTCGAGCATTTACCTTTCTGGTGCGGGATTCTCCCACCCGGGCAATTGCTTTCTGATCCAGCACCCGAAGGAGTAATGCCTGACTGTCGAGACTCAATTCCCCGATTTCATCAAGAAAAAGTGTCCCTCCGTCAGCTTCAAGGAACAAACCTTTTCGTTCGTTCTCTGCACCGGTGAATGCTCCGCGGCAGTGGCCAAATAATCTGGATTCTGTCATTTGGGGGTTTCCTGAAAAATATGCAGCATTATCGGATATAAAAGGTCCTTTTCTGTTGCTGGCTTGGTGAATGGCTCTTGCTATCAGCTCTTTTCCAGACCCTGTCGGGCCCAATATCAAAACAGGTTCGTCACTTCCTGCAACCAAAGAAATCTGCTGAAGGATGCTTTGAATGTTCTCACTGGTCCCAAAGATGCCGAATGAATTGATTTTCATTGGGCACTTCCGATTCTGGCAGTCATTTGACCAGGGGCAAATCGTCGATTCTGTTTTCATGAGAATCCTCCCTTATTTCCAAGGTTTCAAATTGCCGAAGTTCTGATCCGGGATGACTTTAAAATGGCGCCTTATTTTGGAAAACCTTCGAATCCAATCAAAAATTATGTCGCAGACTATTTTTTCCAAATAAAATTCTGCAAAGCTTTAAAAGTCCGTAAAGCTCTGTTCTGATGCCACTTTTTAGGAGTTAAAACAATATGTCTTGGGGAATTTTTTACATAACCTTTGAAAAAACCGTTTGAGCAAGATCCTCTCTTTTATTCTGATTAAATTGCGTAAAACTCGGACGGCTTAAATACAGTTGCTCGCAACTTTCCGGGAATATCTGCTTTCGGTGGTAAATAAAATGTTTGGATTATTTCTTTTTCGAATATTTCATTCCCTGACAAAGAAGGGTTGTGTTCAACTATGAGTTTCCCTTTGGAGTAAAAAACCCTGCCTCTTGGTATTTCTCTCCAGCCGACATTGGGTAATTCCGGATGACTTTGTTTAAGTTCAACCCAGGCGTCTTCGTGAACACAATCGAACGATCTGAAATATTTTATGTCATCTTTGTGGACAGATTCATCATTCCAGGGGATGGATTTGTGGTAAACAGTATTTTTGTAAAAGTAAAAAATGCCTAATCTTGCGGGAATTCCTTTGTGAAAAGTGTCAGCAATTCTTCGTAAAAAGCTTTCGGTATTTTTCCTGGCAATGTCCAGATGAGCTTCTTCCAAAGTCGAATAAGAAATAATTCCTGACATAAGTAACCTCCTTCCTGATTAAAGATCAAATGCACTCCACTTTTCTCATTTTAAGCATCTTCATCTGCATCCGTCTTCCACTGAAGCTTCAATTCTATGGTGTGTATAGTTTTTTTTCGAGCCAATATTCATATTTCATGCGTATCTGGCAGAAACTTTGGTGTTCTTGCATTATTATTAAACCTCCTTTTGAATTTTTTGGATTGAACCTATTATTTGTATTGTAAAAATCTCCTGAAAAAATTTCATAATTTTTCAAAAACAAAAAAAAAGTAAAAAAACTCTTAGATTGTCTAATCTTTCCTGGAATAGTCATAGCTTTTCCTGGGAATAAGACTTTCAGGACTATTATCCTTTGGATTTGATGAATCTGGATTTAAGAAATTATTTGGAGTAGCCAGAATAGCGGCGAAATCTTCTTGCCTGTATCTCTCTACCAGCAAACCCCCACAAAAATTGGACAGGATTATCTTTCGTTTGTCAAAAAGGAATTCCCACGATTCGTCGTCAAAGTAAATATCTGGGAGTCGACTATCATTGCAATAGATTTGCAGCGATTCAAAATGAACCCACAATCCCCAGTCAGAAACCCAAGCTAGAGAGCACCAATCATTGATAGAGATGTTTTCCTTGTAGGAATAAGACCAGTTAAAATGCCTATTGTACCCCTTGATTTCCAGAAGATTAAAAATTCGTTTTGGATGATCTA
Organism: Candidatus Rifleibacteriota bacterium; assembly: GCA_015233565.1. Classification (GTDB taxonomy): domain Bacteria; phylum Muiribacteriota; class Ozemobacteria; order Ozemobacterales; family Ozemobacteraceae; genus JADFXM01. The sequence goes on from JADFXM010000078.1 coordinate 20,736, forward strand.
GGGGTCGTAAGGAAATAAAGTGATCATTTGAGGTGATTTATTTTTGACGACATTTGATGTACAGCGCTTTTTTTAAAATTAAGTTATTGTATGATTTCTTTTCCTGAAGTACCATTTTATTCTATGATAAAGGATGACACAATTTCTTTGATTTCCAAAAAGTATAAAATTCTTGAATCTGTATTGGATGAGCGATCGAGAAGGCTATGGGCTGCCTCAGAGGCTTTAGTTCTAGGCCATGGTGGAATTGACCTCGTTATGCATGCCACCGGACTTTGCCGAAATACCATTAAACACGGCCTTGACGAAATCTCCAACAAACCGCCAGACAAAAAGGATTCACCCTCTTTGCAACGAATTCGATTAAGCGGCGGGGGCCGGAAGGAAATTGAAAATGCTTCCCCCGAGATAATTTCTGCCTTAGAAGAGCTTTTGGAACCAAGCATTAGTGGGGATCCGATGTCCCCGCTTCACTGGACTTGCAAAAGCACAAGGAAGCTTGCGGAGGAGTTAAGGAGTCAAGGATTTTCTGTTTCGCACGTTACTGTTGTGGAACTTTTAAAAAAGCTTGATTTTACTCTTCAATCCAATCGAAAAAGCAAGGAAAGCTCTTCACAACACCCTGATCGAAATGCACAGTTTACATTGATCAATGAAACTGTTAAAAGCTTTCAGATGCTTGAACAGCCAGTAATTTCGGTGGATACCAAGAAAAAGGAAATTGTGGGCGACTTTAAGAATAATGGAAAAGAATGGTATCCAAAAGGGCAGCCCTTGGAAGTTCGTGGTCATGATTTTCCAGACAAAGAACTTGGAAAAGCTGTCCCATACGGAATCTACGATATATTTTCCAATATAGGTTTTGTCAATGTTGGAATTAGCCACGATACGGCAGAATTTGCGGTAAATTCAATCAGAACATGGTGGAATACCATGGGAAAAGAGTCCTATTCGTCAGCTTCAGAATTGCTTATTACCGCTGATTGTGGGGGAAGTAATGGTTATAGAACACGTCTTTGGAAAACAGAGTTGCAAAAATTTGCTGATGAAACTGGCCTTAGGATAAATGTTTGCCATTTCCCGCCGGGGACCAGTAAATGGAATAAAATTGAGCATCGAATGTTTTCCCACATTTCGATGAATTGGCGGGGAAAACCGCTTGAAAGCCTCGAGGCAATTGTAAATTTAATTGGAAGCACAAAAAACGAAAAAGGCTTATCGATCCAGTCTACCCTTGATAAGAAGTTTTATGAAAAAGGTCGAAAGATTTCTGATACCGAAATTGCCAAATTAAATATTGACCGCAACATTTTTCATGGAAATTGGAACTATTCTTTTGTACCGGCACTTAACCCAAAATAATCATGTTATTTTCTTACGACTCCTAATATTCATCAGTGGGGGTCTACTTAGTGAGGCCAATATGACAACTGCTTGCTACTTTCTCGCTGGATTTGGACGAAAATGTTCCTTTTCCCCCTCGGAATCGAGAATTTCAAGCAGTTACAGAGCAGAGTCTTCGATCAATTGACAACAGAATTCCAAGAATGCTCAAAAAGATTGAAAATTGTCTCTTAGAAATACCTAGTATAACGTTTCCAAAATAATTGTGCCAAACATTTCCCTTCTGGTATACTTAATTCAAATTTTACAAAGAAGTTACGGAATGGCAGCACCTTCTCGTAGAGCAAAAATCGAATTGCTTCCTTAGGAGGAAACGAGACGATACTTATCTTCAGTCTCAAATCGATTTGAATTCGTCTTTACTCCAAAGCATGGTTCATGGCTGAATATGATAGACTGCTTTTTCTCGAAAATGACAAGAACGGTATTGCGTCACATGTGGGTTAGATCAATTGGTGAGCTAAAGATCAACTTGGAAGATATATCGACGAAGTAAATGAAAATCCGGTGATTTTTAATTGGAAGTACAAAATGTCCGAGATGCTGTAAAATGAGTACATGGTATAGTTTGACGGGTACAAAAGCTATTTGATATGTTTTTTTTGGAAACGTTATACTAGTCCTTTGTCACAATTGAATTTAAGGGTTGATAGATTGCAATTTTATGGAATAGTTTTTAATCAAACCTCCAGGTTTGAAAATTTTTCTTCGTGATATATTATTTGGTTTCCGGAACTACTAAACTCATTTGTGAAAAAGGACTAGGTTATTGTTTTCAAATTTTGCTCATATGATGATCTATAAGAGCCACTTTTTTGATTTAGATACTGATTATATAAATATATATCGTTTTTGCATCACCCTCATATAATTATTGGTTAAATTTTTGATCAAAAAGACAAACTTGTGCTAAAGGTTGTTGTATCTGAGAACTACTATTTAGTTAATCTGAGCGTACCGATCATTAAAATGTTCCGATAAGTTTCTTTATCGAAAGTTGCTTCAGCTAACTGAACAACTTCCGACATGTTTTTTGCCACACCTGCTCCGGAAATTAAAATTCGATTTCTATCTTCGGAAGGTACCATATCGGCTAATGCAAAAACTTCCTGAACGGTTGAAGCTTTTGAGGCGCCGACAATAAGTACCTTTGACTTAACTTCCGCATATCCTGTATGTTGTGCGAGATAATAAATTTCAGCGAGAGAAATGGGACTCTCCAGTCTCTTTAAAGCTATGCGACTAGCGGCTTCTGAAGATGGGGCTTGGAAGAGAAAGCTGGATAATTCTTGGATGTCTCCGGCCTTTGAAGACCCTTGCAACAGAATTTCCCCTTTCGTTCTTGGATTAGATGTGGAGTTCGAAAGACTAAATATTTCTTTAACTGAATTTGCTTTTGCAATTCCAGCCAAAAGAATTTGATCTGCACCTTGAGGAGTTCTTGCGCGTCTTGCTAATAACAAGATATCATCAATATTTTTGGCAAAAGAGGTTGCTTGAAAAAGAATTTGGTCGCAACTCGCGTTTGGAGCATGAAAAGCCAGATCCATCGCCTCTTCGAGAGATTTGACATACTTGAAACCGGTTAACATAATTTCATCGGAAACCTTCGCGTTAGCCAAATTTGAGAGGGTGACAATATCCCGGAGATTTTTAGCTTTGGAAGTTCCTTGCAGAAGGATTTTGTCTGCTCCAGTATTAGTTCCAGAATTTCTGGAAAGCAGAATTACATCATCTATTGTGTTGGCCATAGGAAGCCCCGCCAGGAGAATTTTAGTTTTAGTGTCTTCCAGAAGACAATTTCTTGCCAGTTCAATAATGTCTTGAAGGGTTGTTGCTTTTGAAATTCCCTCTAAAAGTATCTGATCAGGGGTCACCCCCGTGGAAAGGTTAGCTAGTCTGATTACATCTTTGATTGATTGGGCTTTTCTTACGCCAGCCAAAAGTATCTCATTGCATTTTGCTGTGTCTGGAGCTCTTCTGGCTGATTCTATGATACTTTCGATTGAATTAGTTATAGTTTTAGCGCCTAGTGAGACCTTTGAATTTTCATCGAACGCAGAAGGATTTGCAAATATAGAAGTGATCGGTAAAATGCCAACTAACAAAAGAAACATGATTTCTTTTCGCTGCATATTTTCAAGCTCCTAATTAAATTCCTAAACAATAATACTTCAAATGCGCAGAAAAGTTTAAAAAAAGAGGGACATCGTAAAAATTCGGTAGTTCTTTGTTTTAGCGAATGCATATTTTCTTAACTCAGAATTCCTGGTGTCGGTAGTTTTCATTTTCTCGTAAAAGAGCTTCAAAAGGTATTTTTCTGATTTTGAAATACTTTTAGGTTGGATTTTAACCTGGGACCAACTTTCATAAAAATAAATTAGAAAATTTCTTCCAAAGCAGGTTGGCAATTCGTAAATCGAGAAAACGGTATCAAATCTAAATCCCAGAGGTTAGGAAATCTGAAACTCCAAACGAGCAATATTCCCTGAAACCGCTTTGAAGCGGGAAATCAGATTTCCTTGCCCCGAGGATTTATTCTAATACCATTTTTGCGGTAATAAATATGTGGGTTTGCTCTGATCGGAATACTTTGGGCATTTTTTTAAAAAAGTTCCTCTCAAGATAGATCCAATGAAAAAAATCAAATTCCGGTGAAAACGCCTTTTGAAGCTATTTTTCGCCAAAAGTTCAGGTTTCCGATGCCAGGAAATCTGATTTTATACAATGCTCTTGTGAAACCAGTGCCTTGCCGAATAATATCAGGAGAAAAATTTTTAATGAGGAATGGGACAGCATAAAGGATTCCATTGGAAGAAATGCCGGTCCAAACGAAATAGACAGAAAAAAGACTTCTCCTGCGATATTCCAAACGACGAATTTGTACATCATTTTTTGGTGACTTAAGAAAGTTCGGAACATGACCGGAAAATTTGGGTATGGTTGGTTAGGCCTTCCAGGGGTATTTTGGAATGGCTTTCTGATATTCGTTCCAGAGATCCTCGATGCCGACGCCGAGAATCTGGCGGGTAGCTGCATCGTGGTTCCAAGGTTGGATGGTTCGGCACGAGGCATTAAGCTTTCGGGCGAAGTCTGGGTCCTTAGTTTGGACGAGCCAGAGGTAGAAAAAACCTGTTGTGCAGTAACCGTCTTTCCAGTTGCCGCCCTGGCATGGGGTTCGGGGAGGGTTGAAGCCGGTGGTAGACAAACGGGCATAGTCTGCCAGCCCCTCTACGAACCCGAAAGTTTCGGTTCCACTTCGGTATTCACCGGGTGAAAGCTGATAGCCATGAGTGATTTCGTGAGAAAGAATACCTTCAATCTCGTCCTGAAGTTGGTTCTTGGTCCGATTGTTGGCAACGTCAAGAAGATAGTCGGAACTGAACTCAATGGTTATGTTTGGAGGGGCGCCACTCTTCTGGGAGGCAAATTTGCCTGGATGAACGTCGTAGGTAATCGATTTGAGCTCTGGAACTTTGTCATCCGGGAAGTAGATGAGCTGGGAAACTTTTTTACAGAAGGCTGCATTTTTTTCTTGTATCGTTTGCTGGAACATTTCGGTGCCTAGGTTGCTGTCTTTAGTGATAATATTTACCGCAGGAGGGCTAAAAGAGGGGGCTGTCGAGGTTGTAAGGGAAGTAGAGTTTGGCGAAGAAGGGGCCACCATTGTACCCGCCGAGGTAATTAGACCAGTAGAAGTTTGCGAAGAAGGAGGACCCATTGTACCTGTTGAAGTAATAAGGGTAGTAGAGGTTTGCGAAGAAGGAATAACCCATGGAGCGGAAGAGATAATAGGAGAAGTCGATGTCGTCCAGTTATCAGTTGAAATCCAGGGTGATGTCGAAGACCAATTCGAAGAAGTAGTGGTAGGGCATTGAATTTGGGTGAATGAAGAAACCTGATTAGTATAAGAAATTGGTCTGGAAGATGTAGAAATTGTATTTGTTGTAGAAGAAATTGAAGTTGCCGAACCTGAAGCAGTTAAATTATTAGGTAGGCTGAGGTTGGAAGAAGCATTTGTAGAGCTGGAAACAATAGGTTTAATTTTGAGAACCCAACCCTTTAGTATTAAGTTTGGGTTTTTCACAAGAGAAGGGTATTTATCTTTATTCAGCTGAATGAGCTCTGTATATTTTGCCTCACTTCCAAGGTATTTTTTTGCAAGGCTGCATAGCGAATCACCACTTTTAACGGTTATTTCAAGATATTTGGTTTTTGCTGTTCCAGAGGCTGTATTGGAAGCGATATTTGTACCGGAGGAAACTGATGAAGAGGCAATTACCCCGAAACTGTCTAATTTGAAGGAAGGGATGCCCTGAATTCCGATTCCGGTAAATGGATTGGAAACAACCCCTGATGCAACAACAGTAAATGAGCCCGCTCCAGTCAGGTTTTCATTAGAAACGATATTACTACTTAGAGGGGTAAATGTAAGTGTTGTCGAAAGATTCTCATCAAATGGAGTCGCAAAAGCCGAATAAGAAACAGTTAAACAGGTCAAAATGAAATACCAAGAAATACGTGAAAAAAATTTTTTCATATTTATCTTTCCCCCTAATTTTCCTCGGTAAAAATGGGCCATTCTTAAATCTCCAACTTTTTCCCTTATTTTGAAAATGTTGTAACATTTTTGCGGAAAAATAAAAAAATGTTTGTGTTTATAGTGTTTTTCCTCCATGATGCACTCCTTTGAAAAAAGGAGTGCAAGTCATATTCTTTGGGTTTTTTCTAAAACGAACTACTTAATTTTTTTACATTTTTTTTTGCTTTGATTTTGGGGAGTAATCTTTTCCTTCCCTCCCTTATTAAAATATACCAAGTTTATGGAAAACTGTAAACCCCACGGCAAACCAGGGCAGACGCACTTAATTAACTGAAATGAAGAAGGAAAGAGGGTTTTTGCAAGCCAAATTTGATTAACCGTGAGGAAATCAAAATTTGCTATTTGATATTTTTCCAAAACTTCAATTTTTTTCT
>JADFXM010000079.1 GCA_015233565.1 Candidatus Rifleibacteriota bacterium
AATTTAAAAAGCTAGATTTTAAGACTATTTTGACAAAATAAGAAAGGGTAGAAGAAAATTTTTGGAAATTTTTTAAGATTGAAATTGATAGGACCTAATCATTTTGGTAATATTGCAAGAACCTCAATTCAAAAAAAAAATTCGCGAAAAATTAATTTTTCCAAATTTCCTGCACTTGCCTTGGTGCAGGCTTATAAGTCAAGTATTTTCACTCTTTTTCGCTGTCCTGCGGTTTGGTGATGTTTTTTTCTTCCGTTTTTGTAGTAACATTTATCTCTTTTTCAAAGCCATCCAGTTCTTTTCTGAAGGTTAAAGCAATTGGCTCTCGTTTTCAGATCTGTAGAGATTGTCTTTCCCGGGGGTGGACTAGGGAATAATCGCGACTATTGCATATCGGCCCTTGTCCCTTCCTGAGGTCGGCATATCGAGAAACTCGGCTGTAAGGATGTTGAAGCCAAGTTTCATGAGCAGTTCAATAACTTTGTCAGGGGGATGCGAGTCATAGTAGAACGGTTGATCAAACATGGTATCTGTAAAGGGCGGGTGATCTGAACCGCCCACAGTAAGCATGATCTTGCCTCTCGGATAAAGGAATGTTGCCATCTTCCGCAGAAGCCCCTCATGGTATGAACGTTCGACGTGAAAGAGTGCATCCCAGCAGACCGCTCCGGCAAACCGTTCGGTGGAAGTAAAGTCTTCCATGCGCGACTCGATCCAGTCAGCGTTCGGAAAGCGGGTGCGTGCTAGTTTCAGAAGATTCGCAGATTGATCCACTCCAATGAGTCTATACCTTGCGCCAGAATGTACTCTCCAATGGGGCGACCGCTGCCACAGCCGAGATCCAAGATTGGGGATGGAGGGAGAAGCCCTCCGAGAAAAGTATCAACGAAGTGGCGTTCCAAGCCAGAGAAGGTCGTTCGCACAGCATCCCAAGACGCTGCAATGGTGTTGTAGCTGTTCCTATTCATGAAAGAACTAACCTCCATTCCCTCGTAAGGCATCTCCGTACAAAAGATAATGATTAATGCGCAATTCCCAATCTTGCATGAACTGGCGGTAGTAGGTATCCGTAAACGACGCTACAAATTTATCCCCTTCCGGCCCAAGGCTAGTATGCGTGTAGGTTATCAGCGCTTCCGAGCCGTCCACTATAGGACGAAGCTGGATGGTGAGCTTGCACGCGGTTACAAGAGGAGTGATCTTGAGCATTTCGACGAAACCCTTGTCGGGCTCATGGCGGGTGATGTACCAGATTGCATTGTTCGGCAATGCAGTCGTAACAAATACGCAGTCAAGCTCTGCAACTCCCGAGAACGTAACAACAGATTCGGGATCCCAACCATCGAGCCAATCGGCCTCGCGAACTGGGCAGAGCAACGGGAACACAGTCGTCGGTGCAGCAACAAGGTGTTGCCTGTAGCTGCGGGTCACTCGGTTTGGTTTGGTAATCTTCATGGTTTCGTTAGTTTTTTCCTTTGGTATTCTCGGCGAATTCAATCCAGATTGTTTTAGTTGTTTCTGGATTCACTAAGATGGAATTCTTTTTACGGTTCTGAATACATGATCTTTATCAAAAAATACCTTTCGGTGAACAGCCCTCAAAATGAATAATAGCAATCCAAGATAGTATATCAGTTTCCCTCTGCCAGCAATTTGTTTTTGTTGCTAAGAACTAGGCAAAAAATAAATTAAAAACTTTTTTCCTTTTTTATGGTATTTAATAATGAGTTCTTTTTTGTTTGAAAAAATGAGGGAGAAGAAAAATGAAAAAAATTTTCGGTTTCCTTTTCTTGGTAATACTTTTTTCGGCGCTCTTAACACCTGGTTATGCAAAAGAGAGAAAAAGTCCATTCGATGAGCACAATGAAAAAGGAATAGCTATTGCAGGAGACGACCCCTCCAATGGAGCCATTATTCAAAAACCCCAAGAAAAAGGTCAATCTGAAAAATCCTCAATAAAGGCTGGTAAAATAATTATTTATGGTTCTTCAAGCTGTTGTTGGTGCAAAAAAACAAAGGAGTACTTTAACTCTAAAGGAATAAGTTTTATATTTAAAGAGATTTCAGATTCAGACGCAGGCCAAGAGATGATCCAAAAGCTTCTGGATCATGGAATTAATTCCGATAGTATTCCCGTAATTGATATTGGTGGAGACATTGTCCAAGGTTTTGATACGGAACAAATCGACAACGTACTCAAAAAACATGGGTATTGCTTGAAATAATTCTCAATCCGATGAATCGCAGGAAAAAGCTCTGTCATTAATTACGCTTTAAGTTGGAAATAATAGTGCCCTTTAAGTTTTCGAAACATATTGTCAAAATGCCGTTCGACCAGTATGTAGCTATCCAAACGAACGAAACAGACTTTTTCAGAAGGCAATCCCAACTTAGGTAATTTCCCCAAAAATAACTCTGAAACAAGTCATTAATAGAGGCCTCTTAATGATTAGTAGGATACGTCCCCTTCAAATCCATTGGATTGAGACGCATTCAAAAGGTATTCTTCGCCAATCAATTGGAGTTATTCTTGTATTTAACAAGGTTTTTCAGTAAGCAGTTTTTGCAGAGGTAGCCTGGGTTGTCTGTCAAGGGGATCATCTCATTGCAGGAAGCTGTTTTCTCACCGACGCTACAGGAAACCAGCTACAAGAGTAAATTCATATTGACATTGGCAATTAACCAGAAATTCAAAAAACAATTTTTGCGAAACTAAATTTTTTCAAATTTTCTGCACTTGTGTTGATACAGTTTTAAAGTCAAGTATTTTTACTCTTTTTCGCTGGCTTTCATTAAATAGCCCTATCATTCATATGGTGATTGTCGTTGCCGTGTTCGCAGCCATATCACCGGAATGGCAATGATTCCTAGCAGAAGAATTAGAAATCCAACCAAACAGATGTGTCCTGCAACTGCACTATGAAACTCCCATCGGGATTGGATTTCAGGGGTAGGATCTTGATACGGAATTCCCGCAAACAGGAGGTCGTATGCAAACCCAACAAACAGAATGCCACCACCCATTATGGCTATTCCCATAATTTTTATCCATCTTTTCATATGTTGTACCAACAATTCATTGAAGAATTTCAATTTATCCCTGAGAGATAAATTAAGGCCTCTTGAAAAAAGCAATTTCCAAAGGATCAAAGAGTTGCAGGGAAATATTCATCACCTCCGGGTTCAGATTGGATTTTACTTTATTAAATTACCAATGACAAGATTTCCTTACTTTCCTTAACTTTTTTTGCCTTTTGAGCTCGAATTTTAATTCTTATTGAACATCCAAAAAAAGGCAACTCATGACCCAGACCATGCCAAGCATACTAAAAATGACATCGTTCCAATCCTGGTTTTCCCGGACTTATACCAATTTCAATTAGTTCGTTCATCCGACCTATTTCGTGCTTCAGGTCTGCGTAAATTGGAGTTGGGATGGCCAGAACTGAATGCTCCAACCATCCAGTAAGGGTTCCTTATTTTCACGAAAATTACGTGTTTTCTTGGAAAGTCTACAGATCTTACTTCACTTTATCAAATCGATGTCCCGAGGTGATGTACATATTTTTCGGGATTGGTATTACTTCTCATTTTTGGCTAGACAAAAGACTTATCTGATTTTTTAGTTTTACTTGGATTAAGCAATCACACCCCTCCATTCCAAGAAGGAAAGAAGGTTCCCTTCGAAAAAGCCACTAACCCCTCAAAAAATGGAATGGATCTTCTTTGGAAACCGAGGAAATAATTTAGGGACAAAGCTTGCTCTATATTTTTTTAGGAAATTTTTCAATCTTGACATTTGTACTAATATTCAATAAACTGACCCAAACTGGACTTTTGATACTAAATGAGAAAAGAGAGATTTTTTTTGAATTTGCCTTCAAACTATTGTTTGGCAAACAAAGTGGATACTGTTAAATCGTTTGACCAGCATACAATAATTCGTCGAGATAGATTTTCACCAGTGTTATTCCATTCGTCAATTTTTTTTTCTAATTATGGGTGTTGAACTCATCCCCTCGATTCTCGTAACCGTAACACTGAATGCGACAACAGGATTGGTTTGTAGTAAATATAAAAGGATGCAATAATTCATCCTAGCAAGGAATGCGTATGAAAAAATTTATTTTAGGAATGTTTTTGGTTTCCTTTTTGTTTTTTATAGCCTGTGGATCAGGGGGAAGTTCTACAGGGAACCCTGTCTCGCCAATTTTTTCTGAAACATTGTGTTCACTTCACGGCAAAATTTCGGGAACAGGATATCTTGGGAACATCAACGTTTATCTGTTTCCAACCAACTATCGAACAACTCCTGTTGTAAACAGCATTAGAACCTCTGTGAAGCAAAATGCCGTTTCCCCATATTATTCTTGCATAACCGTGGATACGGGGGATTTTTATTTTACAAACGTTTCAACAGGAACGTACAATTTGCTTGCACAAAAAGGCAGATCGGCAAATAGTTTAATAGAAAACATAGTAGTATCACCTCGATTGGCTGACCTAGTCAATGTCACTCTTACTCCAACCGGTGATATCCTTGGAACTGTAAAATACGAAAACAGTGGAAAGTCGGGTGTATTAGTCTATATTCCAGGCACTTCTTTTTCAGCGATTTCCGATAGTGAAGGCAATTTTGATATTACTGGAGCGCCGGTAGAAAACTATCCAGTTGCAATAAGTGTTTTTTGTCCTGGTTTTGTATCGACCAGTTTAGAATCTGTTACAGTACTCCCCGGAGTCCAAACAACTTTAAAAGATCCAATAATTTTGTCCCCCGATGAATCATTCTTTTCTGGAATGAGTGTTGTCTGGAAAGGAAATTATTCCTCACTTTCCGACCCAGCCTTATTAAATCCGGTAAAAAATTGGATTTATTACAATACCACTGACAATAAAACATATATCTTTGATGGGAACAAATGGGCAATGCTGTCCCAAGATGGTGCCACAGGCGCCACTGGGGCGACAGGAATCAATGGCGCGACTGGGCCAGCAGGCACCAACGGGACAAACGGGACAACCGGTGCAAATGGAGCAGCTGGAAAGACAGGCGCTACAGGGGCGACTGGAACAACAGGTGTAAATGGTACAAATGGAACGACTGGCGCAACCGGAGTGACTGGTGCCACGGGTGCAAACGGAACAAATGGCTCAAACGGGGCGACTGGTGCCACAGGTGCAAACGGAACAAATGGCTCAAACGGGGCGACTGGTGCCACAGGTGCAAACGGAACAAATGGCTCAAACGGGGCGACTGGTGCCACAGGTGCAAACGGAACAAATGGCACAACCGGGGCGACTGGTGCCGCGGGTGCAAACGGAACAAATGGCACAACCGGGGCGACTGGTGCCGCGGGTGCAAACGGAACAAATGGCTCAAACGGTACAACTGGATTACAAGGGTTAATTGGAAGCACAGGCGCTACAGGTCAGGGAATTCCAGGAATCAGCATATTCTGGCAAGGGGACCTTGCGACTCAACCAGCTTCTCCAGGATTGAACTGGGCCTATTATAATACCACAAATGGAATTTCATACATTTTCGACGGAACTACCTGGTCCATAATTGCCAAAGATGGCATTAACGGAACTAACGGCGCCACAGGCTCGACAGGTTCAACAGGCGACACGGGAGCGACAGGGGGTTCTGGTGCAAATGGCGCAAATGGCGCAAATGGCACAACCGGCGCAAATGGCGCAACCGGCGCAAATGGCACAACCGGCGCAAATGGCACAACCGGCGCAAATGGCGCAACCGGCGCAAATGGCGCAACCGGCGCAAATGGCGCAACCGGCGCAAATGGCACAACCGGCGCAAATGGCGCAACCGGCGCAACTGGCACAACCGGCGCAAATGGCACAACCGGCGCAAATGGCACAACCGGCGCAAATGGCACAACCGGCGCAACTGGCACAACAGGTTCAACTAGCATTACTGGCACCACAGGCGGGACCGGATCAAGTGGTTCAACCGGTGCAACAGGTTCAGTAACACTATCGAGCATTTCTCTGAACCCATCTTCGATCTCGATAATTACAGCCGCCACATATAATCTTTCAAACGCATCTGTCACAGCCTACTACTCAGACAGTTCAACAAGAATCGTAACCGCAAGCGCATGGACAGTCAAATCCGGAAATGGTGTCATCAATGTAACGGCCTCCGGCACAACATTCAATGCTTCATTCGCTACTGGAACCACTATATTGACATGCTCATACAATGAATCCGGAACAATTAAAACTTCCGATTTTACGATAACAGTTATTCCAGCTCCGCTGGCGAATATTTCCCTTAACCCTTCTGCGTTCTCGATGTATGCCTCGACAACATATAATCTTTCAAACGCAACAGTAACCGCCATTTATGCAGACAGCACGAGCAAAAACGTAACAAATGTTACATGGACAGTAAAATCTGGTTATGGCGCAATCGCTGAAACTATTTCCGACGCGACATTCAATGCTTCGTCCACTGCTGGAACCACCATATTAACGTGCTCTTACACTGAACCAGGCATAACAAAGACTGCTGATTTTACGGTAACAGTAATTCCAGCGCCTCTTTCTAATATTTCACTAAACTCAACTTCTTTCTCGATGTACACCACAGGCATGTACAACCTTGCAAACGTAACAGTAACAGCCAATTATGCGAACAACACAAGTAATATAGTTACCAACGCTTCATGGTCGATAAAATCCGGCTATGGAGCAATATCCGGCACGTCGTTTACAGCATCATCCACTCCTGGAACCACAGTATTAACATGTTCTTACACTGAATCCGGAATAACCCAAACTTTCGATTTTACGATAACTGTTACTCAATTACCTCTAACAGGTATTTCCCTCAGCCTTGCTTCTGATTCCATGTATACGACAACAAACTATGATCTTTCGCGTATATTGATAACAGCCAATTATGCTGACAACTCAAACAAAAAAATAACCACAGGCTCATGGTCAGTCAAATCAGGCTCAGGCACAATCTCCGGCACGACATTTACCGCTTTATCATCCCCGGGAACCACAGTATTAAAGTATTCTTACGCTGAATACTCAGCAACAATTACTTCGGATCTAACGATAACTATTGTCCCATTACCTCTGACAGGTATTTCACTGAATCCTTCTTCGATCGCAATATTCCCCTCAGCATCGTACAACCTCCCAAATGTAATAGTCACAGCCAGTTATTTAAACAATACAAGCAAAAGCGTGACACCCAGCGCATGGACAATTAAATCCGGCGGCGGCGCAATCACAGGCAATACATTTACAGGGCCATCCACTGCTGGAACAACTGTTTTAACATGTTCCTATTCAGAATTCGGCGCCACACAAACTGCTGATTTTACTGTAAACGCTGATTTAGTAGTGACAGCCCCTCAAAATGTAACTGCGACTGCCACCGATGGACAAGTAAACTTGTCCTGGGATGCGGTTACAGGCGCTACTTCATACAACATCTACTGGTCAACGCAATCGCGGGTAACCAAAACAACAGGCACTCAATTGCCGGTAAGTTCCAATGCAAAGGTTTTAAGCAACCTCACAGATGGAACCACTTACTATTACGTCATAACAGCCGTCAATGCGGCAGGCGAATCTGGCATTTCAAATCAGGTCATGGCAACGCCACACGCACCGCTTGTATCGAATATCTCTCTTGGACAAACCCTCTCAGGGTTGACCCAAAATACACAAATTGTTATTACTAATGTTCCATCCAATTTTACTATTGAAGCTCAACTCATAGATTCGACTGCAAGTCAGACTTTTTTGCTGGATGAAAGCCCATCTCTTTCGTTTCCGAATTATCAACGGATAGTCCTAGCGCCTAATGATAATTCTCTCAGATCAATACAAGCGTTCAGCAGTATCCCGATTACAAATACTTTGCCGCCCGGCGCTCGGATCGATGTTGTAAATACAGATCAGGGAACAGTTCTTGCTACTGCTATAATTCCAGGAGGCACAGCCCAGGACTACTCCCTTGGCCGAAGCCTTACTGGGTTGAATCAGAGCATTCAACTTGTAATAACCGGAGTTCCCTATAATTTTACTCCAAACGCTTCTTTTATTAATAGTACAACATGCGAACCTGTGGCTTTTTCAAAAAGTTCGGCCCTTTCTTATCCAAATTTCCAGAAAATGACTTTGACTTATTCCGGAATGAATCCGATTGTATTTAGAGCTCTCAATTCATTGGAGTTTCTCAACGCGTTGCCTGCAGGTGCGCTCGTTGAAGTTTATGACCCCGACTCACAGTCAATTCTTGGCTCAACAATGATTGGCAGCACCAGTAGAACAATTGTTAATCTGTCGACCACTGTAACAGGTCTGACCCAAAACGGGAAATTAATCATTACAGGAGTTCCCTCAGATTACAACGTGACCGCATGGTTTAGAGACAATCAAAATCTGGAGGAAATTCCGTTTGTAAAAAGCCCCGCGCTTTCATTTCCGGCATTTTCGCAACTCGCACTTTGTGTCGACGATTTGACACCAAGAACTCTCCGAACGTTTAACTCAATCCAGTTCTCAGCCCCACTTCCCAGCGGCGCTCAGATTCAAGTGATCGACACAGATAACAATGTCTCACTTGCTGCTGTATCAATACCATGATTGTTAGAAAATAAGCAGGAGAAATATATGAAAAAAATGACGCTCATTACCTTGTTTTTGTTTAGCGCAATTCTGCTCACAGTATTTTACATTTCGGGTTGCAATCGCGTTGACAATGAAACTGGTGTTGTAACCCAATCTTCAGAAAGTCCGGTTCCTGTGTTTTCAGCTTCCCGTAGCACAGTTGCCTTTAACCGGTCATACAGCAGCCTTGACTCAGTAGGAATACAAATCAGGATATCGAATGTCGCTCCTGATTATTTGACGACCGCCGTCGTAATGACAGATAAAGGTGTTGAGAAAACGCTTGCCAAGGCTACGAATCCTTTCAATGGCCTGACTTTGGGGTACAATAACATTGACATTTTCACCATTGCAACATTTTCGGCTTTGCGTTTTTCAAACCCGCTTCCCGAAGGAGCAAAAGTCGAAATTTACAATGCTTGCTCAAGCCTCTCTCAAGTCCAACCAAAGATTCGCGCTAGTTATTCAGGTTTTCGTAGAAGAATGGATGTTGACGACAATCAAGTAGTCAATACAAATGATTTAGCGATGCTATTAGCCTGGATTCAAACAAGTAGATCAGCAAACCCATCTTTGATACAAGCCCGAACTCTGGAAATCTTTCCTGGTTGTACCACCACCGTTGCAACGATTCCTGCTGCACTTGCCGACGATTTAAACAACGATGGAATCGTCGACACCAGTGATGTTGCTTTAGCCATGGCCTGGGTACAAATAGGACGCCTTTCAAGCCCGTCGCTGGTTCTTCAACGTGCGTTAGAAATTTACCCGTTAGCCACAGGCACTCTTGTTCACTTCCCGGATGAAGCATTGCCATACCTGACGGGGGTGTTAAAAGTGTCACTCAGCGCCACATTAGATTTGTTGATGGTTAAAATTCCCTCAGGAACATTTGCAATGGGAAACGCAAATATCGCTGGCGATGCGATTCCTGTTCATAATGTTACAATTTCCAAACCATTTTATATTGGAATGTATGATGTCACGCAAGCTCAGTTCATGCAGGCTCTAAATACAGACCCTACAGCTTTCCCAGGAGATTCAAACAGACCTGTTGATAAGGCTGCATATTTTGACGCAGTAAATTTTTGCAACTGGCTTAGTGATTATACAGGACTTAACCGTTGTTTTACTTATGACGCAAGTGGATCGGCAATTTGTGATTTTACTGCAAACGGATATCGCCTGCCCACCGAAGCAGAATGGGAATACGCGTGCCGGGCAGGGAGTTTTTCCGAATATTATTGGGGAGATGCTTTCGACAGCGCCTTTGCATGGTATAGCGGAAACTGGCCCGGCTATACACACCCTGTCGGAACAAGGAACCCCAACAATTTTGGCCTATACGATATGAGCGGCCTTGTTTGGGAATGGTGTTGGGACTGGTATGACTCTAATTATTACTCAGTCTCTCCTTCGACTGACCCAACTGGGCCGGCAACTGGTACAAACCGTATATTGCGTGGAGGAAGCTGGGGCAGTTTAGCTCCCAACCTGCGGGCTGGATACCGCACATACGATGTGCCTACAAACCCGAGTGGAGGCTCCTACGGTTTTCGTGTCGCTCGGAATGCAAACTAATTATGATAACTCTCTCACCCAAATGTTACTTCGAGACAGCCCCTCTGCCCAAACCATTTGAAGGAAAGGGCCGAGGTGAGGGCAATTGTCAATAAATAAGCAGGAGATATATATGAAAAAAATGACACTCATTACTTTATTTTTATTTGGCGCTACTCTGCTTGCAGTGTTTTATATTTCAGGTTGCAACAGAGTAGACAATGAAACCGGCATTGTTACCCAATCTACAGAAAACCAGACCCCAATGTTTTCAGCTTCCCGGACCACAATTGACTTCGGGCGTTCATACAGTCGTCTGGACTCAGTCGGAATGCAGATTCGAATATCGAATGTCTCTCCTGATTATATGACTACTGCAATTGTAATGACAGACAAAGGTGTCGAAAAGAAACTTTCCAAAGCTACCAACCCCTTCAAGGGTCTGACTTTGGAATATAATAACATGGACATTTTCACAATCGCCACATTTTCAACTTTGCGGTTTTCAAACCCGCTTCCTGAAGGAGCAAAAGTCGAAATTTACAACGCTTGTCAAAGTTCCGCTGCGACTCAGCCAAAGATTCACGCCAGTTACTCAGGCTTTCGCTGTAGAATGGATGTTGATGACAATCAAGTGGTCAATACAAACGATTTAGCGATGCTATTAGCCTGGATTCAAACCAGCAGATCATCAGACCCATCTTTGATACAAGCCCGAACTCTGGAAATCTTCCCTGGCTGTTCTACTACTATAGCGACGATTCCTTCAACGGTGGCTGATGATTTAAACAACGATGGAGTAGTAGACACAAGTGATGTGGCTTTTGCAATGGCCTGGGTACAAGTAGGCCGTCTTTCAAGCCCATCGCTAGTCCTTCAACGTGCCTTGGAAATTTACCCGTTAGCCACAGGCAGCGTTGTTTACTTACCTGGAGAAGCATTGCCGGACCTTACAGGAGTGTTGAAAGTGCCACTTAGCGCCACATTAGATCTTCTGCTGGTAAAAATCCCCTCAGGAACCTTCGCGATGGGATCTTCGGATATCGGTGGTAATGCTATTCCGGTTCATAATGTCACAATTTCCAGACCCTTTTACATGGGAATGTATGAAGTTACACAAGCCCAATTTATGCAAGCTTTCTCGACTGATCCCACCTGGTGGCCACAATATTATCCAACCTACCCAAACAGACCAGTTGATGCCGCGACATTTAATGACGCAGTTAATTTTTGCAACTGGCTGAGCGATCAAACAGGACTTAACCGGTGTTTCACATACGACGCAAGTGGATCCGCTATTTGTGATTTTACCAAAAACGGTTACCGCCTGCCTACAGAAGCGGAATGGGAATATGCATGTCGGGCAGGGACCTTTTCCCTTTATTTTTGGGGAGAAACTTTAGACCTTGCATTTGCTTGGGTTAATGGGAGTTCTCCAGCACACACATGCGACGTTGGAACAAGAAAGCCCAACAATTTTGGCTTGTATGATATGGCAGGAAATGTTTGCAATTGGTGTTGGGATTGGTATGACCCAAATTATTACTCGGTGTCCCCTTCGACTGATCCTACTGGGCCTGCAACCGGCACATATCGTGTAGTACGGGGATCCAGTTGGATCTCTGGCCAAGATACTAATGATGGTGGGACTATATTAGGTTACATGATATATTCTGGATATCGCGGCTACGATTCTATTTTAAGCGCGGGATATAGGTATTGGTGGTGCTGGGCGGCTGGAACCACCTACGGTTTTCGTGTTGTTCGCAATGCAAATTAGTAAAACGTTCCACAAATACCGTTACATAATCAGCCAGTGTGTAAATTTCGATCTTGCGCGGGGCGAGTGTCATGCTTTCCACCTCTAACCTTGTTGTACAGCAGTCATTTTTGGCAGTTTTTTAGAATGGTATTTTGGAAACGCCTTGCGGGTAACGATACCATTTCAAAAAAAATGCGCGCTAAAACTCCCTCTTTCACAGTCTTTTGGGGAGGGTGGGTTGGGGACAATTTTCGAAAAATTATTGACTTTTGAAATTGAATCTGCTAATTTTCTCGGAAAGAAGCGAATTCGGCGTCCCATGCTTTTTTGGAGGATCCTATGTGTGTGAAGAAGTTAGTTGCATTTTCGGTGTTAATCGTAGGCTTTATCATACTTACCCTGGTTCCAGGTTGTTTGTGGAACTCCAGCGATTCGCCCCCTAACCCAGATGACTATTCACGACTTACTTCAAGTCCAACCTCAGTCTCTGAAAAGACAAGTTCTGTTCAATTCCAGATCATTCTTTCAAACTCGCAACCAGCCCCAACTAAGTCTCTGAGGATTTCTCCAGAGACCCGAGCTGGAGTTGGGACAAGTTGGGCAACTGCAACTTTTCAAATTACTCTCCTTAATCCTGGTGACGCAGCAAGTCCAACGACGATCCTACTCCAGGTAGTACCCGTAATCGATGGTACAGCCAGTGCGACATTCTACAATGTTCCAATCCATACCGCGATTGGATCGATCCACATTGATGGGGGTAACATAGCTGGTCATGTTGATTTCCATGGGGCGGCAGATCTCAGCCTTAATCTCCCGAACACGCTCCTGGTTGTACCAACCAATGGTCATTCCACAATTGATGTCATTGCAACCATCTTAGAGCGAATCATAATAACCCCCTCAGTGTTTGAGAAAATCCAACCAGGCTTGGCTTCACAAGCCATGTCCTTGATATCGGGGTTAGACCTTAATTCTCCAACCATCGCCACGGATGCTTTTATGGTTGTCAGCCAAAGTATCTGCAATACAACGGCAACAAATACAATTACGAACACCGCCACCGCAACTGCCTTTTCCACAAACACTTCTACCGGTATTGGAACCGGTACCAGCGTTTCAGAATTCACTCCTGTTCCCCTTGAAACTAGATTGGATGGCTTGAATCAAAACGTACAAGTCATCGTTTCCAATGTTCCCAGCAATTTTGTTACGTCAGTCCAGATGACCGATGGTTCCACTGAAGAACAGTTCCTTCTCTCAAAAAGTTCTGCGATGTCGTTCCCGAATTTTCAGCGATTGGTTCTCGCTGCCAAGGGTATGACTTTGCGCAATGTGGCGAGCTTCGATACGCTTCTGTTTTCAACAGTTCCCCCAGCAGGCGCTGAAGTGTTTGTGTTTAATCCCGAAACAGCCAACATTTTGGCATCACTTACAATTCCAGGCTGGGGTGCTTCTGTTCCCCTCGGTCTTACATTAAATGAAACTAATCAGGATCTTCAAGTGATAATGACAAATGTTCCTCAAACTTCTTCTCCCACGGTTGTTATGTTTGATAAACAAACATGCGAATCCGTGAGACTCGTTAAGAACGCCGCTTTGTCATATCCGAATTACCAGCAATTGGTTCTGACATCGGCCGATTCGGCTGCTCGGTGTTATACGGCATTCAGCTCGCTCATGTTTGACACCTCGAGTGATTCAACAGGAGGACTCGTGGAGAAAGTGCATATCGAAGTATACGACCCCGATACAAAAACAGTTTTGGCCTCATTCGATGTTCCAAGCAAACCTCGGGGGCAACTCATGCTTACGCGTTAGAGACTCTCGAAAAATCTCGGTACATTTTGTTCGGCACAAAGTGGCTCACTGTTGATGCTAAAAAGCGAGGCGAAAATTTGAATCGGTACATAAAAGCATGAAAAATAGGGTATTTTTCGACAGTCTCGTTAGGTTATTCCGGGGTGAAGATGTCGCAATGACCGTGATGGGCAAACCGGAATGAATTTAGGCTGGCTTTTATGGAAAAAGTTGATTTATCGTTTTGATTGTCCGGTAGTGCTCCGTTTTAACTAAAGACCAGTCGCTATCTTGATCTGAAGCTGATTTGGCAAAAATTTGGGTTTAATAAAAATCAAAAATGAAATGGGAGGAAAAAATGAAAAAAATTTATGAGGACAACACATTAAGCATTGGGAATACTCCATTAGTGCGAATAAATCATATTACTCGCGGTTCGCCGGGGACAGTGATTGCTAAAATCGAGGGCAGAAACCCAGCATACTCCGTTAAATGCAGAATTGGTTCTGCCATGATCTGGGCCGCTGAGCGCGAGAAATATCTTGTTCCTGGTTCTTGCGATGTGACAGTGGTAGAGCCGACCAGCGGGAATACGGGAATTGCTCTGGCTTTCGTTTGCGCAACTCGTGGCTATCCTTTGATTTTGACTATGCCAGATACAATGTCAATTGAGCGACGCAAGATGTTAGCGGCATTTGGAGCAAAGCTTGTTCTTACTGAAGGAGCAAAGGGAATGAAGGGGGCAATCGCAAAGGCTGAAGAGATAATTGCCTCCGATCCCAAAAAACATTTCATGCCGCAACAATTCAAGAATCCAGCCAATCCGGATATCCATTTCAAAACAACCGGCCCCGAAATATGGAACGATACTGAAGGATCGATGGACATCTTCGTAGCCGGTGTTGGAACCGGGGGTACAATTACCGGAGTAAGTCGTTTTTTCAAACAATCTAAAAAAAAGGCGATCAAAACAATCGCAGTGGAGCCGACACAGTCTGCAGTTTTGACTGCCATTCGAAACGGGAAGGAACCCCAACCCGGGCCACACAAGATTCAAGGAATCGGAGCTGGATTTAAGCCCGATATTCTTGACATGAACCTGATTGATGAAATAGAAACCGTTGCTAACGATGAAGCAATCGAATTTGCCCGACGTCTGCATCGCGAGGAAGGAATCACCTGTGGAATTTCAAGTGGTGCAGCCATGGTTGCAGCTTATCGAGTAGCCCAGAAGCCTGAAAATGCTGGAAAAACCATCGTTACCGTATTTCCCGATGCTGGCGAAAGATATTTAAGTACAATTCTATTTGAGGGAATCGGATAAAAAAAGAAGGCAATTCCATTTAACAGCGAACTAACTGGCACCGCATTCTCTAAACCGAAGTTCCGGACGCAAAATCTATTGAAATCCTGATCTGTAAACGAATTTAAGGCATTTTTCAGACGGTTTTTACTGGACAGTAGGAAAACCCTTGAAACCATCTTCAAATGCTATTTTCAGGCGTCAAATTTACATGGACAGAAAAAGCAGGCAAAAAAGGCTTCTTTTTGGCTTCAGGTCATAACAAGAGGGCTTTTTCACTCGGGAACTTCGGTCTAAATAACGTGAAAGTAGAAAATAATACCAACCCCACTTAAATCGTGTTCAGTTCGTAAGATGACATGAGATTGCAGGGCCATAATCTCAGACTACCTGATTTTGAAGGAACTCATTTGGCACAATTTTGAAGAATTTTCAGCACAAATAAACACTTTTTTCCTTGAAAAGTGCTAGATGCATTTCCGGTTGGAAACTCTGAATTTCAGATCAATTCAAATACGCAGCAGGGTATCTGAGCTTTGAACGACTTGGAGAGAAGTTAATATGGAACAGTAGAGAGACAAAAAAGACTGGGGCGCAGATCTTATGCTTGAACTTCGCAAAAAGACTGCGCCCCAGAATATTTAGAAGAAATCTTAGTACTTACCTAAAGAAGGATGTTACTCCAAATGTCAGACGGTAGTTGTAACCATATCGCTGATCGTTTGTGATGGAAACCGGAACTCCGATGTCAAACGAGAAATTCTCGGTGGGAGTGTATCTTAGACTTGGAGTCACATCGACTTTCAAGCCCTCACCGCCCCAGTCTTGACCGTTTACTTCTGCAATTACCGTTACGTTGTTAGTATGGGGGTATTCAATTCCCAGATTGTAGTAGAAAATATCAGCCAATCCATTAGGATACATGGCGTTGTTCGGATCACCGGTCTTAATGTATCCCAGATTCAGGTGAGCAATAATATTTTCGAAATTCTTGCTGAAAGCGGTAAAAACTTCGAAATCCGTCGCTCCTGTGCCAAGAGATTTGTCTGAGCTTCCAGTGGGGAATTTGAACCCAAGTCCAAACGCTCCCCTCATCATGTATTGCGGGTTATCGAAAACCCGGTATTTGAACATGAATTTGGTATCCCCAACTCCGGAAGATTGAAAATCGGTTTTTGTTAAGATTCGTGTTTTTAAAGTGTAATTCTCGATTGGCAGCATAAAAGCAAATTCCAGGTCGTTTGTTACTGCATAGTTGAAAAAGAGAGGAATTTCAAAAATTTCACCACTTTCGCCGGCAGCCAAGACTCTGTTGTACACTCGGTCAAGGGTGAACCAGTTTGAATGGAATCCCATTTTGAAGGTCCCTTCACGGCTGACATCAGCGGAAACTGTCTGATTTAAACCTGTCAAACCACTGAAAGAACATGCTAACACTCTGCTGAAAGCTTCATCAAATGGATCATTCAATATAGAATCTCTTCCCAATGGAGGAATGCTGGTTCTTGAGGGCAAAGGCAGCGGTGGCATACCATTAACCGGAGAAAGCAGAGGTTCCTGGGAATAAATCTCCTGGCCAGCTGAATTTCCCTGCGCGAAAGGCAACGGGGGCAAAGTCGAGCCGGAAATAGGAGGAATTACTGGAGTTTGGCCTGAATCCTCTGTAAAACTTTGTACAACTGGAGCAGAAGTCTTCTTCTTCTTGGATTTCTTGGATTTTTTCCCTTTTCCTTTTTTGGAGTGCGATGATTTTGTGGAAGCCTTTTTAGAAGAGGAACTTTCACTGCCTACTTCTTTTTTCGATGCTTTCGGAGTCGAAGGGGTTGCAGCTGGCATTGGAGGCAATGATGCCGATGCTGAATCCGGAGGTGCCGAAACGTCCGAAGGCGGTGCCGACGGCGGCTCAGCAGAGGGAGAGCCCCCAGTAGGCGGTCCTGACGGCGGCATTGACGGTGGCTCAGCTGAAGGAGGTGCTCCTGCTGGTGGCCCTGAGGGCGGCTCAGCTGAAGGAGGGGCCCCAGCCGGTGGTCCTGATGGTGGCTCAACTGTTGGAGGTCCACTAGCAGATGACTTTCCTACAGCAGGTTTTCCGCTTGAGGGCTTGCTGGGGCTTGCTCCCGATAAATTGGCAGCGTCAAATGAGCTGCTATATGATTTGGTTCGACTATTCCTGATTTTGGAAATGAAGGTATCACTAAAACCGGCTTGACTTAGACCATCAGTAGTTTTATCATCAATGAAATTTCCCGCGAAATTTGGTTTGGCTGATAGAATGATACCCAGGGCAATTAGTGCAATCTTTTTCTTCATGGCAAGCTCCTTTTCCGCTCGCTGGCAAAACCCATTCAATTTGTTTGAAAATTCGTTTTTGGAAAAGAAATTACACTTTCCCGTATCACTAATCGACAAGTTCCAGTAAAAAAATAATTTAAAAAAGTGAGATTTTTACAAAATTTCCAAATTCTCTTTGTTAAGAAACTTCGATTTCCCTTCAAAAAGACGCATCAATAGCGAGTGGATTTTTCGAGAAAACAACACACATTTTTCCCCAAAATTTTTGATTTTTTCACATCTTGCCTGAAGTATTAGAAAACAGCTTTAATGTGTATTAATCAAAAAAATCCTTGAGTACGGAAATCAAGGAAAGGATTCCCAACCCGATGATTAGCATCCAAAGCACGCGAGTATTCTTGTGTTTTGGATTTTTTTCAGGATGGATCGGCTCACCATCCGGATCAATCAATAGTCGATCCCATTCCCTCAATCCAAAAAGAAAAAAACCAAAAAGAAGCATGAAAATACAAAAGTCTAAAAGAGCAATCCACATAAATTAACTCGCTGCTTGCATAATTCCGATAAGTTCGGAAACAGTTACAAACCTGAAGCCTGCTTTTTTCAAAGCGGGAATAAGGATGGGAAGTGCACGCAATGCTCCTGGATGAATATCATGAAAGAGAATGATTCCACGAGGTTTCAGATCTTTCATAACTCTTCTGATAATTTGGGAGGTACTGCCATTCTGCCAATCCCGGCTGTCGGCGTCCCACATTATCTGGTGCCAGCCATTTTTGTGGATCATGTTTTCTATACTTGAATTTGTATGACCGAATGGCGGCCTTACAAGAGAAGGCATTTTCCCGGTTAACGCTCCGACAAGCTGAGCTGTTTTTTCCAGTTCTGCGGAAGCTTTGGAGCTTCCAAGATTAACCAAGGAACGATGTGTCCATCCGTGATTTCCAATTTCATGGCGCTCGGCAACCATTCGAATAAGCATGTCAGGGTAGACCTCAGCTCTTGATCCGATTACAAAGAAAGTAGCGGCAACGTTTTCCTTTTTCAAAAAATCCAATAGCTGGGGAGTAAGGGTTGGATGTGGTCCATCATCGAAAGTCAGAGCAACGACTTTCGGCTCTGAAGGTTTTATAGACTTTCTTGCTGATTCCGCGATTGAATCAATTGTGGCGTAAGAAGGAGGAAGAACTCTTTCGGTAGGAATTTTTCTTGAATCTGAACCTGAGGTTCCATGAGGCCCTGGTCTTTCACTTTCCGGATCAGGTTCTTCTATTGCAGGTTGCGAAGGATCATCCTCCTCTTCCGCCGGAGCGACAGATTGCGACTCTGGCAGATTGTCAACCAACCCTGCAATTGACACAGGAGGTTTTGGCTCAAGCGCAAGGTTGAGATTTTCTCCTAGTCTTCCTGGCGGAGGTGAAACACTTTCAGGGACAGGAAAGCCCATTTCCCGCAGCTTAATCTTTGCGGGCTCAAACCCAGGATTAAGTTTCACACATGCTTCAAAATTTCTTGCAGCCTCGCCCCATTGGCCTAATTCCCAATCAAGGATTCCCAGATTGTAATATATCCAATAAGATGGAGCCAGTTTGAGACCTTGATAATAAACCTGCCTGGCCTCAGAATATTTTTTCTGCGCTTTCAAGGCCGATCCAATATTGTTGTAAAAATGTACATAGGTTGGATCAATATTTAGTCCCATTTTCCAAAGGAGTATTGCTTGATCTGTTTGCTGGACCTTTGCATACAGAATTCCAAGGGCGTTGATAGTGGGAATATCTCTGGGGTTATTTTGGTACAAAACCCTTAAATGTTCGAAATCTCTCAAAATGTCTGGCGGAACCGAAGGATCACGAACATCTGCGAAGAGGGCAAATTTTCCTGGAAATATTCCGGTTAGGGCTATTATTAACAGAAGAAAGCAAAATCGGCTTTTTTTTGACATTGCAGCCTTTAAGCCCTTCCTGGAACTAACATGATTTCCATTCAATTTGCAAGAATCCTTGTCGAAAGACTACATCCGCTTAACCACTACCACCATTCCCACAAATTGAATGGGATTGGCAAATCCGTATATTTATCGGCAAAGGTGGAAAATTGTTAACCATACTCGTTATTTTTCCAGCAATTATGGATTTGAATCTCCACGCGCACCTCCACGATGCTTTAGTTTGAATATCATTATTATTCACGACCTGACGAACCTTCAGTATATTCAGAATTCCTGTTGTCGTAAACTTCATTTTCTTTGATTGCTCAGAAATAATGCTAATCAAACAGCACCATTAACATTGAAAAACTGCTTCGAATCACAAACCCATAATTGTTGTAATTTTTCCGCAGAAATTGTGCCTCTTAAGTAAACAATTCAAATGTTGAAGTTGTCTGAAAAATTTACCGCTGTGGTTGGGTCTTTTGGATAACCTGAAGTAATGTAATCCAAAGGTTTTCAACAAAAAAATCTGGGTTCTCCAAAAATTCGAAACTGGAAAAATCTTGTTTCCTCAAACTTCCTCCTAATCTAATTACTTTTTTTGAAAGAAGAGCAATTATTGGCAAGTCGTGAGGAAATGAAAGATCATTCAATTTGGAAAGGCACAAGGAGATGATTCGGACTCTTGAAGCTTCAGAAACCAGCCCGGTTTCGGGAATGCTTAGTGAAGTTTCATCGAGTTTTTCAAAAAGTGGCGGGATTTTTTCGAAAACGAATTTTTCCGCTAAAATTCGGGGGCGTTGAAATTCATTAAGCTCAGTCATCGTAAAACCAAAGTAATATCGTTCAGCCAAAGAAAAGACTTCCCAGCCCAACCAGGTCGAAAAAATCGACCCCCAAAAAAGTGGAGGGAAAGAAAACTCAGTCTCAAGGTGGCCATCAGAATTCTGTTGAGAAACTAAATATCTTGCAGCTTTAAACAAAGAGCCTCTGAGTTTTTCGTTCCACCGGCAATTCCAGGCAAGAAAAGCGCTTCCGGCCAAAGAAGCTGCAGTTTTATCATATTTCCAGGACGAATTAAAAGAAAAAGAGCCATCTTCTGTCTGAAACGAAACAATACTTTTGCAAATTTCCATCAAAATGGGAAGCGGAATTTTATATCCAAAATCATTTGCTGAAGTACACAAAATGCCTAATGGAATGATCTCATGACAAGAAAAACATTTGTTCTCGTTTTGCCTTTTCAAAATATTTTCTGCAAAAAAATTAATCGCTTTTTCAATCTTCCTTTTTTCAGCTGGTTCACCTTCAAAAATCCACTTATTTGTACCAGAGGCAACTCCATCATCAGATAGTAGAGGAATAATGTTTATTTCGGAACACGAATCCTCAAACAATTTCGAATGAATATAAGGGGAGTAACCATCCCATACTCCAATTTCTGAATCATGTTTAGACATAGCGATAAAGGAACGTCCTATTTTTCCCTGTCCCCAGAGTAAGGATTCGTTTAGAGGAACCCTAATACCATCAAGTGAAACAGGGTAAGAAAATTCAACTTTAACTCCGTCGTCAGTAAGGGAAAACGAAGCTATTATCTGAGCTTTCAAAGGGGAATTAAAAATAAAAAAAAGAAACTGAACAATGAAAAAAAACTTGAGAGAAAATTTACAGGGGAAGCATTTTTTGTGTGGTTTCATTTTTCTGCAATTGATTGCACATGAGAAAATGTGCGAAACCCCACTTAAAATAGATCCTTTTTTATTCCATACTTCTTGAGCTTATAATGAAGGTTTTGGCGGGTTATTCCCATTTTTTCAGCACCCCGTGAGAAATTCCATTGGACGCTCTTTAGAGTTTTTACAATCAATTCCGCCTCTATCTTTCCGAGAGCATCACCGAGTGGAAGATCGAGAGGTAAGTTTGCTTCGAAATTATCTTCAATAGTATTAAGAGGGATTTCCATAGGGGAAAGAAATTCTCCACGTTTCAAGATCACAGCTCTTTCAATCAGGTTTTCCAGCTCTCTGATATTCCCCGGCCATGAATAGGACTGAAGATGCCGGATCAAGTCAGGAGAAATCTTCATTTCCGGGCGATGATGTTTTTTTGCAAACTTTGCAAGAAAAAATCCAGTCAGGATGGGAAAATCTTCCAAACGTTCACGAAGAGGAGGAAGACAAATTTCGACAACGTTAAGCCTATATAGCAAGTCTTCTCTGAACCTACCGCTTTTAACATCTGCCAGAAGGTCGCGATTTGTAGCAGCTATAACCCGAACATCAGTCTTAAATTGTCGATTTTCCCCCACCCTTTTCACAGATCCATCTTGGAGGACTCTTAAGAGTTTTGCTTGATTTTGAGAAGCGAGATCTCCTATTTCATCCAGGAAAAGAGTACCGCCATCGGCTTCGCGAAATATCCCTTGTTTATCAACAATAGCTCCCGTAAAAGAGCCCTTGACATGTCCAAACATTTCGCTCTCAAAAAGAGATTCCGGTAAAGAACTGCAATTAACCGCCAGAAACGCATTTTGACTTCGTGGTGAATTTCTGTGGAGGACTTTTGCAACCAGTTCTTTTCCTGTACCACTTTCGCCGCGAAGAAGAACTGTACTTTCTGTTTCAGCAACCTTTCCAATAATTTCCATGATTTTAAGCATGGCTGGGGAATTGCCCAGCAATTCCGGTTCACCAGGAGGCAAATCAGGGGTTATTTCCTGGGAGAGCACTCGCTCCACAGAATTTTTAAACTCCTTCAATTCGAAAGGTTTAAGTAAATAGTCTCTGGCTCCAAGTTTCATAGAAGCAACTGCGGTTTCGATAGACGAATAAGCTGTCATTAAAATACATGGAATGCGGGAATTGGCATTGGAAATTTTTTCAAGCAAGTCCAATCCTGAGAGGCCCGGCATTTTGATGTCGGAAACCACCAGATCAGGTTCACGCTCAATAATGAATTTGAGAGCATCAGAGGAAACCGAAAAGTCAAAAACTTCGTAACCCTCAGTTTCAAGAGCTCTTTTCAGAGCCCTCAAAAGTTTTAGTTCGTCATCAACCAATACGATTTTGCGTGCCATTTATTTTCCAGCAAAAGAAATTGACAACTTTCCCTCAATTGAATAACATAATTTATCATGAACGAAAAAAATTCTCTATTAACAATTAAAGAAGCTTCCAAAATTCTGAAGATCAATCCCGAAGTCCTGAGAAGATGGCTTCGAGCTAAACATTTCCCCGGAGTAAAAGTCGGTGGAGATTGGCGAATATACAACGATGATATTAAAGATTTCCTCAAAGGAAAAAGTGCAAACCTCTCAGATTCAGAAATTCTTTCGGAAGAAGGCCCAAAAATGTGCGTTAAATTTCCGAAATGGGTTGAGTATTCGGGCCTGCCTGCGCAATTAAATTCTGAAATTGGGCCTGAAGCCTGGCCAATTTTCAAAAAACTGATCGAGTTGGATTTTGAAGATAAAAAAGAAAACGAAAGAAGAATTTTCCTTTCACGTTCAGCCCTCCCGGAAAGAACGGGGTATACTCAAGAGATAATAGAAAAAATAATTTTAGTTTTGCAAAAAAAATTGTATGTAAAAATTGCCAATGATCCCAAAGAGGGAAAATATCTGCTGATAAACACCCCTTTACGGACTCCAAGGCTAGTAATTGATATTGAATTTGAAAACGGTGGAGCGAAGGGAGCACCTTCAAAAGCTCTTCAAAAAGCATGCCTTAGAAGGTATCTTGAATTTTCCTGAATTCCCACTGAGTTCCCAGCATTTACCAGAAAAAATTAGAACTTCCACGCCGAACTTGGTACCGGCATTTTTTGTTATCTCTTTGAGCTTCTTGCAATATTGTTTAAAACTTGCACATCTGGCAAAAAGAAATTCAGGCTTGATGATTATTGTGATATTTTTCGCAAATTTGAATTTGCTAATTTTGCAAGAACCTCTATTTTAATGTTCTTGTACTGTTCTGTCTGGAATTGGTGCTGAAAGATTGTCGAATCTCAATCTGCAGTTAATAAAACATTCCAAATACCAAACCGCTGATGGACGTAGTTAGGATAACTATTAACAGGTAGATTATGGCTTTATCTCGTCCCATAATGGGGATCAATGCAAATATTTCCGGTAAACTTACTGATGGCCCCGAGAGCAGAAAAGCCATTGCGGGACCCATGTTCATCCCGAAATGGATCATAGTGGAAGTAACATTTACTCCGACGATAGTTCCGAAGTAACTTATTGCCCCTATTGTGGAAATAAGCAGATTCGCCACGATGGTATTGTTATCAAACCACGACATGAACCTGGACATAGGAAAAACAGCAGCTAGAAGCCCTGACACAAAAATTCCAAACAGTACTTTAGGAAATATCATGTTGAAAAGGCTCCAGGACTTTTCCAACCATTGCCTGACCTCTTCAGGATGAAACCATTTTTTCAAAACGGAAATAACAATCAAAGACTCAAAAAGCAAGAGAATCAATTTTGGAAATGGCCTGGAAAGAGCATTTTGGAATAATTTATCGGTGATTGAATCAAAAAAACCGGTTGATGTAAGCATTACCAGAACCATCAAAGCAAAGAAAACAAAGGTTTGCAAATCAGTCCGATCGCTGTCATCTTCAATCATCACCACTGGCACATCGATAGCTTCTTCTTGGTGTCGGAAAATGTATCTCATTGATATTCCGATTACTAAAGCACAAAAGAGAACGGACACAACTCTACCAAATGCTACTTTCCATCCTAATAATGAAAAAGTATAAGTTAGAGCAATTAAATTAATTGCTGGGGCTGAAAACAAAAAAGTGAAAGCCGGGCCGATTCCGGCTCCTCTGGTCAATATTCCCGAAAAAATCGGGACCACACCACAGGAACAAACCGTTAACAAGGCTCCGGAAAATGCTGCCACGGGAAAGGAGACAAATGGACTTGCTTTTGCTCCCATTAGACGCGTAATTCGCTGTTTATCAAGAAATACTGCGATTCCCCCGGCAATCAAAAAAGCTGGGAGCATTCCGGAGATAAGATGGGTTCCAATAAATTGCCCTACTTCTGAAATTCCCGGCCAGATCCAGGAATTTCTTAAATAAGTTATCAATTCCGCAAACACTCACTTACCTCCGTTCAATTTGCTCCTAAATGGAAATATTTCATTATCAGAAGCAACTTTTCTCAATTCACAATTCCGCAAAAAATCAGTCTCCAAATATAGTTTTTATGCTTGTTTTTCAAAAAAAGATTTTTCTCACCCCAGAATGGATTCACTCTGGAGAAATATGGTTGGAAGCTGTTTAAAGGGGAAAAAAGCAGGTTTATTTCAGTGATCCACTCCCATCATAACACTTGAAGCTTTTATAATCGCAAATGCATCGCTTCCCTTCTTCAGTCCTAGATTTTGAATGGATTCCTTGGTAATCATAGATACTATTTTCACATTGGGGGCCACTTCCAAAGTTACTTCCGCATTGACAGTTCCTTCTTTAATCTCAAGAACTTTTCCCTTAAGTACGTTTCGGGCGCTGATTTTCATATGTTCCTCCACATTTAAAATAATTTTTGTCCTTCACAGGGACATAAATTTTTGTCGGTTTTTTAAAAATTCCTGGTAATTCTAACCGATTTCCATTTATCAAGCGAGTGCAAACATCAAAAAACTATTTTCTGTGCTTAAAAATAGAACAGCGGCAAAGTTCTTCCACATTTACAAGAGCTTTTACCTGCAGGTTTTCCGGATTTCCAAAAACTTCAGCAGGTGAACCAGTTTGAACAACTCTTCCATCGGAATATACAATAAGCTTTTCGGCAAGTGAATAGGCCTCAAAGACATCATGTGTAACAACAACAATAGGAATTGGAAATTTGGCTTGAACTTCTCTCAAAAAATGGCGCATTTTACTGCGTGTGGGATTATCAAGAGCGGAAAACGGCTCATCGAGTAAAAGAGCAACCGGATTGCCGATCAACGCCCGGGCAAAAGCAACCCGTTGCTTCTGTCCCCCGGAAATTTCTTTCGGAAATTTCCCCAAAAGATCCTCGATTTCAAATGCCGCTGCCAACCGGTGCACTTCGTCTTCACCGGCTTTTCCGTTAATTTCTCGCATACCGTATCTAATATTTTCAGCGACTGAAAAATGCGGAAAAAGAGAACTGTCCTGAAAAACATACCCAATTCTACGTTTTTGAGGAGGAAAATTAATTTTTTTGGAATGTTCAAAGAATACCATGTCCTGAGCAGAAATGGAGCCTTCGTCCGGTTTCAGGAGCCCTGCAATCATTCTAAGAGTTAGCGATTTTCCGGCTCCGGAATATCCGAAAATAACCCCGATTTCCTTACCGATTTCCCATTCTGCATTGAGCTGAAACTCAGAGAAAGACTTTTTAAGCTTAATTTTCAAAGACATATCAAATTTGCGGTTTCCCCAGACGGCGAGCAGTAAATATAGCCAATCCGGAAACAAGTGTAAAGAAAATAACCATGTATTCCGCCCTGGCCCATTCACCACTTGCAGTCAGAGAGTATATTTCCAGGGGCAGAGTGTTAGTTCTGCCTGGAATATTTCCTGCTAACATCAGGGTCGCTCCGAATTCTCCCATGGCACGGGCAAAAGCAAGTGTCACTCCGGCCAAAATGCCTCTTTTGGCAAGGGGAAGAACAACCCTTAGGGCTGTCGTAAACTCGGAATGACCAAGAGTATAGGAAACATGAATCAGGTTTTGATCAACCGATTCAATCGCTGCCCTTGCGGTTTGTACCATAAGAGGTAATGCCACCACAGCAGAAGCTATGACTGCTCCATACCATGAAAAAATTACAGTCTGTCCAGTATATTCATATATTAATTTTCCAAGAAAACCGTTACGACCAAACGCTACTACAAGGTAATAACCGGTAACAGTCGGTGGCAGAACCAAAGGCAAAAAAATGGCAATTTCCAGAATCCCTTTTCCTGGGAATTCGTATCTCGCCAAAAAGTAAGCCAAAAACGTTCCCGCAATCAGCACCATAAAAGTGCTTAAACCGGCAACTTTAAGTGATAACCCCAGGGAAAACAGAAAAGACGAATCACACATAAATTCTTCTGCCCCTTAACTCTATTAAACAATTTTCACTAAAAACAAGCCAATAACAACTCGACGAAGGTGCCTTCAAAGTAATTCAAATTACCTAAAAGAATACTATTTTTTTCGATTAATCGCAACAAAATTAGAAAATTTCAGGACAAACATGCACCTTTTCCGCTGTTAATCAGTTTTTCATGCGGTTTTCTACTAATGCTACTTTATCGCGTATTTCGTGTAATACCAATTTCAATTATTTCGTTCATCCGACCTATTTCGTGCTTCAAGTCTGTGTAAATAGGAGTTGGGCCTGACAGAAATGAATGCTTCAACCATCCAGTAAAGGTTCCTTATTTTCATGAAAGTTCCGTGTTTTTCTTGGAAAATATACCGATCCAACTTCATTTTGCGCAAATCAATGTTCTTGGGGTGATGCACGTATTTTTTGGGATTGGTATAAACCCCCATTTTTTGAAGAAAATATTGGCAGAAAAAAGATGATTTAGGAATTGCGTTTTCCGGCGGAAACTGACCGCCGAATCCGGAACAAACTGACCACCCGTTCCGGTTGAAAGTGACCACCTATTCCGGTGGAAACTGACCACTTTTTTAAAATTTTCCGGAAATGGTGGTCAGA
>JADFXM010000007.1 GCA_015233565.1 Candidatus Rifleibacteriota bacterium
GGCACCGCCGGAATACTGACCCACGTTGCCGTGTGGCAACATTTAACTCTTTTGACCAAGCTTTTTCTTTAGTTGCTGATTTTCTTTGATGGGTCTTTTTTTCTTTTATGGTGGGTCAGAAATTAGCGGGTCTACCAATTCAAAATTAGTTCGTGGGTTTCAATCTTCTTGGCTGCTGAAGAAATTTTCCGACAATGTTGGGAGCCAAAGGCGATGAAGCAACCTTATTCGAAAAAAATTGAATATTCAGAAAAACGTCCAACGCTTTCCAATGATTTTATGGAAAATCTTTTTTTGGAGGATTTAAGCATACCTACGGATAAATAATAATTGGTATTATATGTTCGGATGCATGATAAAAAATCGGTAGTGTCCAGTATTTGCCAAGAAGGGGTTCAACCAATAATGGTTCGCTTTATCCCTGCCAAGCTATGTGTGCTCTGGAAACCCATTCCGAGGTTTCGTTGTAGAAGAGGGTTTCCATTTTAGGAATGTTCGGGCGCAAGTCTACGACATAAATGTGCCTTGAAGCATTCAAAACAAGTACATCGTCTGAACCCACGCTGCACACACTGAAGGCATATTCGGCGTTAAGATCAGGCAAGGTTAGACCTTGTTCTTCAAGTTTTGCGATGGGATATAATTCTATAGAAGTCAGGCAAATCAGTCGATCGGCATCAATAATCTCGCAGCGATTGGGGAAAACGGTTATTGCGATTGCTTTTCGGCCATGGTAGGTGACAATGTCGTGGCTTGCGAGACGATGAAAAGTGTCATGACTGTAGTGACCTTCCACCTGAAACTCCCGGTTTTTTATTCGCATGCGAACGAGACAGCCGGGACCAAAAAGATGCATTTTACCTGATATTACAGCGATATTGTGACATACAAGATAGAATACTGCCGGGTCGTCGGGGTCGAAAACAACATGGGTCGGGGCCGGCCATGGGCTGGTCCACACTGTATAATCTCCCGTTTGCAAATCAACCAAAACGAGTCGACTTGGCCGAACGCCTATTTGGCGCAGTGTTTCAAATCGTTTATGACTATCGGTGTCTGTAAACTCTGGCATTGGGCCGTTTAGATCCGTTAGAAACTCGTTTAGAAGCACCTGTTGCCCATTTGGTAACACTGCCAACTGATGAATGTTATCAGATACTGGCGTTCTTGCGTAAACCTTTTCAATTCCGGTTTTCAGGTCTATTCCTACCACTTCGGAATAATGTTTTGAATCATCCGGGTCGCTTTCATTTAAAAAAGGCCATCGCGCTGTAAATATTTGATCGCCGGTTGGGGCTATCCCCGGGGTTGGCGAATATGACCAGGCCGGCGGCTTTTCGATTTTGCAAAGAGGAGAGTAGGTTTGAGCTTCAATGTCCAATAGATACGTGTTGATACCATTAAGTGGCCCGCTGATAAAGGCGCCTTTCCTGAGTGACTGAACTGAATGTGAACTTAACAGGTGACGGACCAGGAATTCCTGTTTCACTGGATTTTGGGTCATCCATCTTCGTTGACTACTTCGAAGGGCAGTTAAAAGAGTATCGTAATCTTTGTTGTAAGAGAATACAAGTCGTTCAAGCTTTCCCAGAGCTGGCTTCCATACCCAGAATGCTCCTTCCGGATTGTTACGGTGGTAGGCAGGTATTACTATCGTGTCATTCTGTTTCCAGCGTGAAAACCCGGATCGAAGTTCGGTTGCGGGGTCAGTTCTACATTTGGCTATGCTCATATGTTTGATCCTTTGGGGAAATAAATCTTATGTTAAAAGCGCCATATGAGCTCGGACAACCCAGTTGGGGTCGGTATTGTAAACCAGGGTTTCTATGACAGGAGTATTAGCGCTTGTGTCTACGACATAAATTCGTTGTGAGCCGCTAAGGACGAGAAGATCGGGTGAGTTTACACCGCAGACACTGAAAGCGGACTCGTTTGGGTGGTCAGGGAGAGCCAGTCCATTTGCATCGATTCGTGCAATCGGATAGAGGTCAATCAGGGCTAATCGAGTGAAACTTTCTGTGTCGATGATCTCGCATCGGTTAGGGAAAACCGTTACGGCAATTGCTTTTCGTCCGTGGTATGTTACTATTTCATGGGTACTAAGGCGATGGAAGGTGCTGTGCGTGTAATGCCCTTCCACGTGAAACTCTTTGCCTTTGATCCTTAATTTAATCAGACATCCGGGTCCAAAAAGATACATTTGTCCGGAAGCAATAACCATGTTATGACAGGCCAGGAAGAAAACATTCGGGTCATCAGGGTCGAAGACAAGGTGGGCAGGAGCTGGACAAGGGCATTCCCAGGTTGTTGAATCCCCTGTCTCTAAGTCTACAAGAGCGAGTCTGGACGATTTAACACCGATTTGCTTCAGAATTTCAGCGTGTTTGTTAGGGGCAATAGCTGAAAGTTCAGGAATTGGGCCGTTTAAACCTGTTTGAAACTCATTCAGAAGCAGATGGCGCTGGTCTTGCATTACAACAACCTGATGGACGTTATCGGAAATTGGGGAGGGAAAGCATATCTTCTCGGTTTTGCTGTTCAGGTCTATGCAAATGATGTCCGAGTGTTGCGGTTTCTCTGCGCTTTGTTTGTCTATCTCCTGAAGCCAACGGGTTGTATAAAGTTTGTTTTTGGCTGCGTTAATTCCTGGTGTGGGAGAATATGTCCAATAGGGAGAAGATTCATTACTGCAAATGGCCGAATATTTCTTAGCTTTAATATCAAGAAGATATGTATTGATGCCGTTGAGAGGACCGCTTGCCACTACCCCACTACTGATTTGAAAAGCGGTGTGGGGGAACAGCATATAGCGGGAAAGTGATTGCTGGCCTTCCACTGTTGCTGGTTTCCATTGTTGAGGGGGGCGGTTTAGGATAACCTGAAACAAAGTTGAAGCGTCTTCAGGGTAGGGAATTAAAAGACGCTCCAGAATCCCTTGCGAAGGATTCCAAAGCCAGAAGGCGCCTTCAGGGGCTTCCCGGTTGCCTGAAATAATTGCCAGTGTGTCATTTGGGGCCCAGCGAGAACACTTAGACTTCAGGCTTGTTTTCAAGTCAGTTTTGCAGGTTATTGAGGTCATTTTATTTATCCTTTGGAGAAATCAGTTGGCATGATCGGTAATTTGCCCCGTAATGATTCGAAAAAAATGCATTAGCAATTGGTCGATCAAGTCAAATTAACAGGAAAAGCAATTACGAGGGTATCTATCATAATAAAAAGTGTGATGTCAAGAATATAAAGCCAGGCAGTTGTGATCAAAATACTTACGGAATTGCTGGTTTCGAAATCAGATAATTGACACAACTGATTCTGCATGCTAATATGGCCCATATTTGATTTGGGAAGGGTGAAGAAAATATGCCAATGTCAGAAGTAAAAACAGAAGGATTGCTGGTATCTAAAATTGTAGCAGTGTCAGATGCAGAAAAGAGTGAATTAATTGCCCTTGAAATTCTCTCTGGCGATGGAAAAATAATTCCTTGCAAAGAAAAGTCCAAATCAGAGTCGAAATATGAAGGGGTTCAGAAATTTGCAATTAAAGCTCCAACTGTTTTGAACGAAGCTTTTGACTATTCTCGCCCATCCTCCTTTTCTCGTGGCATAAGACTGGACCTTGGCGATTACAGCGTGCTTCTGATCTCGGGAACAGCTAGTATCAACGAAAAAGGGGCTACTATCCATCAGGGAGATTTCAGGGCGCAATGCTGGCGCACCTATCGGAATATAACGACATTACTGGAATCCGAAGGGGCTACTTGGCACGATATTGTTCGCACCACATGTTATTTACCTGATATGAATGCAACTTACAAAGATTTCAACGAGATTCGTACCGCATTTTTCCAATGGCTCAATCTTGATCCCCTCCCTGCCAGCACAGGGATTCAAGCAGGATTGTGTCGTGATGATTTATTAGTGGAAATCGAAGCGATAGCTCTTCTCAAAAAGAAGTGAATTTGATCGATAGGTTCCATACGAAAAAAAACATCCTCACACAAATTCATGAGTAAGCAGGAAGCGCTTTTTTTTCTGTGCGAAGTTCGTGAAGATCCGGTTATTCACGAGCTTGTCGCTCTAAGACAGAATGAACTCTTACCTGAAGACCTTGTTGAAATCGGCGCAAGATTAGGTTTTCATTTTTCACCAGATGAGCTGAATCAGGCGTTTCGCCACGAATGGACCATGCGGTGGATGAGTTTTCAAAACGTTAAATCCAGGTAGGTTATCTTGGGTTAGAAGCTGTCGAATAATCTCGGTACATTTTATTCGGTACAAAATGATCCGCTTCTGATGCGTAAAAGCGAGGCGAAAAATCGGGTGGGAACATTAAAAAATGAAAATCAGGGTATTTTTCGACCGATTCGTTAGGGATACATATAACTGTATCCGAAAAAAATAAGTTGGTTAGCTAATTTCAGAATTCCAGTTATCGCAAGTTTGCATTTTCCGGAAAGAAGCTCCCCAAGATATTTCTTTGATTTAGAAAAATTTTTCGGTTGGATTTTATCCTGAGATCAACTTCAGACTTCCTGATGCGGGAGTATTTTAAAATGGCACCTTTTATTCGAGAAAGTCTTGAAATGTCGGCAAATTTTTCCGGAAAAAGTGCATTTTCAAATTCCGCACCAATACTGCAAAATAGCGATCAATTCATATACGGGTCAGGATTTCTGAACTTCCACAAAAATTAAGCAGAAGATCCATTTCAAAGCAAGCTTACGCTTTATCAAGCGAAAAAAATTGAACCACTGAGGTTGGGAAATCTGAATTTCAG
This sequence comes from Candidatus Rifleibacteriota bacterium, assembly GCA_015233565.1. Classification (GTDB taxonomy): domain Bacteria; phylum Muiribacteriota; class Ozemobacteria; order Ozemobacterales; family Ozemobacteraceae; genus JADFXM01. The sequence goes on from JADFXM010000007.1 coordinate 4,775, forward strand.
AATTCCAATTCCCGAGGTATAGTCTTGAGACCATTTTCCCGAAACCTGAAAACGTGAACTCGTTTGGATGAGATTCCTGCTTTAACTTTTGGATTACTTGGTCTCAAAACAAAATTCGGGCTGAAAACTTTTTAATCTCTACGGAATCGGCTTTTGAAGCTGAGAAATCGAAGAAAATGAAGTTTACGACAAAAGGAAATCTGAATTTAGAATTTACATTGGTTTACAACAATGGACAAGTACGTAAGCTAGTACTGGAAGTTCCTCGAATTTTTTTGCAAACTTGAGGAGTTGCTGGAAAATATCTCCATCGATTTTTTTCGTAATCAAATTTTTCAGGGCACGGCTCTTGGTATATTCTGTGAAGCCTTTCCAGCAAGCGTTTGTCACATCATCGAAGGAAATGTCGCAAAAACCGCTTTTTTCATATAAAGCCCTGTATTCTTCAAGATTTTTATATATTTCCTGGTTTGCTAATGCCTTTCGGAATTTTTTAGGTTGGGCTGTGAAGAGCATATCGGCGACTACTAATTCACCGCCTGGTTTCAAAACCCTATACGCTTCTTTGATAAAATCATAACGTCCTTGGAAATGCGGGGCTGCTTCAACTGAGACTACAGTGTCAAACATGTTTTTTCGGAATGCAAGACTCTCAGCGGCCATCAGGTAAAAATTTGCCTGGGGAATTCGGACTCGACACTCAGATAGCTGATACTCTGATATATTGATTCCATGTATCTTTTCTGGAGGGAAATGTCGTGCAATGGATTGGGTTGATCCCCCCAATCCGCATCCGACATCGAGAACTATATTTTTTTGCTGACGGATAAGTCCTAATAGCCGCTCCATTAAATTCTCACAGGCGGTCTCATGGTCGGATGTCTCGGGCTGAAATAACCCCAAATTGGCAAACCCTTTCTCCCTCCGGTCACCAAAATAATAATTTGCATTACGAAATAACTGATCATAGGATTCAACCAGACTGTTTCGAAAGTTTGATAAAGTGGTCTGTTCCATAGTTTTTCTCCTCAATTCCTGTTTTTGGAAACGCATAGAAGTTGAATCGCGCGAAGAACTGTCGCGGTTGTAATGGTTCGTCGATTATCAAAAGCGTTTATTGTTTGCTTGAGAGCGTTTGGGAAAGAAAGAATGGCTGAACCGTTCCATGAACCATCAAGGTTTTGGCTTGCGAGTATTTGGTTTGTGATTTTCTCTGTAAGAGAACAGGGCTTACCTGGTACAGAAAGTAGAATGCAAAGAGCCAGTGCCGAATCAAATGGTGAGCTGATTGGATCAGGTTTTTCGATCGGTGATTCAAAAAAATTTCTTATCCAGTCGATGGCACGGTTTATCAGGCCTCTGTCGGCATCTATTCCATGTAATTTAATGGCATCAACTGCCTGGGCAGTTGCATAAACTGGGCTTTTCCACCAGTAACTTTCCCAATTACCAGCAGTTTGCTGATTTTTCCTGATATAATTCATTGGTTCTTTCCCAAGCGCTACTAAATTTGCAGCGGCTGCAGTAACGCAAGTATGGGTATCATACCAGGTTGGGTTGATATTCTCCTGGTTTCCCCAGTCTTCGCGATTTTCAGGAAGGTAGGTTGAAATTCCCCCGGAAGAATTTATGTGTCGGCGAAGAAATTCCAGAGAAATTTTTGCGCGCCCTGAATTTATTTCGCCGAGTTGGGATGCAAGTCGCAATGCCCAGATTGTGCTGTCGGCATCGCCCGATTGTAAATAGTTCCAACCCCATCCAGCACGCTGGCGATTAGCAAGTAATGACCATGCCCGTCGGGCAGCTTTTTCAGCCTGGGAATCCCTGATTTGGGTTAACATACAGCCAACATAAGCTGTCACCCATTCATCGCTTAAACCCTCCGAAAATCCGTCATAGTCTTGCCACCAACCGCTCTGAGCGCGGCAGGTCAACAAAAACGCCAAAGCAGCTTCAACTGCCTCAGAGAGCTTGTTTGAGCTTCGAAAAGTATTAAGGGAAGCTGCTGAAGAATTTGTGTTTATTTTTGTTTTTTCCCAAACCTCAATAAACCCCAGATATACTTTGGCTACTGGCGGCTCATTATCATAATGTGTAATTTTAATGTGGCTGATGCGACAGTCTATCCATCCGATTTCTTGCGGGCTTCGTGTGAGTGCGCTTAACATGAGCGAATGTGGCCATGTTCCTTTTACCGAAAAAGGTGTTAGCGCTCCAGGCCACGCGAGCACTTTGCAACGCTGTTGTTCAGTGCACAAATGTTCCTTTTGTAACATGTCAAAGACACATTTCCAACGGGGATCATTATTCCAGGGCTGCCCCACGAAACATTCCAATCCAAGTGTGGTCATCAAGGTATCGCCAATTGTCAATGCCAGACGAATGCGATCTACGTGCGTGAAAAGCGCGTCAATTTGTTGCTGGACATTGGTTTTGGATCCCTGCCATCCGGTGCGGTTAAGATAAGAAACGAATTCATCGCAGGGAATACCTTCGATAATCAAACGGATAGGCGTTCCGGGGCGTCCAAGCATGAGACCGAGATGACACAGGCGAGCGGTTGGAGGCAAAGCTTCAATGCATTGTGTGAGTATTTCTTTTCGGGAATCAGATAAACAGGAACCTAACCCACACAATGTCCGATTGACTGTGGTTTGACATTGGGATGGCGAAAGTGCTGTTGGCAGGCGAACAAATACGGAAATGGGAGGCTGACCAGATGCCTTTTTATTATCCAATTCCAGCCAGATATCGTCGACATTTCCGCTCAGTAATTCATTTTCGCAAAAATTCAGAATGCTGGTCCATTGGGAAACATCTTTAAAGTGTCCTTCAATGTTACTTTTAAAAAATAGTTTAAGTTTGTCAACTTCTGAAACGCTTTTGATCCTTTGCTGAAGATCAATACACCCGTTTTGTGTTAATGGGAACTCAATGCCGGCGCATGGAACAGCGGGAAGAAATTTTGCCATCTCCTCAAGGAGTGGGATATTTTCCCAAAAACGTTCTTCAAGAACGAACTGCAGAATTGGTGCAAGAGTTAAATCTTTCATGGCAGAATTAATTCAACTAGGCGGGAAAGGTGATCCCAGGTTTTTGTGTATTGGACCAGGCGGATAGGAACTGATGCCGCAAGTTTACTCAAATTACGCAATTTTTCCTGTGTCAAAAGTGGCAATATCCCTGGTGGATACAATGTTTCTAGGATAAGAGTCAAAGCCTCTGTTGGAGGAAGAGCCGGTCCGATGGCGACTTCGTTGTTTTGGTTGGTTTTCTCAACAATATACAACAATTCATCCAGTGGAGTTGCCTGAAGGCAAACGCGATTATCAGGTTTGTTCGGTTGTTTGGAGAAATCCCAAAGAAGTTTTTCGAGATAAGGGACTTGGGGGAGGCAGGCATCGGCGCCTAAAATCCGTTTTACGGCAGTTGATTCCAGGCGCATTCCAGCGCAACCCGGTTCTACAAATATACGATCTTCCATCTGAGAAATCACAACCAGGTCATCAGACAGTAAAGTAGCTCCTTTTTGAAACAGGCTTGCAGCAATTGTTGATTTTCCCGCGCCACTTTTTCCCAATATGCCGATTGCTCTTCCACCACGTTCCAATACTGAACCGTGAAGGCAGATGACGCCCCTGAGAAAGAGAACGTAACCTAGAACTGCGCCGACAACCACTGTTGGAGCGAATTCCAGCTTCGCTTCCCTCGATACGATACAAACCTGATCATACTCTGGACTGATAACTACTTTCAGCTCATTGCCCCAGGTAATACAGAAAGAACCATCAGAAGCTTCTCCCAGGTCAGGCCATCCAAGTTGGGAAGAGGGACGGATGGCTCGCCAAAACGTTGGATTCCACTCTGTTTCTGGTTTCCAGCTTACTGTTAAATCGGCAGGAATATCAAATTCAGTGGCCATTGGGGCGGCAGGCAGTGGGAAAATGCTGTCAATCAAAACCCCGTAAAGACGATGACGGTAATATTTCATGATAACCGCTGTTTAAAAGATTGCTCATGCCAGTCTATGAAATGGGCTATTATTCCCCCCGGTAAGACGTTAAGGAAAAAATCTTTTCCCCATTTTGAGCGGGGGGCTCTTTCGACGGCGCTAAGTGATTCAAGGAAACGTTGTCTGTCGACATATTTCCAACAGCTTCGATCTTTTGACTCTTCAGCCCAATTTATTAATGAGGTTCGGGAAGCGACGAATCTCGATGTTATTGCCGGGTCAAATGCGCCGCCTTTGTCTTGCCTTAAGCGGATGATCTCGGGAAGAATTCCTTTCATTGCGCGTCTCATTATGCTTCGTGGCCAACCGCCTTTTCGGAGTTGTTCTACTGGCGTTCCAAGCATGAATTCTATCACTCTGATGTCCAGTAAAGGAAATTTTAACTCTTGAGAAAATTCTTTGGCGAAAACCTGCGTTATGCTGGAAATACATTGTTCAAGATGACCGGGTTCAAGAATAAACCGCATCAATTCATGAGGGGAAAAGTTGGACAATTGGTTGAATGAAGATTGCAGAGTAGCGCCTTGTTGTTTGAATATCCGACTTCTCAAATCGGGGTTCAAACAATTTATTTCTTTTTTTGTATGCCAACATTTGTTCCGAAACCAATAAAATACTGGGGCAAGTATCTCAGCTTTCAAAAGTTTTTTCCAGGATACGCCTTGTTTGCGGCAATTCGTCTTTAACTCGGACAAAGCAAGTCGGCATTTTCCAGAGATCAAAATATCAAAAATTGCGTTGTGTCCAGGGGAAGAGGGAAAAAAATCTCCCCCGAAACCGCTCAGAGCAATGTCGAGGCCAAGTTCCATACCGGCTTTTCCCAGAATTCCTTCAATATGTGTAACGTTGCTGTAGGCAGGTTGTCCAAGGCATTGGAACCACCTCGTCAGGGACTCGAAGGGATCTTTTTCGGTCGGATGTTCCAGCCAGAAAACATCTATATTTTCCTCTTGTGCCAGAACGGCTTCAATAAACTTGCGTTCATCTGATTCAGGGCCACTATATTTCTTAGGAAGCACTGAACACAAAGCTATTAAACGTCGTCCCTCTTTTTTCAATTGTCGTGCTGCAATACATGCTATTGACGAAGAATCAAGGCCACCGCTGAGATGAACCGCAATGGTTTTTCCGCCTCGAAGTTGGCATGTGACAGCTTTTGTAATCAACTCGCGAAGTGTGCTTGCGTAACCTTCGTCTGAATTCAGTAAAGGCGTTCGTTGTAATTCAGCGGTCCAATATGGCGATTGTTTGAGGTGTTCCCCCTGCAGGATAAGCGTATGACCACCCGGGAGGGTGCGGATAGCTTCATAAAACGTTGTTCCCGCAGCTCCGGAGCCATCGTTGCACAAATATTTAGCGATTTTGATTTCATTAAGTGTTGTTGGAACGAAGGGCAGGGAAAAAATTAACTTTAGCTCGGTGGCGAAAACAAAGACAGACTGGGAAACATGGTAAAAAATCGGTTTTGATCCAAGGAAGTCACAGGCCAAAAAAAGTCTTTGACGACCTGAATTCCAAAAGGCCAAAGCAAAATTTCCGTATAATTTCTTTACAAATTCCTCGCCGCATTGTTTGTAGATTAGTTCAACAAGCGAGGCATCTGCTAATTTTGAATCGGGGTGATCACAAAGGCCAATAACGTTTTTGAATTCTTCTGGGTTATCAACCTGTGCATCAATTAAAAGAATCTCTTCTGAATTTTTAACGAGCTCGTTAACCGAAGATTCAGGTAATTTATCGTTAAATTCGACGAATACTGCGGATAGGTCATTAAAAATACGGTGTGAACAGTTGCGGGAATGCTCGACAATGGAACTTACCCAACTTTCCGGTATGTGATTTCCATCACGTCGGATTATTCCGGCAAAAGAAATCATTTTAATTGAGCTTTGGCAAGACCTTCCTGTTCAGGGGACATATTTTCCGTTTTGATCAACCCACCTGCATTAAGATCCTCAAGGAATTTCATGATATCACACCTACATTGTTCGTAATCTACTCTGAAGCGGGAAACAACTTTTTCGACCAGCTCTGTTATTGAATGGGGTTTAGCCAGCATTTCCCAGATAAAAGCACCCAAGGTATTAGTTTCATAATATCTAGAACGTTCAATGTCTAAAAGAACTACTTTTTCCTCTAACTTAGTCCATAAAATACTTTGATTACGGGAAAACATGCAACAAAAAACCTCCTAACACTTTTTAATACAGGAACTCAATTAAATTTCAGTACAATCAGAATGAAGCGATAAAATTATTACCCACAAAAACCATCTATTGCGGGGTTAGAAATGTTTCAATAACCAAACCATCCAACAAAATCAACACTTCAATTTGATCTATTGGAGTACGGATTCAGTTTCTTTGAAAAGCCTTTTTCTCAGTCTAAAAAAGGGTTTTTTGTAACTTTTTCAGGAATATGATGAATCAGAGCCCGAATTATTCCCATTACTTCTGGTAATTTCCGAAACGCTGCCTAAATCTTTTAGTTTAGGGGCTTGATAGGCTTCCCGTTTATCTTCGGGGGTTTTGTTCAATTCATCTGGAGACAGATTTGAATTCATCTTTTTCACCTTCCACCCATGCAAATTATTAAATAGATTACACTTTAACTATAAATTATTGAAAGTCTGATGTCAAGATTAATTTCGTTGTGGCAAACGCTGAGCCTGCACAGTTCGACTTTCGGACTCTTGAAGCGACTCCGAACAGCTATTTTGTTATCATTTTTCCCGGATACGGAATCAAGGTGCAAGAGAATTTTGATTTATCAGGAACCAGCGGGAAAGCAGATGTTTGTAATACATTTCATTTTTTTTGTTTGAGTGAACTATTTTGTTCATCAGCGCAAAAAGAGTAAAAATACTTGACTTATAAAGCTGTATCAACGCAAGTGTAGAAAATTTGAAAAAATTTAATTTTTTGCGAATTTTTTTTTTTGAATTGTATGGCTAATTGCCAATGTCAATATGAATTTACTCTTAGTTGCTGTTTGTTCATCTAGCTTCTTGACAAGGGAAACAGACGCATTGTATCATCCTGCTTTCAAAGAATCCATTTAAACAAGGCAGCAGATGCCAAAAGATAAACCTGTATATGTTCTTGGAACAAGTCTGTCGCACAATGGCTCGGCTTGCCTTTTGAAAGACGGAAAAATTGTTGTAGCCATCGAAAAAGAACGCATCACTAAAGTCAAAAATGCAGGTGGAAATGATTCCATGGCTATAGTGTATTGCTTAAACGCAGCAGGGATCAACTTCGACGACCTAGATCTGATTGTTCAGAACGCAAATTTTGGCGGCTTTGCGTATGGCAATAAATGGTATGACGGTCGGCGTCTTTTACCAGATTCAGAGCGGGTTGTAACCATATCCCATCATTTGGCCCATGCGTGCAGCGCGTATTACCTCAGTCCCTTTGAGGAAGCGGCTGTTCTGGTTGTCGATGGCTGCGGGAATGCATTTGAAAACTGCACGGATCTTGACGGAGCAACGTTAGGGGAATGCCCCGTTGGTGACATGGCGTCTCTCTGGTTTGAAAAAGATAGCTACTACGCAGCATCTTGTAAGATGGTTGCAGCGAAATACAAAGATTTTTCCCCATATGGTCGAATCGACTGCGATTACCCCATGCATCCACAAACAACCCGACATTCAATTGGTGGAATCTATGCCGGGGCCAGTAAATACGTATTCAAAGGCAGTTCAGATCTTGGAAAACTTATGGGTTTGGCTCCCTATGGAAGACCGGGAATCTATGATTTCGATATCTTTAATTTCTGTGATGGCCGTATTTTTGCTAATTACGACTGGATGTGCAACTTTGTCGACCGAGTGGAATCCGAAGAAGATTTCAAAAGGAGATTTCAGTATTTTGCGGATATTGCCTGGAAAGTGCAAAAAGAAATAGAATGCGCTTTGTTGAAATTGGTGCATGCTCGGTATGAATTACATCCTAGTGAAAATCTCTGTTTTGCTGGTGGTGTAGCTCTTAATGCCGTAGCTAATCAGAGAATTTTGCGTGAATCTCCCTTTAAGCGGCTGTTCATTCCGCCTGCCGCCGACGATTCGGGATTGGCTATCGGTTGCGCTTATTATGGCTGGAACCAGGTTTTGGGACGGGAAAGAGTTCCACACGATGGAACTACCTTCCTGGGCCGCGACTACGATAACGAGGAAGAAATTCGCCGTGTTATCGAATGTGCTTCTCTCTCACTGAAAATACAGCGCCCCGATAACATCATTGGTGAGATGGCTAACGCCTTGGAGGAAGGTAAAACACTTGCCTGGTTCCGAGGTGGGGCTGAGTTTGGGCCAAGAGCACTTGGACATCGAAGCATTTTGGCCGATCCACGGCAATCGGAACTTCGTGATTATATCAATTCCAAAGTGAAGTTTCGCGAAGATTTCCGACCGTTCGCGCCTTCAGTTTTGGCCGAGGATGCCGGGCAATATTTCGAAGTAACAACGGAATGCCCGTATATGTTGTTGGTGGTTCCTGTCTACACAGAATGGCGTTCGAAATTAGGGGCAGTGGTACATGTTGATGGAACTTCGCGAATACAAACTGTTCGCAAAGATGCCGATCCCATCTTTCATTCATTATTGTCTGCCTTCAAAGAGCGCACTGGCCTGGGGATGCTTCTGAACACCTCGTTCAATCGCCGAAACCAACCAATTGTCGAAACGCCGTCCGATGCCGTGAAAATGTTTCTGGAAACTGGATTACACATATTGTCCATCGGTCCGTTTCTTGTAACGAAAAGTGCATGAAGCATCAGTGCGGAACATCTCCTTTAAAAGCTTTTGGGCTCTGACAGGGTCGATTAGAACTTCCGGAACATTTAACCCAAAAACCAACCAGGATCAAAACGGAATGGTTCTGAACTTAGCTTCAGCACTTAAATGGATAATAGCTGTGTGCCAGAGCATACACTTGACACTCCAGATGATTTTTCGTATCATTCAATGCGCAAAAGCTGGCTTTTCAAAATATTACGATGTACAAGTAGGTGAAAATGGGGAGAATAAAGCAATCGCAAGGTTTTGAATGGACTTTACAGTCAATATTAGACCCAGTTCCCGTAGAGGAATTCTTTAGAGAATATTGGGGCAAAAAGCCATTGTTGGTTTCCAGGAAAAATCCCGATTATTTTAAGGGATTGTTTTCCCTGGATGATATGGATGACATACTTCGATTTACTGCCCCCACCGATTTATGGGCTCGCAAAGTGGATATGGCGGTAAAATATTCCAGTGTTCTGCAGCATATGCTTTATGAACAGAATACCCCTGGTTTTAACTACCAAATGATACGCAGGAGCTTGAATACCGCGTCCGTGGTTCTCAATTTCATCGAAAAAGACAATAACAGGGTTTACCACCTAACGAGAACATTGGAAGAAGAACTGAGGAATCGTATAACTGGTCCAATCTGGGCGAATGCCTATCTAACTCCTGGAAACTCATACATAGGGCTTCACCGAGATTCGCACGATGAAATAAATCTTCAATTCGTCGGGTCAAAATCTTGGCGTGTCTATGAACAGGACGTTCGATTCCCGTATGATCGTATGCCCTTGGAATTGGTTTTGCCTCCCAAAGATGGAAAATCTCGCTTTCATGAACAGAAACCTATTATGGAGTTCATACTCAATCAGGGAGATTTCCTGTACATGCCCCGTGGATACTGGCATGATCCGGTTAATACAGACAAGGATTTTTCATTGGGCCTTACTCTTGGTGTCAGGCCTATTTGCTGGCTCCAGGCACTTGGTTATTCTTTAAGGGCTGCCGCTGGAAATCACGAGGAATTGCGAAACACTCTTCCCATTGAGTTTTCCGATAATCCAGGGGCACTTGAGGTTATTCACCAGGAAAGCTATCGATTGCTGGGACATTTAAGAGAATGGCTGTCCATCCCCGAAACGCTGGAAGATCTTCGTAAACAAACACCTGCTGCGCCAATTCCGTTAAATGAGGTTGTCTTTCCTTCCATTGAAGAATTGGCTCAACTTAACCCCGCTTCGAGGCTAAATAAGCTCCCAGTCGATTTGTGGACCTGCCATTTTACCTCGGGTATGTTACGGCTCAATATTAAGCAAAGGGTAATCGGGTTGCGCCGAGAGTTGAAGAATTCGCTGGAATATATTCGGAATTCCTCAACTTTTTCTCCTTCAGATCTCCCTGATGATCTGAAACCAGAGGAAAAATTGAACTTGTGCCGTTTTCTGTTGAATTTTGGCGTGATTCTTTGTCAGAAAAGGATGTTTTAGGCAGAGAATTCAGAATTCAACAATAAGCAATGAATGGGATGAAAAGCAATTGGAGCACCAATTTCTCGTTTCATCTGTCTCGCTCACATCCCAGTCTTTCAGAGGGCGACGGGGGGATTCGTGATACGCGCAATTGATCCGAGAATGGCGGTTCCCAGGCTCAGATGCCTTGTTCGGATGATAGCAAGGGCGGCTTGTCGAGGGGCAGGAAGGGGAGGATTGCCATTCCGGGAATCGATAGGATCAGCGTTGCAAGGAAGAATTGCGTATATCCTAGCGATTCCTGGATGAAACCGCTCAAACTGCCAGCCAACATAGCTCCGAGTGCCATCAACCCTGTGGAAATGGCGTAATGGGCAGTACGGTAACGTGAGCCTTCGGTGAGGAACATCAAAAAGACCATATAAGCGGCGAATCCGAAACCGTAACCCAAATTGTCGACGCCGACGGCGAGACACGCTCCCCATTTACCGGGATGAGTCCATGCGGCCCAGACGTACAGGATGATCGGGAGGTTCATGGCGAACACCATGGGCCATAGACAACGCTTGAGGGTGTATTTGGCGATATAGATTCCCCCAAGGATTCCGCCGATGATTAGCGTGGAAACGCCTACCACCCCGCCGATGAAGCCCACGTCGCTTGTCGAGAGGGCCAGCCCTCCCTTTTCAGCCGCATCCAAAAGGAAGGGGTTGGACATCTTCACGACCATGGACTCGCCGAAGCGATAGAACAGGATGAACCAGAGTATGACTAACAGATGGGGTTGGGTAAAATATTCCCGAAATGCTTTGGCGAAGGGAGGGAAAGCCTCGTGGCGGACCGCGTCTTGTCGGGGCCTGGGCATGGCCAGGAAATTGAGACCGACGAGCAGGGCGTAGAGGCCGCACGAGATCCAGAGGACATATTGCCAGCTCTGGGCAATTTTGGCGCCCGAGGATTCCTGGAGTTTGCCGGCCAGGAAGATCAATCCTCCGTTTGTGAAGATGTTCGCGAGACGATAGGCTGAGCCGCGGATGCCCACAAAGAAAGCTTGATTTTCGGAAGAGAGTGCCAGTAGGTAGAATCCGTCGGCGGCGATGTCATGGGTGGCGGAGAGGAACGCCATGAGGGTCAGGACGACAAGGGTCGGGTTGAGAAACGATGTCTGTGTGATGGAAAACGATTCCAATATGAGCGTGACGATGATGCACAGCTGGGTTCCCACGATCCAGCCGCGCTTCGTCGAATGGCCTTCCACCAGCGGTCCCCACAGCATTTTGAGGATCCAAGGGAAGGTGATGAGCGAGGTCCACAGACCGATTGAACCGTTGGAAATTCCCATATTCTTTAACATAGTTACGGATACGGTGGCGACGATGAAATACGGGATCCCTTCGAGGAAGTACAAGACCGGAACAAAGACCCAGGGATTGTTCAGGGGTGAAGTGTTCCGAGTTTCCGGGCTGGGGCCTTCTGAGGAGGACCTCTGTTGAGGGGCTTGGCTCGGGGAAGAACTTTGTCCTTCCGCTGATTTCTCTCCCGGAATGGGAGGTATGATGTGGGACATGAGATTTTCCCTTCCTTTCGGATAGCTTTATTATAAGTCGTATGAGATGCCAGGACAGGTTTCCAAAAGACTACCTCCTAGCTTTATCTCTTATGGGCGTCGGTTGCGGAAAATCCCACGAAGCATTCATGTCCCTATGGGGAAAGATTCGAGTTGCTGAAAGATAGTTCAGGAAGAGTGAAAAATGCTGGCGATTCACTGTGTTCGATTCCTTATTCTGTTGGAGACATAAAGGGGAAGGAGATTGTCCAAAAGCTATGGCATCAAAGCTTCAGGGAACCATTCAGAGTATTAAAGTAAAAGCAAAGAAGCCATAATTTAGATTAATCAGCGCTCTTCTGGAGGGCTCGACAGGCTCAATCTCCAAATTGGACGAGGGAACTTTTGAATTGGGAATAGCGGTCCTTATACTGGTCATATACCTTCTGATCGGGATAGCTGATACCGAATACCTGCCTGGTGTTCGATCTTGTATCTTCAACATCCGTGTAGGACCGTGTGTAAGAGCTGTCCTTGGCCGCGATGGTACATTCAATGGTAACCACCCCATCCTTTTCAGTTTTCTTGAGCGAAACCTCGGTTTCCTTATCCGTCTTTAGGAGGATATCGGTTGGTTTTCCGTTCCATTGGGGAGAAAACACGTAAAAGGAAACCTCTTTCGAGGGGGAAACGAAGAAGGCACTGTCGTGACCAGAAACCTTGGTCGGGCTTTTCAATGAGGGTTCAACAGTGAAGTCTTCGGGATATTGGATCTCGAACCATGCACCCTTGAACGTCTTCGACTGCTTATTCTCAGCTGGGTCTGCTGCATGGAGTAATTGGATGGCGAAAGCGAGGAAAATGACTGTCGCCAAGATGGGAGATAGTGATCGACCTTTCATGGAACTGCCCTCCTACCGGATTTTGTCAAAACTATTGGTACTATTCCCGGGCACATTCCCGGGAGAGAAAGAACTCAGTAACCCGTGGCATACTGGAAATGCATGGGGTCATTCGATAATTGGTGAAAGCCATGCTTGGCGAAGACCGCTGCAAGTCTTTGCTGACCGGCGGTTTGTCTGCTTTGGCCATAGGGGTTCTCGCTGGCATTTATATCCACGGCAATTCCCCAGGAATGAACGCTCTTCGAGGAACCGCCAGTTTTAGCTCGGTTACAGTAGCAACCATCGAAAGAATGGATGTCGTTGGAAAGGCCTTGCGCCTTGATATCTTCAAACACGGCCTTCAGTTGGTTGGCAATTTTCGCGTTACATGTGACCGAGACGTCCCTTCCGCCTGGGCCGGCAGGCATGGTAACAGTAACCTGGTTTGTTCCGGGCTGGCCAAACATACTTTCGATTCCGCTCAGGCCGTTGGGTGCGCCACCAACGGCTGAATCGGTCCCGGCGGGGACTGTTGATCCGGAGTTTGCTGCGCCTGAAGTTGGAATTGAGGAATTTCCGTTTACTGTAACATAGTTGGAATGGCAATATGCCGTTTGGCCGTTCCAGTTGATTTTATACCATACTCCTTCTTTGGCAATAATTTGTACTTGATCACCATTGTGAAACTTCCCAATAATTTTTCCCCATGGGCCGGTACGAATATTCAAGGAGGTATTTACATGTACAGTTCCTACGCCACCAGAACCTCCGGATTGAGAGCCAGCAGGTGCTGATTGGGAGCTATTTGCATTTGCTGAAGATGTATTTCCCGCGCCGGTTAGAGATAGATCTGCTGCAGCAACCTGATTTGAGGAACCTGAATCTCCGGGGATGGATAATTCCCAGCCTGGATAAAGGAGCAAAGGGTTTTTTTCGAGCGTGGGATATTTGCTTTTATTTAAAGCGATTAATTCAGTATAACGGGATGCATCACCTAAGTATGTTTGAGCTATTTTTTGAAGCGTGTCTCCTGAAACAACCACATATTTTTGGGGTAATACGTTTGCAAGGGTGGCTGGGTCTACATTTGAACTTGCAGAAAGGGGTGCAGTAGCAGAGCCCCCAGGAGCAGTTCCGGGGTCGTGTTCATTTAAAGTTGTTTGAGGAGCAGCGGCGGCCGAGATTTCGTCCCCGTTGGCAAATGAAACGCAGAGTAAAAAACTCATAGCAAAAATGATGAATTGTAATCTTCCAACAAATATTTTAGTATTTTTCATTTTCTTGCCCCCCAAATTTTTTTTTCACACAAATATTTTTCCTGATTTGTTTATTTGGTTACATTTTTTAACCTATAAAAAAATTAAAGAAAAAGCAAATTAAATTGCTAGTTTTCAAGAAAATGGAGAATTTTGTGGTTTTTAAAATATGTGAACTTTGTAAATTTTCGAAAATTTATAATTCCTAAACCCTTGGGTTTAGCTGTGTGATACCTTTCTTAAAGAAATAAGTGGGGAAAGTTCTTCTAGTCTGAATTTTAAGATTGCAAGGATAAATGTTGGTCGCAAGAAAAAATCCGACCGAAAAAATAAGAATATGTCTTATAAGTGGCTAATGATCTTATATTTTAGAAAAAATCAAATTTGCGAAACAGGATTTCTGAAATAAGCTTTCGCCCACCGTTTCGCACCCTCTAACTTCTAGCGAAAAAGATAGTTTCGAACAAATTGGGGCCAGAAAACGGGAAAACATCATTACACGAGTGAGAATGTTTTCAATACCCCATTCGAGATTCATTCTTGTTTGGCAGACAAAGATATCCACCTGTTTAAATGGCGGAAATCAGTCGGATTTACAAGCTTATGGCTCAATCTGCAAATTGGATCAGGGAACTTTTGAATTGGATATAGCGATCCTTATACTGGTCATACACCTTATGATCACGATAGCTGAGGCCGAACACCTTCCTGGTGTTTGACTTGGTATATTCAACATCCAGGTAGGACCGTGTGTAAGAGCCATCCTTGGCGGCGATGGTGCATTCAATGACAACCACCCCATTCTTTTCTGTTTTCTTGAGCGCAAGCTCGGTTTCCTTATCCGTCTTCAGGAGAATATCGGTGGGTTTTCCGTTCCATTGGGGAGAAAACACGTAAAAGGAAACCTCTTTTGAGGGGGAAACGAAGAAGGCACTGTCATAACCAGAAACATTGGTCGTGCTTTTCAATGAGGGTTCAACAGTGAAGTCCTCGGGATATTGGATCTCGAACCATGCACCCTTGAATGTCTTAGAATGCTCATTCCGAGCCGGGTTCTCAGTTCTTTTTGTGGAATTTGGAATAACTGCCCCATTGGAGCTAACTTCATTTGGAATTGCGGCTCCCCCAATTACTATTTTTTCCTTATTCTCATTGAATGGAGTAATATTCTCTTTTGCGTAACCGGTTGCCAGAACCGTTGAAAAAAGAACTATCAGGGCAAGAAAACCAGATATTTTTTTCATTTTTTCTTCTCCTTCAAGTTATACCAAAACAGAACGTACTAATATAAATACTCTAAAAAAGGCAAATAGTTTTCTATTTTTTTAAGTATACCAAATTCTAATCAAGAGAGCAGATAATAATAAAGCTATTAAATCAAGTCGTTGAGCAAGTCGAAGCGACTACGACGATGACCAATTAATTTCAATTTGACTCCTTATTTAAGAATCCATGTACTTCATCTTTAAGATTCAAATGCCCTTTTTGATTAAGAAAACGATAGTAAAATATCATAAATCGATTTGCCACAATTCCGTGCTGGCGCTTTTTCTTAATAATTCTAATGCTGGTTATCCTAAAATCTTCACTCTTGCTCTCTTGAAAAAGGAGAAAAAATCATCTCCGATATAAATTTATCATATTGTACGAAAAACGTCTAGGATTCACTGCTTTTTTTCGGCAATTACCTATTTGGGTGTTGAAGCGAATGGAAAGTGAGTTTTGGGGCTGTAGGATTTGGATTCTAATAAAAAGTTACGCCAACAAGAGGGTTATACTTGACTTCGAGGGTGAACCGCGCGATGGCCGCCCCTTTGGTCGGCCATCGTCCCAGAATTGTATCGAACAAGGCGTCAAGCAGGGTCTTGAACAAGGCGTCAAACAAGGTTTGGTAGAATCCGCCCGGAAGCTTTTCGGAGGTGGTATGTCTCGAACTAAGATCGCGAAGATCCTCGGAATCGATATCGGCGAATAATGAACAAGAAAGTAGCATTCCAATCCTGAATCTTGTTTGCGAGCGGTTTGAAGAAAATTGCCGGAAAAAGAATTTCGGAATTGAACTTTATCCAGCGAGTAAAGTATAATAATAATCATTCTTTTTTCGGTTGTAGTGGCTTGGAGCTGATTATGTGCTTTATTGCTGCCATTCGATGGAAAGGGTGTGCGTGGAATTGAATGTCGCATGGGAATGAAAATCCCAAAGAAAGCTTTTGTGAACTTATGAATGACAATTTTTTCATGAAATGTGCTTTGGACCTGGCACGGATGACTTTAGGGCAAACCCGTCCCAATCCTTCTGTTGGTTGCGTCATTGTGAAAGAGGGACGGATTCTCGGAATGGGCTCTCATCTGAAATCAGGAGAACCGCATGCCGAAGTCCTGGCTCTTCGCCAGTCTGGAAGCGAATCCCGGGGCGCAACTCTTTATGTCACTTTAGAACCGTGTGCACATTTTGGGCATACTCCCCCTTGTGTTAATGCTATTATTGCGGCGGGAATAAGTCGTGTTGTGGTGGCAACAACTGATGAAAACCCTTTGGTCTCAGGAAAGGGAATTGGTCGGCTCCGTGAAGCAGGGATCAAAGTTGAAAACGGATTATTTGAAAATGATGCTAAACAAATCAATGAATCATTTTTCTTCTTTCACAAAAATGGAAGGCCTCGTATCACTTTAAAAGCTGCTGTTAGTCTGGATGGAAGAATTGCAACGCGAACTGGGCACAGTCGCTGGATTTCCTCTGAGTCTTCAAGGCAGGACTCGCATATTCTTCGCCGGACTGTCGATGCAATTTTAGTGGGTTCCGGGACTGTGGTTTCAGACAATCCTACCTTGACAGCGAGATTCCCGGATGGGGCACCGCAACCTTTGAGAATTTTGATTGACAGGCGCCTTCGATCAAGCACTGAAGCAAATATATTTAATTCAGATGCTCAAACTCTTGTTTTTACTACGGAAGCTTCTGATCCAAATATAATAGGAGCATTGCGAAATAAAGGCGTGGAAGTGGTTCCCCTAAAACAAGATTTCAATGTTCCACAAGTAATTTCAGAGCTTGCTTTACGAAATGTCAGGTCTCTTTTAGTTGAAGGTGGAGCAACAATCCATGGCGCTTTCCTGGATTCAGGAATTTTTGATGAAGTGATTTTTTATATTGCCCCTAAATTAATAGGTGGTGTGGATGCAAAGTTCTCAATTGGCGGAATTGGTGCTGAAACAATGGCTTCAGCTTATTCTCTCGATTTTTTTTCAGTGGAAAAAATAGGAGAAGACTTGAAAATAATTGCCCGTCCGAAGCAACCTTTACCTAAACAACTGCCTGGGTAGAAGTGGTGAATTATTTGAAAATCGGAATAATCAGAGAAAAAAATGTTTACCGGAATTATTGAAGAAAAAGGAACTTTAAGAGCTATCAACAAGAGTTCTGAAGGTTTTTCAGTCCAGATTCAGGCTGATGCAATTTTGTCCGATCTGAAAGTTGGAGATAGTGTGGCAGTCGAGGGGGTATGCTTGACAGTAACAAAACACACTTCAGATGGTTTTTTCGCCGATGTTTCACCTGAAACAATTAAAAGAACTACTTTCTGCGACTTACATTCCGGTTCAAAAGTCAATTTGGAGCGTGCCCTTTCAATGCAAGGCAGGCTCGGTGGGCATTTCGTTTCAGGCCATGTCGATGTGGTTGGAAAAATTGTTGAGTTAACAAAACAGGGTGTTTATATTATTGCACAAATTTCTGTTCCTGTTGAATTTACAAAATATCTGGCTATGAAAGGCTCTGTTGCTGTTGATGGTGCAAGTTTGACTATCATGAGTTTGACCAGGGATTCCTTCTCTGTTTCTTTGATCCCTCACACGTTACAAAGTATTACTTTGTTTTTAAAGAAAAAGGGGGACTTGGTCAACGTTGAATTTGATTTGATTGCAAAATATTTGGAGCGACTTGCCGGTGCACAGAATGATAAACCGGGAATGTCCGAAGATTTCTTGAAATCCTGTGGATTTTGAAGGGAAAAATATGTTCACTTCAATGGAAGAAGCAAAAAAGAATTTAGTTGAGGGGAAAATAGTAATCGTTTGCGATGACGATGATCGTGAAAACGAAGGTGATTTTACTATTCTGGCGCAACACGCAACTTCTGAATCGATCAATTTCATGATCACGCACGGAAGAGGTCTTGTCTGTGCACCGATTTCCGAAAATATTGCTCAGCGGCTTAATCTTTCCCCGATGGTCAGGGAAAACACTGACCCTCATGGAACAGCCTTTACGGTAAGTATTGATCATAAACTCAGTTCGACAGGAATCTCCGCAGCTGAACGGGCTTTTACACTAAGGGCGCTTTCTGATCCTCAAAGCAAACCGGATGATTTCAGACGGCCTGGTCACATTTTCCCCTTAATAGGAAGAAAAGGCGGAGTTCTTCGACGTGCAGGACATACTGAAGCTGCGATTGATCTTGCACGGCTTGCAGCTGGGCAGGAAGCAGGAGTGATATGTGAGATAATGCGAGAAGATGGATCGATGGCGAGATTACCCGATTTGCAGGGACTTGCAGAGCGTTTTGATTTACAGATCGTTTCCATCCGCGATTTGATTGCATGGCGTTTTGCCAGGGACACGCTGGCGACAAGAGAAGTGGAAACGTCCCTGCCAACACGGTTTGGGGAGTTTGTAGTTGTTGGATATTCCAATGTAGTGGATGATTTAGAGCATTTGGCGCTGGTCAAAGGAAAAGTAGACGATGGGGAACCGGTTCTTACGAGAGTTCACTCAGCGTGTGCAACTGGCGATGTTTTTGGATCACGGCGTTGCGACTGTGGTGAACAATTGGAAGCAGCGCTTCGAAAAATCAATGAAGAGGGTAGGGGAGCATTGATTTACTTACAGCAGGAAGGTCGCGGGATTGGGCTTTTGAACAAACTTCGGGCCTACAAACTCCAGGAAAATGGATTGGATACGGTAGAAGCTAATGCCAAGCTGGGATTTCGCCCCGATCTACGGGATTATGGAATCGGAGCGCAAATCCTTCGTGACCTCGGAATCACCAGAATGAAACTAATGACCAATAATCCGCGAAAAATCAAAGGACTTTCCGGCTATGGACTTGAAATAGTCGAGCGGGTTCCTTTGGAAATGGTAGCCAATTCCGAAAACCAGGGATATTTGCAAACAAAATGCAGTAAACTCGGACACATGTTAAAAATGCCCTGAAAAAATAAAGGGCGTTAGAAGTTGTCGAAAAATTTCGGTACATTCTATTCGGTACAAAACGACCCGCTGTTGGTGCTAGAAAGCGGGGTGAAAAATTGGGTGGGTACATAAAAAAGTGAATTTTATGGAATTTTCGACAGACTCGTTAGAAGCTGTCGAAAAATCTCGGTACATTTTGTTCGGTATAAAGTGGCTCGCTTCTGATGCGTAAAAGCGAGGCAAAAAAATGTGTGGTAATATTAAAATATGAAAATCAGGGCATTTTTCGACAGTCTCGTTAATGATTATTATGCTTTTGCGCTAATCAGAATTTGGTTATTTTGAAAGCAAAACCAGGGGTTTAATTTTAGTAAGAGAATATTAGAGTTAGAAAATTAATATGAGGTGAAAAAATGTCAGTTTATGAAGGAAAACTAGTAGGGACTGGCTTAAAATTTGGAATCGTTATCAGCCGATTTAATAGCTTTATTACTGAAAGACTTTTGGAAGGCGCGATGGACGCTCTTTTGCGTCATGATGTTTCCAGGGAAAATGTTGAAATAGCCTATGTTCCAGGAGCTTTCGAAATTCCACTGTGCGCCAAAAGGATGGTTGTAAGTGGTCGCTATGACGCCGTAATAGCTCTGGGCGCAATAATAAGGGGTGCTACGCCGCATTTCGATTATGTTTGTTCTGAGGCCGCCAAAGGAGTTGCACAAGTTTCCCTGCAAACCGAAGTTCCTGTCATTTTTGGAGTTCTCACCACCGATAGTATTGAGCAGGCAGTTGAACGTGCTGGTACAAAAGCCGGAAACAAAGGCTGGGAAGCTGCATCTTCAGCTATTGAAATGGCAAATCTGTTAAAGGAAATCCCCCCGAAAAAATGAATTGAGGGAGGTAGGAGCCAAACTCCTCTTTTGCCGATTCAAAGTAATACTTATTCCAAAAACTCTCCTTTTCCTCAAAGAACTCTTATTGTGAGTGAATTTCTATGCTATTAAGACATTTTATGGAAATAAAGTGACGATTTTACCCCTTTTTTTCATCGGGAAAAGTATTGTACCCAATCCTAGAAAAGAGCTCGTACAGGAAAAACGTGTATCCTTGAAGTGACCTGTTATTTCTGGGCGGCGAATACTCTAAACTTCGGGGAGTTGGATTGCCCCCTAAAGAATCTTAAGGATAATGAGAACTCCGAAATTTCGGAGCAGCCTTTTGAAAAATGCATGACAAATACCCTACATTATGATTTAAGGTGTGGAAAATGAAAAAGAAATTCTTTTTTGTTTCTTTATTTTGTTTTGGCCTGGCAATTTTTGGATCTGCTCAAACAATTAAGAACCAGGTGAACTTTCAAGAATTTTTCGGTAATCAAAAACTTCGAATCCCTGAAAATATAGTACTGTCCAACCCGGATTATCAAAAAAATCCCATAGACATTTCTTCTCCTACTATTGATCAACAGAATATAGATCAACAGAATATAGATCAACAGAATATAGATCAACAGAAAATCCAAAAAGTTTTAGCGGAAGGAGAGGGAAGTGAGGCTAGTTCGGTTTTTGAGAATAACACCCCTGTTGAAGATTTATTGTCAGAACCCGACACTCCGCTTTCTATCCCATCCTCGACTTCAATAGCCACGGCTTTGGCCGCTCTTCAAAACTGTAGAACCGCTCTGACTCTATTTGTTACTGGGGAAAATAACGAACTGGTTGGGAGCCTTTCGGACGACGATATTCGCGGCTGGCTCATTAATATAGCGAATGCTTCACCTACGGTCCTTCCTGATATTCATAAAACAAAAGTAACAGCCGTGATGCACAAGAATCCCGTCATCATTCGTCTGAATCAAGACTCTTGGGTTGAAAAAATTTCCGAAGCTTGGAAAATTGAACCGGACAGAAAATGCGGCATTAGGCTCATCCCGATAGTCGATAAAAGCGGAAAACTTATCGATGTCCTCGACCTGATTTCCACAAAGCGACGTTCTCCACTGGACGTAATTCTCATGGCACTGGCAGGTGTCGGCGGAAAATACCTGCCCTGTGTAACTTCCCGGTCGCTGGGTATTCGACGAAACGATTATAATGAAAACCGAATTCAAGTTCAGATTCATAAATATGAGGCACTTTCCCATCTTGATCCTCGCGAAATAGAAGCAGTGGCTAGGCTTAGCAACGGCGACGAATTTTACACGGCGCTAGTACGGGGCATGGAATGGGTAAAGAATCTGCATATTCCTAACCATGAAGTGCAAAAAACACTTGTTAAGTTGGCAATCGACCTTGAAGCGGCAAAACACCGCCTCCTGCTCAGCTATATTTCCACTTATGAATTGGGAGCATCCGTTGGTTCGGAAATAGCTGCATTATCTCCTGATCTGCTGTTTGTCCTTGGGTGCGGTAACGAAAATGAACTTGCCGAGCGTGTAAAAACTGCAAAAAATCTGGCAAAAAAAATAAAGATGGTCGAAAGAAACCGTCTTCGCGCGATCATTTTCTCCGGTTCTGGTACAAATCCTTATAGTACAGAAGCAAAACGTATGAATGATTACTTCGATTTCAACGATGTCTTTCCTGAAAATAGTCCAAACCGGCCTCAGTTGATTTTGGAAGAAGACTCTTTAGATACGGTTGGAAACGCGATATTCAGCAAGCTTCTTCTTCTTCGTTCTCCAAATCTGCTGAAGAGTGGTTCCAGGAATCTGCGAATTTGCATTGTGACCTCGGATTATCACGCACGCAGAACTCTGGACCTTTTCAGACGAGTGTTCGATAAAAGTGATGTTGCAGTTGTTATGGCGCGAACGAGCGGAGATTTGTCTTCAAAAATAAACCTTGCAACTCAACAATTGGATAGCGAATTCAAGGCCAATGTCCAGACTTTCGCTCTCGAAAACGTTGTCACTGGTTTACCTGATCGTTTGGCGACAGGAAACGCATGTTGCGCGTTTTTTCAGATGCTCCGACATCATCCTTATTACCAACATAGACCTGATTTGATTCGAAAGTATCAGGATATTCTTGGGGTGAAAGAATTTCTCGGATCGGGATCCGAAGACAGTGTTCCAAATTACTGAAACCGACAGAATGTCTCAACGAGAATGTTAGAAGAGTCCGGGACATTGAACTTGTACAAAACAGAATGGGCTTTACGGGAAAATTCCATTTTTTCTAGGTGGATCAACTGATCCCTCTTAATTTCGCTTAAACCGAAGTTCCCGAGTGAAAAAGCCCTCTTGTTATGACCTGAAGCCAAAAAGAAGCCTTTTTTGCCTGCTTTTTCTGTCCATGTAAATTTGACGCCTGAAAATAGCATTTGAAGATGGTTTCAAGGGTTTTCCTACTGTCCAGTAAAAACCGCCTGAAAAATGCCTTAAATTCGTTTACAGATGAGGATTTCAATAGATTTTGCGTCCGGAACTTCGGCTTAAATCAGAGTTTTTAGGATTGCGAACGAGACTGTCGGAAAACCCCTAAAATTTGATTTTTTTATGTACCATCTCGTTTTTTTCGCACCGCTTTCTAGCATCAACAGCGAGTCGTTTTGTACCGAACAAAATGTGTCGAGATTATTCGACAGCTTCGAACGTATTATACCAATCCCAAAAAATACGTGCACTTCCTCAAGGACTTTGATTTGACCAAAATGAAAAGGGATTTCTTTATTCTCCAAGAAAAACGAAATTTTTGGGAAAATAAGGATCCCTTACTGGATGGTTGAAACATTCATTTCTGTCAGATATAATCTAATTTTACGCAGATCTGAAGCGAGAAACAAGGCGTATGAACGAACTAATTGGAATTGGTATTAATTAGGATCGATGTAATTCAGAATTTCGGAGATTTCTTTTATTCTGAGTAATCTTTCATTACTTTCGCTGGATTCGTTGGCAACCCTGTCGTGCTCCCAGATGACGTGAAATGGCACATAAGCGGCCAAACCTCCTATGTTCAGTACCGGAAGAATATCGGATTTGAAAGAATTTCCGATCATCAGAAAATGCTTGGGTTCAATGTTCAGGCGCTCAAGCAGCGCAAGGTAGTTTTTTTCCTTTTTATCACTCATTATTTCAATGTGATGAAAGTAACGGGAAATTCCTGATTTCCTCAATTTTCGCTCCTGGTCAAGGAGATCACCTCTTGTTGCAATTATCAGCCGGTATTTTCCGTTTAAAGTGTTCAACACGTTTTCTATTCCATTAAGCAATTCTATTGGTTTTTCCAGCATTTCTTTTCCGAGATTGATTATTCCAGCAATTAGTTCTTTCGGAATTTCAGTTTTGGAAACTTTTACTGCTGTTTCAATCATGGAAAGCATGAAACCTTTTACGCCGTATCCGTAAAGTTCAAGGTTTTCCAATTCCATTTTATAAAGCACTTCCTTGAGCTCTTTTTCGATAAAATGGTTCTTCAATAATGCGCAGAATTTTTTTTCCGTTTCCACGAAAAATGGTTCATTAGACCATAAAGTATCATCCGCATCGAAACCGATAACTTTGAGATCACGAAGAGCAGTCAAAATTTCACCTCCAGAATTCGCACAAAGGCCAAGCCTGAGAATATAATGCAAAAATTTTAGAAAAGCAAATCGGTCAGATTCAATCAGCGAAAAAGAGTAAAAATACTTGACTTATGAACCTGCATCAACGCAAGTGCAGAAAATTTTGAAAAATTAATTTTTCGCGAATTTGTTTTTGAATTGTATGGTTAATTGCCAATGTCAATATGAGTTTACACCTTGTTGCTGGATTCAATCAGCAATTCTTGGCGAGTATTTCGGTCGATTGGCATTGGCACAAATTTTTCCTTCGAGCAAATAGAAAAACACATTTTTAGAAAACGGCTTCTCAGGCCAATCTAGGTGCTGCCCGAGAATTGCTGGATTCAATCTTTCCTAAATTAATTTTTCAGGAAGCACTGCTTCCCTAGTTTTAATGACGGTTATAGAAAAAAATCCGAAACTCAAGGAAGGAAAAGTCTGAATATAGTATAATCAATTCCGAAAAAATCGGAAAGAGAAAGTTGCATTTCGAAAAATTATGGTAAATAAAGATGGTTTCAATATATGCGGAAAAGCGCTTGAAGAGAAATTGGAGCAAAAATGGGGGTTTTCCGCCTTCAGACCCCTTCAACGCGAAGCTATTGAGGCGGCCCTTTCAGGCCGTGATGCGCTGGTTGTTTTGCCAACCGGTGGGGGAAAAAGCCTTTGTTACCAGCTTCCCGCAGTTTGTGGAATTGGATTGGTTGTCGTGATTTCTCCGTTGATTGCGCTTATGGATGATCAGGTCACCGCTGCCCGCCAAATTGGTCTGAAAGCTGGAGCTCTTCATTCTCAGACAAATGAGAAAAGTCGGAAAGCCACTTTTGCTGAGTTGTACAATGACAAGTTGGAACTTCTTTATATTAGCCCTGAGCGGTTGGTTGGAGGAGGTTTACTGGACCTGATTCGCCGGAATATTGGTATGTTCGCGGTGGATGAAGCTCATTGTGTGTCACATTGGGGACATGAATTCAGGCCGGAATACCGACAACTCGGAGGAATATTTTCCGATTTTCCGGACACTCCACGCCTTGCGCTGACTGCAACTGCCACTCCGGTTGTGCAAAAGGATATTTGCGCTCAACTTGGCCTTCGGGACCCTATTTCGCTGATCGGACATCCCGATCGCCCGAATCTGGTTTATAGGGCTTTTCCGAGGCATGATCAGACCAGGCAGGTGATCGATGTAATTAAGCGCCACCCCGGAGAGGGTGGAATAGTCTACTCTCAAACACGTCGTGAAGTTGACCGCCTGGCTTTGGGTCTCGCGAAGGCAGGAGTTTCATGTGCACCTTATCATGCCGGACTTTCTGCAAACGACCGCGCACGTGCACAGGACGACTTTGTACATGAACGTCTCGATGTAATAGTTGCAACAATAGCCTTTGGGATGGGAATCGACCGATCCAATGTGAGATATGTTGTACATGCCAATACTCCAAAGTCGATAGAACATTATCAGCAGGAATCTGGGAGAGCTGGTCGTGACGGGGATCCGGCAGAATGTGTTTTGTTTTTTTCGGTCTCGGATTTGATCACGCATCGAGCGCTTTCGCTGCGGGATGATGGCATATCGCCGGAGCGTCGTCGTGCACTGGAACGAAATTTAAATGAAATTGCCCGATACGCAATTTCTCCAGTGTGCCGGCATCGTTTACTTGCGGAACATTTCGGAAAGCCGTATCCTCCTTCTGATTTCCCCGTTCAATCCACCTCAGAAGGTTGTGGGGCATGTGACGTGTGCTTGGGTGAAACACAAGCTCTGCCTGATGCAGAAGCTCTTCTTACATCCCAAAAGATAATCAGTGCGGTTTTTCGTACCGAAAGCAGATTCGGTGCTACATATGTGGTTAAGGTCCTTCTGGGACGTGAGGATGAACGAATATTGGCGAACGGACATTCCTCTCTCAAAGTTTTCGGACTTATGAAGGATTCTACAGATGCCATTCTTCGTTCCTGGATAGATCAGTTGGTTGTACAAGGGCATCTTATGGTAACCGAAGGGGAATATCCGCTATTGAAGATAACTCAATCGGGTTTAAACCTTTGCCGCGGACAGGGAACAGTTAGACTTGGTCTTCCTTCCCCGCGATTGCCCAAAAGTGGGCGCCGCCAGAAAGTTTCAGCTTCAGTTGGCTCCAAACCAGGAGATACCGGCACGCCACTCTTCGAGAAGCTCCGGCGCTTACGACTTCTGTTTGCTCGCAAACTGGCAATTCCACCATATATGGTATTTCCGGATTCCGTGTTGACATCCATGTCATTGCTCAAACCCACTAATCTGCAGACTTTGCGTCAAATCAAGGGAATAGGCGACCAGAAGCGAGATCGTTACGGATCAGCCTTCCTTGAAATAATCGCTGGAGGCGACCCCGATGAAGTTGCCGAAAAGTTCGGTGGTGATTTTGTTTGTTTCAAATCCTCAGTCTCCTGAAAGAAGGAAGGTAAGAAGCCAATTGTCGCCGATTTTTTCAAATTCAAGACGATGTTCGTAGCCGGTACTGATGAATTTTCCCCAAATGGCGCCTTTTTGCCCTTTTTGGGTGACAACCTCATACCAGGGAAAAGTTTCCCCATCAATGGTGTCCTCTTTAAGAAAGCTAATCTTCACAAAATCGTAAGTAATTTTGTCCACCAATTTCCCTTTCGTGCTTGGAGTATCACGAATATTCACATTTTCTGCAGTGACTAGGCCCCAATTATCTTGACCGAAAGGCCATTTGGGAGGCCGGAAAAAGATTGTAGGGGCCCGGAAGTTTGTTTTTTTCTCGTCAAATACTCCACCTTGCCGGATAATATTGAGCAAAACTCCCCATATTTTCGAATTCCCTGGATTTTTATCCAAATTCCACTGCTTAATAAAATTTTGGATTCCGTCTTCCCCTCCAAAGCCACATCTAATGTTTTTATCAACGCATTTTTCTAAAGATTCGACATCCCTATTTTCACATGTTCTTTTGAAATTTTTCCAAAAAATCGCAAATGATGGTACAGATGCTGATTCATCTACTGGAGGAAAAGTTGTAGTGTGCATTTCCTCTATTTTTTCGGCAAAGACAGGAGAAAATGTCAGGAACCCAATTACCACAAAAATGGGTATCCATAGAGCAAAGCGAACCATAATTTTTGATTTTTGCTTGTACATTTTTAAGAAACGGTTTTTAATTGTCACTTCATAATTGATAGAGGTGTGGGGTTTTTGCATTTGTTCCCTTTCTCTGACTTTAAATCAGGGCTATTCCGAAGTAAATACAACTTTGCGCAGGCTCGGGCATCTGATAGCGCTTCATGATGGTTTAACTCAATTCCAAGTTGGGTGCAGCATGACAGAAGATTAAACGGTCTGAACCCTTTGGAACGATAGATTCGCATTGTGCATTCCCACTTTTCGATGTTCAACTCTTCATAAGTGAACCCGCTTTGAACAGTACATGATTGCAAGACTCCGCGATCGAATGAAGCGTTATGTGCCACCAAAATTTTATTTTGTACCCGCTTCTTTATTTCAGGAAAAAGCTCCCGGAATTTTATCGTATCAACAGTGTCAGCAGGGGTTATTCCATGAATTCTTATTGTCCAGATTGAGTAAAAATTTTCCGGTGGCTGGATCAAACTGTAAAACTCGTCAACAATTTCCCCATTTTCGACCGTGACAATTCCGACTGCACATGCCGATTGCGGGTGACCGGTTGCAGTTTCAAAATCAATTCCTACAAAATTCATGGAGTTTTCTTATCCTTTTTTTATTATTGCTGGGGTTAAGAAAAATTATATCATGTTCCTCGGACACTGTAGCAAATTCGCTGAAATAATTTTGGAAAAGAAAGCAGAAGAGGCAATTTTAGTGAAAAGCGAAAGAGTTTCCTATCTTTTTTCTGGGATCTTTGTTTTAAAGCAGATTTTAGAGAATTCGGATCAGCTAGCTTCATAGAGTGTCGTTCCTCGGTGTTTTATTCCAAAACATAGGAGGTTCTTGTAAAATTAGCGAATTTAAATTAGCGAAAAATATCACAATGGTTCTCAAACCTGAATTTCTTGTTGTCCGGTGTGCAAAAATTTTATACTATTCCCAGGAGCTCATCGTAAAGATTTTTCTTGAATTAAAATAAATTTGCATACAATTTAAATATTATCTGATGTAAAATATTTTCAAGAAAAATCATTTGGAGGGACTACAATGGGGCCTAAGATAATTTTGGTTTTTTTATTCTTCTGTATGTTGAATGCAATTCCAGCAGTGGGCGCAGAAAGAATTCAAACCGGATTTCTTGACCGAACCGTCAGCGTCAAAAATACAAGCTATAAATACCAGGTCTATCTTCCGATTGATTATCAGCCACACAGGAAATTTCCGGTCATACTTTTTCTTCATGGGGCAGGAGAACGTGGAACTGATGGCCTTTTGCAAACTCAGGTAGGCTTAGGGGCGGCCATCAGGCAACATAGAGATAGATTCCCATTTATTACGATTTTTCCTCAGGTACATGAAAATAATTATTGGTCGGGACCTTTTATTGAGGAGGCTTTAAAAGCGCTAGAACAGACCTTGAGAGAGTTTAATTGCGACCGACGCCATATATATCTAACTGGAATGTCAATGGGGGGACTTGGGACTTGGGCCGTCGCAGCAAGGTCTCCTCGAAAATTCGCGGCTCTTGTCCCAATCTGTAGCTGGGTTAAAGCCAAAAAGCCGAAGTTATCCGATGAAGACGTGGAAAAGAATTTTAAGTTTAACCCCTTTGCCAAACTTAATGATCCGTATAATGGGTTGTCTGAGCTTATCAAGGGTATTCCGGTCTGGATATTCCATGGAAACGCCGACGACGTAGTTTCAGTTGAGGAATCGCGGAAAATGTATGATATTCTTAAAAAGAATGGTTTTGATGTGAAATATACCGAATATGAAGGGGTAAACCATAACGCCTGGGACAAGGCATATTCTGAGCCTGAATTAGTCAACTGGCTGCTTTCAAAAGAGCTTTCCCGCTAACTTAGAGGTCAACTTGAATCAACTGCCTTTGGAGGTTGAGAAATTATGAATAGAAACACTTCACGTAGTATTACCAATTTGAATAATAAAAGCAAAACATCATTGGAAGTTAGCTCGTTGAGCGGAATTGAAACGATTGAGGAATTGGTTTATTCTTTTTTTAATTTGGCTCACCTTTCTAAAAGTAGTGAACCAGGTTTTGTGAGAAAAACTGGAGTTTTAATTGCATTATTGTGCTGTATTTTCTGGAATTTAACAGAACCATGTTTGGCGGATTCTTAAAAAAATAAAGCCGGCACGCTTGCGGTTGGAAATGCCAAGATAGTTGAAGTTCCTAATTCAAAGATTTTAACAGACAGTGGAACATGGGAAAAAATCAGTGGTTTCTTTGTTGGGAAACATGATCTTTTCGAAACTGCACCAAGCGTATACCAGATAGGTAGGTGCGGAAATTTTTTTAGTGCAGTTGCGTTTACTGAACTATTACAGCCCTTATTTGTAGTGGGTGCCATGCGTGATTTGAGTGGGGGTTGGGTAATTGTACGACTTTTCAAACCTGACTCTGATGAGGCAGTGTATTACAAGTTAGAGAAAAACCGTCTGGTAAGCCAGTTGCTTCCTGAGGATCGTCATACTGCCTATTGGGTCTACATGTTTGAAAAAGCATTTGCTTTCCATAGAATGCAATATGACTTTGGCTCTAACGCTGGTGGAAAACCAAAAGACTATGTCGGGGCGCTTCGGACTGCCAACTTTGCAAGTGTGCTTAACATGTTGGTTGGGAAGACTCGTGCAGGAGACCTTATCAAAGGCAGGCAAATGCAGGTGAATGCTATTGAACGGCTTAACGAGCTGAAACTTTTTGATGGCTATCTTTCCCGCGCTGTGAATCTTATTCTTGATCCTGATATTGTCGATTAGGATCGTTTCGGCGTCTGTGGCATGGCCTCAACGATACATGTTTTGCTGAAGATGTGTCCGGGGCGTTTTGTTGATCTTTT
Organism: Candidatus Rifleibacteriota bacterium; assembly: GCA_015233565.1. Lineage (GTDB taxonomy): Bacteria > Muiribacteriota > Ozemobacteria > Ozemobacterales > Ozemobacteraceae > JADFXM01. Next base: position 34,455 of record JADFXM010000007.1, read on the forward strand.
ATACTCGATTTTTAACAGTGCTGATTTTTCCCGAGAAAACTCACTGAATTGCTGAAGTTTAAAGGGAAAAGTTGAGCTAATATAAGAAGCTATTTTCCAAACTTATCGGAAAAAGGTCGAAACTGTGAGTGATTATTTTCCGACCGCGTTCTCTTGAATTGCTGGATTTTTTTACAGCTTAATAGCTGACGGTGATATAATAATACCAATTTAAACGCAACCTGAAATAATAGCAGTAGAAGAGCATGGTTGCGAAAAACGGAAAACCTTTGGTTAGGGAGTAGCTTCAAGCGTGGATATCAAACCTCGCAGTACAGTAAAATCTTGTTCGCTTTCACTTGAATCGGTTCAGAAGAGCTTTGGTTCCGGGCCACTTTTTGAGGATGTCACGTTCGGCCTGGAACACAATGAACGCATGGGAATTATTGGGCGGAACGGGTCCGGGAAAACAACACTTTTACGCATTATTGCCGGTTGTGAGACTCTTGATGGTGGTCGTGTTGTATTACCAAGTGGAAGTCTGGTTGCCTATGTTCCCCAAAATTCAGTATTCGAGGAAAGCCTTACGGTATTGGACGCTGTTTTCGAAAAGGGAAGCGAAAAAATGCTGCGTTTAAGAGACTATGAGGCGGCCTGTCTGGAGCTTGAATCCGCTGGCGGTGATCAGAAGCATCTATTGGAACGAGTTTCCGAATTGGGACACCAACTCGAAATCCACGGGGGCTGGGAGCTTGAAGCAAACGCCAAATCTGTTTTACATCAACTAGGACTCACCGACCCCACTCAGCGTGTTGGTGATCTTTCGGGAGGTTTGCGAAAACGTCTTGCTTTGGCGCGAGGGCTTATTTTGCGTCCAGACCTTCTTATATTGGATGAACCGACCAATCATCTTGATTCCGAAACAATCGCATGGCTTGAAGACTATCTGGCAAACTATACGGGCGCTCTTCTTCTGGTAACACACGATCGTTATTTTCTCGATCGTGTCGTAAATGTCATGCTGGAAATAGAGAAGGGACGGGTCCAGCGTTTCGAAGGGAATTACACACACTATCTTGAAAAGAAAGAAGAGCAGGCATTACAGAGGGAAACCGAAGCTGTTAAACGGGAAGGAATGATCAGACGCGAATTAGCGTGGCTTCGACAAGGGGCCAAGGCAAGAAGCACTAAACAAAAAGCACATGTTGAGCGTGCCAAAGCCTTGATTTCAGGGCCCAAACTTGAAACGGAAAAAAACCTCGAATTAGCTGCGCCACTTGCTCGTTTGGGAAACAAGATCCTGGAAATCGAAAACATTACAAAATCATTTAATGAGAAAGTACTGATAGATAAATTTTCCTATAAACTGAAGCAAGGAGACCGCATTGGAATCATCGGTCCAAATGGCTCGGGAAAAACAACTTTACTGGAAATCATCGCCGGCAGAATTCCTCCGGATTCAGGAACAATTGAGGTCGGAAAAACTGTGATCATTGGTTACTTCGACCAGGAAAGCAGAGCCCTGGAAGAGGATATGCGGGTAGTCGATTACATCAGACAGACGGCAGATAATGTGAAAACTGCTGATGGAGGGGTGATTTCAGCGAGCAGCATGCTTGAAAGATTTTTATTTTCTTCTGATCAGCAATTTACTCCAATTGGCCGACTTTCTGGCGGAGAAAGACGCAGACTTTACCTTTTGCGATTATTGATGGGAGCTCCAAATCTTTTGCTTCTCGACGAGCCCACAAATGATTTCGATATTGCGACGCTTGTTGCACTTGAAAACTATCTCGACTCCTTCGCAGGTTGTCTTATTATTGCCACTCATGACCGGTTTTTACTTGATCGGGTTGTCACCCAGGTTTTCCGAATCGAAGAAGCCGGGCAACTTCGTGGATATATTGGAAATTATTCCGATTTGAAGGACCTTCAGAAAAAGAACAATCGCGAAAAACAAATTGTACAGGACAAAAAGAACGAAAAAAATTCAAAACAGATTGAGAATAGTCCGATGGGTTTAAACGGTCCAGCGTCTACTGCAACGCCCAGGAAATTGAATTATAAAGAACGCCGGGAACTGGAAGACCTGGAAAAAAGAATCAGCGAATCTGAAAGTCGTAAGACTGAATTGGAGAAACTTCTTTCTGTACCGGCTGGTGATTTTAAATCTATAACCACCCTGACCACTGAACTTGAAAAGCTGAATAAGCAATTGGAGCAAGACATGAACCGTTGGACTGAGTTGGCAGAACTGACCTGACAAATTATAAGAACAGATTTTTTAGCAGCTTCGACGAATTCCAAAAAGTTTGGAAAAAAGATTGCCCGAAACCTAGGATTTCATGTTCCAGGCGTTGAACATTGTCGAAGTGCCTATTGAATTTTAAAGTTCCGGTCATTTCGACTCCGCTCAGTGACGGTGCTTCAGGTGTCAGGGCTTAACTAATTGCAACGTGCTTCCCCTTCTAACCTGGTTGTTGTCGCTTCAGAGAGAAGGATTGTTGCTTAATTATAATCCCAGTCCAGATTGGATCAGGTTGTCCCAGTAGTCTAATTTTCGGGCACCAACAATCTTTTTTCGGATTTGCCCGGAGCGATCGATCAAATAAGTTTGCGGAAAATTCTCAAGTTTCCCGCCAAATGCCTTTACGGTTGAATCATCTCCAAAAACTATTTTGCAGGATACTCCCATTTCTTCAACCTTCTTTTTGACTTTCAAAAATCGCTTTTCGGCTGTCCGATCAAATTCTACTGCAACGGCAATAAATTCAAGTCCCTTGTCCTTGTACTTCAGAAAAACCTTATCCATTTCGGGAAGTTCTTCGCAGCATGACTTGCACCAGGTTCCCCAGAAATCAACTAGTACAAGTTTTCCTTTCAGGCTGGTTAATTTTGTGCCACCGCTTGCCAGATCGAAAAGTTCAAGATCTGGAACTGGTCCAAGGTTTTCAAATCCCTCAGGGGATTTTGCCTCCTGATTTTGGGAAGAAGCAGGTGAGAGTGCTGAAGATGTTGAGGATGTGGATGAAGGCGAAGATCCTGATGGGGCAGAAGAGGAGGAGGACGAAATAACCGGAACCCTGCTTGAAACGTAATAACCCCAGATCAAAAGGTCGTGAAGTATAAATAGAACAATTACAAGCCAGAAAACTTCAGCTTTTGTTATTTCCTGTTTGCTCATTCTTTAAAAAACCTGCTTTTATAAGATTTTTTGGACATTCGTCAACACACTTCAGGCATCTTACACACTCAGCGGATCCTGGATTCTCGTGTATTTTAATTTCCATAGGACAATTCTTTTCGCAAAGACCACACTTTGTACAAGAATTACAGTCGATTTTTAACTGGTACAAACTGTTTTTGTTGAAAAATCCATAAATTGCTCCAATCGGGCAACCGATTCGGCAGAATGCTCTGGGGGCAACAACTATTAAAAATAAAAAAAGAACCATGATTGTCCATTTCAGTTGAAACCAGAAACTCAGTGATTCTCTAATTTCCGGTTCCCCGATGACTTTGGGCAAACCCGCTTCAAATGTCCCGACTGGACAGACCATTTTGCAATACCAGGGATAAGTTGCGCCACTTTTATTTTCTGACAGACTTGGATACCAATTTAGACGGCCAAGTTCATCACAAAATGATACCTGGTAAAACGACATAAAAATCGGGAGAAAAATAACCAATCCAAAAAAGAGAAAATATTTCAGGTGCCTTGTCCAGTCAGGTAATTTGATTTTTACTGTGGGAATTTTGTACAATATGTCCTGCAAAAATCCGAACGGACAAAAAAAGCCACAGATGAATCTTCCAAAGATCATTCCCAGAATTCCAAAAAACCCAACCATGAAAAAACCAAAATTAAAATGTCCGGACAGTAAAGTGTCGCGAAAATTCGCAAGCGCATTCTGAAGAGCTCCCAATGGACATGCTGTGATCGAACTGGGGCATGAATAACATTGCATTCCAGGGTTACAAATTCTTTTCAGATCACCCTTGTAGATAGTGGTTTGCAAAAAGCCTTGCCAATAAGGATTGGTTATTAAAGTTGAAATGATCTGAACTATCCGGCGTTTCATATAAATGCTTCTTTACATTTCCAGGGAGGCAATTCTATAACATTTCACAAGTTGCGAATAATTTACCAACACATGAAAGTACAATCAGCGAGAATGCTATCAGAAAACGTTTGTGATTGTTTTCGCTTGCCATTTTTTAATTATCTCACACATTCTTTCGTCTGGGTGAAAAAATTTCTATCCTATTCCAATGCACTCAAGACAAATTTTTATTGCCTTTCCGTAAATCTGATCGATTTCACCAGCCCACAGGCCGATTATCAGCATAGTCAGGAAAAACAAAAAAAACATTACCCATGACTTGTTCATCGAAAAATTTTATTTCCTTTAACTCTGTTCAACAACCAGATTGCGGTGACCTGTAAAATCCATGAAATGAGCTTGTTGCACAATTCCAAGGTTGGCAAAATTACAAAACCTGAGATCAACACTAAAAGCTTCTTCTTCAAACTCAATTTTGCATAATAATGATTTTTATTAATTATGCAATAGGCTCAAATCATTTGCAATCTTTTGACTTCTCAGTACAATCTTCACTCGAGCATGCGGTTCCGAGCATCTGGCCTTTGCCATCCCAGACTGAAATGAGACCTTTCAGATTTTTTCCATCTACTCCTTTGGGAATTGCCCAATAGAGCGTTTCAGGGGCGTGGCAACTCTGAGATTCAACTAAATAATCCCGGTTATCAGATAACACTGCCTTAAAAGTTGGAAGAGTCGAAGAATCCTTTTGGACAACATCTTCGATTACATAAAACTTTACCCGTCCCTTTTCAATCAGTTCATCACCGACAAAACAACAAACGTAACCCATCAAAATAAGGTTATTTTTTTCATCAATGTCCTTTTCAAGATGGGCAGTTATTGTCACTCTTTTGACTTTGATAATCTCATTTACTAATTTTTCCAAATCATCACCAGGTTTCAAGACTTTGTCATCAACTACGATGACTGGGAGACTTGTGCTTGCAATATTGTTATCTTTGATTTCATCTTGTACTTCCTTGCTTAGCTGAGCTTCCTTCGGAAAAACCACTTCATGAATCTGGTGTTTCAATTTTGTCGACACTTTTTGTACTGCTTCAAGTGCTTTTGCATTCTCTTTTTCATCTGTTCCAAGGAAGACTTTGGCAAGGGCATTGAATTCAGTTCTACCAGGCTTTGTACCTTCCGCAAAAATTGAACAGGTACAAAACATACCAACTATCAAAGACAGAAAAAAATAATGTAGCTTCATTTTGCTCATTCTTCCCTTTTTTTTAAGTTTTTTTGTTACTATCACTGTTAACTGATAAAAATATGCCAAAAGCCGGCCGATTCAACAGAGAAAAAGAGTAAAAATATTTGACTTCCAAAACTGCATCAACACAAGCGTGGAAAGTTTAGAAAAAATATAGTTTCGCGAAATTTTTTTTTTGAATTACTGGTTAATTGCCAATGTCAATATGAATTTACTCTTTGTAACTGTCGATTCTGCATTCAAAAGGGGCAAACGCAAATTTGATTCCACTTGGGTTTGGATTCGGCTCACCGGACGGCTTCGAATCAACTCCACTAGCCTGTTTTGGCGAAACGCCTGAATCCAAGACTTTCTTCTGAAAATCAAAACTAATGGATATTTTGACGAAAATTTGCGTTTACCCTTTTAGTCGAAATATTCCGTTGTTAAAATTACTTTTTCGGTGAAAAGACGTGGACTTTACAGCTTCCATCATCTACCACATAGACTGTTCCTTTGGAGTCAACTGCTATATCAACGTATCCACATGCTTTGGAAAATACTCCCTGGCCGAATGCGCAAATGAATTTCCCTGAATTCTCGAACAATTGAACGCGAGGGGTTTCCTTTTCAGCAGTAAAAACCTGATCCTTCGGGCCAATTGCTAAGTGAACCGGGTTGCAGCATCCGGTAAAGCATCCCGGGTCATTAGCGTATTTTCCCCAATTTCGAAGAAGTTTTCCTTCCGTATCAAAAACGCATACACGGTGCTCACCCAGCTCGGCAACAAAAATGTTTCCTTTTGAATCAGCTGCTAGATCGAGAAATCCACAACATACGCTTAAATTTCCCCAGCTTTTAATAAATTCACCCTGTTTGGAAAATTTTTGGACTTCCCGAGTGGAATTATTTCCAAGATATACAAAATCCCCAAAAATTGTTAGACCACCAGGACGGGAAATTTTGCGCTGGGCGTTTCCTTTGAAATCCCATTTCTTGATAAGCTTTCCATCTTTATCGAACTTTTCAATAAGTCCGGTCTCTTTTCCTTCTTCAGCAACGTAAACTTCGCCATTAACATCAACAACTACCGCTCTCGGAACATTTGCTGTGGCCAACTTGGCCAGGAATTTTCCATCTGATGATAATTTTTGAATTCGTCGATTCCCTGCGTCACAGACATATAGGGCATCCTTACTGTCTACTGCAATTCCGCATGGGTTAATGAACTCACCATCGCCTTTGCCATTGCTTCCCCATGATTTATCCAAGTTGTATTGATCAATACCTGCGAATGAAAAACTGGAAATTAATACCAGTACAACCAATAAAATTTCTTTGCGAAATTTTTTCATTGTCCCAAGTTCCTTTTTAATCATGTGTAATTCTCCTTGCGATAAGTTTTTGGCTTAACAACCCAATAAAAATACATTCGGAGAGTGTTTTCTCCTAACAGTTGAAATGATATCAGTTTTCCGAAGTCCTGGCAAACATTGTCGAAAATAGCCATGATAAACGCCTACTTTTGCCGAAAATGTCTATTAATCGCGGTTTTTGAAGCTGAAACTATTGACGCATTTGAACCGCTAAACCCGGCGGTGAGGAGGCGTGAAAAATTGCCCTGTTCTGGCCAATTCCCTTGAAGGAAAAAGTCTTCGTAGTGAAAGAGGGTATACATATTATTCGGCTGGTTTTGAATCTTCCACTATCTTAACAAATTGATCAAAAGTATATCTGCCTTCTTTTTTTCCCTGAATAATAACAGGTATTCCGTTAAACATCACTTTTACAAAATGTTTCCCATTATCAATATACAATTCGAAATCGATATGTGAAGCGTAGGGAGGATTCATATCCAAAGGAACTCCCAGTGCGCTCATTACAGGTAAAATCGATGTGTCATGCCCGGAATAGAGGAAAAATTTGTATTCCTGTTTCCCATTTAAAACCCTTTCCATTTCATCCTTAAGTTTAAATAAGAACTCACTTCCGATGAAATTTCCGATAACTTTCGGTTTGTACTGTTGAGCCATAAACCAGGCTGCCAGATTAATAATTGTTTGGGCATCGTCATTAGACAAGCCTTGGGGGAAGGGAACACCGTATCTATTCCGTACATTTAAATTGTCACCAATCTTACCCAAATCGTTTATGCTGTCTATTTTCACTCCAAAAATTTTGGACCAGGATTCGAGTTTGTCTTTATATTTATTGTTTTCCTTTTTCCAAAATTCGGTGGAAAAGACGTATTTTTCGCACATTTTATTGAATTTATCTGTTCTTACACCATAAGCCAGAAGAAAATTATCCACGCGAGCCGGAAGCGTTCTAATTGGTATAGGCTGATAAGCGGCAGGAAGTGCAGGAATGCCATTTTGAAGTTTTGGTCCAAAACCTGGTGGATAAAGACCTAACAGAAAAGATTGGGCACTTTGAATAGTCCTGTTAAAATCAGTTGCTAAAGCATAAATAGAAGAATTTACATAGTTCGGAGTTAGAAGTTTTAACTCATCCACATAGCGTTTCCTAAGCTCAGAACCGAGTTTTCTTTCTTGATTCATGCCAAGGGGGGTTAGTTCGCCTTTCCCTATTTCCCATTTGTAGGGGTCAGTTATAATATCATGTAATGGAGTCCTATCTCCATGCCTGATAAGAGTCACTGCAAACAGCAATTTTTCCTCGGCACTTAAATTAATATTAGGAAATAAAGAAAAAAGCAGTAGATAAAGGAACAGAAGCAAATTAAAGCATTTGTAGGTGCGTTTCATTTTTTGTAATCTCCTTTTTCTGTTTAGCCATCGCTATCAATAAGATTTACTACCAAATAATAGTACAAAAACTTTTCCAATAGTCTGAATCCATGGGTTATATGGATTTACCAGTTCTAACACAGGCCCATTTTGTGCGTCAACTAAGATTCTCTGAAATTGATTAATATTTATGACTCACTCGAGTTCAGAATTCCTGGTATCGATAGTTTGCATTTTCTCGGAAAAGGGCTTCAAAAGGTAGTTTTCTGATTTGGGAATACTTTTCGGTTGGATTTTATCCAAAGACCAACTTATACCAATTGAGCGTGAGCACGATATTTTATGGAAGTTTGATCAAAATAAATTAGGGCGAAAAGCACTAAAAACAAAAGCTAGCGACTAAAGGAAAAGCCTTTCAACAGAAGGTGTGTGGATTTTGCCTACTCCCTTGAGGAATTTGATCAGATTCTTGATCTTTCCCATGAAATAATTTGGCTCCACTCACCAATTTCAATTAGTACGTTCATCTGTGACAAAGGACTAGTGCCAATCGACCGAAATACTCGCCGCGAATTGCTGTTTTGGAGGTTTAGTGACATTTAAAAAAAAGGTTAGTTGTGATAAAGTATTCCTCGTTTTTTAAAACGGTCTCTCATACTCCGAAAGATGAGTTCCAAACGGATTGGCCACTTGGTGGGTTTGCACAAACTATAGAGGTGGCTTTGGGGTTCGTTGAAAATTTTTACGAAAACAGGGTTGTGCCAATCTGAAAAGGGACTCCACCTTTTCCAGTGAATCCATGGAAATTTAAGCGGGTGGGTGCAAAAAATTCATTTTTTTGCTGACTTTTTTTCGTTATTTTTCCGACTATTTCTCCGAACTCAGCCTAAATACTACATAGTAATTTGGCGCGAAAAATGCTTGGAATAAGAAAAAATTCTATCAGGTGAAAAAAATGAAGGCAAAAATTCATAATTCAGCAGTTTTCTTTTGTTTCTTTCTTTTGCTTTTTGCGATTTCAGAAGTCACTGCAATTCCAGTTGCCGAACAGACTTTGAACGAAGCTGTTCATAAGAGCTTTTTAAGGATTACTTCAGATAGCCCACAAACTACTTCTGGCTTCGATTACTCTCAACTGGAAACTTTGTATGAAAATGTTTATAACCACCCCATCGCATGTTTCGATGCCTTGCAAAAATATGACCCACAGGGCAATATTGGGTTTTGTTTTGGAAGGGCAATGGCTGTTCAATTATTAGCGAGAAAAATGGGCCTGAAGAAGGAATGCCAGGCAAGGGTATTTGCCATTGGTGCGCTGGGACAAGACCCCAAAAACCCTGATTGGAGATTCCATACATCTGCCATGGTCAAGGATGAAAAAGGTGAGTGGTACACAATTGATCCAGTAATGGGTTGCCCAATGACATTGAAACAATGGATCGAAAAAGAACAGGGCGAGGATGATCCTGAACGCAAAGCAAAATTTTATATTACGACTGCGGATTGTGTCATTCCTGACATAAGAATTTTCCCTGCAGTATCTAAAGAAACGGGCGAGGGAATTATTGAAATATCTTTCAACCCTAAAGATCACGAGGGATTTACTCTGCGGCCTGAATTGAATCCAGCTGCTTACGAGCTTTCTGCCGCTGCCTGTGAAAAATATTTTCTCACTGCGACGGAAGCTCCTGCTGAACGTTTTGATTTCCTGAAACTAGTTTGTAATGATATTGAAGTTTCCTATAATGGCTATTTTGTTGATTTAGTGAAATCAATAGAACAATCTGTGCCAGGACATTTGACTATTGCTTTACATGCAGCTCATGTTACAAATTCACCTAAACTGAACAGAAACATTTATGGAAATGGAAGTATCAGATTTAATGCACTTTTGAATAAATAGTAATACCAAACCCACGAAATAATAATGTAACTCTTTCGACGGTTTACAGCGCCAGAGGCTTGATCGAACCTATCAATTTGCGTGTTTACTTTAAAGAATTTGAATAAGTCAACGGACATATAAATTTCCCGCAGAGAAGGTGTGAAATATTTGAAATTTAACTGGTGAATATAATCGCAATGGTTTTCCAGTGCGGCTTCTGGAGTCAACAAGTCTTCAAAAAATCTGTTACTATCGGATAAAAGCTGACCAAGGCACCGCCGGAATACTGACCCACGTTGCCGCGTGGCAACATTTAACTCTGAGCGTGAGCACGATATTTTATGGAAGTTTGATCAAAATAAATTAGGGCGAAAAGCACTAAAAACAAAAGCTAGCGACTAAAGGAAAAGCCTTTCAACAGAAGGTGATGTAAATTTTGCCTACTCCCTTGAGGAATTTGATCAGATTCGTGATTTTTCCCATGAAATAATTTGGCTCCACTCAACTCTTTTGACCAAGCTTTTTCTTTAGTTGTTGCTTTTCTTTGATGGGTCTTTTTTTCTTTTATGGTGGGTCAGAAATTAGCCGGGTCTACCAAAAAAATCAATTATTTCACAGCTTTTGGGTAAAACAAATTAGTGAAAATAGGTTAGGTAACAAATGATCATTCGATTTTCAAAAAAAAATCTTCGTAATTTTGCCATAGCTTTCTTTTTGTTTTTAATTTGTTTGGGGGTTATTTCGATTGTTTTTTTTTACAAAACGCTCTTTTCTCCTCCCAAAACGCGTTTAAAGCTGGATAAGTTTTATCCGGAAATTCCACCGGATAGCAGATACCATTACATTGTACTTCCTATCGACCATAATCATCCTGAGCGGGGCCAATTCAAAAGTTTCTATATTTTTTCGCCCTCCTATAAAGTGGGATCATGTCCAATCTTTGTATTAACCGATGGACAAATGAATCTTGTTGGAATGAAACCGGATTTTGATTTTTTTGAAGGAAGATTGAAAGGCCAGTCTTACGTGTTGTTTTCAACCAGAGGGCAATTCCCAACTTCTTTCCCTGAAGTGTACAATGAAAATGGTAGTTTGAAAATAGAGGAAGCTGTTAAATTACTTGACTCTGACCAACAGATTGAAGATATCGAAGCCGTAAGATGTCAAATGCTGAAAGAGGGAAAACTTCCAAAAGATGGGAAGATAATGATTTTTGGGGCATCCGGAGCGGGAATCCTTGCTCAACAATATATTGAAAAATATGGAAAATATGTTTCCAGAGCTTTTCTTGAAGTAACAGGAGCTCCGGATATCTCAGTGAAAAGTGGGGCCAATTACAGTCGCGATCTGAATGACTTCAGCCCTGAACTCCAGGAGTTGTTTGCAAAAGCCATTCAATCGGGAAAATATGATCCTGCCTATCTTTCTTATTTATTTTATCAGATTTCAAGAAACTCCAAGTCCAGTATAAGTGATCAGGTCAGTTTTTTTAAAAAGATATTGGATGGCTCCAGTTGGGAATATTATTCCTGGTTGATTAAACCAAGCTATAATCTTGGACTTGTACAAGCATTTTTTTCGATTCCTTCCGGAGCTTCAGGAAAGGTTCGCTGGTTTGAGTTAGTTGGAAATGATTTGAAACAGTCACCTGAACCAGCTAAAAAGGCTGACAATCTTATGAATATTTTTTCTCATGCTCTTTTCACAGATTTTTTGGAAAAAGAAAAACTTGGACAAATTAAAATCAAAACTTTCAATTTTAACCGTGAAAACTACGAAGGTGAAACCTTTATATTAGCAGGCGAAAGAGACATTGTTTTTTCTCCGAAAATTGCACAGGCGATGTTCAAATTATACAAAAAATGTAAGTTGATTCTTTTGGATGACGGCCATCGTATGGTGAATCATACTGATTATCTGATTCAGTTGCGAACAGCTTTTTTTAATTATGGCCTGGATTCCAAAGAATTTCTTGAAATCTGCGAAAAGAACAAAAAAAGTTGACTTGGTACTGGCAAAACATTTTAATGTTATAATAAACATCGAAAATTTTTCACAAAACAAAAAACTTTTTGCGGCAGAGTACTGGAAATCTTAATACAGGAATCAAAAAATCGTTAGGGGGCTAGAAGATGGGTGGTGTAGAAGTTGGTTGATTTGCGGACTCGAAGCACTTGACTCGGCACGTTTCAAGATGAAATGTGAAAGTGTAGAAGTTTCTTGATGTGCGGACTCGAAGCGCCCTGTTGGGCTGATTTATGCATTTGTTAATTTAGCTCCTTATTTAAAATTAGTTATACTAAGATATGAAACTTAATTATTTTGAGCAAACTTTAAATCTTCTTTCGGGGAGGAAAGCCATGCGATCAATTTTCAAACTTTCTTTAATTTATTTTTTCGTCGCCATTTGCACTGTATCTGCGCAATTTGGTTTTTTTGGTGCGCCGTCCATAAAAATTACCGGCATTTTGAAAATGGTCGATGATAAAACACAGCTAGTGGTTGCTGTTCATACGGATGATAAGCAAATCTACAGATTGGACAGAGTTAATCCGGAAACCATCTCTCAGTTTGCTAATCAGCGCGTTGAAGTAGAAGGAACGGAAGTTAAAGCGGGCTTGATCCATTGCATGCACGCAAAAAAAATTCGCTCCCTCGATGATCCTCCTAAAAGTTTATTAGATTCCATCACCCAATTTTATTTATCTTCTTTGTCAAATCCACCCAAAATTGATATCGATGTATCAAAAGTGATGGGGCTAGCTGATTCTTGCGACATTATCATCGAGAATAATAGGGCTTTTCCTCAATGGTACGTCATGATAGCGGGAATTGTTCCAACCACCAGGTATGTTCACGGTGGAATTGTCGTGAAAGGGTTCGATTTGATTCAATTGAGGAATTTTTTTGATGATCTGACAAAAGGAAAAAATTCGATTCCGGTTTATCGACGCGGTTTGGTTAATGAGCACGTCAAGGGAAAAGTTGTTCCCGTTTGGGAATGGCTTCCAAGCAATGACATAGATCCAAATCGTCCCTATGTTATTACCCCTGACGTAGTGGTCAAAACTAAGATGAGCTGCATCGTTGCGTTGGACATGGAACATTATCTTTGTGATCCCAAATATGGCTTTTCGACCAAACATATTAAGGTCATCAGGCTTCCATTGAAATCACAAAGCCAAAAACTTCTGGTAGAAAAATATCTTGGGTACAATCTTGCCAAAAAAACAGAATATGACATGGGTTTCTCTATAATGGAATCGGATCAAGGTTTTAGCGTAGATAAAGATGATGAGGTAAAAATAAATTTTGATTTAGCGCCAGTCCCACTATATTGTACAGAAATGATCTACCGGGCATTCAATGAAACCTTGGGGATCAAACTCCCGACAACTCAATGTAATCGACTGTTGCTGAACATCATAAGCAGGATTCCTTTTTTGCCGAAGGGTTTGGTTGGAAAAGTAAAGGAGCCTTTTGTAACGGCAGATTGTTTTATTAAAACCGGTGAAATTGTTTATCAAAACCAGGATTCGCCTTCTCCTGAAGAAACAATCAAAGAGCTTTCAAATGATATGGTTAAAGGTTTCTGCAAAAAGCTGATGTTAATTTGTACCTTTCATTCACAACCCATAAACCTTGAGTAGTGTAAATTTCCCTTCCGATTTTGCTCAGAAGGTGTGAAATATTTGAAATTATGAAGGTGAAAATACTCACCAATTATTCTTTAATGCAGCCTTTGGGGCTAGTACTTTTCGGAATGTTTAATTTTTTCACACCTTCACACAAGCTGCGAAAAATAATTGTGATTCCTGATAGTACAATGCTTGAAAACATTGCTGACAAAAGATTGGAATATATTCCACCTCCGTTTTCAGCCATTTTTCACATCTTCTCATTAACCACCGTATTTGTAGGTTGTTAATAAGTTTAGTCCCAGGTTGCCGCTAATCTTGAGGGTTTAATTGCATTTTGCGGCCGGGAAAAGCCATGCCTTTTCCCGGCACATATGCCACAACTTTCTTCTGGTGCTGGTGATGCCGTTGAAGAAAATTTGGAAAAGTCATGCTTTTTCAGGAACATATCCCACAACCCGTCCAGGGTTGCCAACCACGATTGCACGGGAAGGGACATCTCGTAAGACGACGGCAGCTCCACTAATTTGAGCGAAGTCCCCTATTTTTACTCCGCATCTGATGCGAGAACAAGCTCCAATGGTAACTCCTTCCCCTATATTAACCCGTCCTGCGCGAAAAACGGTTCCAGTATGCTCATGAAGACTGATTTCAGCATTGGTTCCTACCAGGACACCCTTTCCGATGGTTAGTAACGAAGGAAGCAGCGAATCAACAAATATCCGTGGTGAAAAGTAGACCGATCGGTGTACTTTGGCTCCGTAAAAACGAAGCAAAAAGTTTTTCATGTTGGAAAAAGGGAAGTTGTAGGACAAAGTAAGTAGAGAATAGCGCAAAGAGGCTTTCAGATTACCAGTAAGTGTCCGATATTCATGCCAACAAATACAAGTGTCAACCGGGTATTTTCCTGTACCCACAAATTCGAAGAAACGGTAGGGACAACCAGGTTTTTGAAAATCGGAAAAAGCTTGTACTGCTTCCTGGAAAACTGTAAATCTTCGATTTCCGAAAAGAGAATCGGAGCTTGCCGAATGGTTGAAGCTTGACGAAGAACTGGACTTTTCCATTTGTTATACCTACATATTTTTTTGAATTTGCCTGAAAGAAGCAAGGGAAGCACCCAAAAAAAGAAATAAATGCTTAACTCAGATATCCCGATGCGTATTTGAATTGATCAGAAATTCAGAGTTTCCAACCGGAAATCCACCTAGCATTTTTCAAGGAAAAAAAGTGTTTATTTATGCTGAAAATTCTTCAAAATTGTGCCAAATGAATTCCTCCTAAATCAGGAAGTCTGAAACTCTGTCGGAAAGTAATTTTTTCGGAATATGTGTGAGACTTCATTTGGCGAGTCAGAGCTTTCTGAAAATGATTCCAGCATTTTGTCCACCAAAAGCGAATGAATTGGAAAGAATGGTCTTCCCATGAAAAGGTCGTACCACACCTGGAACGTAATCGAGGTCACATAATGGATCAGGGTTATCGAGGTTTATCGTTGGAGGAATTTTTTCCTCTTTCAAAGCCATGGCGGAAGCTACTGCTTCAACGGCTCCTCCAGCGGCGATCAAATGGCCGGTCATTGATTTTAAGGCGTGTACAGGAATTTTATAAGCATGGGATCCCAATACTTCCTTAATGGCGGATGTTTCAACTAAATCGTTTTTTGGTGTCCCGGTTCCATGAGCATTTACGCAATCAATTTCTTCAGGAGAGAGAGCTGCGTCGGCAATGGCTTTTTTCATGCACAATACAGCGCCTTTCCCATCCAATTCGGGATCGGAAACTCGGAATGCATCGAGTGATGAGGCATAACCAATAATCTCGCCATAAATTTCCGCTCCCCGTTTTAGTGCTGAATTCATCTCTTCAAGTATGAGGAAACCTGACCCTTCACCAAGCACTGTTCCATCACGGTCGACATCAAATGGTCTGCATGCACGGGTTGGGTCGTCATTCCGAAGGGATAAGGCTCTTAGAAGGCTGAATCCACCTAATCCTAACGGGTTCAACATGCTGTCTGCCGCTCCGGCTATTGCAAGGTCAAATTCTC
Source organism: Candidatus Rifleibacteriota bacterium (assembly GCA_015233565.1). GTDB lineage: Bacteria > Muiribacteriota > Ozemobacteria > Ozemobacterales > Ozemobacteraceae > JADFXM01. The sequence goes on from JADFXM010000007.1 coordinate 50,058, forward strand.
CGTTTCTGATTCGGTGAAATGCTTCGCCCACTACTTGTGCCCCAGCAGCGCAAGCTGAACAGCAGGTGATTCGTCCACCCATTATTCCAAGAGAGTTTCCTAGAATCCTGCAAATTTGATCGAGTGGAGTTTGGAGTGGTCTTCTGTTCAAAGAAGCAAATTGTAAATATTCGTTTGCGAAGCTTTCACCGGATTTTTGTGAATGGACAAAAGAGATCACGTCTTCCAGATAGAAAACTTCGAGGCTTGTCCCGACTAATAACAGTGCCTTTTGAAAAAGGCTGTCACGATCAGGTTGGGAGAGAATTCCGCAGTCGAGTAGAGCTTCATGGGCAGCGGATAAGCCGAAATAGACTTTTCGGTCTCTTTCAAAAGTAGTTTCCGGAAAGTGTTTCCTGATTTTGTCAAAATCGAAATTTTTTACCTCCCCGCCGATGCGAACGGGAAAAGTGGATGCGTCAAAAAGAGAAATGCTGGTAACTCCTGATACTCCCCGAATTGCATTTTGCCAGTATTCCGCTGCGGAATTGCCTATTGGACTGACGATTCCTTTCCCAGTTATGACGACTCTTCTTTTTTCCGGAGCCGAAAACGTGAAGTTAGTTATTTGTGAGGTAGTTTTAGAGACTGGTGTATCTAAAACAAAGGAACGGTCTGGGGTTGCTAAAGGTGAAGTGTTCCCGGAGTTTTGAAAAGTGCTTACTTCTGATTCATGCCTGTCTGTAGAAATTTGTCTGGGTTTCCCAAGTACAAAAGCAGCTTGTTCCTGTCCATGGCCCAAACAGAATACGAGCATCTTCTGGCAATCCTGCTTTTGTTCGGCAAGAACGAGTGCCCCTGTACCAACTTGAATTGCCCCCGAAGCTGCGAATAGATTGCCAAGCGAGAGTTTTGGAAAAATTTTTTCAATCGGTTCTATTTGAAGCTTCATCAACAAACGCTCTTCAAATTCCTGTTGCTGAGGATTTCCGTCAATTGAGGAAATAAGTGAGTAAGTTTGCCTTTCGGTTGTTGAATCTGATTCAAATAATTTTTCTATTCGCTTTTCCAAAATTTCAATTCTATTAAGATCATCAATGGGAGCTGATGCGATATTTTCGATGACTGCAAGAATTCGGGCATTTCTCTTTATAGCATTCTCCTCGTCTTCCAGTACAAGGAACCCAGACCCCTCACCAGGGATACAGCCTCGGTTTCCCTTTTTCCAGGAATCGAAAATTCCCTGCTGTTGAAGACTGATGAACCCAAGTTCATGAGCTTTTACATCACACCCGCCAACCAGAGCACATTCCGCAATTCCGGATGAAATGGCTCTGCAACCTGCAAGGATAGCTTGTACTCCATTTCCTTCCCAAGGGTTGTACACCGAATTCTCTCCCATGATCCCCTCGTTAATGGAAACGAAACAAATGGGCATATTACTGAGGATTTTGAAACTCAATGTTGGGCGGACTTTGCGAAGTGCGTTTTTTCCGAAGGCTTTCGGGTCAAAAGAACCATCAGAACCTATTGAATGTCGAATAAGAGGAAAGACTTCGTCCAGGGTAATACCGGCTAGACCGGTTGACCCATATAAAGCAACCTCTTTGGGCTGGTAATCTTTGCCAACCTGGACACCTGAGTGGAGAACAGCCAGACGTGCCGCTATAACCGCATAGATTGAGTCCTGATTCATCAATCGCACGCTTTTGGGGTCTTTCACAAATTCATCAGGATTGAATTCCGGGATTTCTGAACAAATTTGACAAGAAAAAGGTTTACTGGAAAAACGAGTAGGTGAATGAAAATTGTTCTTCCCTGTTCGGAAGGCGTTTTCTATTTTATTGAGGTCCATTCCAACGGGGGTGACCATTCCAACACCGGTAATTGCAATTCTTCGATTTAACATGACTTTTTCGAGTTCTCCTAGAATGCCCAGTGACAGAGCTAAACCAGAGTCACCGGTGAGTTTATATTTTCCATTTTTCCAGAATGTTTAAATGTAGAATTCAGTAACACTCAAGCTTTTTTAACTTATACAAATTTCAATTAGTTCGTTCATCCAACCTCTTTCGTGCTTAAGGTCTGCGTAAAGTGGAGTTGGGTCTGACAGAAATGAATGCTTCAACCATCCGGTAATGGCTCCTTATTTTCATGAAAGTTCTGTGTTTTCTTGGTAAATATACCGATCCAACCTCATTTTGATCAAATCAATGTTCTTGAGATGATGCACTATTTTTTGGGATTGGTATTACTTATCAGAACTCACGGTATTTTCTTTTCAATAGTGGTTTTTCCTCCCCAGAATTCTTCAAGAATTTTTGAGGTTTGCTCGGCTGCGATGAAAGGTTCGAGAGCCGTGTCTGCAATTCCGGAGACCACTTTGGTAATGTTGTGATCGACTTTCCCGGGTTGGGACCAGGTTTCACCACTAGGTGCGGTTATGTATGCTGAAAATGTGTGATGCGTTGTTCCTGGACGCTCGCCGATGATATGAACGATGGCTTTGAGAGATTTCGGATCTGCGGCTTCACCGAACAACTTCTCTCCGATTCTGTAACCGGCCCGGACGCGGCCTCCTTTTACAACTAAAATTTCTACCGCTAATTTCAGTCCCTTCTTTTCGAGTTTTTCCTTCAATGCTGTAAGATAAGGTGCCAGGTGATTCTTGTCCATAATGGCGTGTGCATTCAAGCCATCCGACAGAACAATCTGGACTTGTACGTTTTTGTCCTGTTTCGCTCTTTCATCTTTTAATTTGTCAAGTATTGCAAGAGAATCAGCATCGATCCTTTCACCCGATTCAGGGTGCAGGATATAATCAGCGCGATCTTTGGAGCAGCTTTTTAAAGAAATTGCATTTGGAAGGGAAGCAATAAACTCGGGATTAAATTCAGCCCAAATGCACTTTTTTGAGTCTTCATACAAAGTGCGGATTTCGCGATCCAGACCAGGTTCCATTTTCCATGGTTTATCGCCGAATCCTTCGGCCAGGCAAACTCCGCGGGCTCGGACTTCCTGCATCTTTTTCCGTCCCTCATCGAGGATTTCATTGTCGGGGCGCTTGTCACCCTTGGCATGCCTGAATTGTAGCCAAATCCAAAGCGGCTGACCGAAATTCGAAGTGGGGTTACCCTTTTCATCGATTACGTTAAGCTTCTGGTAAAACTTCCACATTTCATCGTTAACTTGGTAACCAAATTTCTCTCTAACTCTTACGTGGTCTTGAAATGCCGTAGTCAAATATCCGAGCATCGGATCATTTTTTGTGGGCAAAGACATGCAGTAGGCCGGATTTGCAGGCATTATTTGATCCATGCACCAATCCAAATCGTCCAGGGAAATGTCCATGTGCAACGTCGAACATACGTCCAGTCCGATGGTGAGCCCGTGAAGTTTTCCCATTACAATGTCTTCAAGGCAACATCTTACAAGTTGATCGCGTGTTCGAAACACCTCAGGTCCGATGAATCCAGCGACGTCATTTACATGAACCCATGGTTCTTCGGGATTTCCGGCTTTTTTCTGCGCTTCAGCGACTTTCGCTTTGAGTAATCGAACGAATCCATATTTTCGGGATTCATGAATTACCATGTCTGTTCCTTGCCCGTGCCCGTTAGTACAATCAGCGCCCTGTCCGGTTTCAAAATAAAATCCATATTTTCCCGTTCGTTGAGTAGCATAATCAAGCATTTTCTGCAAGGTAACATCAAACGTTGCATTTGCTTTATCGCTTCCCGCCAAACTTTGGAACCAGACTCCCGTAGTTCCGGGATGTTGCTTTTCCACTTTAGCTTGAACGTCAATATGAGCAAGGACGCAATGAGGAAGTATATTTTCGATTTTAAAAGTTTTCTCAACATCCATTAGTGCATTTTCCACAGCTGAAACGCATTCCGGAAGGCTGCTGGCAGGGTTAACTCCAAGAACCACATCGCCAACTGCAAAAGAAAAGGCGGAAAAAACTTGCCAGATGATGTCTTCAGGATTATCGGTCGGAGAGTTAGGTTGAACCCGTGCTCCCATGTAGCCCTTACTTCCGATTTTTGTACCAGCAAGCGGATTGAAAATCTTTTGTCCAATCTTGATCAGTTCTTCGTTGGACATAATTTTTACCATACATCCGATAACATCACTGCTTAAGCCGTCCAGGAGGGGGTGGATCTCAGTTTCTTCCTTTGTCAAAAGGAATTCCTTCAATTGTCCCATTGTCATTGAAGCCGATTTTTGAGAAGAATTTATTGAAAGATGTTCCAATAGGCATGAATAAAGCGAATCATTGAATAACGGGTGTTTTTGAATATCACTCACTAGCGTATTAGCTAATAATTGCCGTGCCCGGAGCCGGGATTCATTGCTTGGAGCAGCTACTCCCAGAATCTGGTCACCTTCTTTGAATTCGTTGGCATTTCCGATTATTCTCTGATAAAGAGTTTGATCAAAGCCGTTGGTGTTGCGCTTGATGTAACCAAAAATATCTTCTTTGGGCTGAATTTCTTTAATTCCTTGGTTTTCAGATGCTGGAGAATTCAAGACCTTTCTTGGATTCATAGGAATTGCGGGAGGAGTTTTTTTTATTGGATTAGTTAAAGTCTTTTTAGTTTCGTTTACGGAATTGTTTGGTGTTTGTGAGAAACCTGGCTGTAAAAGTAGTCCAAGTGCTAGTACAGGCAAAACAAGCGTGCCGCTGAATCTGCTGTTTTCCATCCTCATCGATTGATCATTCCTCCTGCTATTTTGTTTCTGACATTGGGATTTAAAGCAACTATTTGTTTTTGTACTATTTTTTTTTCGAAAGCGCAACATTTTCGTTAGAACCTGTCGGAAAATCTCGGAACATTCGTGTAAATTTTGCTACAATCTTTTTTTCTAAACTCTAAGTAATGTTGGACAATGATTTTTTGCTTTACGCGCTCTAAATTGAGTTTTGCAGATTCAATGAGGTGTTAATCCATGAAAGAGAATAAATATTTCCCAATCATTTCTTCAGTGGTATAACCTAACATCTCTGCCATTTTGGGGTTTACGTATATTGTAAGAGCGTCTCTGTCTATCGCCCAGATTCCTTCCTGAAGCGTTTCAACCAATCTCCGATGCCTATTTTCACTCTCCCTTAATTCCGTTTCAATTTGTAACTGCTCTTCAGTCCTATGATTTGCTGTGATTCCTGCTTCTTTGCTCATCTCAAAAAGTCCTTCAATAATAATGGTCTTATGATTAAGTTAAGATTCGATAGAATAGCGAGTTTTATTTTTCACTCCTGCCTTGGTATTTTAAACAATGGAATTCGCATCGCAAGGTCACTTCTATGACGTCTCAGGCGTATAATGATGAATATATTCAATTGCAATTTTTAGTAATTCGCGGTTGTTTTTTGCTTTCAATTTTTGCCGCAAAAGCTGCATGCAAGTTGTAATCGTTCGAGAGCTGACAGAAAGTTCTTTGGCCATTTCTGACGTTCCGAAACCTTGGCCTATCATTCGAAGAATTTCCATTTCCCTTTTCGAAAGTTCCTTAGAAATGTTTTCTATTTCACTGAGTCCCGAGAGCTTCTCTTTAAATTCCTTTGGTAGAGATTGACCAAAAAAGCGCTTTCCCTCTCGAACGGAAATAATCCCTTCAACATAACTTCTATCAAGGTTTGATTGACTTTGGCCAATTCAAGAGTGCGTTCTTTGACACGTTCTTCCAGTGTTTCTCGCGCCTGACGCAAGTTTTCTTCCAGCCGTTTTCGTTCTTCAATTACCGAACCGAAACCCACTTGAAATTCAAATTGGCCATCGGGCCCTGGTATTACAGTAAATGTGTCATCTACCCAGACATATTCCCCATTTGGAAGTTTAAGTCGAAACTCTGCGTACATTGTAAAGTTGCCGCTTTTGTTGTTTTTCATCATTTCGGAATGTTGAGCCCAAAGACGCTTGTTGTCATCGGGGTGTACCTCATGTGCAAAATTCGGAATAGGGAAGTGCCAGGATTTCTTCCTGGGATCGTCCAAGCGTTTTGGCAAATCCACGGCTGATATAGTCAAAACGATCTCTTTTAATATCGATTCGATACATGGCATGAGGCGATTCTTCAAGAATTGCCTTAAACAGTTTTTCGCTTTCGGATAGCGCTGGTTGTTTCACTTGACGCTCAGAAATGTCGACAAAAATTCCTTTTAATGTCTTTCGTTGGGAGTTGTCAGTCGCTTGTTCTACTCGAGATCTACATTCGAAGTGCCTGATTTTGCCTTTTCCGTCAAATAAACGTAGCCCACGATTCATTATGTTGGAATTCCCTGCCTTAACGGAGGTCAGATTAAACTGTACAAACCTCTGATCAGGCCGGGGTATTTGTTCAAGAAATTCTTGCTGTGAGAGGGTTGCTATCGGAGGTAGACCTAATGTTTCTGAAAAATTCCGGTCAAAAGAAAAAATCATGGTTTCAAGATCCACCTGAAAATGTATGATTGATATCAATGACCCGATGAAATCTTTTGAAGGGGGATCCAGAAAATCACGGCATGCTGTTTTACTCATATTTTCACCCCAATATTTAAATAACCCATTAGAAGTATAATACTTTGCAAAACAAAGCGTATGAACAAATTTTAGACCGTTTCCAAGAGGTTTGGATAACCATTTACTGCTATGTAAAGAGAAGTGCCTCCGGGGAAAACGACAATGCCAAAAACCAGTTCAAGGTGCTATGAAAGACAAGTTCGCAGGACGGTCGATAAAGAAAAAAAAGTCTTGCGAAAATACCGGGTTGGACAATCAATGTATTTGAGCAAATCACCTGTTTCAGATTGTTCTTTTCCTCCCCAGGCAGCGATCATTAATATTATTTATGGTGTTTTTATACTATCACATTTTAGCTTGTATGAAAAACCACATTATCCTCCAGGGCAAACGTACACTTTTTTCGCTGTTAATCAACCTTTTACGAGGTTTCCTGTTGAAGCTACTTTACCGGGAATTTCGTATAAAAAGCTCATTTTTTGAAAAAATATTAGCAGAAAAATATGATTTATGAAACGGCATTGAAAAGATTAATCGCATCAGATCAACAAAAAGTAAGCGTTTGCCCTGCATTATCCTCAAGAATAATCTGAAGAATGACTTCTTCTTCAAAATAGATTAAAACAACTATTTTTTGAAAACAGAATAATACCAATCCCAAAAAATACGTGCACTTCCCCAAGGACTTTGATTTGACCAAAATGTAAAGGGATCGCTTTATTCTCCAAGAAAAAACGAAATTTTCGGGAAAATAAGGATCCTTTACTGGATGGTTGAAACATTCATTTCTGTCAGATAAAATCTAATTTTACGCAGATCTGAAGCGAGAAACAAGGCGTATGACGAACTAATTGGAATTGGTATAAGAGGTGTGTTACTATTTTAACCGATACATCTTTTTGGAGGACAAAAATGGCAAGTGGAACTATTCGTTTCAAGAATTTTGGGATTTCTTTGCTCCTTTTAGGGGGAATCCTTTTTTTTACCGCAAGAATTGACGCTCAAATCCCCAAAAGTTCCATGGAGACCTCACCGGACGTAGGTGTTCCGGGCCGACACCAGGGAGATGTTTTTTCCCCGGCTGACATGTCCTTGAAGGGTATATCGTTTGATTTTAAGGATGCCCCAATAGGCGACATTATTAAAAATGTAGCCATTAACCAAAATGTCAATGCTCTTATCCCCACAGAATTTTCTTCGAAGGTAATTTCTCTCAAAGTTGACAATTCCACTTTAAATGAGGCTTTTTCCAAAGTTATTGAGCCGGCGGGAATCGCCATGATGAAAGAGGGTGAGACCTTCCTTTTCTCCAAACCGAATTTTCTTCAAAACGTTCCTTCAGCAAAGGTTTTAAAAGACCTCGGGTCATGCGATAATATTTCCCTGGACTTTCGCAACGTGGACATTAGGGATATCGTCAGTTTCATCGCACAGCGTTCAAAAATAAATATTATCTGTATGAAACATGTGAGAGGCTTGCTCTCACTAAAAATTACCGATCTCCCATGGTCAACCGTATTACGCTTTGTCGTGGGAATTATGGGATATGATTGCCGATTGCAAGGAAAAACGATTTACATTGCGCCGAAAGTTGACCTGGATTTTTTTGTTCCCAAGCTCGGTCCGGTGAATAAATCTGACCCCAAAATCTCCCTTACTTTTAGAGACGCTGACATTCGGGATATTTTCAAAATCATTGCACATTATTTCTCAACCGATTTCATCGCAGAAAAATCAGTTCGTGGAAACGCAACAATCTGTCTCTCAGATATTGGAGAAGAAGAAGCAATGAAAATTGTCGCTCATAGCAATGGTTTTGATTGTGAAAGAGTCGGCAAAATTTGGTATTTGATTGATTCAAGGAAGAAATTTGAGATCAAAAATGGATTGAAACAGCCAGGAACTTTTCCCGGATCACCAAATATTTCCCTGGATTTCCGCGACGCGAGCATACGCGATATTCTTCAGATTGCATCCAAAAAAGCCAATCTTGAATTGAGTATGCCTGACAGTATTGGTGGGAACATTACCCTCCGAATTAACGATTTGCCGGCGATGGAAGTCATCCAAAACCTAGCTATTATTAATGGCTTTGATGTTACCCTGAAGGGAAGTAAGGTTGTCATCAGTGAAAAGGAGAGCTCTAATCCTGATTCAACAGTGCATTTTGAGAATTCTTCCTCGCCGATCCAACAGTCCTCTCAAACCTCTCCGGAAACCACTCCGCAATATGGGGGAGAACCCGTCGCTTCACAGAAAAAAATGGAACCTCTTCCTCCGCCCCCATTAAAGATTGTATTGATGGGCATCGTAGGGGATGACAAGAATCGGCGAGCGACCATTGATTATTTGAACAAGGTATTGGTTGTTGGTAAGGGTGATTGGGTGGAAGATGTTTTCCAAGTCGTAGAGGTTCTTCCGGACGAAGTTGTGGTTTATTCAAAAGCAGAGCAGCTGCAACGAGCTTTTTTTCTCAATGGGGAAGCCAGGAACTCGAACCTCAATAATTATACTCCCCCTCCCAATCCGCCCATGTTAAAGATTGTCGTGATGGGCATCGTGGGTGATGACAAAAACCGCCGAGCAACCATAGAGTATTTAAACCAGATAATGGTAGTCGGTAAGGGTGATTGTGTGGAAGGTGCCTTCCAAGTGGTGGATATTCTCCCGGACAAAATCGTGGTTTATTCAAAAGCAGAGCAGCTGCAACAGACTTTTCCCATCGGAGGAGGAGCAAAATAGACCTTTGTTGTCCTGCGGGGGACTTGGATAGTTCCTTTCTTTTCCCATGATTGAAAAGAAATGCTTTGTATGCAAAAATGAGGACGAGTGATACAGTCTAAAAAGCGAAGGCATGAAAACCTTGAAAGCAAATTCCTATCAAAACTTGCTCCGGATATTTGCCGGCAAAATTGCCAATTTTGACGAAACAAGGTATCTTATCCGGGAAACCGCAAAATCCTTCCGGAGGAAAAATCATGAATTCTAAGTTCCGCTTATTTCCACTTTTGGTGCTGATCCCCCTTGTGATGGCCCTTTACCCCTCGAGTTTGCTGGCTGGGATAATCAGCGATATGGCAGGGAGTTCTGCCCTGAATCTTCCCGAAGTCCAACTTGAGCGCTTCGGTGAGCTTGGCCCGGCGAAGGAAATCAAAGGGCAGGCAAAGCTGAAGGATTGCGCCACGACAGTTGAAAAAGCCATCAATGAGAAGGAAGTGCAAAAGCTTCTTGGGATCACCCTTTCCCAAGCCCAGAAGGATTTCCTGAACGAGCATAAATTTCTGATGATTCCAAAGAGCGCAACCTGCTTCAAAGGGATTTTTCCCGGGTCGGGAGACGGAGACTGGGACGAGATGCTGGGAATGTATGACCTAGTTTGCGGGAGTCATGTCGAGCAGGAGCGGGCCCCCGAGAATGCCCATTTGGTGACGCCGACAGCGGTTCTGCATGGATTCCATAAATTCTTTGAGAACACCCTTGAGTATCTGGAAAAAAACGACATGAACCCCACTCTAAAGGATTTGCTGACAGGTTTACAGGAAAAAGCCCTCGAGCGGCGGGAAAGAGGCGGAGATCTGGCTTCACATTATGAACTTCTGGCAGCACAGTTCACCGTCCCAATCGTTCTGCTCGAGAATGCCGATTACCGAACCCTCCAGGAGCAACAGCCATACGACCAGAAAGCCGGCAAGGCCAAGAATTTTGCCGACGATCAGGATACCTTCAAAAACGCGATAAAAAAGTTCAGTACTATGAAGACCAAGTTTTCCACTCCAGTACAGGATAAAATCGAGGCCGAATTGAAGCTCGTCTACACGGCTGCCGCCGTCGAAGTTTCGCCGTTGTTCGGTGCCTACAGCAAGGATGGAGATTTTAAGAGCGATTACACGCAATTCACCCCCCGAAGCCACTATGCAAAATGTTCTGCGTTGCGAGCTTATTTTCGGGCCATGATCTTTTTAGGCCGCAACGGTTATCTCTTCGAAACGGACAACGGTTTGACCGATGCGTGCCTTGCGGTTCACCTGTTGGCAGAAAATGGAAAAGACGGTAAGCCGCTTCTCGATGCCTGGAAGAAAATCATGAATGCGACTACCTTTTTTGCCGGGTATTCAGATGACCTGGCCTATCCACAGTGGCGTGATTACCTGGTGAAGACTCTTGGAAAAAGCGAACTGTCGGCCGAAGAATTGACCAACAGTGAATCCCTTAAGAAGATCGCCGCCAACCTTGGCCAACTTGCTCCCCCGAAAATATTTTCAGATGTCGTAGTCTCGACCAATATCGGGAAATTGACCAAGGAAGACCTGCTCAAACGGAGCCAATCTTTCCGGATCTTCGGACAACGCTTTACCTTCGATGGCTGGGTTCTTACCCGCCTGACGGCCGGCGACGAAAAAAGCCAGCTGCGAATGCCCTCGATGCCTTCCGCGATATTCGTGGCGGCCGCCTTCGGCAGCGACTTGGCCCGAAAACTTGTTCGGCAGATCTTGCAGCAAGAAACCCCGGCTTTTTCCGTCGAAGACTGTGGAAAGTTCGACAAACTACTTTCCCAGATTGCTACGGACCTTGGAAAAGTGAAGGGCGAGGAGTGGTTCGGTTCGCTGAGTTCGGCCTGGCTCAAGTTGCTCGGAACTCTGACAGGGGTTTTCGGCGACGGTTTCCCACTCTTCATGCAGTCGAAATTGTTTCCAACGCGTCAACTCGAGGTGTTTCTTGGGTCATTCACCGAGCTCAAGCATGACACCCTGCTGTACTCCAAGCCGTGCTACGCCGAATGCGGCGAGGGCGGCGAGGGGGAACCCCCTCCGTGCCCGAAGGGCTTCGTAGAGCCGAATCTGCCATTCTGGAATGAACTGCAGAGACTGGTGGATTACACCAACAGCGGTTTGAAGAAACTGAAGATTCAGGAGTCAGAGCGGGAGGAATACGGTCGTCTGAACCACTTCCAGAAAAAAGTGGAATTCTTCCGGACTTTTGCAGAAAAAGAACTGGCAGGTGAGACCATCTCGACCGAAGATTACGAAAAGCTGCGACTGACCACCCTTTCCCAACTGGCTTCCCCCTATGATTCGCTTGATTACACTGATGAGGATCGTCGTTCGGCTCTGATCGCCGACATTCACACCGATGCCACGAAAGGGAAAGTGTTGTATGAAGCCAACGGCGAACCCTGTTTCATCCTGGCCCTGGTGGGAAACGAGAACACACCGCGCCTTACGATCGGGGTCGAGTTCAACCATTTCGAATTCACCGGCCCATTGACCACACGGATGTCCGATCAAACTTGGCAGGAGCAGGTTTACAAAAAGGCCGATGCGCTGCCAAAAAAGAACTTCTGGCTCGAGGGGCTTCAAGTGAAATAGGGACCAGGGACTACTCTAGGAGATGCTCCAGCTGATCTTCTTCGGTTAGAAACTGTCGGAAAATCTCGGAACATTTTGTTCGGTACAAAGTGGCTCGCTGTTGATGCAAAAAAGCGAGGTGAAAATTCGAATAAGTGCATAAAAGTATGAAAAATAGGGCATTTTTCGACAGACTCGTTAGAAATTGTCGGAAAATCTCGGCACATTTTGTTCGGAACAAAACGACCCGCTACTGATGCGGAAAGGCGGGGCGAAAAATTGGGCGGGTACATCAAAATATGGAAATCAAGGTATTTTTCGACAGACTCGTTAGTACGCCAATGAAAGTAACTTCTAATTATAGGTTTTGACGTGGAACTTTCGTTCCCGAAGAGAATGTTCCGGCCCGACTTGCGTAAATCAATCGGGCCGACTCTTCTTTTCGCCTGGCTGGTTTTCGCTGGCGCAGTGGTTTTTGCTGAATTTGAAGACAAGCCTTTTCCGCCCTTGTACACCGACCCAATCCTGTTTGAAAAAGCCCTTGAACGGGGAAATACAGAGCCCGTCAAAATGCCGGTTTCTGGCATTACAGTGCCGCATCATCTGTTGGTTGCACATTTGACGGCCCGTGGCTTCGGACTGGTTCGGAATCGGCACTATGATCGGATTGTCTTGCTCTGCCCGGATCATTTTCATCGTTCGAAGACAGCGTTTTCGCTGGCCACCCGTGATTTCCGGACAGTCCTGGGGCCGGTAGCCACCGATCGGGATGCGGCGCGCAGGTTGCTCGAAAATCCGTTGGTCAGCTCTGACAATCTCTTTTCGCATGAGCACGGAATCCAGGCTTTGCTACCATTCGTCGCCCATTTTTGGCCTCAAACCAAGATTGTGGCGTTGGCGATCCGAACCGGAGTAAAACCGTCGGAATTGGATCAACTTGCCGAAAGTCTGCGTCCGCTTCTCAACGCGAAAACACTGCTGGTACAAAGCACCGATTTTTCACATTATCTGCCTCAAGAAGTCGCAAAAGACTGTGACCAGGAGACGCTGAACGTTTTGGCTCTCGGTGATCCGGGTGCGGTATGGCAGCTTAAGCAGCCGAAGCACAATGACTGCCTCGGAGCCTTGTATCTGCAGACACGGTTGCAGAAGGAAGTGTTTCAGGCGAGCCCGGTGGTGATCGAAAATCAAAACGCTCAGGAATATTCTCCCGTTCGGCTCGATGCAACCACCAGTTACATGAACATCCTGTATACAAGCGACTCGAAGATTTTCCTGCCCGGGCAATGCTTCTTTTTCGGGGGGGATGTTTTTTTTGGCCGAAATGCGACCGGATGGTTGCAACGTCCCGGGGCAATCGCTGCGTTAAGGAAACGCTTACAGGATTTCGGTTGTCGGGACAACCTGATTGCCAATCTTGAGGGCGTTCTCCTTGATGAGATTCCAGCAAAGACGGGCTTTTGGCAACTGCCAATGCTTGCTGCATCCGCGTCGGTTCTGTTGAAAGAACTTGGTGTTGTCGCGGTGGGCCTGGTCAACAATCACTCCATGGATTTCGGTCCGAAAGCCTTTGCATCAATGGCCCGAGAGCTCGAACAGGCTGGGGTTCTTTCCCTAGTTCCAGGCAGCTGTCAAGATTTTGGACTTTTCCGATTGGTGGCACTCACCGATCTTGACAACAATCGCCTGCCGACCACGGAGATCCTGACCAGTGCCGATCTTCAGCTTTCAAATCAGAAATGCGCCAGCCAGCCATTTCTGGTCTACATCCACTGGGGCCGGGAAGGCCAGGGCTGTCCGGAGAACCGCCAGAAAGAAATATTCAATATCCTTGCTTCCCAGGGTGTCGACCTCGTGATCGGAGCGCACCCACATTGCCCCGGAAAAATGCTGGGGAACTTAAGGACCCTGATGGCTTATTCCCTCGGCAATCTGTATTTCGATCAATGGGGAAATGAGACCACGGGCGCCCTTCTGGAGGTCCGTTTTTTCCGGCAGGGAACGTTTTTCGCGAGACTTATTCCGATCGGCAATCTCTATATGGACCTGTACAAATCGAATTCGCGGAACACTGACCAAAAACAAAGTTCTGTAAACAACGGAACCAGGATAGTTGTGCCATCGGGGGAAACGGATACTGAAAAGTTAGCTTCCGATGTACATGTTCTTCATCAGAATAGCGCCTTAACCGGTCATTGAGAAAACCCCCCCGAAGATTTATTCTGATATCATTTTTGCAGAAAAACAAATTTGGGTTTGCTCTGCAGGTGTGAAAAAATAGGGTGATTTGCAAAAGTACAATACCGGCGCGCCTCACCAACAAACCGTTGTGAAATTTTTCACCTGGATTGGCAACCGGTGTTTGATAATTTTTCACAGCTTCTCTGAAGATCAGATATCCTGATGCGTATTTGAATTGATCAGAAATTCAGAGTTTCCAACCGGAAATCCATTTGGCACTTTTCAAGGAAAAAAAAAGTGTTTATCTATGCAGAAAATTCTTCAAAATTGTGCCAAATGAGTTCTTTTTAAATCAGGAAGTCTGAAGATATGAAAAAATTCAAAAAATCGAAAAAAAATCCAAGTGCGAAATATCACAAACGATTGTTGGCGGAGTCCTTAGGTGCTGTACTTCCACGAATAACCCTAATTTTTCACAACTTCTCTGAAGGGTTACTTTGAGCAATTTTTCTAAAAGATGATCGATCACGCTTGGTTTGCAGGTCTATTCTTCTCCCACCTGCTTTCGATCCAATACTTCGCGAACCTTCGCAGCCAGATCATTCATCGAAAACGGTTTTGGCAGGAAATTTCCGGTTCCCTGCAAAGGGCCTCCTGAGGCAATCACCGCGGCTGCGTTACCCGACAGAAACAACGACCGGATCTTGGAACGGCGGCTCTGAATCAGCTTGAACAGATCCATTCCGTTCATCTCAGACAATGCAACGTCGCTCAACAGAAGATGAATCTCGCTGCCATAATTGTCAGCCAATCGGATGGCCTCCCCTGATGTACCCGCGCTCAATACATGATATTTCATCGATTCGAGCATCGTCCTGGTCATTTCCATCAGCCTGGGATCATCCTCGACCAGAAGCAGGGTTTCCTGGCCGCAAGTGGGTGGAGTTTCGGGGGCGGAAGCAGTGAACGTTTCAAGATGGCCGGAATGACGGGGAAGGTAGATCTCGAAGGTAGTTCCCTGCCCGGAAGCACTGATAACGCGAATATAGCCATCATTTTGTTTCACTGCACCATAAACTGTGGCAAGACCCAGCCCGGTGCCTCTGCCTTTGTCCTTTGTTGTGAAAAAAGGCTCGAAAAGATGTGATTGGGTCTCCTTGTCCATGCCACAGCCCGTATCCCGTAACATGAGGCGAACATATTCTCCCATTGGAATGGACTCGGGTGGTCCGCAGGAAACCTTATCAATGACAATGTTGTTCGTTTCGATGATGATTTGACCAGCTCCGGTAATGGAATCACTGGCGTTAACACAGAGGTTGTCGAGAATCTGGTCGACATGGCTGGGATCCATTTTGACCGGCCAAAGGTTGGCACCCGGTTTCAAAACGAGCTCAACATTCTCGCCGATGAGTCGTTGCAGGATCTTGACCATGCTCACGATTGATTCATTCAGAGCCAGAACCTGCCGGCAGACCGGCTGCCTTCGAGCGAAGGTCAGAAGTTGGTGTGTGAGGCCGGCGGAACGGCGGGCGGCAACACGAATTTCATCGATCAAGGCATAAGTCTTGTCGACCGGGCTCAACTGTACCAGCGCCAATTCAGCGCAACCGAGTATTACTCCCAGCATGTTGTTGAAGTCGTGCGCGATCCCACCTGCCAGCCGTCCGATTGCTTCCATCTTCCGGGCCTGGATCAACTGTTCCTCTAGCTTCTGTCGTTCTGCTTCGGCTAGTTTGCGCTCGGCGATGTCACGCTCAAGAAGACGATTCGCTTCCTCAAGTTGCAGCATTTTTCCTTCCAATTTGCGAACCAAGACTGCGTTGTACCCGATGTAGTAATCGGATTTATCAGCAGGCTTAGGCGCGGCGATCTGCTTTCCGGCCTCGAAATTGGAGCTAATATCCGATAGTAGGGAAAGAAATTTTTCAGGTTCGACCGGCTTAATGATGAAGAGGTCCGCGCCCAGGCTGAGGGCGAATTCTTCGTCCTTGTGATCGGTATAGGTGGCGGTGTAGAAAACGAACGGGATGTTCTTTAGTAGACCATCTTCCTTCCAAGCGCGGCACAAGGCGTATCCATCCATCACCGGCATCAGAATGTCGCTGATTATCATATCCGGCGGAGCTTGGTGTGCACTTTCCAGTGCTTCGGTGCCGTTCGAAGCCTGTCTAACTAAATACCCCTTACTGGACAGAAGCAGCTGCATAATGTACAGGTTTTGCTGGTTGTCATCGACGATCAATAGTCGTTTCATGGAATTCTCCCCAAGCTGGTTCCCCGTTTGTTGGCGGGTAAATACTGCTCGATCTGCGAAATAAACGTGGCCGGGTTGATCGGTTTTTCGAGGTAGCCCGCACACCCCACTTCCAGTATTCGCTCACGATCGCCGGGCATCGCGTATGATGTGACGGCAACTATCGGGATAAGCCGCATTTCCTCATTCTTTTTCAGCTCGCGGGCGACGGAGTATCCATCCAGAACCGGCAACTGGATATCCAACAGGATCAGATCAGGTTTTCCCTGGAGTGCCTGCTTGATGCCTGCTTCCCCGTCCTGCGCGTGAATGACCTGGTAGCCGAATTTCTCCAGGATGAACGTCACGAGGTATGCATTCTTCTGGTTATCTTCGATGATCAAAATCGTAGTTTTCATGTCACGATCCTCTCGAAAGGCAAAGTAAAGACAAAGCGGCTTCCTTTGCCCAGTTCACTTTCGACACGGATTTCGCCTCCCATTGACTCCACCAGCCTTTTACAGATGGAAAGTCCCAATCCGGTACCTTCATATTGGCGAGAAGTCCCGGAATCCACTTGTCGAAACGGTTTGAACAGAGTTTCCGCATCCGCAGGCAGGATGCCGATTCCTGTGTCAGAGACACTAAATTCCAGCCATCCGCCGTCAACCCGGCCTTCGAGACGGACTTCTCCTCGGTCGGTGAACTTAACAGCGTTGCTGAGGAGGTTGATGAGAATCTGCTCCACCCGCCGCCGGTCCCCGGCGATCTGCGCAATCGTTGGCGCAATGACCGTGGTCATCACCAGCCCCTTTTTTCCCGCTAAGGGCTCGATCTTCCCGAGGGCATCCCTGATTGTCGTCTGCATGTCGAATTGTTCGCGAGACAGCTCGATCTGGCCTGACTCGATCTTGGAAATGTCCAGCACGTCATTGATCAGTGCCAGCAGATGGCGGGCGCTCTCCTGGACCATGTTGAGCTGCTTCTCCTGCTCGGGGTTCAATGTTCCGACCAGTCCCATAAGCAGAATGCCGGTGAAACCTATGATGGAGTTGAGCGGAGTGCGCAGTTCGTGCGACATAGTTGCAAGGAAAGTCGATTTGAGACGGTCGGACTCTTTGGCCTGATCCAGTGCTACCGCCAGTTCGGCGGTCCGCTCGGCCACCCGACGCTCCAATTCAGACGCATGGCGTTGCAGGTCATTATGGAGACGGCGGATTTCACCCTCCGCCCGTTTGCGGTCGGTGATATCCGTGCCAATACTCAGTATCTCGGCCACCTGCCCCTGCTGGTCCAATACGACCTGGTTTGTCCAGTTTATCCAGACTCGCTCGCCGTTGCGACGGATGTTCTCGTTGACGTTTTGTTCGAATGCTTTCGGGTCGGCGCAAATCTGCCCGATGAATTGCCGCATGTCGCGACCGCTACTTTCGGTAGTCGGAACGATAGTGCCAATTACGTGGCGACCGAGTATTTCCCCGTTGGGGTATCCAAAGAACCGCTGGCCGAATTCGTTGAGAAAGGTGATTTGTCCATCCGATTTCCACCTCAGAATAATACTGTTGGCCTTCTCCACAAGCTCGCGATACTTGCGCTCGCTCTCCGCCAGCCGATCCTCGGTCATCTTGCGTTCGGTGATATCGTGAACTGAACCTACCAAGCCGATGCAGTGGTTTGATTCATCAAACATGGGGGCTATGCTGATTTCCCCGGTAAGACGCCCGGTCGGATAATCGGATGTCTCCTCCCATCGCATGATCTTCTTTTCCCGGATCGCGGTCGCATATCTCTCAAGCACCAATGAAAGCGATGATTCCGGGATGACATCCTGCACTAGCTTTCCGACGATCTGATCGGCATACAACCCGGTGACAGTGAGGAAACATTTATTAACTGAAGTAAAGCGATAATTTCCGTCTTCTTCGACCTTGAGGTTGAAGATGACATCTTCGACTGTCTCGTAGATCAGGGAGATCTGGCGTTCCCTCTCTTTGAGAGCTTCTTCCATCTGTCTTCGTAACGTAATATCCCTTACGGTTGCCTGAATCAGCGTTTCTGCATTCAGTTCAACCCGGGATAAGCTTACTTCAGCCAGAAATGACACCCCGTCCCTGCGGATGTGTTTCCATTCAAAGGTGTGAGATCCCTCCGTTTCGGCTTGGCTTATCATTTCCAGGGCTTTTTGCTTGGAGGACCGGCCATCCGGTTGGGTGGGTGGTGAAAAATCGTAGGGTGGCGCGCCGATGATCTGTTCTCGGCTGCACCCGAACATTGCAAGCGCCCGTGCGTTACAGTCGATGAAGCGGTCGCAATGCATAAGCAGAATTGCATCGCCGGCGGTCTCGAACAACGTGCGATATTTCAGTTCGCTTTCGCGTAGGGTCTTTTCGACCTGGTTTTGTCCTGTCATCTGAACCCTCCTGCAGGATCCTTGGTCAGCCGATCGACCATGTCTTCTTCATTGAATGCTCTATTCAACTTCCGGCTATCTTTTTGAAATCACGTAAAAACAGCTTCCAGATCCACTTCTCCATGTCTATTTTGGTTGAAAGACCAGAAGACACGGGACTGCTGTGTTTCCTGTGGTGTCTTTGAAGTTACGGAATTTCTGCGTGTTCATCAGGTGAACATAGATCTTCTAGGTCTCAAACCTCACACTCGACGACACATGTTTGCCATCGAGGTACTTTTGTTTTTCTTCGATCTTGGGAGCTGTCTCTTTCGACAGGTTCGAACAGGCCAGCTTCCGTCCATTATTTTTTTGCTGAAGGTAAAGATTATCTGCTTTTTACCGGGCGCATCCACAGCAGTATCTCCAGAGACTGCGGGGTGATCTAATCCCCGACGGGGGAATCTAGTTCACCGTGATCTCTTGGCCCCACTGAAGTCCAACTGTAAGCAACGCCAAACTTGCCAACGCCTTGATAGGAATTTGCTATTTACAACCTTGAAAGTAGCATTTTAGATTTTGAATGTCAAATGCCATTTTTTTGGACAGTGTAGTAATATTAATGAATAAATCACCTTGAAATCAGCATGAACATAGAAATACAAAATTAGGAGGAATATGCTTTTTTGTTCTACCAAGGTTTTCTGCATTTAGTCTTAAATTTGAGCTAAAATTACCAGCCAGCTTGCTGGTCTATTTTTGCTGCATTTGCTAAAATTTTACTTAAATTTGGAGATTTTGAAAGTTTCACCGATTGATATTGCAAGTATTGAGAAGCTGAAGATTCCTGAAAAAATTGCAAAAGCTTGAAGTTGTGAATATAATTAGTGCAGCATCAAGTGATCACCATAAAAATTCAATGATAATTTCCCGTATGAATTTTTGTAGGACAAGGGAGAATGGCTTTGGAAGAATTTATTAATGCATTGATTTCAGAGGAATTAAAGCCGGCCTTGGGATGTACCGAACCTATTGCTGTTGCTCTCACTGCCAGCTATGCCGGGAAAGCTCTCCGGGATTCCGGAGATGAACCTGAAAAGATCTTTGTTGAGTTGGACAAAAATGTTTTCAAAAATGGAAAGGTAGTTAGCATTCCAGCGCCTGAACCCATGCGTGGAAATTTATTTGCGGCGCCTCTAGGTGCTCTGCTTGCAAAGCCGGAAAGCGGTTTTCAATTATTGCAAAGTCTTGATCTGGACATTTGCAAAAGAGCCAGGGAAATGGTTGATAAAGGTAATGTACAAGTAAAATTGAATTCTCTGCATAAACAACTATTTATCCAAGTTAAAGTTTCCGGAAAAAATGGCCACGTAGCGATTGCCAGATCGCAAAAACGACATGATAATCTTGTGTATCTTAGCATTGATG
Source organism: Candidatus Rifleibacteriota bacterium (assembly GCA_015233565.1). GTDB lineage: Bacteria > Muiribacteriota > Ozemobacteria > Ozemobacterales > Ozemobacteraceae > JADFXM01. Next base: position 70,122 of record JADFXM010000007.1, read on the forward strand.
AGCAGATTCTTTTGGAGAAAAATGATTCCGAAGTGCCCCCGTCCAGTCAGGTTGATTTTTCCAAAGTCTCCACCCGGGAATTTTTTCGAGCGATATCACACTGGATTCCCACCAAGACTGTGGTAGAACGCTTGCAAGAAGGGATTGCAATGAATCTTCGGGTTATGGAAGCAGGATTGACAGGATATGGAACTGGCGTGGGAAAAAGAATCGGCGAAATTGGGACGGTAAATTGTTCCCAGAACAAACTGATTTCAAAATGCTCCGCAGCGGTTGACGCAAGAATGTCAGGGTTTTCCCTTCCTGTAATGAGCGTAACCGGCAGTGGGAACCAAGGATTATTGGTTTTTTTATTGCACCATTTATATGCTGAGTGTTACAAAAAAACTGAAGTGTCCCTTTACCGAGCATTGATTTTTGCAATTTTCCTGGCCTCGCGGATCAAAAGCCATTCCGGTCGTTTGTCAGCCCTTTGTGGATGCGTAATTTCCTCAGGTTTGGCTGGTTCTGCCAGTCTTTGTATGCTTGAAAATCTGGATTACGAAGTAGCTGAAGCTTCATTTCATATCATGGCTGCTGATATAATGGGAATTCTGTGCGATGGCGCCAAAGCTTCCTGTGCTCTTAAAGCTGCTACGGGTATCAATTCTTTATTACGGAGTTTGAAACTTGCTGCAAGCGGTTTCAAACTTCCATTACACGAAGGAATAATCGGCAATTCCATTGACGACACCATTATTAATATTGGTAAAATCGCCAACCCTGGAATGGTCGAAACCGATGTTGAAATTCTAAAAATCCTTCAGGAAGAATGAGAAGGAATTTTGTCTCAGACGAAGACTAGTCCTTAGTCACAGATGAGTTCAGATGTTGATCGCGAAGGCCGTTTCGACTCCGCTCAACGACCGGGCGGGTGACAGAGCGGAGTCGAAGTCATGGAATCAAGATGAGATTCGCTGAGTAGACCAAAACTTGGAATTAACTTCAGATATCCTGATGCGTATTTGAATTGATCAGAAATTCAGAGTTTCCAACCGGAAATCCACCTGGCACTTTTCACGGAAAAAAGTGTTTATTTATGCTGAAAATTCCTCAAAATTGTGCCAAATGAGTTCCTTCTAAATCAGGAAGTCTGAACTTGCCATAAATTCAATTCGAAGAACTACTTGGTATCAGCGGTCTTTGGTAAATCTGCTTCTAATTCTGCTTTAAAAGCATCAATAGCTTTTTTCAGAGAATTAAACGAGATATGAGAGGACAAGGATCCGGGTCTGCTAAAAAATCCTCCGCCAGCTGCAATATAGTATCCTGTATATCCTGATTTTACTGGTGCAAATGCCTTTTTCAGATCTGCAATTTTCTCAAAATCTGCACTTGTGCATGCCGAAAATGCTCTTTCAAATGTGCGGAATTTCTTGTCAAGCTTGATTGCAGCAATCACATAAAATGGGTTTTTGTTTACGCTATCAGGGTCATACCCAAAACCGCCGCCACCATAGGATTTTCCATGTTCGACATCTATGGTTAACCCATTGAGGGCATCTGCTAATCCTAATGCGATCCCTATGTTGCACAATTTCAATTCAAGCTTTCGAAAATCAATAAGGGCGGCTACAAAATCGTTGAAAGTCGATTGTAATTGTTTTTGATTCTGTGTAAGTTCTGCTGGAGTAGTCGCGACTGAAGATTGAGATTGAGAAGCATTTGCAATAGTGACATTGCTTCCCGAGAAGGGAGTTTCGGCAAAAAGAACCGAACTGCTTACTAATAAAGCACCTGTTAAAAAAATAAAGAGAATCTTTCTCATTTTCTACTCCCTAAAAAGAAATTTGACCATATTTAATAATAACAGAAAATTTCTTAGTACTGCAAATCTTGTTAAGGAAGTCGAAAATTTGTGGAAGATTTCGCTAGCGAAAAAGAGTAAAAATATTTGACTTATAAACCTGCGCCAACGTGGGTGCCGAAAATTTGGAAAAAAATTATATTTCGCGAGTTTTTTTTTGGTTGTATGGTTAATTGCCACTGCCAATATGAATTTTCTCTTTGTTCCTGAGGTTTCGCTACAAAAAAAAGGTGCAAAAGTTGCTTGAAAGTAAAACGGATTAGGTGTTTTCACGCCTAATCCGTCGAAAATGAGCACCCTCTTTTATGAAAAGGGCCTAAGCATTTATTTTGAGAATAGTGTTAAGGTCATTTTGAGGGGTTGAAATTGGTGCAATCGCAAATTTTTCAACCAGTACATTGAGAACAGCAGGAGTTACGCAAGCTGGTAGAGTCGGCCCTAAGCGGATATTCTTGATCCCCAATGAAAGGAGGGACAGCAGAATGCAAACGGCTTTTTGCTCATACCATGAGAGCACAAGTGAAAGAGGAAGACCGTTGACGTCGGTGTTAAAAGCCTTCGCCAGCGCGGCTGCAATTTGAATTGCGGAATAGGCGTCATTGCACTGACCGACATCCAGGAGTCTTGGAATTCCTCCGATATCTCCAAGTTCAAGGTTGTTGAATCTGTATTTTCCACATGCCAGAGTAAGAATAACAGTATCTTTGGGAGCTTTTTCAACAAATTCGGTGTAATAGTTCCGGCCTGATTTGGCTCCATCGCATCCTCCAACTAAGAAGAAATGCTTAATAGCACCGGATTTCACCGCTTCTATTACTTTTCCTGCGACGCTTAAAACGGCATTTCTGCCGAATCCAATGGTGATTCGTTTTTCCGGTTCATCATTTGCGAATCCGCTTGCTGACAGGGCGGCATCGATGACTGGTTTGAAATTCTTTTCTGCAACGTGGGTCACTCCTGGCCATCCCACCAGACCGGCGGTGAAAATTCTACTTTTGTAAGTATCCCGAGGTCTCTGAATGCAATTTGTCGTCATCAAAATGGCACCGGGAAAGGCATCGAATTCAGTGGCCTGATTTTGCCAGGCGCTTCCATAATTTCCGACCAAATGTTTGTATTTCTTTAAACCAGGGTAAGCATTGCAAGGAAGCATTTCTCCGTGAGTATAAACATTGATTCCTTTTCCTTCAGTTTGTTTCAAAAGTGCTTCAAGATCGACTAAATCATGTCCGGAAACCAATATTGCTTTTCCTTTTATTGGGGTCACACGCACTGAAGTCGGCTCGGGATGGCCATATTTTTCTGTGTTTCCCGCATCAAGAAGTTCCATTACTTTGATGTTTACTTCTCCGGTTCTCATTGCGCCTTTGAATAACATATCCACTGTTGGTTTCTCGTTGGTAAGTAAGTCCAGATGTTCGTGGAAGAAAGCATAAACAGAATCATCCTGTTTCCCGAGAATGCTGGCGTGATCAGCATAGGCTGCGGTCCCCTTCAGGCCGGATGTTAATAATTCCTGGAGTCCAGTAATATCCGCTCCGTATCTTTTCATACGCTCCGTTATCCCGATTAAACCTGCCTCTTTGGCCAGTGAATTCATGTCCAGCGAAGAAGTCCATGTCGCAGGCCCGGTTAATTTTTCAGTCGGGATTCCTTTTTCCGTACAGGCTTTTTCATAGATTTTTTTTGCCTTTTCCCTCAAATCAAGAGCTCTTCGAACCAGAAATGAAATTCTCTCCGCATCAAAATTTACATTTGTAACAGTAGTAAATAGGTTCTCGACAACACCTTTGTCTATCTCCTGATCACTTTTTCCAAGCTTTCTGGCTCGGTGCGCATACATTGAAATTCCTTTGGTAACATAGAGCAGTAGATCCTGCATCTTAGCTGTGGTTTCATCTTTCCCACAAACTCCCACTTTCTCACAACCCTTGCCTAGTGCGGTCTGCTCACATTGGAAACAAAACATACCCATGATAAAGATTCTCCTTGTTAAAAATTTTTCTGTTCAAATAATTTACTTTTTTTCTTGCTGAAATGCTACTAAATTGCTTGTCCTCCTTAGTCTTTGTTGCTGATAACCAAGCGCTTCAAATCTTAATTTAGGATCCAAAAATCGATGGATTCTACACGCTGACGGGCCGACTCGAAGTTGATCGTTAAGTAGGTCCAAGGCTGTTGACCGAGCGGAAGCCGAAGTCGTCCGCTGACGAACTGTGTAAAAATCAACTATTCTCGGTGAGTTGCTGCGATCGTTTCTATGAGCCATTTTGAGCAATGTTCAAAAAACTAATTATTCGGATAAGTTTCTTAACAAAAATCAGTAATAGCGATATTTTGCCAGAAAACTCACCGAGATTGCTGTGTAAAAAAACTCTGATTTGACAAATGTGACCTTTAAACAATGCATCAACAACGAGCCTATGTTCCGAAAAATCAAATATTTCACAGCTTGGAAGAAAGTGTGCCTGGGAGCAAAATCGAAGCGATTGCATTTTCCGGCGGAAACTGACCGCCGAATCCGGAACAAACTGACCACCCGTTCCGGTTGAAAGTGACCGCCTATTGCGGCGGAAACTGGCCACGTTTTTAAAAATTTCCGGAACAGGTGGCCACTTTCGCGGGGAATCCGCAGCGATCTAGTTATTCAATTTTGCTTAGATTGTTATAATGTCCGGAGTCGATAATTTCTCCATTGATTCCAATAGTATAGATTTCTAATTTAAACTTCAAACCTGATTCTTTTCTTGCCATCAGAGCGGCGTGTGCAATCCCAGCGCAACATGGTACTTCCATTCTTAATACAGTTACAGATTTCGGATTGGAATTCTTAAATATTGAAACCAGCTTTTCCTGGTAAAAATCAATATCATCAAGTTTTGGACAGCCAATCAGTACAACTTTTTCGTTTAAAAAATCCTGATGGAAGTTTGCATAAGCGAAAGGAACACAATCTGCTGTGATCAATAACGAGGCGTTTTTCAAATAGGGCGCATTTGCCGGAACCAATTTTAGTTGTACCGGCCAGTTATTTAGACTGGACTCTAATTGAGGGTGATTTTCTTTTCCCGGGACCTCTTTTTTTCTTTCAATCGATTTTGCCATACTTCCAGGACAACCGCATGGCAAAGTTTTTTCCTCATGTGAATTTCTTTGTTCTTCATGGTTTTGTGAATTGGTTAAATGCTTTTTTACCGCTTCTTCATTAAATTCTTCAGCTTCCCTGCTTTCAATCGAAATAGCACCTTGCGGACACTCTCCAAGACAGGCTCCTAGACCATCACAGTATATTTCGCTGATTAGACGGGCCTTCCCGACAATAACTTTGATCGCGCCTTCTTTGCATGATGGCACACAAAGACCACAACCATTACATTTTTCTTCGTCAATCTTAATTATGCTTCGTTTCATGGCCCCTCCTTCGGGATTTCATGCTAATTTCCTTTAAATCGTGGATGTTCCAAAAAAGTTTATTCAACTCTAAGAAAGGTAATCCGCGCAAAAATATCAACAGACATGGGCTTAAAGTCCAGACGTAAATGGTTTTTATTAGAAATCTGTCGAAAAGCATATTAGTCAGACTCAATTTTTCCTCCAATAATCCTTCAGTGAAAGTTTCTTCCCTGATTTTCATGGGAATCATTGAAAAAGCAAGAACAAACTTGTGAATACTGCTCTTCACTCACTATTAACTTTAAAAAAAAAGGCCGAATAGGTTTCAAAATTTTCCCTCAACAACGTCAGCTAAAGTACAACCATTTAAAAAATCAAATATTTCCTGATTGAACCCTTTTATCTTATTCCCTAGCTTGCAATTTATTTTGCCGCAGCCTGATCGACCAAAAAGACATGAATGGATTTCAATTGGTCCTTCAATTGCTGAAAAAATTGCGCTTAACTTAATTTCACTGGGTTTCAGCAATAGTTGATATCCCCCTTTGGGCCCTCTAACCGCATGAACAAAACCAGCTTTTCGGAGCTGCTGAAGAACCTTTGACAGATGCGCTTCAGATGTTGAAAACTTTTCAGATATTTCTTTCACTTGAAGAGATACATCCGTGTTCACTGAAAGTTCAATTAAAGCGTGAACCGCCAGATTTACTGCGTTAGAGATTTTAATCAGTTCGCTCATTTTTTTTTATTTCCTTATTCAGGTAAAAGAATACCAGAATAGCTGAAAAAAGTCAAGAAGCTTTTCAAGGTTTTTTTCATTTTGTGGATTTTAGCCTCAATTCCTGAAGAGAGGCTGAAGAAAAACGTGTCTCCTTGATTTGATGTCGCAATGCAATAAAAAAAATTCGTAGCTTGCGATAATTAATCAATTGCGACGCAAAAAATAGAATTATTTTTTCCCGCCCGTTATACAGTCGCGGAATTTCTGCAAGAAGTAATGGCGAAAAACACTTAATTTGCCCTGCTTCGTTCCGCAGGGAAGCTGTGAAAAAATGTCAAAATTCGGTCAAAAATGGCTGTGAAAAATATCTCAATCTTTTGCTAACGGCTCTCTCACATGTTGTACTTTGATGAATACCCATATTTTTTCACACCTTCAGGGCAAACGCATTAAAACCATCGAGATCTACTATTTAAGCTAGTCTCAGGAATTTGGACACAGGTAATTTTTTTCTCAAATTTTACAGTATTCATGTTTGTTTCAGGAATTTAAATGCATTTGTCCTGCTTCGTTACGTAACAACTTTTAAAAATTGGTATTAAATGGTAAATTGGATTGAAATAAACCAAGGGGTAGATAGCAAAAGAATGCTGGTGAGATTTGCTGAAAGTAAGAGAGAGACGTAATGAGGGAAATTTCGCTTTTTTCCGATATCAGTTTGAACCCTCAATTGAGGGTTGGGTTTGGGGCTTATTTGATATTGTTTGAAGCAACCCAAATTTCCCAAGAGGAGATAAAAGTCAGAAAATTTGAGACTTCTTCTTCAGCAGAATTGGAAATTCTAAATCTCCTGTGGGCGATGGGAGAATTAGAAGAGAGCAAACCAATGATTGATTTATTTCGAAATATAACTATTTTTACTGACTCTCAATGTGTTGATGGTTTATTGCACCGCAGGGAGAATCTGGAGAAAAAGTGTTTTATCGGTTCCGGAAGTAAAAAGGAACTAAAAAATTCTGAAAATTATAAAAAATTTTATAGTTTGTTCGATCGGTTGGAATTTGAAATTGTGAAAGTAAAAGGGCATTCCAGCGCTTCAAAAAAGGATTTAATTCAAAAGTGTTTTTCATCAGTGGATAAAGCCTCCAGAAAAGCTTTGAGATCATTTTTAGAGACTGGAATTCTGAAATGAAGGTGTTATTTCTCAATCAGGGTGGAGCAGCGAAAAAGAGTAAAAATATTTGACTTATATACCTGCATCAACGCAAGTGCAGAAAATTTGGAAAAAATAATTTTTCGCGGATTTTTTTTGAATTGTACGGTTAATTGCCAATGTCAATATGAATTTACTCTTTGTTGCTGGGGGTGGAGGACGTTTGTTGACAGACGGTGAGAACACTGCTAGCATGAAGCGCAGTAATTTGGAGGAAAATTAGGAATGAACAAGATTGCAGTACTATATGTTTTCGATACAATGGCAGATTGGGAACCCGCCTTCCTTATGCCGGAACTGAATACTCAGCGTTTTTTCCGGGAAGGAGCTGTTCGATTCCAGGTTAAAACCGTCGGTGTCAAAACAGGTCCAATCAAAACGATGGGGGGTTTGCGAATTCTTCCGGATTTTGTTTTTGAGGATTTAAACCTGGACGAAGTTGGATTATTCGTTCTTCCGGGCGGTGATACCTGGTCGGAACCATTTCATTCTCCTGCATTTGAAATGGCTCAAAATTGTCTTTCGGCAAAAATTACGGTTGGTGGAATCTGTGGAGCCACATTGGGACTTGCAGCGAATGGATTTTTAGACACACGGGAACATACCAGCAATGATCTTAGTTTGCTAAAGATGATGTGCCCGAAGTATCAAGGTGAAAAATATTACAGAAATCAACCTTCCGTGATTGATGGAAATCTGGTTACAGCCTCAGGACTGGCTTCACTTGAATTTGCCAGAGATATTCTTAAACGCATCGATGTTTTTGCTGAAGCTACTTTGGATGCCTGGTACAATTTACATCTAACCCGGGAAGCAAGATATTACTTTAGCTTGATGGAATCTCTTCCAAAGCGATAATGCTGCAAGTGTAATGAAGCTCATCAGTTTTTTGTGGATCGAACGAATTTTTTGGATTGTATGAGGAAGGTTCTTCTGGAAATGTGAATAAATCGGCAAATTCGTGCAGCTTCAAGGAGCGGCCGGTTTTCGAAAACGGTTTGAAAAGACGCAATTGATCGATATTTCAGCAAAACTGTGGGTTTGCTTTAGCTCTCTAGTAGTTCGTTCGCTAAATAACCTTCCAATAGGAATTAGTACCGCGTAGCTCAGTGGTACGGAAAAAAAATGAGTCTTTTTCACGAAGACAATTCATTGTACAAAGTGACTTTTTGGAGTTGGATTGGATAGTTAATTAGCGAATGTCATACTAGTTAGAAGTTGTCGAAAAATCTCGGTACATTTTATATGGTAAAAATCGGCTCGCTGGTGATGCGAAAAAGCGGGACAAAAAATTGGGTAGGTATAGAAAAAAGCGAATTTTAGGGGATTTTTCGACAGTCTCGTTAATTGTTCAGTTGTTTGCTGGAAAAATGCAGAGATCCGTTTTCTATGTGGATATCCTGAAGATTGATTTGAAAAGGAAATTTCTCAAGATTTAATACCGGGTTTATGCTTTTTGTAAGAGTTCCAATAAAGGCTCTTGGAAGGGGTAAACCGTTCATTTTTATTTTTCCGGGGTGGAACCAGATAGATTTTGCTCCTTCAACCTTTAGTGAGCCGGTAGCCCAAAACTTTACTTTCATAAAAGAATACTTTGCATTTCCTGAAAGTACAAGATGATCTTTTTTCATTTTGATTTGGGGGTTTTTTACACTTATCAGATCAGTCTTGGCATTTAAAAATGCATTCATATCATTTTCAAGAATAATAACGTCCATGTTTACTGTTTTTACTTTTACGGTATTGATCTTTTCTTCGTTAACCAATTTAGTGGTATCAAGTTGGACATCCAAAAATTCTGTATCAGCTTTATCGAGAACCAGTTTGTCATATTCTCCCCGGACAACTTTCAGAGTGATTTTTTGATAGTGTCCCATGCTTGATTCTGTATCATTAAAAGGGGTTAGCTCAATACTTAGGGAGGAGGGATTTTGCAGAAGTTTTCTCATTGAAGTTTCAAGTTTTGATTTAAACAATGCAGGGTCAGAGGCGAGAAGATTTGTAATTTTTAGGTCGGGGGTCCAGGAGGAGGGGAGGGGGTTTGCCGGGGAATGATCGTCAGCGGAGAAAACTGGCGAAGAAAAAAGAACAATGGCGGAAAAACCTAAAATCAAAAGGAAAAAAATACTATTTTTCATGATTACAAGTTCGCCTTAAGAGAAAATTTGGAAGAAACGAAAAGAAGCTTCCTGGACATTTGAAAAATCAAACTTGAGCTCATCGAATTCATTTCTTTGGAAATTTCATCGACGAAACTCAAGTTCGCGCCTGAAAAAAGCGAAGTTTGATTTTCTTTGAGTAGAGAATTACTATTCTTTTTCGGTAAGACCCTTCGAAGCTTTCTTTGCTTTCTTCTCTTCTCGCTTTTCTTTCAGCGATTTAGTGGGCGCCTTTTTCGCCTCTTTTTTGTTGTCCTGACTTTTATTTGCCATATGAGCCTCCTTACTAAGAGATATGAAAAATTATACCATTTTTTTTTGAAAAGTAAAATAAAAAAGGGGGGCTTTGAGCCCCCCTTTTAGAAAAATCTACTTTATTGTAAAGCACCCAGAATTTCAGTTATATTCTTTGAAGCGTTATCAAGTCCACCGGTAGTATCTTCAACTGCGGTTTTCCAATAGTTCTGTCCACCGACTTTGAAATTGTATTTGTCAGAAATTCCATCGCATCTTCTTCTAAGAATGTCGATATTTTCTCTGGTTTTTTTGTTCAATTTCCAATAGAAGTCGGTCCACATTCTGCGGCTAACATCTGAACACAAATCAGCTACGCGGCAGAGATATGTATTGGTTCTGCACCAGAAGGACCATCCACCGTCGCCTTTTTCAACTGTCTGGCCGGTAAGATAAACTTGAAGAGCTTGCAATTCAGCTTTAACAACACAAGGAACTACTGTTTTGGAGAGAGAAGATTTCGGGAACACTCTCTTCCAAAGTTTCTGGCCATCTCGGACTCCTCTTTCGATTTCTCTGAGGTCTTTTGCTGATTCCCAGGAGATTTTTGCGATGTCTTTTGCGGCTTTTGACCATCTGTCGTCCTTGGAGTTGGCGAACCCGGTTACGGTATCGAGATTATTTGTAACTTGAGTAATAGCTGCCTTGATCATGGGGTTTAGTTTTTCACCATTTTCGGTGATGACACTCTTTAAAATATCAACTGAAAGTTTGGCTTGAATTGAGAGCATTTGAACGGTTCTTTTCCAATAAGCATAGTCGCCCATACCGGTCGATGCCTGATGGTCGAGAGCTCTTTCAACTACTTCCAATTTGGCATTTACAAGTGCTACTAGATCTTGCTCAGGATCACATTGCCCGCCACCTTGCTGACCCTGGTCGCCCTGACCACTGTCGCCGCCGCCTTGATCGCCTTTGCCCATGGAGCTTTCGTCTTTCTGAACTTTCTGGAAGTTAGAAATGGTTTTGGCTTTTCTTTCCATCCAGGCGCGATATTCTTCCATTACGTCACAAACCTTTTTTGAAGGTTTAATTTCAGCTTTAAATTTTTCTTCCTGTTGGGGCATATCTTGAGAAACTTGCCCCTGCTGATTGTTTTGCCCTACTTGGGAATTCTGCCCTTGATCACATTGACCACCCTGGTTATTTTGCCCTTGATCGGATTGACCTTGTTGGTTGTTTTGTCCTTGATCGCACTGGCCACCTTTAAATGTTTTGGCTAGTTTGCCGGCTTTTCCGGTTTGATCACTCTGGTCGTTGTGAAACCAGGAACCTGCACTAACAGGTAACACAATCGTTAGCGCTGCTAAAATCATTACAGCAATTAAACTTTTTATCCGGGAATTCATGCTTTACCTCCAAAATAAATTTGATAATATTATTAATCTAATGAATTTTTTTCAATCCGTCAAGTATTTGATGATTTCTTTGATTTAATTTGTACATTTAAATTTTTTTTTTATTTAATCTACCGTTATTGACTTACTAACGTTTTTGGGTGCATCAGGATGAACGCCGTGATTTTCGATTTCGATTTTATCCAGAAATTCCATTTTTCTTTGGCTCATATTGAAAGCTAATAGCTGAAGAGCCGTTGTGATGGAAAAAATAGGCAGTATTTGATGATCTGTTCGAGGCAAAGTAATGTATCCATACCTGTATTTTCGCCCATTTTGAGGATCTTTGGAAATCGCTTCGCGCAATGCGTCATTGTCCTCCGCTATCAAGAAAACATCTGAACCGCGTATTTTATGGGTGTTGATTTGGGAAATCGTTAAATTGACGTCTTTCTCACCCGGACAAGTAATGAAAAGCAATGGATAGTTATTGTACAGACTTTCAAAAAAGTTATTTTCGGAAAACATTTTTTTGAAAAGGCTCAACTCCTGATCATTCAAACCGGAGGGGGCGGTATCCCCAAATGCCCATTCTGCAGCAGATTTGAACAATCTTGCTACTGCTTCCCCGCTTAAATTCCTCCCTTGGGGATCGTTCAATATTCCTGAGAGAGCACCCCCGAACTTGCCAAGCAAAATCCGCATTGAATCAACCCCAAAAATGGTATTTATTCCGAGTATTGTGTTTGGGCCATGTTTGAATTCGGAGCTTTCAAAACCTTCCGTGTGATTCAGTACTATTTCCCGAATTTTCAGAGCCCCTTCTTTGGCCACTCCGAAAATTCGGGTTGCAAGGATATGAATACTGGGTTTCAGAAAAATGTTTTCTGAAATCTCTTCTATTTCTTTCCTATTTGCTTTAATAGTTCTTTCAATTAACCCGGGAATCTTGTTCAGGTCTTCTATGTTGTTCAAAAAGCGATTTCGGTTTTTGGAAAGATGTTCGTCCAGCTTTATTGCCAGAATGTAGAGTACCAGCAATTGATTCATGAAACTTTTTGTTGCCGGAACTGCTATCTCCGGGCCGCAAAACAGCGGGATCGTAAGATCGCATTTTTCAAGCGCGAGCGTGGAATTAGTGTTGTTGAGGACGCAAATTCTTTTGACGTTCTTATGTTCAGCTATTACAAAATTGAAAATATCGATGAGATCTTTTGTCTCCCCGCTTTGACTGATTCCGATTATTACATCATTTGCCTTAAGTGATTTACTGCATTGTCCTCGGAATTCTCCCGGCAGCAGGGAAATTGTACTTATTCCTGCTATCTCGTTGAACATGATTGTGGCTGTTTTAGCTGCATGAAAGGAAGAACCGCAGGCAATAATATAAATTGTACCGCCTGCCTGAGTTGCTTTATTAATGATTGAAACGAATCTTCTAAGGCGGATTTCGATTTCGTTGACTGTTTCAAGGTCAAATAATCCATCGATCAGGGAAACCAGGCTTGAATTACAAATCGATTCATTCTTGGAAATATCCAGAAGGTCTTTTAAAAAAGAGGAATAACTGGAAGAAAGAGGTAAGTTGAGATTTCCTGAATTTGATTCTTTTGTAATAGTTTTCAGGGGATCAAGCAAAGTCGATTGCCAGAAATTTTCACTTCGACATTTCAATTCTTCCTGATCAGTGATTTTGGCCATCTGAATTACAGAAGCTTTTATTTCTGAAAAAGCCGAATTTAGGGTTTTAGCATGCTTCTTCAGAAATTTTACATTTGAATTTCCCCCTGTAAATAATTCTATCACTCTTTGGGAGCTTTGAATCTGGTTGAATATCTCCTGTTCCATGAAGTATTTGAACGCTGGATTTAGTTTTGTTTCTTCAACTTTCAAAAGGCTTCTTTGAAGTTCATGCTTAATTTTTTTTCCATTTTTCAAATCATATAGTGAAAAATCCGAATGATTGAAAAGTGCAAACTCATTTTCCTTTATTGGAACCAGGATTTTGGTCAGCTGTAATACTGACGCTAAATCTGAGGAAGCAATGAAAAAATCTCCGCCGTTGGGATCGTTTCCTTTTCCAATGTAAAGACTGCTGCCTGCTTTGATTGCAACAAGGTATCGGGTTTTGGGGTCAACCACCACTGCTGCGAAGGATCCCGTAATTTTGGATGTGGCTGTAATTGTGGCCTCTTTCAACGCTTCAATTCTAACTTTCGGGTCTTCCTGATTTTTCCCTTCCAGATTTTTTGAGAAATAATGTTCAATCGTGTGAACGACCATCTCGCCATCGTTTTCGCTGATAACCGAATGACCCTCTGATTGCAACCAATCTTTTAATTGGAGACAATTGGTAACATTCCCGTTGTGTGCGCCATAAACATGGATCTTGCATCTGACTTCGTGAGGCTGGGCATTTTCCTTGGTCACTGCCCCAAAGGTTGCCCATCGAACCTGTCCACAAAAGGTATGGCCACTTAATCGGTTAATTCCAAGCTTATATGCAATCTGGCTTGGAGCTCCAACATCCTTCAAAAGAGTGGTTTGATTGGCTTCGTTTTGAATAATCGCGCCAGTCGAATCATAACCCCTGTATTCAAGCATCTTTAAAAGTCGACAGGCGGTTTCACCCAGGCTGGCAACTTCCTTCTCATACTTCAATCCAATTACGCCGCACATTTCATCTTCTCCATTTTGATCATTCTTTCCTGAATTTTTTTTTTGGAAATTTTCAGAAAGCATTTTAACCGAATGGAGAGGAACTTGCAAAGTAAAGCTGATTTTCTAAAATTTGGTTGTTAAGCCTGGTTTTTCCTTTTATGTTGACGTTGAAGTTGAAAAATTGCTGACTGAAAAGGGAAGAGAATATAGTTTTATACAACTTTTTGAGATGTTTCCGATTCTTTGGAATTCCCTGTTGATGGTTTTTCCCAGCCCGTCTACTATGCCGCATTGCAAAAGTGAAACCAGATCAAGGTTAGTAACCATACTTTGATATCGTTCAGGTTTATCGGAGCGCAGCAGGATGCTCCCGGAGATTCTTTCAGGGAGCTCAAAAAGCACGTAATTTCTAAGGTGCTTGAATATTATTTCGTCCAGATCAAGCGACTCATCTAATTCTGTAATTACACCCATGAGAGTGAAAAAACTTTTTCTGAACCAGAGAAGTTCTCCAGGAAAGGCGCATCCTTCCAGCGAAAGGGAGTCAATCACCGACATTGTTTTTTCCATAAGAAATGAATTGGCGGGGAATTTGTTTAGGGTATCCAAAATCTTTTCTTCAATGAATGGAAGGCGTTTCAATGGCTCTTTCGACAAAGTAAGTACAGCTCCACTTATTCGGTTGTGGTTTGACGTTACAATTCCAAGAGCGATTTGAAGGATATTGATTCTTTGAAGTTTCGTTAAACTGCCGGTTTGACTCCAGTCCAGGATGCGAATTCGCTTTCCATTTTCTGACTTCTCGACAAAAATGTTCCCGGCATGGGGGTCTCCATGAAAAATAACTGATTTTTCAGAGGAAAAAAGCACTTTTCCGAATAAATTCCAGTATAATTCTTCAGCAAATCTGGATGCTTCGAACGTATCAAGTGTTGCTCGTGAAATTTTCTCTCCATTGACTCTTTCCATCGCTGTTACTTTTTCTGTGGAAAAATGTAATACACCCGGGACTCCAATTTTTGATTGGTTTTGGAAGATGTTTTTTGCGGCTCTTAAATTTTTTTGCTCTTGCAAAAGATTAATTTCCGCCTTTAACGAGTCTTTAATTTCGTCGAATACATCCCGATATTTGAAGTTTTTTAAAGGATATTTTTCCCGATTTTTATCGAAATAATCAGATAGATCATCTATTATCTTTATTTCCTCATTAAGATTCAGCTCGACATCCGGCTTAACTATTTTAAAAACACCACTTGAAAAATCAGGACTGTTCAATTTTCGATATTTAAACCCGGTTACCACTCCAACACTGGCTTCTGCGAGTGGCTGATCATCAACTAAAATCTCGTAAATCCCATTTTGTTCTTTGCGGATTTCCGCAATAACCGAATCAATAATTTCGAATTTTTCGGGAATCATGCTTTCCAGCTTAATAAGCCATTTTTTAAAGGATGTGTCAATATTCTTATTTCTTGCAATGATTTGTCCCAGTTTGTGAAGAGTGGGGAGGGCCGCAGCAATAGCTAACAACCTCTCTCCCGGTTCAGTGTCCTTAGGTAGTAAAATTTGTTTTACTAATAGCTTCTTCAGCCTTCCTTCAGAGATCCGTTTCAAAAGAAAGCTAATTCCGTCCACAACAATTGTTCGGAAGTCAGAATACACATCCGGAATCAGGGCTTTTATATCTGCCAGTTCCACTAATTCCCGGGAAAGTTGTTCTCTGAATGGATCAAGATACTGACTGGCAATAAGTTTGGATAGAAAATCCTTTTTTTCGGAAAGCTCCATATTTGTTAATTCAGGGTAAAACACGGAAATTGTGTCCAACCGGTCTCGTGTGGGAATTGAAAGAAGCATGTTGATCACAAAACTACCTCCCAATCTGGGCCATCAAAAGTATAATTCCAATAGAAGATTACATTATAAACTAAAGTTGATTATTTTGCAATGCAATATTTTAGCAAGCAGCAACAAGGAGTAAACTTCAGATCAAAATATAGTTTTTAAGCTAATTTTTGAAAATTTAAACTCAAAATAGCGCGAATAATATTTTTGTGAACTGTA
Organism: Candidatus Rifleibacteriota bacterium; assembly: GCA_015233565.1. Lineage (GTDB taxonomy): Bacteria > Muiribacteriota > Ozemobacteria > Ozemobacterales > Ozemobacteraceae > JADFXM01. Next base: position 85,810 of record JADFXM010000007.1, read on the forward strand.
TTTTGAAAACTTGAAAGGTGGTGAAATCTGGCAATTACTCTTCACTTGTATTTACCCTCTTCGCTGTTTAGCAAGAACTAGCGCGGCTTTAATCTCTATGGTTTTATTTAAATTGCTTTGAAGTCGCTCAAAACTTGATTTCATAGTGATTTGCTGCCTTTCAGTGTGATTTTCTTTGAATCGCGTTGTAATTAGCATCATGTGCAATTTTAAAGGGGTTAAGTGAGACTGTGGAGTTATTAAAATATAGAGCTGCTGTAGCAGGTTTTATGAAAACGAAACTTGACATTTGGTCTGAAAATGTTGCGCTGCAAATTAAAGAAATTTGGCGGTAGTTATTGTTCTAAAGAGCTATTTTTAAAAACTAGCAGCTTGTAAAAGTTTTTTTTTGCAAAAATGACTTGACTTGTACCTTGACTCATTATATCTTTAAAAAGCCAGGAGGTGACCAGATGCAGGATTTTCAAAATTCCCCGGAATTCAAGAATATTTTGGTTTTAAATTGCGGAAGTTCCTCGTTAAAATATGAAGTATACAAAATGCCGCACCGGCAAAGCCTCGGAAAAGGATTAATTGAACGAATTGGTGAAAAATTCGGGAAATTGATCCAAAATGCTCCGAAAGGGGACATTATTGTCGAACAGCCTATTCCCAGCCATGGAATTGCAATGGAATTGATGGCTAAAGCTTTAACTGACCCAGACAATGGAATCATTAAAAATTTGGACGAAATAGCTGGAGTTGGTCATAGAGTGGTTCACGGTGGAGAAAAATACGCTTCATCTGTAATAATAGATGATGATGTAATAAAAGCGGTTGAAGAAAATATTGAACTAGCCCCCCTTCATAATCCCCCAAACCTTGTCGGAATAATGGAAGCCAAAAAGTTTTTTCCCGGTTTGAAACAAGTAGGGGTTTTTGATACTGCTTTTCATCAAACAATGCCTCCTTCTGCCTACCTTTACGGTATTCCAAGAGAGTTTTATGACAAGTATAGGATAAGGCGTTATGGTTTCCATGGAACAAGCCACCGATACGTTTCCGCCAGAGCCATGGAACTATTGAAAAGATTCCCTGAAAATACTAATGTCATTACATGCCACCTTGGGAACGGCGCATCAGTAACAGCAATTGAAGCTGGTAAGTCAATTGACACTTCGATGGGTTTCACTCCTCTCGAAGGAGTCATGATGGGCACTAGAAGCGGTGATATTGACCCCGCGATTATCCCTTTTCTCGAAGAAAGAGGGTATTCCTCAAAGGAAGTTCTGAACATTTTAAATAAGAAAAGTGGATTACTAGGACTTTCTGGAATTTCAAACGATTTGCGGGATATAGAGAAAGCTGCTGAAGAAGGCAATCAGAGAGCAATCGAAAGCCTGGACGTCTATGCTGTAAAAGTTCGGAAATATATTGCTGCTTATTGTGCTGACCTGGTAAGAGTTGATGCGATTATATTCACTGGCGGAATTGGGCAGCATGGTTATAAAATGCGTGAACGTATCTGTCATCGCCTCGAACACATCGGCATTGTAATGGATTACGAAGCGAATCGCCATAACAAATCCAGTGAGGGGCCGGTCTCCATGAGATACTCTCCAACTACTATATTGGTAATCCCTACAAATGAAGAACTCCAGATTGCCATGGATGTTTTTCAGTTGATTTTCCAATTTCCCGAGACCCCCCGAAGAAGGTCAGGAGACGTATTTATTTAACATGTTTTGATCTTAAGACTAGCAGATAGAGAAGAGTGGGCGACGATAGCGAATCTGAAAAATGCGCTTAAGCCCACTTTTTTTTTTCAAAAATTCATGCGCGAAAATCTGATGAAGAAGTTGTTAACTACCAACTTCCTGGCGATTTTTTGATTTCCATTTTGAATTTATGGTATTTTGTAGTTGATACAATCTTTGTTTATATTAGGACAATAGTTTTTTTGAAGGATAAAAAATGTTAAAAGGGAAATTCTTGTCGAATTGGAAAGTTGGACATCGTTTGTTATTCGGTTTTGGCGTCAAAATTTTTTTTATTTTATTACTAGGAATATTTGCTCAACAGGAAATAAATAAACAGTCTGAAATAATTGACCAATTCTACTTGCATCCCTTCCTCGTCACGAAATCAATCTCTGAGGTAAAATTGGATATAGGACGAATTACGAGGAATATTAGAAATTTCTTTTTGTATGGCTCTCCACATCCAGGAGTTGAGGCTCTTGAGCAAAAAGTATTTGACGATGAACTCAAACTTGAGATTTCCTTAAATGTTGTACGTGACAGATTTCTTGGTGACCCAAAAGAGGTGAAGGATGTTGATTTGGTCTTCCAGGATTCCAAAAAAGTCATAGATGAAGTATTCAAGGAAATAAAAGCAGGCGAGTTTGAAAAAGCTAAAGCTTTTTTTGGGGAGCAAGAGAATCGCTTTTTTCAGAATTTTGAAAAAGAAGTGCAAGATATTTCTGATTTTGCGGAGAAGAAAACAGAATCATTTCGGTTGGAAAGCGTTAAAGCTGTTGAGCATTCCAGGAATTTAATGAATTCGTTATTGATTGGAATAGTACTTCTAGGGTTGCTAATTACATGGTTGATTACGCAAAGCATTGCTAAACCAATAGAATCCATTTGTCGCCATGCTCTTGAAATAGCTTCCGGAGCTCAAACTGATGAAATTATAGAAAATCGGAAAGATGAGATCGGGGATTTGTTGATTTCTTTGAATCAGATAATAAAAGCTGATAATCAAATGATTGAGCAAACAAGAGAAATTGCGGCGGGAAATTTTGCTTTTCCTGTGGCAACTCGAAGCGAGAAAGATGAAATAGGAAAATCCATTAAAAAAATGACGGAGTTTTTGAAAAAGGCCAAGGATGAGAGCGATCAGAGAATTTGGGAAATTTCAGGTAAAAATAGATTATCAGAGCTGTTGTTTGGGGAAACAAAAGAGTCGGAGATAGGAAAAAAAGTAGTAAGTTTTTTTTGCGACTACACTGGAGCAAAGATTGGGGCGATCTATATTTTCGATAATTCCCTAAAAAAATTAGTGTTAAAGGGAGGAGTGGCTCTCCCTGAAAATCGGGAAATAGGACAAGAAGTCCCAATAGGCCAAGGATTGGTTGGTGAGACTGAAATAGCAAAAAAGAGCCTTCTTTTCGAGAATATTCCGGTTGATTACCTCAAAGTCTATTCTGCAACCGGGGAAGCTTCTCCGCAATCTCTTCTGATGGTTCCCTTCCTATTTAAAGGCGAATTGAAGGGAATTTTGGAGTTAGGATATTTTAAAAGAGATTTAAAATTGGAAGCAAAATTTCTCGAGAGTTGTTCTGATATACTTTCAACTGCAATTCAAGATGCCCAATACCGGGAAAAACTGGAGAAACTCCTTAATAATGTTCAAAAGCAAGCAGCTCAACTTGCGGTACAACAAAACGAGCTTCAATTACAACAGAACGAACTACAACAAACCAATGAAGAGCTTGAGCAAAACAGCGAAGAATTACGTGTTTCCAATGAAAAGCTTATTTTACAACAAAAAGAGTTGGCTCAAAGTAATGAAGAATTGAGGTTGAGTGGTGAGCTGCTTGAAAAGCAAAAAGGTGCAGTTTGCGAAAGAAATATCGAATTGGAAAATATACGTTATGCCATGGAACAAAAAGCTCTTGAACTTAACAAGGCGAACAGGTACAAATCAGAGTTTCTTACTAAAATGTCTCATGAGCTTCGAACTCCCCTGAACAGCATAATGGTTCTTTCCCGTTTGTTGGTTGATAATTTCGATGGAAAACTTCCCCCATCAGATCTTGAATCACTTGTAATTATTAATAAAAGCGGCAATGATTTGCTTAACTTGATAAATGATATTCTTGATTTGGCAAAAATTGAAGCGGGAAAGATCCCATTGGACATTTCTCTTGTAACCCCCCAGGAACTTGCACAATCGGTGAAATCGGCTTTCCAACCGCTTTTTGAAGAGAAAAAGCTTGAATTTGAAATTAAAATTGATGAAAATTTCCCAAAAACAATTAAAACCGATGGACGAAGGCTGGAACAAATTGTTAGAAATTTCCTATCGAATGCCTATAAGTTCACTGAATCAGGGAAAGTTGCATTACATTTTTATGTCCCTGATATGAAATCTTCAGATTCCTCTAAAATTTTTGGAAACAAGGTTGAGATTTCGGTTTCCGATTCAGGAATCGGAATACCCCTCGATAAACATGCAAAAGTTTTTGAGGTTTTCGAGCAACTTGATTCAGGGATAGGCCGAAAATATGGTGGTAGTGGGCTGGGGCTTTCAATCTGCCGGGAACTTGCCGCTCTTTTGGGAGGAGAAATAAAACTCGAAAGTACACCTGGCATTGGGTCACGATTCATTCTGATAATTCCTGAGGAATTTTCCGAAAGAAAGACTGAAATCCTTCCCATTCAGGTTTCAGAAAAAAGAGATCCCCTGAAAAATTCACAGGTTGCAACGTTGCAGCAACATTCTGCCTCTCAAATACACCAGGAACCTTTCCCGGATGATCGCAATTCACTCAGAAAAAGTGAAAAAAGAATTCTTCTGATTGAAGACGATGCAAATTTTGCGCGGGTTCTTCTGAAATTATGTAAAGAACGTGGATTCCAAACAATTGTTGCTCTCCACGGTGAAGAAGGGTTGGTTCTGACGGAAAAATATCTTCCTGACGCAATCATTCTTGATTTGATCCTCCCTGGAATCAGTGGAATGGAAGTTTTGGCGAAGTTGAAGGAAAGCGAGTCACTGAGGCATATCCCAGTACATGTTATTTCCGGAAGCGAAATAGTAATGGAAGCGCTTCTCCATGGGGCAATCGGTTGTTTAAAGAAGCCGGTTAAAAAGGAAGAACTCGATGAAAGTTTTTTTAAGATCGAAAAGCTTATCCAAAAGAAAGTTAAAGATCTTCTGATTGTCGATGATGACTTCGAATCAAGAAAGTCGATCATCCAGCTTATCGGTAATGGCGATGTGAAAACCTGGCAGGCCAGCAGTGTTGAAGAAGCTCTTGAAATAATGAAAAACCACGAGTTCGATTGTATTGTACTGGATATCTTGTTCCCTGGTATGAGCGGCTTTGACTTTTTGGAAAAGTTGAAATCGGACAAATTCCATAATATCCCGCCAATAATTGTTTATACCGGTAAAGAGCTTAATCGTGAAGATGAAGTAAAATTGAGGTTACATGCTGATTCGATAATAATCAAGGGTGTAAGATCTTCTGAACGTCTTTTGGATGAAACTTCTTTGTTTTTGCATCGTGTTGTTGAAAACCTCCCCCCCACCCAAAAGAAGATGATTCATGAAATACGTGGTTCAGATGAATTATTTGTAAATAAAAAAATTCTGCTTGTTGATGATGACATGCGAAATCTTTTTGCATTGGGAAAAGTATTTGAGAAGAAAAAAATGATAGTTATAAAAGCCGAAGATGGGAAGAAAGCATTGGCTCAGTTAGAGAAAAATCCTGATGTAAGCATTATTTTGACTGACATAATGATGCCGGAAATGGATGGATACGAAACAATCAGAACGGTCCGGAATAACCCTAAATTCAGAAAGCTTCCGATAATAGCTTTAACAGCGAAAGCAATGAAAGAAGACCGGGATAAATGTATCCATGCCGGAGCTAGTGATTATTTATCTAAGCCCATAGAGATCAACAAACTTTTGACGATGCTCAGAGTCTGGCTATTTTCCTAAAAAAAATTACGTCCTCCCGATAATTCAGAAGAAATGTTGGATTATTTAATATCGCTCAAATCCACTGAGATAGTCAGTGGTGTGGTGTGGTGTGGTGTGGTGTGGGGCGGGGGGCCCCAAGTAGATCACGAACCAACATTGTTGGTGAGTGTTTCTGAACAAGATTACGTAAAGTGGTAAAACTTCTTATTTTGCTAAACCTCGGTGAACACTCCATTCCTGAAGGAAGGCGAAGGACATTGTCCGTAGAGCTTCTCCCCAAAAGCCACCGACAAGGTGTGTGGTAGTTTAATTTGAATAATTGAATTTGCTCTTTTTCAGGCTCGGAAATTTGCGCACCTGCAAGCCGTACCACTTGAAATTAAGGAGTGGCTAACAGCAATTATCCATTTTAAGTTCAGATGCAACTTTGCAAGTAGTTACGTTTTTTTTTGTGGAAAATTTATAACACGATGAAAAGACATTTATAAAAAAAAACTAATGCAAATTGGCAAAAATTTGGTGTTTCTTAAACCTTTTTTTGTAAGACCGAACTCTCTATGGTTCGTGATTTGTAGCACCACTGGAACCGAACGGTTCCGGATTTCGCTTCGCACTCAAAGGATAATTGCTGAGTAGCGAAAATATTGCTTTCTATTTTTTTTAAAATTGGTTAAACTTAGTAATTCTCATTAAAGGATTGAATATTTTAGAAATTTTGCGAGCTTTAATTGATATATAAAGGAATCTGTTTTTTGTGTGGGCCTCGAGTAATTTCGACTTGAGTGAAGGGTAAGTATGGCTGATTTGCAAAAAATTCTTATCGTCGATGACAAACCTGAAAATATTTTCGCATTAAAAAAAGTCTTAGATGGTCTTGGTTGTGAATTTGTTTGTGCTCGAAGTGGCCCTGAAGCTTTAAAAACCGTTCTAAACAACGTCTTTTCTCTTGCAATAATCGATGTAAAAATGCCCGAAATGGATGGATTTGAACTTGCGAGTTATTTAATTTCAGAAGAAGAAGGGAAAAATTTTCCGATTATTTTTTTATCGGGACATTGTCAGGATGAGAGTAATATTTTTAAGGGATATGAAACCGGGGCTATTGATTTTCTTACAAAGCCAATTGATCCAGTCATTATCAGGTCAAAAGTAAAAGTATTCCTCAAACTTGATGCGCAGAAAAGGGAAATTATCCTTGCGCATCAGGAACTACAAGGGTCAATGGAAAAATTGAACCTCCTGAATTCCCAACTTGAGAAGGAAATTGTCGAAAGAAGACTAATTGAAAAAAAACTTGAGGAAGCCCGCAAAGAAGCCGTCTCAGCAAATGACGCAAAAAGCCGGTTTTTGGCAGTAGTAAGCCATGAAGTAAGAAATCCTCTGAATGCAATTATCGGATATTCTCAAGTATTGGTTAATGCTGAAGAACTTCCCGAAGAATATCGAAATGATAGTAAGGTGATATTAGCCCGGGGAAATGATCTTCTTAAAATAATAGATGGCCTCCTGGACCATTCCAAAATTGAAGCCGGCAAAGTTGATATTGCAGAAATTGATTTTTCAATTTCCTCTCTTATGACTGAAGTAATGGATACTTTTTCCTTAAAAGCCAAACAACGAGATAATTTACTGACTTTTAAAGTTGATCCTTCAATACCAACTTGGCTTAAGGGAGACCCGAATAAACTGAAGCAAATTCTTTTTAATCTTTTAGGAAATGCTATTAAATTTACGGAAAATGGAAGAGTTGAAGTCCGTGCTAGTTTATTCAGCCACTCCGATAAAGAAAAATTGGGATTGAAATTTTCAATTTCTGATACGGGAATAGGAATTTCCTCTGAAACAATTGGTCTTCTTTTTAACCCATTTGTACAAGTTGGAGTCGAAACCCAAAAAAAATTTGGAGGTTCTGGTTTAGGTTTATCAATATCTAAAAAATTGATCGAACTGATGGGCGGAGAAGTTACTGTTGAAAGCGTTCTTGGAGCAGGTAGTACTTTTAACTTCAGCGTTTTTGTGCGCCACGGTAAAGAAAAGAAATTTTTGCCTGAAATCTCTTTAAAAATTGAAGACCCATCCAAATCGGTACCGGAATTTTCCAAAAATGCTGATATGCTTATTCCGGTGTTGATTGTAGAAGATGATGCTCAAAACAGGCTACTGACGAAACTCGTTCTGAAAAAGAAAGGATGCCGGGTGTTTGAAGCTGAAAATGGCATGGAGGCTCTCGAGCTTTTTCAGAAAAACCGATTCAGTCTTATAATGATGGATCTCCAGCTTCCCGGAATCGATGGCTTCGAAGCCGCAGCCAAAATGAAGGAACAGGAGAAAGAAAGTGGGCGCTCCACTCCAATTGTGGCATTAACTGCTTGTGTGACTCCGGAAATTCGGGAAAAATGCCTTTCTGTTGGAATGCATGATTATTTATCCAAACCCCTCGACTTCGAAAAATTAGATAGTATTGTAAACGAACTACGAAAAAACGTTTTTCCGGAAAAATTCGGGAGTTAACCACCACCATCGTTCGGTTACCAAGCACTGCTCAGTCACCCACTGCTTATACCAATTTCAATTAGTTCGTTCATCCGACCTATTTCGTGCTTCAGGTCTGCGTAAATTGGAGTTGGGTCTGACAGAAATGAATGGTTCAACCATTCCAGTAAGGGCTCCTTATTTTCATGAAAGTTCCTTCTTTTCTTGCAAAATATACCGATCCAACTTCATTTTAACCAAATCAAAGTTCTTGGGGTGATGCACATATTTTTTGGGATTGGTATTAATCACTCGCTGCTCAGTCACCCACTGCTTAACCCGAAGTTCCAAATGCGGCACATTGATAGAGTTCTGATTGGAGCAGTGCAAGAAGGAGAAATTCGCGTTAATCAAAAAAGGACTCTGTCCATGTGAACCTTTGGATGTTCTCTTGGGATCATGATCTTCAAGGTATTACATGGACAGGTTTTTTGGGGAAAATAGGCTCAAACAATCATCCTACTTGTGCTTTATTCCATTTTAGACTTGGAACTTCGGCTTAATCGTCCGGGGGGTGTATTCTTGGACAGTTCAATAATTCACCTGTTGACGCTTTGCCATTCTTCTTCAATGAAGATTTGATTGTCTTAATAGCCTCCTAAAAAATTCCGTGGCTTTTGTAAAAAGCTGCGGCTGCCTGGTGAAGCATTTTAGAATCTACCCCAACCAGCGCTTTTTTTAGATCGATTGATTCTGTCATATTGGAGATAGAGGTGAGATAGTCACTGTTTGAAAAAATAATCTGAAGAATTGTTTCAACCTTTTCCGATTCGAAACTATCCGTAGTAATCAACAAAGCTCTGAGTCCCAATGTATTCACATTTTCAGTGACCCCTCGATAAGCGCCGGCTAAAATTGTCTCGGAAGTAAAATAGGGTCGTCCATCAAGCATTATTTTCAAATTGTAATCAGGAAGAGAAATTAGTCTAATTGGTTTTTCATTTGAGAGCAGCGAGAAGCCCTCAACCGGAACTCCTCCCGTGAAGAAAATGGCATCAATATATCCCGATTTCAAAGCATCAGTTGCTTTGGCAAGACTAAGAAATTTCGGATGGAAATCCGTAGACTTTATTCCGCATTCATCAAGAAGTATTTTTGCATTTAATGCTGTTCCGCTGCCCTCTTCGCCGATGGAAACCTGTTTTCCTTTCAGGTCCAGAGGGGTTTTGATGGGAGAATCATTCAGGACGATCAGATGAACGGATTCAGAATATAACGCGGCAAGAATTCTTAGGTTGGGAAAGGGTTTCCCCTCAAAAATTCCTTTGCCGAAATAAGCATCATATGCAATATCACTTTGTACCAAAGCAAGAGTGACTTCTTTGCTTCGGAGAAGTTCAATATTGGAAACAGAGCCATTTGTCGGTTCTGAAATTGTTAGAATATCCTCCATTCTGGAGTTAAAGAGCCTGGCGATTGCCGATCCAAGGGAATAATAAACCCCGTTAATTCCGCCTGTCCCTATTATGTAGAATTTCTTAAGCAAAGCTGTTCTGAATTTCGAGTCAGCTCCGACATATTTGCTCACAGAGCTAAAAAATAAAGCCAATGCAATAATTAAAAACAAATTGTACACTTTATTATTTAAATTTACCCTCATTTTTTCCTCCCTTCCGGTTTTGGCAAAAAGCCAATCATGGTCACTCCATTTCAGTCGAGTAAATGTTTGTGCAATTTCTTCCTTGTTTTTTGCAATAGTACAACGCTTTATCAGAGAATTTGACCAGTTCTGCTTTGCTTTTTGCCATTTTTGGATACTCCGCAATTCCAATACTTATCGTTACACTGAGTGGTTTTTCCTGTCCTGAAAAGTTATTGGTCTCAACTGTTTTTCTAAGGCGCTCGGCAAAGACAATAGCTTGTTCTGCAGTTGTTCTGGGAAGAATTATCGTGAATTCTTCACCACCATAACGACATGGGATATCTGTATCTCTGACGCTTTCCTTCAGAAGCTTTGCAACTTCTTTCAAAACCATGTCCCCTTGCTGGTGTCCCCAGGTGTCGTTAAATTTCTTGAAATGATCGATATCAAAAAGAATCAGGGAAATGGGGTCATTGAAACGGGTTGATCGTTTGAGCTCTTCATCCAGCTTCAATTGGAAATATCTGTGAATAAAGAGTTGCGTAAGGCCGTCGGTTATTGCAAGTTCATTCAGTCGGGCGTTGGCTATCGAAAGGGCGGTTTGGGATGCAATAGTCATCAAAAGATCCAGTTCATCACCCATGAAAGGAGAATTATCAAGCCTGTCAGCAAGGTTGATCACTCCGATTGCTTTTCCGTTGATCAGAAGGGGCGCGCACAAAACCATTGAAGGAAGCTGCAGATCAAATGAATCATTATACTTCAAAAAGTTCTCATCATTCTGACAGTCCAGGGAGATTTTTGCGACTCCTTCTTCCAAAGCTTTTCCGGCAAGGCCGATTCCCTTTTTCAAAAGGACGTAAGATCTTATAACTTTTTTCTCGGGCATAGGAAGTTCTTCTGAAATCTTTACGCTCGACAAACGAAGTCGTTCGTCGGCTTCTTCAAGGAGCATGATGGATCCGCGCTTTGCCTTGAAAATCAACACGACATGGGCAAGCGCTTTGTCTAGGGCCTCTTGATAGGTAGCGGACCTGTTGATAATACTTGAAATATTGTACAAAGCAGTCAATTCAAACACTTTTTTCCTGATTTTTACAGTCATTTGATTGAAGCAGGAGGCTAGAAATCCAATTTCATCACGTCTGTTCGAGCGAACATCCACTTCGAGATTCCCCATAGAAATTTCATTTGCTTTGTCGGCCATCATTATAATGGGGGAAGTCATTTGTATGCTGAAGAAAGTGCCAAAGAAAAAAGCGACCAATGCAACAATAGCTATTACTCCGAAAGTCCCGGTTTTCATATTTTTGACCAGGGAAAAAACTTCTTTCCCTTCCTGGGTTACTATGATATTCAATCCGGTGGAGGGCATGGGAAGAATCACCGCAATGCTGGATGCCTCAGTCTCGTTATTAAAGAAAACTTCATAGGCGCCGTATTCCTGCTTGACCAGATGTTTTACAAGTTCAGGGTCCAATTGGTTTTGTCCCAGAACTTCCATTCCTGCCTGATCGACAAGGGATACGTGGAAAGAGGTTCCGAGTGCGATTCTATCCAGACTCTTTTTTAACTTTTGAAATGAAACGCTTAAGAGAATTCTGAAATCAGAGTTTGGGTCTGGCAAAGACTCAAACAGAAAGAATTTTCCCGGGTAAAAAACCAACTTCTTTTTCAGGGAAAAAATCCCTTTTTCGTTCTCAGAAAAATTTGGCGTTTCGTTATATTCCTTTCGGGAATGGGCCACGATTGCCCTACTGTTATTATTGTACAAGATGCAATATTCAAGAAACTCGTAATTCATTTTCAGCTCCCGCAGTGCTTCGGAAGCTTCAGGAGAATTTGGAGTCTCCAGTCTTTTATCTGTTTTTAAAAGCGCTATGAGTCCCCGGTAAAGCTGAAGATAGTCCTCAATTTCGCTTTTTACCTGTTGGACAGCTTGGAGATTACTTTTTATTATCAGGTTGTGCGTGATTTGCGACAAAATACTTAAAGAGTACAACCCGAGAGCGACAAGTGGTACAACTGCCATAAAAAGGACGGCGAGCCATGCCTTAACTTTGATGCTGTGAATAAAAGGAATCTTTTGATTAAGGACTGGTTCCGTCATGAGTCGATTAAAAATACAAAATTTTTCATTTTCCGGCCATTTCCACCAGTTTAAGTTCATTGATAATTGGAATTTTCAAGTCGAGAGCTTTGCCTTTTTTTGTAGAGGAAAAGTTTTCCGGTTCAAGGGATCCGATGACAAGGAAATCTGTTTTTGAGGAAACTGAGGAAGAAACTCTTCCGCCATTTTTCTTAACCAGCTCTTCAAGTTGTCGACGCGGTAATGTGGCTTCTCCTGTTATCACAAAAGTTTTTCCATTCAGAGGTAATTCTCCTGTTGAGGTAGTTTCATCAGTTTTGTCGGGACCTTTCCAGAAGCTCTCTAAATCGCGTAAGAATTGCTGGTTTGCTGGATTTTTCAGGAAATCCAATGCTGCTGATGCCATCTTTTCCCCGATGCCGGGAATTTGAAGAAGTCCGGAAATATCTGCGCCGGTTAATTCGGAAATATTCCTGAAGTGGCGGGAAATTTCTTCAGCGGCTACTGATCCGATGTTGGGGATGCCAAGACCGGCAATTACGCTGGAAAACTTGACTTTGCGTGCTTTTTCGATATTGGCCAGAATTTTGTCGGCAAGTTTTTCGCCCATTCTTTCGACTTGCAGCAAATCCTCTTTTCGAATTCTGAAAATATCACTTTTCTGATTCACCAGACCTGATGCAATAAGCTTTTCAACAAGCTTTCCACCGATATTTTCAATTTCCAGGTTCTCGACGAAATAAAGTACTTTTCTGCTCAAAACTCCTTGGCATTCGCTATTGGAGCAGGTTATGACTGTTGAAGCATCCTCGCCGGGACCATTTTTCTCAATTTTAATAGGTCCATTACATGAAGGGCACGTAAGAGGGGGTTGAATTTCGGCTTCATTTCCAATTCTTTCCTCGGGCAACGAGCAAACTACATATGGAATGATGTATCCGGCCTTTTCGACAAGAACGCTGTCTCCGGAGCGGATATCCTTTTCTCTGATTTGATCAAGGTTGTGAAGTGATGCACGCGAAACCGTTGTTCCGCCTAATTCTACGGGTTCGAGATTGGCCACAGGAGTTAATTGGGATCTTCCAACCTGCCAGACTATGGAACGGATTTTTGTTTTGACCTGTTGTTGCGCGAATTTATACGCTATTGCCCATCGCGGAGCTTTTGAAGAATCAGCCAGCTCGTTTCTTGTGGATAGGCTGTCCACTTTGAGAACTGCCCCGTCGATGTCGAAATCAAGTTTATCGCGGATTTCTTGGACGTTCCTCAGAAAATCTGAAATGTCATTCAGGTTATGGCATTTTCTACGGACTTCACAAACAGAAAAACCACTTTCGGAAAGAAAGTCCAACACTTTTTCATGAGTTTTGAATCCAAGTTCGAATGCTTGGGCGATATCGTAAAGCCAGATTCTGATCCCTCGTTCGAGCGAAATTTTCGGGTCAAGGTTTTTCAGGGTTCCCGAGGCAAGATTTCTACAGTTTTTGAAAGGCTCCTCGCCATTTTCGAACTTGATCCTGTTTAGTTCAACCAATCGAGATCTGGGGATGTAAATTTCCCCTCTCAGGTCCATATCGCGTTTGTCAGAAATGTTCAACGGAAGTGAGCGAATGGTTCGGACGTTTGTTGTTACCAAATCTCCGGTTTCTCCGTCACCACGGGTCAGTGCTGAAAGAAATTCGCCATTCGAATAATTCAGGGAAATTGAGACTCCATCAATTTTCAATTCACAGATAATTGGAAAAACCGAATCCCCTGCGTTTTTTTTCATTCGGTCAATCCACTCTTGGAGTTCATTCAGGGAATATGCGTTGTCCAGGCTTAACATCTGAATGCGATGAGGAGCCGACTCAAAAGAAGTGGCGGCTCCCCCTACTCTTTGTGTTGGGGAATTAGGGGACTTGAATTCGGGGTTTGCTTCTTCCAGGTTACGCAATTCAGCCATTAGTTTATCAAATTCACCATCGCTTATAAGCGGATTTGATTCGGCGTAGTAGGCGTGTTCATGTCTGGCGATGATTTTTCTTAATTCTTCGATCCGATCCTTTATTCCTGGCATAATTGTCCAAACAACTCCCAATTGTTTAAATGTTACTGTTGAATTTCAAATCTGAAAATGCAGAATATCGATTGCCTGAATTCCGTTATCTGTTCCAATCCAGAGAGTGGAATCAGGAGCTACAAATATACAGCGGATATTCAGTGAGTTGAGACCGTCCTTTTCCGAAAAAGTTCTGATTTTTTCATTTTTAAGGCAGGCTAATCCTTTGTTGGTGCCTATCCAGAGCGTGTCTTTAGACGCAGAAAGGCAATTGATTTTGTCGGAAGGCAACCCCTTAGAGGAATTGAAAACCTGCCAGACAGCTTTATTCCCGGTGTAAAGCTCGCGTGGAGCGGTGTTCAAACAGGCCAAGCCTTTGGGAGTTCCGACCCATTGCTTGTTTTGGAAAGAAGCCTGCGACAATATCCAGTTGTGGGGAAGGTTAGTCTGGAACATATCGACAGTTGCCCATGAATTCGGATCTGAGCCCATTTTTCCGAGGTCCCAGATGCTAAGTCCATCATCATTTCCACAAAAAACAAATGAACCCGACCGGTTTAGAGAACCGATCCAGAGATCAGCCAGACCGCCGTTGGAAATTTTCTTGTCCAGTTCAAAGAATTTTCCATCGGGATTTTTGAAGGATAGGCCATTTTGAGTCCCGACCCACAAAATTTTTCCATCGAAAAGAAGCGAATAAATCATTTCATGAATGATTCCGTCTGCTTTACTATAGTTGGTAAAAGACCTTCCATCTTCCGTGGAAAAGAGGCCGAAAAAAGTTCCGATCCAGAGTTTTGTGCCATCATGTGCCAACGAGGTGGCATTGGGAGCTGGAAATTTTCGGGAGTCCGAAGTGAGTAAAGTCAAAACCCCTTCTTTTATTTTCGCCAGTCCTTTTTCGTGGGCGGCCCATAGAACTCCGGTCGGGTCAATCAAAATAGCGTTTACAGGGGGAGTGCTAACAGAAAATTTTACGTTAGGAATGCCTGTTTTATTCTGACTGTCAGTTGGAATCAGTTGGGAAGCAGGATTTTCAGTAACTTGAGGGGTAATAGGTGAAACTGGGACAGGTTGAGAAATAATCGGGTTTGGAGCTGAGGTTTGTTGCTGATTTTGTATAGGAAGGGTGGAAACAGTGGGTTTATCAGGATTTCCAGACCACTTAATGCTGTAAAAAAACAGGATGATTATCGCAAAGAGTGCAATGAAAATGTGAATATTACTCTGAGGTTTTCTTGAGAGGGGATGATTTTTTTTCATTGGATTTCTCCAATGGGGAGTGGATTAAAAGCGCCGTTTTTCACCCGTGCAAGTTGTACAGGACGGGTTTCGTTGCCTGTTTCATCGAATCCACCCTTGCCAATTGTACCATCATAGGATTTGATTCTTATCAAGGCATCGCGAAGTTTTTCGCTGGTGCCATCGGAGTTGGCGAGTGCCATTCCCACGAGTCGCATTGCATCATAGCCATGCGCGGCAAAAGAGTCGGGGTCTTCCTGGTAAGCTTTGCGATAACTTTCAATGAATTTTGTTGCTTCAAGACCTCCCCGCGATGGATCGAACGGATAGGTTAAAACCGTATTTTCCGCAGCTGGGCCGGCCAGGTCCAAAAAAGCCGGAAGTGCCATTCCGTCTCCCCCGAAAACCGGAACATTCAAATTTGCCTCCCGGGCATGTCTTAAAATTAATGCTGATTCCCGGAAGAGACCCCAGATTACCAAGCCGTCAGGAGCAAATTTCCTGATTTTTTCTATTTGGTCCCGGAAGTTTGATGCGCCCCCGGAATATGGTTCCATAGCAACAATTTGTTGCCCCAGTTTTTCTGCGACTTTTTTGTAGGTACGTGCCCCTTCAGAACCATATTTATTGTCATCGTGTATTATTGCCATTCGTCGGAGATTCATTTTTCCACTTGTCAATCCGGCTAGTTCTGCTGCTTGAGTATTGTCATCTGCTAGGCAGCGGAATGTATAGGAAAAATTTACTCGCGTAATGAATGGATTGGTACTGACTGCAGTAATCATCGGAATTTTAGCCATTTCGCAAACTCGCTGAATATTCATTGTGTTATCTGAACTTATGGCACCGATTATTACAAAAGCCCCTTTTTTGTAGATCAAATCACGGGCGGCTTCGGCTGCAACTATTTTATCATTCTTATCATCAATTGGAATAACTTCAATTGTGCGTCCAGCAGCTGAGTTGGATTTATTGATTATGGAGGCGGCAAGTAAAACGCCATTTTTTTGAGCTTTTCCATAAGGGGATGCCGGGCCGGTTAGTGGACCGATTACTCCCACAATGAACCTGGGCTTCTTGTTTCCCCATATGAAAAACAAGCCAAGTATTGTTAGAAGTAAGGCGATAACTGGAAGAAAAAATGTGTTATTCTTCATTTTTTGCAATCCCTCCATGACTATGAATCCCGTGGTAATGTGAGATTTACTAATTGGTATTTTCCCATAATGTGTCCTTTAGAACAGTACAATACTTTCATTTTTCTTACCCGCATGCATCTTTGATGAAAGGTATCATGAACATGAAAAGACTTATAAAAGCTGCCAGCGAGAAAAAGAAAATCAGCGAGAAAAAGAAAAATGGGGCTTCCTTGACCACTTTCTTAACCAACTCTCCTTCTTCCTCAGAAATTATTGCAATCTTTTTTGTCAGCCTGTCATAGAATAAAAAAGTCAGGCTGCCAAGGCCAAGAAATCCAAAGCAAAAGCCAAAACCTATCGCAAAAAAAGGAGTATGGGGATGATAGGGAGCTGCAGAAAAGAGGGCATAAGCCAACAAGAGGCTGCATGCCAAAAGAAGCGTGAAAGCGAAGGTCATGGAAAAAAACCAGTACCAGAGAAATTCTTTCATATTTCACGAACTTGTTCTATCATCTTAGAACACCGATTTTCAAAAAATTAGTCAAATCCAAAAGATGGACATATCGATTTTCCGGTGCTTCGGGTCAGCTCAGCAACCAGTTTTTCGCCCCCTCGCAAAGCGGTAATGATTTTTTGACTCCCGAATTTAGATTTGTCATACTTAATCAAAGCGTTTTTTGTTTTTTCCAAACCCCGTTGAATTCCTCGGATGGGTATTTCACCGCGTTTTTCTTCATTTTTTCCGAAAGAGTTTTGGAAATGTCAATTTTCAAAGTATTTGCGAGGCTGATCAAATAGGCCATTACATCAGCCATTTCTTCGCCGATTTCAGTTATTTTTTCGGGTTGATCAGCTAGTGAGGCATCAGGTTCCCATTGAAAGTGCTCAAGGAGCTCAGCAGCTTCAATTGCAACCGACACTGCCAAATTTCTGGGGGAGTGAAATTTTTTCCAGTTGCGGGCTTCAATGAATCCTTCAACGAGATTTTTCAGCTCTTGTACAGTGGTTTGTTGGTCGTTCATTTGGTTAGGCTACTTCATCTTTTTTAATTTAGAGGACTATGATATCCCGCTCTGAACCAGAACGCAAGTAACATTTTCAGACAGCAGGGAAAACAAAAAAAATTAAGCAATTTTGAATACTTGAGCGAAAAAGAGTAAAACCACTTGACTTCTAAAACTGCATCAACACAAGTGCAGAAAGTTTGGAAAAAATATATTTTCGGAAAGTTTTTTAATTGCTTGTTAGTTGCCAGTGTCAATACAGGGCAAACGCACTAAAACCATCGAGATCTACTATTTAAGCTAGTCTCAGGAATTTGGACACAGGTAATTTTTTTCTCAAATTTTACAATATTCATGTTTGTTTCAGGAATTTAAACACGTTTGCCCTGAAGGTGTGAAAAAATATGGGTATTCATCAAAGTACAACATGTGGGAGAGCCGTTAGCAAAAGATTGAGATATTTTTCACAGCCATTTTTGACCGAATTTTGACATTTTTTCACAGCTTCCCTGAGTGTCAATACTAAGTTGCTCTTTGTTGCTGTGAATACTTTATCCTATTTGATGTGATCTCAGTTATCGAAAAGTGTCGAAACTGTCATTTTTCCTTTTTTTCCTCAACTTTTTTTTCACCTGAAGGTTCCGATTTCGCTGCGCCATAAAGGGTCAAAACTTCATCAACCAGCGCCTGGTCTGCCTCTGTTGATTTTCCTTCAATTCTTAGTTCACGATAACTTTTTCCAAGCTCCTCAACTTTTTCAGCAGAAGGCTTTAGCTCCTTGGACAACTCAGCATAAGTCTTTCCCATGGTTCCAAGACTTAAAATTCCTAATAAAATAGAAGCTATCCAGGCAATGCGAACCCTTAATAGAAGTGCAATTGAAGCAATAACGATACCTATTTCAGCGAAAAGTTGCGCTTGTTCGTAGGATTCCTGGCCTTCCAGATGGGCCTTGACGACCGGATTAAAAGAATCCACCCATTCACCGGCTGCCTGGGATTCAGCATAGTAGCGATTTATAGTTCTTCCAAGGAGAAGCATGTCATCTTTTCGGGGGGGAAATTTTTCCAGAAGATTTTTTCCGACAAGCCGAGTTGCTCGAATTGCAGTGGTTACGCCTACTTCTGCGCCCGGGTTTTTTTTCACTTCGACCATAGATTCTTCTTCAATCTTCTTGAGTTGACCTTCAAAAAGCTCAAGTGCTCCTGGTGCAAGTGTGGCATGAATTTGTCGCAAACTAATAACCGCTGTTCGATGTTTGATATCTTGAGCCTGGTATTTTGCATGAGCATGTTGCTGTTCGACCATGGTTTTTACCAGTTCAGTTCTTTCTCCTCCGACCTTCGCTGCTGAGAAAGCCAATAAAACTCCTAGCATTGCCATTGTGATCCCAACATAGGTTGGGAATCTATCTGCTGTGCGTCGACCGTGGTCTGTGGAATTCTCGGGTTCATGATGGTCGTGTCCACCGGCATGAGCAGCATGTTCCATTTGTTCCAGAATTTCAGTAGGATTTTCCATTAAATGTCTCCATTGTTTTGTGATTTGACAGTTTAACAATTTTTTTAAAAATTACATTAAAGTCGGCATTCATCCCTTGTTGTTATCAGTGAAATAGCTTAAACATTATTCCGGTAAAATTTTCGACAAATCGTTGGAAAAGAAAGAAGACTACCAATTTATAAAACAATCAGAATAATACTGGAACAAATCTGTAGGACAAACTTGGCAAAAAGCCAGTTCGGAGCATATCTGATTGACTATTTTTATGTGCTTTAGATTCTTATTTCTTATTGTTTTCATGGAGATTGCGCCGAAATAGTTCAAAAAGTTGAGAACGTTGAAAAGGTTTGGAAATTTTGTCGTTAAATCCATATTGGGTTGGATTGGCCATGATCGGATCCTGTGAATAGCCACTTGAAACAAAGACAGTTAAAGTTTGATCAGTTTTTCGCAATTCGTTTATTGCTTCTTTTCCACCCATTTCTCCGGGTATCGTTAAGTCCATTATTACAGCAGTAAAGGGTTTCCCTTGCAAAGAAAAATCTTTAATCATATTTAGCGCTTCAGTTCCATTTTGAGCAAATTCGACTTCGTAACCGAGGTCTTTAAGCAATTCGCCGGTTGTTTCTCTAATGCTTTCTTCGTCGTCCATTATTAGTACGTGCCCTTTTCCCTGAAAAGCAAAATTAGCGTTAAGTTCTTTTTCAGAATAAGCATTAACAGATGCCGGAAGGAAGATGTGAAAGGTAGTACCTTTGTCAATGGTTGATTCAACCGTTATGTCACCTTCGTGTTTTTTAATAATCGAATAAGCTGTGGCCAGTCCAAGGCCATTTCCTTTCTGCTTCGTGGTAAAAAACGGGTCAAAAATTCGCTGAACAATGCTTGGTGGAATTCCAATTCCGGAATCTTTGAAGGTGATGTGGATATATTTTTTGGTGGCAGGTAAGGTAAAAAAAGCAGGGGAAGAAGATAAATTTTTTGCAGTAATAAAGAGTTTGCCACCCATTGGCATGGCTTGAATGGCATTGATGACAATATTGTCCACAACCTGGCCAATCTGATTTACATCATAGTCACATGACCAGAGATCTTCGGCCATATCAAATGAACAGGAACAATTCGAACCGCTCAAAGCAAACGTTGTTACTTCCATAATTACAGGGCCAAGAGAAGCCGTTTTTTTGCAGGGAGCACCACCTTTGGAAAAGGTAAGAAGCTGATGGGTAAGATTTTTTGCCCTGGAAAATGTTTTAAGCGCTTTGTCAAGATATTCGCTGATTTTATCTGATTTAGTACATTGGGTTTTTGCGAGGTCAATATAACCAAACATTCCGCCTAGTAGGTTATTAAAATCATGTGCAATACCACCGGCCAGAATACCGAGTGATTCGAGTTTATCGGTTCTTTGGGCATTTTCAAATAACTTTTGTTTTTCTGTAATGTCTCGGAAAACCAGGACGATTCCGATAATCTGGCTTCTTCTGTCACGAATAGGTGCGCCACTGTCAGCGATTATGTATTCGCGCTTGCTTTTGCTGACAAGCAGCGTGTGGTTGGCAAGTTCGACGACACTTCCGGTTTTCAATACTTTGTGGACCGGGTTTTCATGAGGTTTCCGGGTTATTTCACTGATAATTTGGAAGACTTCTTCCAGGGGTTTTCCTATTGTTTCATGTCTCTTCCAGCCGGTTAATTCTTCTGCGGTTTTATTAATATCCGTGATTCGTCCTTCTACATCGGTGGTTATTACGCCATCTCCTATACTTCGCAACGTTACCGCCAACCGTTCTTTTTCTGCTGCTATAGTATCTTCGGCTTTTTTCAGGTCGGTGATGTCCCAGATAAGGCCATTCAGTCTTAGTGGCTGTCCGGATTTATCGCGTGATAGTCTTCCACGTGCAGTTATATGATGAACGCTCTTATCCTTCCAGATTACCCGATAAACCGGTTGATAAAGTTCATCGTTTTCAAGAGCTCTATTTAAGGAATTTTTAACGACCTCCATGTCTTCAGGATGGAGAATATCAAAAAATTCTTTGGCAGTATCTTTAAAGGTCAGAGGATCGATGCCCAAAAGACGGCAGACTTGCTCGTCGAAATAACGTTTATCTTCCACGATGTCCCAATACCAGGTTCCCATGTTCAAAGAGCGCAAGGCAAATTCAAGCCTTGATTTATTCTCCAAAAGTGCTTCCTTAGTTTGTTTTCGCTCAGTAATGTCTAATAATAGCCCTGTCCAGATTCTGTCACCATTTGGTTGGGTTTTTGGTCTGGATTCAAAATGAACCCAGCGAATCTGGCCTTTTACAATTATTCGCCCTTCCCATTCAAAACGTTGTAAAGTTTTGTCACTAGAATTATTCTTTGCAATCCATTCTTGATATTCGTCAGGATGAATAAGTTTCATTGTCAGCATTGGATCTGCAAGGTGTTCCTCACGGGTATGGCCTGTGATAAAGCAATATCTGTCGTTGACGAATTCATAAACATACTTTGGTTCAGGAAATTCAAAACCTCCGGGTATTACTCTGATCTGATAAATTCCTGCGGTTTGAGTGGAAAGAATTCCCTCATAAAGCTCATTGGTCTCTCTAACAAGCTCCGTTACTCTTTTTCGCTCGGTAATATCAAGGAAAATAATAGCAAAGCGATTTTTTTCAGGGCTGTAAGCGGTTATTTCATAATGCTTTCCTAATCCACCATTGTAATTTTCAAATTTAATACTTTCCCCAGTCATGGCTACTTTGGCATATCTTTCGATCCAAATGGGTTCGGTATCCGGTAAAACTTGTAGGACGGTTTTCCCGATTATGTCTTTTGCCTTTAAACCTGTCAGTCGTTCAAAAGCTGGGTTAACGGCTAAAAATCGGTAATCAATCGGTTTGTTCTTTGTGTCAAAGATAATTTCATGGAGCGCAAAGCCTTCCGGGAGATGGTTGAAAAGCATCTGATATTCAGTTTTGGGATCTTTAACAATCTTGTTCACATTTAAATTTTTTTCCAAAATATCTCTCCTAAGGTTTTTACAAACTTTACCAATTTTTATTTATGAAAAATTTACCCATTACCGATTAATGCAGATTTCTACAAAAGGATTGAGAATTGATACCCTATTTTGCAAGAAACTCTCCTGATGAAATTTTTTTTCTTAATAAGCGAGTAAGATCATTGATCGCAGAAAAGAAAATACCATTTGATCCTATCCGTGTGAATTTGTGTTCACCAATTATTTACACAATATCTTGGTTTAAAGCTTTCTTCATCCCTCAGCTTTTCGATTACCAAAAAGTATTTCTAAATTTATCATACCAACATAGAATTTTCCAAAAAAAAAAAATTTCCCAGCATGGGAAATTAAAGTGTTTTTTAAGCTTACAGCCCAAAATAATTAAAAATCAATGATACATACGAATACTAAATCGTGAAAACCAAATTTGAGAACCAGCATCAAATCATGATCGATTTTTGCAATCTGGATAGGTCTTATACCAATAATTAAAAGTAATCACGCAAATTTACTGGTTTGATCAAGCCTCTGGCGCTGTAAACCGTCTAAAAAGTTACGTTATTATTTTGTGGGATTGGTCTCAGCAATTATGCGTAACATTGTTAAAGATGAAGAGTGTGAGACTTCACCGTCTCATTGCTTAATTTTGGGATGTCCCTCTGGGAAAGTTGGTTTATGTCTGACAATTATTCCTTCCACCAGGTAAATTACGTCTTCAGCTATATTGGTGGCATAATCTGCAACTCTTTCCAAATGTCGGCTCACTGATAGGTAGCTAAGCAGACTATCGATTTGGTCCGGTTTCTTTTTCCCTTCCGCTCCGATATAGAGGTACATTTGACGATTTATCTGATCAACTTCGTCGTCTGAATTTCGGACTTTTTTTGCGAGATCAGCATCGAGTCTCATAAGTGAATCCAAACTGTCTTTTAGCATGGACAAAGATTTGCGTCGTATTTCTGCAAAATCAAAAGACAGATTAATAGGAGGTTTATCACATAGAAACAATGTCCGCTCAGCAATGTTAACCGCTAAATCACCTATTCGTTCGAGATCAATATTAATTTTCAGTGCTGAGATAATGATTCGGAGATCTATTGCGACAGGTTGATGAAGAGCAAGAATTTTTAAGCATTCCTCCTCAATTTCGACTTCAGCCTGGTCAATTTCAAAGTCAGAATCGATTATCTTCTGAGCTGTTTCAGAGTCAAGATCCTCAAGAGATTTTACTGCCCGGTGAATCTGTGTTTCAACGAGTCCGGCCAGTGCTAAGATTCTTATTTTGAGTTTCTCAATTTCAGTTGAAAGATGTTTTGACATTTAATTGCTCCTGTTACCCAAAACGGCCGGTAATGTAATCTTCGGTTTTTTTGTCGGAAGGCATTGTGAAAATATTCCTTGTGGTGCCATATTCCACAAGAAGCCCCTCGTAGAAAAAGGTCGTAAAATCTGATACCCTGGCGGCCTGTTGCATATTATGTGTCACAATAATAATTGTTATTTTTCCTCGCAATTCATCGATAAGGTCTTCTATTCTTGCGCTTGAACGGGGGTCCAATGCTGAGGTCGGTTCGTCCATCAGCAAAATCTGTGGGTCGATTGCCAGAGCGCGGGCCATACAAAGACGTTGTTGCTGGCCTCCGGAAAGACCCAACGCGTTTTCCTGAAGCCGGTTCTTTACTTCGTCCCATAGCGCGGCTCGGCCAAGACTTTTTTCGACAATTTCCGAAAGTCTTTTTCTCTCGGAAATTCCCTGAAGCCGGGGGCCATATGCTACGTTATCGAAAATACTTTTTGGAAAGGGGTTGGGTTTTTGAAAAACCATCCCAACGCGCTGTCTTAATGCCATAATATCAGTATTTGTAGAGTAAATTTCGGTTCCTTCCAATGAAAGTTCCCCGGAAACTGAAACGGACGGAATCAGATCGTTCATTCGATTAATTGCTCTCAAAAAAGTGCTCTTTCCACAGCCGGATGGTCCGATAATTGCCGTTACTGCTCCTTTTAGAATATCCATAGAAACGCTTTTCACAGCTTCATTTTTTCCGTAGAACACAGAAAATTTGTTGGCCGATAGTTGAACGACTTTGTCTGGGGACAAAGTATTTTGAGTAATTTGGAAGGCTTTTTTTGGATTCGACATCACGCTTCCCATTTTCGATGCTCCTCAGTCCAATTTTTTTTACGTGCCCCTGAAATCATTATACCAATTCCAATTAGTTCGTTCATACGCCTTGTTTCTCGCTTCAGATCTGCGTAAAATTAGATTTTATCTGACAGAAATGAATGTTTCAACCATCCAGTAAGGGATCCTTATTTTCCCGAAAATTTCGTTTTTTCTTGGAGAATAAAGCGATATTTTTTCATTTTGGTCAAATCAAAGTCCTTGGGGAAGTGCACGTATTTTTTGGGATTGGTATTAGATGATTTTCCCTCTTCAAATCGTTTGCTAAAAAAAGGTTAGGAACCCTTATCATCCTTTTAGTTTTTTCAAATAACGATTTCTCAGCCAGATTGCCAGACAGTTTAAAGTCAGAACAATCAATATCAGAGTCAGAACCATTCCGTATTGTACATGCCTGATCTGGTCAACTTTCTGATGTTCAGTCGCAAGGTTGTAGATATTCCAGGAAAGAGCGGGAGTTGGCTGGGAAAAAATATCCAGAAGTTTGGGGGCCTCCCCCAGGCTGACTGCTGCGGTGAAAATGATCGGAGCTGTTTCGCCTGCAGCCCGCCCCATGCTGAGAATAATTCCGGTGAGAATCCCCGGAAGTGCGGCCGGGAGCACTACACCGACAATCATTTCCCAGGGGCTTGCGCCCAAACTTAGAGCGGCTTCTCGATACGTTTTCGGCACCGAAAGAATGGCTTCTTCAGATGAGCGAATAATGGTTGGAAGAATAAGAATAGCCAGAGTAAGGGATCCGGCTAAAACGCTTTTTGATTGCGAAACGTGAATGGTGTTAATAAAAAACGCAAGACCGAATAACCCAAAAACTACACTTGGGACCCCGGATAGCGTGCTGATCAAAGTTCTCAGAATACTTGTATACCAGTTTTGCCGGGAATATTCGGTCAAAAAAATTGCAGAGAGTATTCCCATTGGGACTGCAAAAATCATTGCTCCCATGGTTAAATAGATGGTACCGACTACTTCGGGACCAATTCCACCAAAAAAATGGGTGTCTTTTGATTCATCCGTAAAAAATCGCCAGTAGAAAACAAGATTTGGTCGAAACATTTTCTCAACGTTTTGTTCCAGAAAAGGGAAAAGAGTTTCGAGAGAAGTTCCTGCAAAATCTCTGGAACGGGGGCTCAATTTTTTCTGTCCCATTCTGGAGGTGTCTGAGTAATCATACTCTTCCCTGTACAAAACTGCTTGAAGTTTAACCAATGCCTGGTCCCAGCGAGTCGGACCAAATTTATTCCTCGCAAGTTCAGAAGCAGGTTCTCCCGGTAAGGGACCGAATAATTCGCGCAAAGAGATTTCCAAATCTTTGAGAGAATCGTTTAATATCTTTTTTTCCTCGGAAGGAAAACCTGAAATCTCTGCTTTGAAGGTTTTTATGCTTTCAAAGACGGGTAATCGTGCCAGATTGGTTTCCAAGATTTCTTTTTTTAGTTCTTCGCGATCACCTCTTTCGAAGAGTTCCATTTCCATTTTGCGAAATTCAATTGTTCCTCGAAAGAAAAACGCGCCAAGTCCTTTCATGAAGATGGGAAAAAGAAGTACAATGATTACGATAACCAAAAAAACAGATGAAAAAATTCCGATGGCAGTAAATGCCTGGTCAATTAATTTTCGGCTGGACTGGGTCATAATTTCACTATAATCCGCATAAAAGCCTGCGACGGAATCCTATTCGAGCAAATGCCGAAGGGAGCATAGGATATAAATAATTTCTGATTTCCGGAGAAGTTGTGAAATATGTGCTGAAAATAGGAGCAAAAAATATCACAATTATTTGCCGGCAATGTTTTCAAGTATTGTACTTTCATGAATTATTATTTTTATTTCAGGCTAGTGAGTGGGGGTTTGAATTGATCAAAAACACCTTCCACGAGAATATGTGTCTTTATTACAAGTTTTCCTAACCAAAAAAGTGCCATTTAAAATCTTCCTTTGGCATTAATTTGAATTCTTGTGTGAATGACCACGGATTCATGCGCCTGAGACTCTTTTACGGGTTCGCTTCATTATCCATTCACTGGTGATATTGAGGGCAAAGGAGATAATAAGCATGCAGGTTGCCATTGCAAAGAGCACATGGTAGCGCATAGAACCTGAAACATGGTCGGCTTCTCCCATATCTCCGGCTATTGTTGCGGTCAGAGTGCGAATTGGCTCAAAAAAGTTGTAACAGGGATTGGGAATTTTCGCAGTATTTCCGGAAGCCATCCAAACTACCATGGTTTCCCCGATTGCCCGCATGATACCTAGAATTACCGCTGCAAGTATTCCTGGACTTGCAGCTGGAATGACTACCTTCAGCAGTGTCTCTGCCCGAGTTGCGCCCAGAGCATAGCTTCCTTCCCGTAATTCCCGACCGATTGATTGAAGGGCGTCTTCTGAAACGCTGGCGATAGTTGGAAGAATCATTATTCCAAGAATCAGGGAGGCGTTCAATGCATTTGTACCACTTGAGATTTTTAACGTGGAAAAATGCCTGGATAAGATGTACAACATAACTAATTCCAGAAGAATAAATGCTCCGGTAATAGTAATATGAGCAACAGTCTTTGCCTTGGGGAAAAATTTTTCCGACCAGACATCACCTAATACCAGAAAAAAGATTGTTACCGGAGCTGCCAATGCCCAAACTGAATATGACAAAATCAAACCTCCCTTCTCCTGAAGAAGGGGAGCAACAACCACTAGGGCGAAGAAACCATATGCGACGGATGGAATTGCTGCCAATATTTCTATGAGCGGTTTCAGGATTTGCCGGGCAGAAAATGGAAGAATGTCGCTTAAACAAACTGCTGTCATCAAACCGATTGGAATAGCAAAAGCACAAGCACCGGCTGTAACAAGAAAACTTCCCCAAAAAATGGCTCCTGCCCCAAATTCTGCTGGTTCCCGCGAAGGAAACCACTGAGTCGAAAAAAAGAATTCTTTCAACTCGCGTTGCTGGAAAAATAAAATTGAGTCTTTGACAATAAAGTAGAAAATAAACAAAACAGCACAGGCTGAAATCACTGTAATGCTTAAAAGAAAAGCATTTCCCAAAAAAGAAGAAACCTTATTGTACAAGTCTTCGTGTTTGTCATATAGAATTGAAGTTTTCATTTGGGGGATGGAACGAGCGCTTTCGTTCTGAGAGCGGTCGTTCAATATTATAGATTTAGAAAGCATTTTAGTTGAAACAGTGGGATCTTTCAAAGAAGGTCACAAACTACTTTTTATACTGTGTAACAGCTACGTAGCCAAGACTTTCGATTATTTCCTGTCCCTTTGGGCTTAAATGAAGTGTAACGAACTGATAAATATCCGAGCCTAATTTGGGATATCCATTTGTAAACATGAATAATGGGCGTGCTATTGGATATTTCCCAGCCAGAATGGTTAATCTGTTGGGTTCAATTTCTGCTACTGAAACTGCTTTTACAGTTTTATCGATGAAACCTAAACCTACGTATCCAATTGCTCCTATTGTGCTTTGAACTCTTTGCCTAACAGCCCCGTTGGAGCCGACGTATTCTACTGAATCTGTCATTTTTTCTTTTTTGAGTGCGAGTTCTTCGAAAGCTTCATACGTCCCACTGTTTGTGTCGCGACTGATTACAACAATCTTTTCATCCGGGCCTCCCAATTCCTTCCAATTGGTCATTTTTCCCAGGTAAATTCCGGCTATTTGCTCAATGGAAAGGTTTTTTACCGGGTTTGCGGGATGAACAATCAAGGCAATTCCGTCCATGGCGACTACATGGGAAACCGGGACGATTCCTTTGTCCATAGCTGCTTTAATTTCTTCCACCTTCATGAACCTCGACATGTCAGCAATATCACATGTTCCGTTTATGAGGCTTTTGGAGCCATTTCCCGACCCTGATTCTGCGACGGTAATCTTCAACTGAGTGTTTTTGCTCATAAAATATTCTGCAAATGCTTTGGCAATTGGCCCTACCGTGGTTGAACCATCGATGGTGATTTTGGAATCAGCTGCTTTTTCTTCAGCAGAAAAAGCCGGGAAAGCGCACATTAAAAGGATAAAAACTTGTACTAAGATTTTTTTCATTTTTTTATTCTCCTGAGTTTGATAACTTAATTTGCCACACAATTGTTAAGATTCGATTAAAGATAGGTTAGAATTTTGTTTGTACTTCCATCTGAATGCGATTGAATGTGGCATTTTTATTGGTTTTATCGTCATCTGCAATATTTATTTTGTCAGCAAAATAGATGACTTTCACGAGCATGTTCTTCATCAATTGACGCTCTATAGAGAACCTGTGTCCCTTACCATTGGTCCCCCCGCCGAATGAATCTGAATCTGTTATGGCACCTAGGACGGCATCTTTTTCCAATTTTCGGTAGTCATATCGGAAAAAGAGGCTCCCGGGTTTGCTTAATTTTCCAACCGAAAAGCCAGCTAACCAGCCTTTATTGTTTGGAACATCCGCAGCGACGTTTTTAACAGTATTTCCAAAAACTGAGATTGGAAGACTGTTTGTTCCGGTTCCAACTGTCCAGCCTGCTTCAAGGCCGTATTCAAGTTCTTTATAGGCGTAGAGGTAAGAATTTTGAGCGGTTTTAGTGTTTCCATAGTTTAGATTCAGTCCCTGCCAATCAAAAACCTGTTGCCCTTTTGTGTGGTCGAAGTTGTAGTATGCTCCCCCAAAAGTAATATAATGATTTGCTTTTGGGAGATTGTACTTGAAGCTTACTTGACCTCCGAGCATAGAGGAATCGTTTGACTCAGGTCGATCCATAAACATGAAAGCCCCCAAAGCAGTGGAAATGTCGAATTTTCCACTTTTGCTGTCTAATTTAGCGGTGGCGCCTTCAAGTGTTATGTCGTGATCCCAAACTAAGTCGCTTTTTCCAGGTGTAAAAAATGGAAGATCAATTTTTCCGGAATAGATATGAAGTCCTTTTATGCTGGAAGGATGGTAATCAAGCTGTCCAACGTCGATAAATACAGGTTTCTTACTTGCCACATTTGTTAAAGTCAAATTTGTTGAGACTGGATTTCCCTGCATTCCGATATTTCTATCTTCCGATGTTGCAAAGCGAAGTTTGAAGTCAGCATCTTCATTTATTTTTGCATCGAAACCCAGACGGATGCGAACACGCCATCTTCCATAGTCCATTCTATCCGGATAGCAATTCCGATAGTATATTTCATCAAATCTTGCTCTGTAATCTCCGGCAATTTTTATGTTGTTTGTCCAGGAATCTTTTTTTTCTTCATCAGTTTTTTTTAGGGAAGTTAGGGAAGCTTCAATTTTTAGGTTCTCTTTTTGTGAGCTTTCCTTTTGTGCTTCAAGAACCTTAACACGATTCATCAGTTCCTGAATCTGTGCGTTTAGTTCTTCAACTGAAGGAGTGGCATAGCCAGAAACAGAAAATATTACAGAAAAAGTAAAACCTAATAAGGCCATCAAGATTTTTTGGGATTTCAAGGGAATTCTCCTATTAACAAATTTTGCAAAAACCTTCGAAAAATTACTTTTCTTGTGATTGATCGAGCTTAAAAAAAGTGTAAAGCGAAGGTGCAAATGTAATTTAGAATTGTTAAGATTTTGTTAAGGAGAAGTTAGAAGTTGGTAAAAAATCACGCTTCGAATGTGTTCGAAGCGTGATTCTTTAAAAGGTGCCCCAGCACCTTTATTGGGACTAAATCGTTTTTATAAACCTAATTGTTGTGGGGATTTTCCTAAAGATTGTTCGTTGATTTCAGGCAATGCGTCTTTAACCAACCCGTGTTTTTTCAACATTTTTGGAATCCAAACTGGGACGGTTGCACGCAGATTGTATGCAAAAGAAGGCAACCACCACATGTCAATTCTGGCATTTGGTTCTAACACATGATTCATAAGAATAACTAAGTTGTTCGAACAATTGTTTGTTAAGGTATCATAATATTCACCGCTTCGATTCACGGTAGCTTGTTTCAATGCTTCCTGTAAAAGAGCAGATTTTTGGACAGGGGAAAAAGTAGTGGGATATGGTACAAAATTGAAATTTCTGTGGATAGTGAAGGGGACCATGTCATCCCAGGAGGCGAGAATGTAGGAGATTCCGAAGGCTTTTTTGAGCCCATCCACTAGGTCATAGTGCTGATTGATGCGTTGATAAGCTTCAACGCTTAAAAATAATCCAGTTGCTTCTTCACCTTTGGTTGTTACCATTCCGCCATGTTTGAAAGTGAACAGCATCAGAGAGTGGGCTGCTATCCATTTAGGGGCGAAAGGTTGAAGGACATAATATACGTTTTCAACAAGTTCAGGTTTGAATTTTACTATTCGGAAAGATGCAACTTCAGTTTTTGAATCGACACCCCAGCGTACATTTCCTATTGTCCATTCGCCGTTATGATTAGAAACGAACACTGCGGGGCGTTGCCAGGACTTGAAAGGTGGGGGTGGGGGTTCTTTTCCGGTTACGGGTGGTGTCAAGTTTATAGTTTTGACTTTTAATAGCCCTAATTCATCGCCCTCACGGCAATCTCCTTCTATGACAACGTCTTTTTCGTCGAATTTGGCTACATCCTGGAAGCCTATTCCTTCAAGTTTGAAGACTCGCCCATTATCGGTTGTTAGTTTTGCCTGTCCTTGCCTGACAGAAACTATTCCTTGAAGTTTATAGGGAACTTGGGCTTCAAGATTGGTGTAGGATAACGCCAGGAACAAGACTAGAAGTTTTAGCCAACGGTTCGTCATATTTTCTACTCCTAACTTTGATTTTAAAATATTTGCTTGTGAACTGTGTGTTGAGCAAAGCTCTAATAACCCTTTTCTGAATTTTATGGATACTAATTTCAACATTGTTACTATAAAGTTCCAGTTATTAGCAGCTATTCATTCACTTTCCTTTTAACAACCTAGAACTTTAAAATTATACTGGATTTTTTTGAAATATGTAACTAGTTCTCTGTCAAAACAGCGAAAAAGAGTAAAAATATTTGACTTATATATCTGTACCAACGCAAGTGCAGAAAATTTGGAAAAATTAATTTTTCGCAAATTTTTTTTTGAATTGTATGATTAATACCAATACCAATACCAATTAGTTCGTTCATACGCCTTGTTTCTCGCTTCAGATCTGCGTAAAATTAGATTTTATCTGACAGAAATGAATGTTTAGACCATCCAGTAAGGGATCCTTATTTTCCCGAAAATTTCGTTTTTTCTTGGAGAATAAAGCTATCCCTTTTCATTTTGGTCAAATCAAAGTCCTTGGGGAAGTGCACGTATTTTTTGGGATTGGTATAATTACCAATGTCAATATGAATTGACTCTTTGTTGCTGATGTCAAAACAATATTATTGAAAAACATAATTGATTGAGTTAAATTAAAGAGAATAGATATGTTTGATTTGAAAGTAGACCAAAGCGGTTGACTAAAAAGTGAGAATTTGGTCTTTAATTTCCGTTTTACGGTGTATGTCTGCGTTTTTGGAATCCCAAATAGGGAACCTGTATTTTGACATCGTTGAACGGAAAAGGGTGGAGATTCATATAGAGATTGCGCTGAAAACCGCTCAAGAGAGTGAGAATCGTTTCTGTGCATTGTCAGAATCTTTGAAATTACCTAGAAGAGGAAAAGAATGACTGAAAATGTGAAAGATCTTTTGACTGCAGAATCTTCGGAAAGAGAACAGAACTATGATTTGCGGGAACGGGCAGAGGAAGTAGTAAGATGTAAATCGGGCATGAAGAAAGGGAAAATTGAGATTTTCTCAAACGATGAGGGGCAGAAACTTCTACACGAACTGCAATTGCATCAGGTTGAGCTGGAAGCCCAGAATGAAGAATTGCGGAAGACACAAATCGAGCTTGAAGCTTCTAAATTCAGATATTTCCAACTGTATGAGTTGTCGCCCATTGGGTCTTTGATCATGAATGAGGATGACGTAATTCTTGAAGCAAATCTTACTTCGGTAACCCTTCTGGGAGTTGTAAAAACCTCTTTCCTTAAAATGAAATTCTCTGCTTTTATTTTCCCTGAAGACCAGGATCTCTACAATCGCCATCACAGAAAGCTTCACCTGAGCGATTCACCGCAATGGTGTGAACTTAGGGTGAAGCGCCAGAAGAATGAATTCTTCTGGGCGCGGTTGGAAGCCAAGCCGATGCTATGGGTTGACGGAAAGCGGGCTTATTTAACCGCTCTGAGTGATATCAGCCAAAGCCGAAAAGTAGAAGAGGTGTTACAGCAGAGTGAGGCCAGGTTTGCCTCTATCGTTGAAGATCAGACTGAATTGATCTGTCGCTATCTTCCCAATGGAAAACTGACGTTTGTCAACGATGCCTATCTTCGTTATTTTGGAAAGAAGCGCGAAGAGCTTCTGGAGCACAACTTTATACCGCATATTCCCGAGCCTGATCTGAGCATGACTTTGGAACGAATCAAAGGAATTTCCCATGAGGTTCCTATTGCCGATTTTGAGCACCGGGTCATTATGCCAAACGGCCAAACCTGCTGGCAGCACTGGATTCATCGGGGTATCTACAATTCGAAAGGAGCTTTGGTCGAATATCAGGCTGTGGGTCGTGATATCACCGAGAAAAAAATTGCAGAAGCCGCTCAAGTGGAAATTGAACATCTTCTGATTCATTCGCAAAAACTGGAATGCCTTGAGAAAATGGCCGGTGGTATTGCTCATGATTTTAATAATCTCCTGACTATTATTAACTTAAATCTGGAAATGCTCAGGCAGAAAATGTCTCCCGGGGTGTGTCAGTTTAATCTCAACCAAATGGAGCAAACGCTTGAACGAGCCATTGGTCTTACAAAAAAAATGCTGGATTTCTCAGGAAAAGGCCATTTTTCTCCCAAAAAAGTTCAGCTGAATGATGCTATTCGGAAAAGTGTCCAGCGGTTTTCTCCCTTGCTTCCGAAAAATGTAAAACTATCTCTTGATCTTGATGAGAACCTCCCCTATGCTCTGGTCGATGCTGGGCAGATTGAGCAGGTTGTACTTAATCTGCTTGCCAATGGTTTGGAAGCCCTTTTGGGAAACTCGGGAAATTTGTTCGTGAGTAGCAAGACACTGGAATGCTCCGAGAGTTTTCTTCAAACCGCCAGGAGAGAAGCCAAGGCGAGCCCGGGACAATTTGTCTCCATTGAAGTGCGAGATACCGGCTGTGGAATGGACTACGAAACTGAAACCAAAATTTTTGATCCTTTTTTTACCACGAAATTTATCGGTCGGGGTTTGGGTTTGTCGGCTGTTCTTGGCATTGTCCGTGGGCATAAAGGGACAATCATAGTGGATTCTCTACTTGGGCGTGGAACCTGGATTCGAGTTCTGCTGCCTGTAATGGAATCCGAAGTCAATGTTATTGCGGTTGAACCGCCTGTGAAACAAATTGAATCGACTTCATTAAAGGAAATAGCTTCCGGTACTGTTCTGGTTGTTGATGATGAGGAGCTGATTTGTACTCTTTGTTCGAAATGGTTGGGGAAAAAGGGATTTCAAGTGCTATCAGCAAAGAATGGCCAGGAAGCTGTTGAGCTTTTCAGAAAAAATGCTGAGGTCGTTGTTTGTGTTCTGCTTGATTTAACCATGCCGGTTATGAGCGGGTGGACAGCTTTTGCTCAAATGCGTGAAATCAAATCAGATGTCCGTGTGATTCTTACCAGCGGTTTTTCTGAAGAGGACGCCCTCAGTCGCTTCGGCCAGGACAAACCTAACATTTTTATTCAAAAACCTTTTTCCCTGGACCTACTGGGCGAAAAAATCAACCAGCTTATTTGCAGCGGAAAAGTTAACCAATGAAGATTTAACCTCCCAAAAGGTTGTATTGCTAAAAGTTTAAAGGGATTTTAGTAAAAGTGTGCGCTGCCGGGATTGGCTGTTTTCAATTCTGGGTAACATGGGTAACAGAAAATAAGCCCTTTTCGTGCTATTTCAAGCTAAACTCAGCAATCTGGATTAAAAATAAAAGTGTATCGGGCCAGTATTGGAAGATTGAAAAAAAATCGTCGATGTTGGCATAATAACAAGAATTAATTTACTGTTAAAACCATAAATACTTTGCAAGCGTTCAAGCGCACGGCCCAAAACTAAGAAGATGGAAAAAATTAACACACAAACTTTTGCATATAACATCTTGGTTACCCGGCAAAGTCACAAATTCATCAGGGACCACCCGCAGAGAAGCGATCACAAGACTTGACTTTTTTGGCAAGGTGGGATGATTCCCCAACTTTGCAATGCAAAAAAACTAGAAAATATTCCAACCGGGAAAGCGAAGTTGTCTTGGTGTCCACCCTGATCGACTCCGGTGCCGGGGTTAATTGCGATTCCGTGAGCCATTCCAGTAATTTCAAACGTTTCAACGACCGGGCGACCATTTTTGTCATGATAAATTTTGTGGGGAAAACCATTAACCGTATCTACGATATCCGGAGTTTGACTAGTTTGATGGAGGGCTGTGAATTGGGCAACGATACTTTGCATATTGTTAGGATTCACCATAATGTCCCTTGTACCATGAAAAACCAACATTTTAGGATAAGAACCGGAATATCCAGGATGGGTTTCGGAAACCAGGCGTGCCCATTCTTCCGGTTTCCTGCTTTTTCCCTGGAACATAACCTTTAACGCATGATTGGAATCGGCCGCACGATAGGCAATACCTGACATTACCGCTCCGGAAGCGAAGAGTTCAGGATAAGCACAACACATAACAGTAGTAAAACATCCGCCGGCTGATAGACCGGTTACAAAAACTTTCCTGGAATCTATCCTATAATCGACTTTCATTCGGTCGACCATTTCTTTAATTGATCCGCATTCGCCTTTTCCAGCTCGAATGTGTTCATCTTTAAACCAGTGGAAAGCGCCAATCGAATTATTCTTAAGTTGTTGTTCAGGATAAAGAACGTAAAATCCAAATCGATCCGCGAGTTGATTCCATCCACCTGAATTTGCAATTTCCTGAGCTGATTGCATACAGCCGTGGAGTACAACTACAAGAGGAGCCTCAGAAGTTGGGGCCGGAGTCGGAACGTATTTGTACATCCTTAATTTCCCGGGATTTCTTTCAAGGTCAATAACTTCTGTAAGTGAACCAGATGCTTGAAATTTGGGATGGTTATCAAACAAATCAAGAAAAATGTCGTTCAAAGCCAATTGCATATTTCCTCCAATGACGTATACTGCGTTTGAAAAGTATTATCGGAATTTAGATGAAGTTCAAACGGTCTGAATTGGATTTGAAGCCTCCTCGAATAACTTTCCAAGGGTTCCCTCTAAAATTTCATTGGAAGTGGCTGTGAAATCCTCATTGAAAAATCGAGTGAGATGGGGGAATGTGATTCCGGATAATAATCCATTAAACTGGCTTTGCCAGATAACTGGAAAGCAAACAAGTAATGCGATACAAGCTTTATAGCCTGTTTTCATATGCTTTTTCCTTTTTTAGGTGAAATTTTACTGCGATGCAGTAATAATTTACTGAGAGTATTGACGGCAAATTTAACGATATAAATCTATTTTTGATGTTGCATTGCAAAATATCAGGTTTTCCTGTTTTTGTCAAATTCCCTTCGAAGAGTGCAGCAACAAAGAGTAAATTCATATTGGCTTGGCACTTAACCGTGCAATTTAAAAAAAACTCCGCGAAAATATTTTTTTTTCAAATTTTCTTTGCATGTGTTTATGCAGTTTTATACCAATCCCAACTAATCCGTCTGCATCACAAAAAACTTGAATTTAACCGGAAATAAGAGGAGTCAGTTGATACATATGGAAAAATTGAAATTTCAGAAAATTTCTGAATTAATTTCTGGATGCTTAAAGCTTTCTCCTTTCCCAAAGTTAATACCGGTTAAAGTAGATCTGAAGCTGGAAATAGCACTAACGAACGAGTAAATTTGATTTGGTATTAGAAGTCAAGCATTTTTACTCTTTTCGCTGGAGGGGCTTGGCTTACTTGAAAATCGAATTTCCGCAAAAAAAGTTGTTTTATAGAGAGATTTTTACCAACCACGGAAAATTTCATGCTAAAATAACTCACCTGCAATTTTTAGTAAAAATATTAGGAGGTTTTTATGAAAAAGTATTTTCTTCTTCTCGGGTGTTTGTGCTTTCTGGGATTTCAAACTAATTCTTATGGGCAAAGCGTTAATTCAGGGGAAGTGTTAAATAATTCAAACGCTCCGGGGCAAATTTCAACTGATTCAAAAGAAATTAAAGAACTTAGTTTTAGCTTGGGAGAATTTACCACACCGTCAAAAGATGAAGCGCTTCATTATATAAAAGTTGAAGTTGTAATGGAGTATGAAGGAATAAATGATGAACCGTTAAAAAGGAACAAAGATAAATTTAGAGATGCTGTCAATACTTTATTGATGCAAATTACAATCCAACAAGCAAAAAAAGATTATATTGAACACGCTCTTCATAATAGCATCCAGAAAAGAATGCAGGAATTGTTAACTGAATTTGCTCCTGGCCTGATAAAAATAAAAAGAATATTGATTCCAGCTTTTCTAATCAATTAAATTATCGAATTAATAAATTCGAGCGAGCTTGGGGAACCGTTGCTAATACAGGTTTGAAGTAAAACGACGGAGAAAAAAAATGGAAGGATATAATGCCCAAGAAATTTTGAATTGCTATGATTTAACTGCTAAGGAATATGCTGATAAATTTCTGAACGAATTGGATGGTAAACCCTTTGACAGAAACATTTTAGACCGATTTACCCAGCTATTACCAAATGGAAGTGTCGTTTATGATTTCGGCTGTGGTTCTGGGCAGACAACCAAATACCTTTTTGATAAGAAAGTACATAAGATTATTGGATTAGATTTTTCTGAAAATTCCATACGGCTTGCCAGCAGGAATTTCCCGGAAATTACCTTCATTGTTGATGACATGCTGAATTCAAAAATGGCTTCAAATTCCGTTGAAGGAATAATTGCATTCTATTCAATCGTTCATTTTACTTATACAGAGGTTGAGAAAGCTTTTAAAGAATGGTGGAGGCTATTGGAAACAGGTGCATTTTGTTTGTTCAGTTTTCATATCGGCGAGGGTTCAGTTGAAATTTCTGATTTTCTTGGAGTAAAAGGTGCAAATGCAGTGTGGCGTTTACTTGAAATGGATAAAATACTAACGATAGCAGAAAAAGTAGGTTTTACCATCTCAGAAGCAATTATCCGATATCCCTACAAAGGTGTGGAGCACGAGACTAAGAGAGGCTATATAACTTTGAAAAAAAGCTATGATTCGCGCAAAGAATAAGTGTTCCCGACTGATGAAAACTTTATCGGAACTAAGTTATTCAGTTCCTCTGTCAAAAGTGTTTTTTGTTAAGCAAGGGTATTAAATTCAGAAAAGCAAATGGTTTTTAGCAGATCGTTGTTTTTATTTCCAGTCCAAAGGAAATTATTAATCAAGCAAATATTAAACAATGATACGTAAGAAAACTAAAATCGTGAAAACAAATTTGAGAACCAGCATCAAATCATGATCGATTTTTGCAATTTGCACAGGTCTAAGCAATTATGCGTACAATTGATATTAAGTACGTTTGCGGTGTGGCTTGCCTCTCTTTGGGAAACCCAAACCGAATTCCTGAGGCATTCCCAATAAATGCGTGATTTACTCCGACACAAATTCGGCTAGGTATCCAAAGTGGTCGGAAACCCTTTTATAGTCCTGACCTGAAAAGAGAACCCTTGCAGCGGTTGGCTGGAATCTGTTTCCCCTCTTAGCGAAAAGAAAGTCAATCCGACCATCGGAGGCAAGGTGTTCCTCTCTTCCCGGCAAGGAATCCCGAAAGACTTTTGCAAAGATGGCGGGGGAGGTGACCCGCAAAAACTGGTCTTCAAAACCGCTGTCAGCGATCTGCATGTAGCCCGGGGAGCCGGCTTTGTTGTTGAAATCGCCACATATAAAAGTCGCTGCTACTTGATCGGTCCCTATTTCGTGGGCCCATTGCTGCAATTTATCATACTGCTGCTGGAAGCCGCCCGACATCCAACTCAGATGGACGGAAAACACATTGATCAGGCCGACATAGGGAAAATGAATCTGGGCCATTACGACTTTTCTGGAATGAATATCGTGAATGTTATGGCTGGGGGAAACGTAACCGGCGTCACATTTCAGGAACCGGTGCTTGCTCAAAATTGCAATGCCTTCTCTGTAACGGTCGAAACCGATATGCGCCCAGTCCGTGTGGAGGAAATAAGACCGACCGTATCCTTGTATGCGCTCCTGAATGATCTTTGCGGCATTGGACGGCCATAAACCCTGACCCCCATTCCATTCTTCACCGACCTCCTGCAGGCAGACTACATCAATATCATTCTCATGAATCGCCCTGGCTATTTCGTTGAACTTGTCATCCTGATCTGCTTCCTGATAGCAATGCAGATTGAGGGTTAGAATTTTCAAACCGGCGCGGCAGGCAATATAATTGCCGCCAAAATTATTGTCCCAGATTTCCTCCTGTTCCGTCTCACAGCCTATGACATATTCAACCTTGAAGTGGCTTCGAACCTTGATCCGGCCGACCCAGAGAGTCACGCCGTCTTCTTGGAGATTGTCGGCGCGATTTTGGCGCTCCTGGTGCCAGTAATCGTGCTGTAAAAAGCAGCGGGTCTGATGAAACGTCTGCCAGTTGTCGATGGTCCAGCGGATAAAAACCTGTCCTGCCTGCACGGATCGATTAACTGCTACTGCTACCGGATGCGCCGTCTCACCATGAGGCAGCAAGCCTCGGAAACAGATCTGACTTAGCAGAAAACCAGGCCCTAAAAGAATGCCGGCATTTTCTTTAATATAGAAGTTTAATTGGTGATTGTCGTCCCAATATTCTTTGCCTTCGACCAGGTAACGCAACTTAAAGCGGATATTCCCAGACAATCCCTCTTGGGAATGGGCGCGAAAAGTGCCCTTGGCGAGCCACCGTTCCCTACTTGGGGTTGCCTGAAAATTATAATGGGCCGGTAGTATATTCCAGACGTTGTCATCGGTGGCCCAATGGACCGCGATTTGTTTTTGGAAGCCAAGGTTTTCCACCAAAACGTCTATCTCAAACTCCTGGACAAGAACTCCATCTTTTGCTGAGAAGATGTTCAGGGCATACACCAGGCGGATCTCGTTCATCTCTTTCTGTCATCCCGTTCCGGAGAAGGTTATTGGATTAAAACACCTTCCCATAAAGTGTAAAAAATATACAGTAGAACTTTTTGCAATATTGTAGAAAAATTGCACATTTGCTGAGCAAGAATTCAATGGGAACAGTATTGTGAAAACTTTCCCAAAAGAGAATCTGATAATTTTGCAAGAACCTCGGTATAATAATACATTTTTCCCCAAAAAGCATTTCCTTTATCATCTGAAGAATAGGCCTCGCCGGAAAGTCTGGCTGTAAAACCTTTTCCGGTTGTTGTTTTACTTGGTAAGCCAACGATATGAGGCATTACGAGTCCCAATAGATCTTCATGGAATTTATAGTTTCATGAAACTCCTGCGTATAGAGCCGGGCAATATTCCCGTCTGAAACCAGGGTCAAATGGTCATGTGAAAAAACGGAGGTATTATACCAATTAAAACTGCCGTCCAACACGCGAAAATCGTCGATGACGCAGTATTTTGCATGAATGGGTGAATAGGGAATGGGACGGCCGTTGACACCATATGCCAGGGCAATGGGGATACCCGCTTGTTTCAGCCTTGTTATCGCCGGCAGCAAGGGCCGTTTAAGCTCTTCATGCATGGGGTATTCCTGTGTTGCATCTCCAGCCCTTGCCACATGACCATTAAATATGAAGGTCAGCTCAACTCCCCGGTGTTTCGCCTGGATCAAGGCATCCACTACGCTATCGCCATAGTCCCCCTGCAACTCGCCCAAAAGAAACAGGCATGCTTTTATGGAATGTCGGGCGCGATGAATTTCGGATATTATGGCCTGATGGGGCCGGTAATTTTGGCCGTTCATCATTTTGTGGCGCCCGAAGGTATAGAGCAGGTTAAAGGGACTCAAGGGATCTATCCCGTATTGCTGAATAACTCCACCGCGAACGCTCTGGAAAATGTTATCGAGCAGCCGACAGATCCCTTTTGAATGGAACGTCGCACCGGATTCCCAGTTTGCTCCCCAGAGATCAAAAGTAATGTTGAATGATCCCAGAATACAGTCTTCGTCGCCAAATATTATGAACTTGTTATGCATGTCGGGAAGGACCTCGACGCGATTATCCCTGGAGGAGCAAAATACCCCCAGCAATTCACTTCCGGAACGTTTCAAACGCACATAATTTTCACTGTTGGTCAAGGTCATCTTCCGCCAGTCGACAATACACTGGACTTTTATGCCATTGTTGACGGCGAATATCAGGTGGTTGATGAAGTCAGTATCATCAATACAATCAACGCACACTTTTATGGTGTATTCCTCTTTCGGCTGCTGTCGCTTTTTCCGGACAAGCAAATCGATTTTTTCGTGGATAAATCGTTTCGGGTGGTAGGGGTGGTAACAAAGTCCTTTGGTGAACTTGGGAATCATATTGAGGGCTTCCAGGTGGCGGTTATACCAGTCGACATCCAGTTGAAGGATTCCTGCATCAACCTCAACGGTCCGGTAAGTATTCTCCGTAACTCCCTGGTTAGTGATCTGCCGGCGATGATGTCGGTTATCTTCAATGTTGCTCCGCTCCATGAAAATGTATTCATGTTGTGAAGAAATGGATTGTTCACCCTTATGAAAAACATAGGAGAATTTGACGCAGTTTATCTGTCCGAGTTTCATTGGAAACGGATGGATAAAAAAATCCCTGGTAACCCTTTCGTGTTGCAATTCTTGAACATCATAAGCGTCTGTGTCCGCAATAAAATTTTCACAAATTCCATCGTTGCGATACACCTTCAGGATCACTTTGACATTGGTCCATTTATCGGCCCTTACTTTGAAGCGGATTCGTCCGGTGCGAATAAGAAAACACTCCTTGAAGACATTGAGCAGTTTAAAGCTGGGAAAAAGCTCACCTTCGAATGGCACGGCAAAGCTTTCAGCATATGGCATTGGCGTCCTCCCTTGCCCTGTTTGCGTATTTGCCATGTCCAACCCCCAATTCCAATTTTCAGAATGGATAAAGGGGGGGACAAGGAAACGACTTCCTTTAATGAATATAATTCAGTTTCAGTTCAGCTCCTAATCACCGGAAGATGCCTACCCCTCAAAGGTAAGAACGATGGCGGACAACGGAGGCAGGACTAGAGAAAGGGACCAAGGCCGATTCATCCACGACTGGTCTTCGGTCTGAAGATTAGCAGAACCGTTTCCGACATCGCTGCCCCCATAGAATCCGGAGTCGGAGTTGAAGATTTCCCTGTAAGTCCCGGG
Organism: Candidatus Rifleibacteriota bacterium; assembly: GCA_015233565.1. Lineage (GTDB taxonomy): Bacteria > Muiribacteriota > Ozemobacteria > Ozemobacterales > Ozemobacteraceae > JADFXM01. Next base: position 127,188 of record JADFXM010000007.1, read on the forward strand.
TCGCGGAACGCCAATCCGGTATCCATGGCGAGGAACGGGTGTGAGGTTCAAGACAACCGCCATGAGTTCATTGCCATCACCCTTCCGAAGATAGCTCAAAACTGACTGCTGGCTGTCGTTGCAGTCGATCCACTCAAAGCCCTGCCAGTTGAACTCGTGACGGTACAAAGCTGGCGAGGTTGCGTAGAGTCGGTTCAGATCCCGGACCATGAGCTTCATTCCCCGATGGAGCCGATATTCAAGGACATACCAGTCCAGGACCCCGGCGCTGTTCCACTCAACTCCCTGTCCCAGTTCTATTCCCATGAAGAGCAACTTCTTTCCCGGGTGCGTGAACTGGTATGTGAGCAAGGTCCTTAGATTCGCGTGGCGCTGCCACTCGTCTCCGGGCATCTTGTTCAGCATGGACCCCTTACCGTGGCAGACCTCATCGTGGGAAAAGGGCAGAAGAAAATTTTCGGTGAACGCGTAGAGCATGCTGAAGGTAAGCATGTTGTGATGATACTGGCGGTGAACCGGGTCGTGGGACATGAAACGGAGGGTGTCGTTCATCCAACCCATGTTCCATTTCAGATCAAACCCAAGCCCGCCAACGTAGATAGGGCGGCTCACCTGGGGCCAGGAGGTGGACTCCTCGGCGATCATGAGAATTCCGGGACACTCCTCGTGAACCACCACGTTCAACTCTCGGATGAAGTCAATGGCCATGAGATTCTCGCGGCCGCCATACTGGTTTGGGACCCACTCCCCGGCTTTCCGGGAATAGTCGAGGTACAACATCGAGGCCACGGCATCCACACGGAGGCCATCGATGTGCATTTCTTCCAACCAGAAAAGGGCGCTGGAAATTAGAAAGTTTTTCACTTCGTTACGACCGAAATTAAAGATCAACGTAGACCAGTCGAGGTGCTCGCCCAGCCGGGGGTCCTCGTGCTCGAACAGCGGTGTGCCATCGAAGCGGGCCAGGGCGTGTTCATCTTTGGGAAAATGGGCCGGCACCCAATCCAGAAATACCCCGATTTCGTTCTTGTGGCAATAATCGACAAAGTAACGAAAATCGTCGGGATCACCGAAGCGGTTGGTAGGTGCATAGTAACCCGTGGCCTGGTAACCCCAGGAAAGATCAAAGGGATGCTCGGTGATCGGTAATAGCTCGATGTGGGTAAAACCCACCTCCTTGACGTATTCCACCAGGGAATGGGCCATTTGTCGGTAATTGAGGAATTCGCCCTCCTGGTCCCGCATCCAGGAACCAGGATGGACCTCGTAGATGGACATTGGCAGATGCTGCCAGTCGGCCTTTCGGCGGCTTTCCATCCACAACTCGTCAGCCCATAAGTGGGTGCTTTCGCCTGTGATCACCGTTGCAGTTTTGGGTCGGCATTCGAACTGTCGGCCAAAGGGATCTGTCTTGAGCAGAATCTGGCCGGTGTGGCGGTTGCGGATTTCATATTTATAGAGATTTCCGGCCCACAGATCTGGGATAAACAACTCCCAAACTCCGCTCCCTCCCCTTACTCGCATGGGATGCCGGCGTCCATCCCAGTGGTTGAAATCCCCGACCACACTAACGCGCTCGGCATTTGGCGCCCACACAGCAAAGAGAGTGCCGGCTACACCGTCGACCTTGTGAGGATGTGAGCCGAGGAAACGATAGGCATGTCGGTGCCGCCCTTCGCCAAAGAGGTGAAGATCGAAGTCTCCGATCTGCGGGCCGAAGGTGTAAGGATCGTGGGCAATGTGCTCGTGGCAGTCTGCATCCCGCCAGATTAGGCGATAATGCTCGGGAATCAGGCTACCGTTTCCACGCCACTCGAAAAAATCGCTCCCGGGGGTTCGCTTCAGGGGCAATTCCCCCTCGGCTACGGAGACGTCTGTGACGTTGGGAAGAAATGCGCGCACCAAGGTGGAGTCGCCGACCGGGTGCAGCCCAAGAAAGGCGAAGGGATCGTGATGGCGGGCTTCGCTGATCCTTATCAAATCTGAGTCAAGTTGTGGGGTATTCATGTATTCGCTCCTACTCAAAAGTTAAGGTTTAGAAATCGTGTTTCAGAATCTCAACGAGACGACGACCAGTTTCTCCAGCCCGCCACTAGGCTTATTTGTCCCTGCTTAGACATGATTACTCGATTGGGCTCAAGAGCAAACCACCGCAGACATAAAAGCCTATCCATTGGTTGGGTTGAAAAAACTTCCGGGGCAAACCTTCTCTGGCTTTTCCCGGTTTGTAGGTTGTCACATAACCTTTCACTGGTTTCCTGTGAACGGTGGACTATCAAATGCTTTTTCTGGAATAAGCACCGTCAGTTAGATCTCTCACATCTTTCCGACGAATTTTTAAACTCGCATCTGTTTTTCTATCATGCCTTTTCAAAAAATGCAAGAACATTTTCAAAGTTCAATTCTTAAAGATTGATTGGAAGCTGTAATCGCTCGGAGAAGGGAAAAAATAAGTTGCCCGATGGTGTGATGATTTTTTTCGCATGTAAAAATTTTGAAAAATCAACAAAAATTCTATGTTGATGAGCTTTTACGCAGTTTTCGACACTTTCAACAAGCATATGTTAAATTTTCACACAAATTGACCTGCGGTATAAAATGTTATTGATTTTATCAATGCTTTCAGGTATTTTTGTTTTTTTGCATCGATTTGGGGAAGTCGCATTGACGGCAGTATATCAAAAGACGGCACAATCCTTCATTAAAGTATAAGCAAAGTCATTCAAACGATAGCTTCGTTTCGTGTCAAACAAAGTTTTTGACTTAATGGTAAATGTGAAATATAATGTGGAGAGGGTATTGTATTGGAGGTCTTTCGTGATCAAATCAATTGCTGGAAAAATGCCAAAAATTGATTCTTCGGCCTTCATCGCTGAAAATGCGACAATAATAGGTGATGTAGAAATTGGAGTTAATGCAAGCGTCTGGCAAGGCGCCATATTAAGTGGTGACACCAATTTCATCCAGATCGGCGCTGAATCCAACATTCAGGAAGGGTGTGTAATTCACGGCGAACGGGACCCAATTGGCCGAACCAAAGGCGCCTCTATTATCGGAAATCGTGTAACAGTAGGATATGGGGCGATCGTTAGCAGTTCTTCTATTGAAGATGATTGCCTGATCGGAATGGGCGCAATTATTTTTTCCGGGGTCAAAATAGGAAAGGGCTCGCTTGTAGCTGCCGGAGCGCTTGTTCGTGAAAATTGTGAAATTGAAGAAGATTGTTTGATTGGAATGGGGGCGATTATTCTTTCGGGGGTCAAGATAGGCAAGGGCTCGCTTGTAGCTGCGGGTTCTCTTGTTCAGGAAAATAAAGAATTCCCTCCCCGTTCAATGATTGCGGGAAGTCCGGCTGTTTTGAAAAAGACGCTTTCTGCTAAAGAAGCTTTCAATTTGCGAAAAATTACTCTTTCTCATATTGAAGGAAATAATAAATAATAGGATCATCCGGAATTGAGATTCCCAGATGTTCATGAGCGGAAGCAATTCTCAACAACTTCAGATCAATGAAAACGCAGCAACGAACAAGTTCTGGTCACCACGGCGTTTATCGGTCCGATACCGGTATGTTTAACACCTAAATTATTGAAGATTTAATTCACAATAACAAATTCATTCTTCGTGAGCAGTTCCGAATTTTTTTGCTTCAGAGAGGTATTTGGAAACGGTTCCGGGAGGGTTGGGTAAATTCTTCATGGACTTTTCGATTTGATCTGTTGGGATGCTTTTCATGATAAACTTAGCCATGCCCTCAATATATCCTTCTTTTGAGGAGTTTTTTTCCGCTTTAGCAAGGCTTCCGAGAATGTTTTGAACTTCGCCATCTGTAACAGGTTTCTTCGGCGACAAGTCAAGTATAACCATCAATCTTGGGGTAGTAAATTTCAATGCTTTACGAGGGATCAAAATTTGGATTCTCCAAAATTCATCCACTTCGTCAATTGAAACGGAATCCTGTATTTGGAGCCCCCATCCGATATCGATTACCGAGACGGAATCTGTTGCGGGTTTTGGCCAGACTTTTTTCGGTAAGTGGGCCTTTATACCGTAAAAGCTTGGATCATAGCCATATTGGTGCTTGTCTACATAAGCTGAACTCAGTTCTTCCCAGTTTGATGTCATAACGACTACTTCTTTATTCATGTCTTCGAGGACGACATCACACTTGTACGTTTTTTGATTAGGAATGTAAGGGATATTTACGGTTTGGTCTTCATAACCCTTTGCTTCTACTTGTACAACGAACGTATTGTTTTTCAGAAAGACCTTTACCTTTGCGTCAACAATTTGAATCATGGTTTTTGATCGTACTTCTACATCCACGGTTATTCCGCCAACGGTGTAAGGAATTGCAAATAAGCTGGAAGTGGTTAAAATTATCATTAGGAACATTGTACTGAACAAAAAAGTTGTTTTCATTTTCTTTCCTTTCCTTTTCACGATCTGCGGTGGACCTTAAGCAAGCCCTCTAAACAGAGTACAGCTTCGATAAAACTTCCAACACTTCAAAAACCGAGAATTCCAAATATTTGAAAGCCCTTCCGAGATACGTTTAACTTATTTTCAACTTAAGAAGGCCACCCTCTCCTGAATATAATTGCTATACCAAAACGTCGATAAATAAAACAACCATCACTTGGAGGAGGATTTCCGGATTTCATGTAATTATAACAGAAAATTTTTATTTTTGGGTGTAAAATGTAAACAAAATTTGGAAATTATTTTCACTTAAAACGCTCATGAAAAAAGCTCATATAAAGTTTGGAAATTCTTAAAAGAATAACGTTTAAACATTAAAATTTCGTTAAGCTAATGTTAGAAAATTGTGAATAAATTTTAGATTAGGTTTATCTATAACTTTTTTCAATTCAAATTCTTAACACACTTCTAACTTTATTTTTTTAGATCTTTGTGTTATAAGTTTTTCATACGAATTTGATTTTACATTTGTGCCAGAAAACCTGGAAACGCTGGCAGGGGTAGTTTTTCCTGAATTATACTAGTACCAGTCGTTAGAGCCTGTCGATTAATCTCGGTACATTTTGTTCGGTACAAAGCGACCCGCTGTTGATGCTAAAAAGCGAGGCGAAAAATTGGGTGGTTACATTAAAATATGAAAATTTGGGCATTTTCCGACAGTCTCGTTAAGCAGTTCAGTTCAAGCAGCAGAAGAGTTCTCTTTTAAATTAAGGGAGCTTACTAATTATTCTTTTCCAAATTGGTTAAATATGGCTGGTAGAAGAAAAATAGGCCGCCGAAAAAATTCTTTTTTGGACTAATCTTGAGTTTTTTTAAATTTTGGAAATCCATTTTTGGGAACCGTTTCGTATTCTTGAGTTTCCTTAAATCGTCAGATTTTTTAAAGTGTTAGTCCAACATAGAATAATTTAAAAGACTTAACAAAGTCGCCAAAAGTGGCTGTTAATAGGTGATTGTAGCTTGTTTCTTTCACCTTAGTTCTGAATTGCGCGGAAAGCTTTTTTGTTGGTTTAATTACGTTCCAGTGTTGAGTTTGCTTGATTTTGTCGGCAGTTTAATTGATTTTTCCGAAAAATTGAATTTCAGGAGGAATTGGTAATGGGTAAGAAGGCAAAAGGAATCAATGTTTCACAACTACGTGGCTGGGCAGTTAGGGCTCTGAGTAAAGCTCTGGTTTTCGCGTCTTTTTTTCTGTTAATTGTTTTTTCTCAAAACGAATGTCAGGCTGGTACCAATCCGGAAAGTAGTTTAAAATATGGACCTGTTTTTGGATTAGTTCTTCCAAACTCAATGACAATGCAATGGAGCACCAATTCCCCTGTGCATTGTACCGTTAAAACTGAAGATTGTAATCAAAAAGCTGTAACAGATGACGGATTTTTTCATTTTGTGAGAATTGAAGGATTAAAACCTGGTGAGCCGATAGAGGGAAAAATCATAGTTGAAGAGACGGCTAACCAAATACCATTTTCTTTTTCCACTCCCGTGAAAAGCCCCGAAACTTGGGATTTCATTGCTTATGGAGATACCCAGGCATTGGTCAACAAACATGAGGAAGTTGTCCATGCCATAGAAAATGAATCAGAAGCTCCAAATTTTTGTTTTCTACTCGGTGATCTGACCTACCATGGAGGAATCAAGGCATTATGGGATAATTTTTTCAGCATCGAGAAGCCGCTTATGAAAAAACTTCCGTTCCTTTCATGTCTTGGAAACCATGATGAAAGAGGCCAAGAATATTTTGGATTATTTTACAACCCACTTTCAGATGTAGATAGCAAACGTGCATGGTACTCTTTCCGATACCAAAATGCTGTTTTTCTAGTCCTTGACCCTAAATCAGAAGTTGAGCCGCAGATCGATTTTACTCAAAGAGTATTAGAAAGAGCTAATGAAGATGGTATTGAATGGAAGATCGTAATTTGTCACTATCCGCCGATTTCATCGGGAAAGCATGGCGGTGATCCAATTTTAAAGGAACGTTTTGTCCCTCTATTCGAGAAATATGGAGTAAATCTCGGATTGTTCGGCCACGAGCACATCAATGAATTGAATGTAAAAAACAATGTGACATATTTAACGGTTAGAGGCAGCGGCCCAACGCGTATTACGCCTACTCAAAGGAATCCATATTCACTCTGGGTGTCAAATGAATTAAGCTTTGCAAGAATTCGAGTTTCTCCCCAAAAAATGGAAGTCAATTTGAAAGGAGTTGACGGGAAGATAATCAATTCTTTTTCATTGGAAGCTTCGAAGGCGAATTTTTCAGTAACTTCGGCTAAGTTGAACAATTAAGCATTTGGAGACAGGCCGAACAAAAACTTCTGAAAATGAGAAAACCAAAAATATTAGGAGAGAAAAGATGAACATGGAATTTCAAATCCCTTCGCGAGAAGAGTACTATCGAAAAGAAAATCCTTCGGTAAGCCTTCAAATGAGTTTTAAGAGAAGCGATTCAGAGATCATTATCAACGTTTTTTCTTCCCCAACTGACCCAAGATGGTTCGAAACATTAGCTTCCATAATGGAAAACGACAGATTTGCAGAAAAAAGGCCAATTAAAATTGATTTTCCGGAATTTTGCGAAATTCAATGTCTGTGTTATAAAAAAGGCTATGATTTGCCACAAACAATCATTCGAAGGCCGGTTGGAAATGTAAGAGCCACTTTCGAATTTCTTCGATCAGAAGAAGAAGGGGCTTTAAGACCGACGAAATCACCCACTTTCCGGGATCTGGTCATTCAGGCGCAAAAATACCAGTCTGCAAGCTGAAGGCCTGTAGGCTATTTCAGATAATCTAAATTTCTGATCAATTCATATGCCCATTAGGAGATCTGAGTAAAGGATCACTTTAAAATGTTTTTCCGATCCGCAATGGGGACGGTGAACCAGAAGATGCTGCCTTGGCCGGGGGAGCTTTCGAGGCCTATTTCTCCTCCGTGTTTTTCAATAATCTCCCCGGAAATGAATAATCCCAACCCCGACCCTGTTCCAGGGGTTCCAGGAATCCTGAAAAATTTTTCAAATACCTTTTTTTGATATTCCGGGGAAATTCCGGGTCCCGTGTCCGAAACTTCAATTTTTGCCTTTTGACCATGGCGGGATAGCCGGACCTGGATCTTGCTTTTCGGGGGAGAATGCCTGATGGCGTTGGCGATCAGGTTCTTTAAAACAATCTGTATTCGCTCCGGGTCGGCCATGACCTGGATCTTTTCCGGGGCCATCAGGGTTTCAAGCTCAATGCCATTCTCTTCAGCGACCATTCGCTGGGCGGCGATGACCGTTTCGATGAAAGACTCTGCCGAACAGGGCTGAAGAACCATCTGGATTTTCCCTTCCTGAATTTTGGAAAGATCGAGAAGATCATCCACGAGGGTTTGGAGTCGCTCACAATCTTCTCTGGAGGCATACAGCAGTTCTTCCTGTTTGCCGGTCAAATCACCGACGGAATGTTCAAGTAAAAGGTGGATGGCCATGCGAAGAGAGGTGAGAGGGGTTTTGAATTCGTGGGAAACCGTGGACACCAAATCGCTCTTCAACTGATCAAAACGCCGCAGTCGGGAAATTTCCTGCAGAATGATGGTGGCACCGATGATCTGGTTATCCTCCTTGAGGGGATTTCCTCTCGGTAAATAGAATTTTTCGCCTTCAGGGGTATGAATCTGGATGGCCTCTTCAAAATTTTTCGGAAAATAAGGGCCCTTTCCTCCAAGAATATGCTTACCGACGCGCTCGATGGCATTTCGTAATTCGGGGTGAATGGAGGGGTCCTTTTTCAAATCCTTATGTTTCAAGGTGATTTTTAATTCCGACTCAGCAGCGTAATTGATATTGAGAGGGTTGCCCTCGAGGTCTAAAATGACCACCGGGTCCGGAAGACTGTCGATGGCAGCCTGGGAGCCTTGCTGGGCGAGGAGGAGTTCGCCAAGGGAACTTTTTTGTAATTGGAAAAGCTGGTCGGCCATCAGATTGAATTCCTGCGAGAGCTGGGCGATTTCATCGGTTCCAAGAACTATTGCCCGGGCCCCAAGATCGCCGGTGGCAATCCTTTGAGCAGTCTGGGACAGGACGGAGAGAGGTCGCAGGATTTGCCGACCCAGAAAAATCGAGAGGAAGATTCCCGCACCGGAAGCAAAAATAATAACCGCGAATGTAAAATGATTCATTTGCCTGCCTAGTTCTTGGACTCGCTCGCTTTTTTGGACCATGGCATCCTGGTTCAGATTGAGAATATGTTCGCTGCATTCCTTGATTTCCAGAAAAAGGGGATAGAGCTTTTCATGGTATTCCGCCAACCCCTTGTCCGCATCGAAAGTCAGGAAGAAAGAAAAATTTTCCTGGTACTGCATCCATGTTTTACGTAATCTTTTGGCGGCCTCAAGTTCACCGGCTTCGGTGATGTTGTTTTCCTCTGTTCTTAGTTGGACTTCAAAAATTTTCTGAAATTTTTCAATGAGAACCACGCTTTCGCTTGCTTTGCCAGTCAGCCGTAAAAGGGCCGCCGAATCCATTCGTTCGCTGGCTTCCATCATCCGCTGGACCGCGAGGACACTCAAAAAATTATCCTTTAGAATGGTCTGGGAATGGAGGCTGAGCTGGGAAATGGCGGAAGAAGCAAAAAAACCGATAAAGACCAACACGATGGCGGTCGGCATCATGGCCAGGAAAAGCTTTGCCTGAACTTTCATTTTCTGCCGCTTTTCTGGGGGGGGGTGCGACCTGCCGAAAATTGCAGAGTAAATCCGCAATTTTTCACTCCTTGCGATTGACCATGTTGGGCTCCAATTTGAATAGTAATCATTTGCGGTCATCCTCGTCGTAGGAAACTACGTGAACATCAAAGCCCATCGCCTCGTTGATCAAACGGTGGACCGGGGAAAGGCCCAGCGTCTGTTTCCACCATGGCTGATTTGAACGACCGATGATGATATCTCCCACCCCGTGCGACATGGCGAATTCGAGAAGACTTCCCACTGGATCGGAAGATTGAAGACGGACGACCTCAGCGCCGAGTTCCCTGGCCGTTTCCAGCGTGCTCATGAGCAGGCGCTGGGTTTTCGAATCAATTAGAAGTGGGTCATCCTGGGGAGTTTCTACATACACCGCGAACCAATGGGTGTTCAGCTTCCCTGCAAGCCGGGATCCCTTTCTGAGGAGAACAAGGGCGCGGGGAGAGGCCGAGGCGATGCAGACCATGACTCGCCGAACTGGTTTCACCGGATGCTGGGACTGATTTTTTTTTGCCCCAAGAGCTGGAGTCGCTCGTTCCAGGCTTTCTGCCACTTCCCGCAAGGCGAGTTCCCGAAGGGCACTGAGATGATCATTCTGGAAAAAATTGGTCAAGGCCCATTCGACTTTCTCGGGGGAATAAATTTTTCCGGCACGCAGCCGATCCAGCAGATCTTCAACGGCTAGATCCACGGTGACAACCTGGTCAGCCTGTTTGAGGAGCGAATCTGGCACAGTTTCACGGATGGCGATTTCCACGGTTCTTTCGACCAGGTTGTTCAAACTTTCCAGATGCTGGATGTTAAAAGCGCAGATAACATTGATGCCATTTTCCAGAATCTGGAGTATGTCCTGATATCGCCGCTTGTTGCGGGAACCCGGAACATTGGTATGTGCCACCTCATCCACCAGGGCGATCTGAGGGTTGCGGGCGATGACGCCATCGACATCCATTTCTTCAATCACCACCCCTCGATATTCGATCTTCTTCCTGGGGACAATTTCGAGATCCTGGATTTGAGCGTGTGTTTCCGGCCGGTTGTGGGTCTCAATATACCCGATGACGACGTCCACTCCACGGCTTCTCAATGCCTGAGCTTCCTTGAGCATCTGATACGTTTTTCCGACCCCGGCAGCAAATCCCAGGAAGACTTTCAATCGACCCTTTTTTGCTTGCTGCAGAAGGTCGAGAAAATCCTCGGGCTTTCCTTTCATGATTTCCAAAGGTTTTTCCAATCGTTTACGATCCTTGACATAAAGTTTTCCTCAGATTGAGTATCGCCCTTTTTCACCTCTCCCGTCAACTGCAAAAGATTAAGCGGGGTGGCAAAGTTCCCCGGCTGGAAGGAAGGAATGAGGCGATAAATTATTTCCGCCAGGTTGGAGTTTTCAAAGACTTGGGCGTGCCACTCGTCAATATTTTCCTGGGCGGTTTTCAGGGTTAGAAGGGTGTTCCTGTCCTCACCAATGATCAGAATTTTTTTGTGTCCACAACGGATTTCCTCCGGATCGATCTACTTGGAAGGGGCACCAAATCGGCGATCGAGGGCGAGGTTCGCCTTCAGCACGTTAACTCTTGATTCCCCCAGAAACCCGAATTGCGGTTGGTTTGTGACCGAATCCAATACTTGCTTGACGCGTTCCACGGTTACCCCCCGTGCCGAGGCCACCCGAGGCATCTGCCATATGGCCCCTTCCGGAGAAAGATCAGGATCGAGTCCGCTTCCTGAGGTTGTTACCAGTTCAACCGGAATCGAACCGATCGCCTGGGAGTTTTCCTTTTGGAGGCGGGTGACATCCGAAGAAATGCGATCGAGCAATTTTTGAGATGTTTGACCGAAATTGGATCCGCCTGAAGAGGTTGGGTCATATCCGTTTCCTGCCGCGGAGGGACGGGGTTGAAAATAGGCGGGGTTCGAAAAAGGCTGGGCAATCAGCTCTGAGCCGACAATTTGGCCCGCATCATTTTTGAGGAAGCTTCCGTTGGCCTGGTATGGAAAGAGTATTTGCGCACAAAAGGTCACGAAATAGGGATAGAGAATCCCCGTTAAGAACAGCGTAACGAAAGCAAAAACCATCGAAGCCCAAATCATTTTAAACATAAGCGATTCTCCTCAAACCAGGTTCAACGCGACAAGTGCGAGATCCACGATCTTGATTCCGATAAACGGGGCCACAATCCCCCCCAAGCCGTACCATAAGAGTAACTGACGCAGCAAAACAGGAGCGGGCATCGGTCGATAGTCAATTCCACGCAAAGCCAGGGGGATGAGAAGCACGATAATGATGGCGTTAAAAATGACGGCTGACAGAATGGCGCTTTCCGGTGAGGCCAGTTTCATGATATTAAGGGGGGCGATTTCCGGATACACCGTCATGAAAAGCGCTGGAAGAATGGCAAAATACTTGGCCACGTCATTGGCGATGGAAAAGGTGGTCAGGGCTCCCCGCGTCATGAGAAGTTGCTTACCGACTTCAACTACTTCCAGAAGTTTCGTGGGATTGGAATCCAGATCGACCATGTTTCCAGCCTCTTTGGCTGCCTGAGTTCCGGAATTCATGGCCACCCCGACATCGGCCTGGGCAAGAGCTGGGGCATCGTTGGTGCCGTCCCCGGTCATGGCTACCAATTTTCCTTTTGCCTGCTCGTCCTTGATAAGGCGCATCTTGGTTTCGGGAGTGGCTTCGGCAAGGAAATCATCCACTCCGGCTTCGTTGGCGATTGCGGCAGCGGTTCGGGGGTTGTCCCCTGTGATCATGACTGTCTTGATTCCCATGACTTTGAAGCGCTGGAAGCGATCTCGGATACCATCTTTGACGATATCCTTCAAAAAAATGATTCCCAGGATTTTCTTATCATCCGATACGGCCAAAGGCGTTCCACCCTGATCGGAAATGACCCGCGCTTTGCCTTCCGCGTCCGGAGGGATTTCTCCTCCCAGAGCTTTGACATGTGCAAACACGGCTTCAACGGCGCCCTTCCGGATTTGGCGTTCTCCAAGATCGCAACCGCTCATTCTGGTTTGGGCGGTAAAGGGAATGAAGGTCGCCCGAAGTTCTTCAAGGTCCCGGCCTCGCATGCCGAATTGGTTTTTTACGTAAATGACAATGGACCGACCCTCGGGGGTTTCATCCGACAAACTGGACAATTGCGCGGCTTCGGCCAGGTCTTCGATTTTGGCATTGCCAACGGGGATCAGGTCTGAAGCCATGCGATTGCCCAGAGTGATGGTGCCGGTCTTGTCGAGGAGAAGCGTGTCAACATCTCCTGCGGCTTCAACCGCTCTGCCGCTCATGGCGAGCACGTTTTTCTGAATCAACCTATCCATTCCGGCAATGCCTATGGCGGAAAGCAATCCGCCGATCGTGGTTGGAATCAGGCACACCAGGAGGGCGACAATGACCGTCGGGGTCAGCTTTATTCCCGAATACAAGGCGTAGGGAACAAGGGTCACGCAAACGATGAGAAAAATGATGGTGAGGCCGACCAGAAGAATGTGAAGAGCTAATTCGTTCGGGGTCTTTTGCCGGGAGGCACCCTCAACTAGGCTGATCATGCGATCGAGAAAGGAATTTCCCGGGTCGACCCCGATTTTGATCAGGATGCGATCGGAAAGAACTTTCGTTCCGCCGGTGACTGCCGAGCGATCACCGCCGCTTTCCCGGATGACGGGGGCGGATTCCCCAGTGATGGCCGACTCGTCCACGGTGGCGATTCCTTCGATTATTTCTCCGTCTCCGGGAATGATGTCCCCGGTTTCACAGACGACAACATCGCCCTTCCTAAGTTTGGAAGCCTCGACTTTCTCCTCTTTTTTGTCTTCGTTGATTTTCCGGGCAACGGTTTCCTTGCGCATGCGCCGCAACGTATCCGCCTGGGCTTTGCCGCGGCCTTCCGCAACCGCTTCAGCAAAATTGGCAAAGACCACGGTGACCCACAACCACAGGCTGACCGCTCCGGTGAACCACAAAGGAGCAGTTTTTGATGCGGGGATCAACATGTCGCGAAACCATAGAATGCTGGTCAGGACGCTGCCGACTTCCACTACGAACATGACCGGGTTTTTCATCTGTACCCACGGTGAAAGTTTGGCAACACTGTCAAGCGTCGCCTGCCAGAGAATTTCCGAATCAAAAAGTGAGTGCGCTTTTTTAGTTGTACTCATGTTAAAACACCTTGCCTTTCAGGAGCAGGAAATGTTCCACGATAGGCCCCAGAGATAATGCGGGGAAAAAAGTCAGGGCTCCGACAATAAGCATAATGGAAACCAGAAGAGCAACGAACGTCAGGTTATCGGTGGGAAAGGTTCCCAGGCTTTCCGGAACCGTTTTCTTTCCGGCCATCGATCCGGCCAAAGCCAGAACAGGTAGCATCATCCAGAATCGACCGAACAACATGCAAAAACCCAGAGAATAGTTAAACCAATCCGTATTGGCATTTAACCCCGCAAAAGCGGAACCGTTATTCCCAGAAGCGCTTGTAAAGGCATAGAGAATTTCGCTCAACCCATGAGGGCCACCATTGTTCAGCGAACTCAGACCATGGTCGGTAACAGCTGACCAGGCGGAAGGAAGAAGGATCAGGATCGGGAAAATCAAAATGTAGAGAGTTACCAGCTTCATTTCCTTCGCTTCGATTTTTTTCCCCAGGTATTCGGGAGTCCTACCTACCATCAGGCCCGCAATAAAAACGCTCAGCATGACAAAAATCAGCATCCCGTACAAACCCGAACCGACGCCCCCGAAGATAACTTCCCCCAGCATGATGTTCAGCAAGGGAATCATCCCTCCCAACGGACTGAAGGAATCGTGCATGCAGTTTACCGCTCCGCACGATGCATCCGTTGTGACCACTGAGTATAGCGCCGAATTTGCCACGCCAAAGCGCATTTCTTTTCCTTCAAGGTTGCCGGCGGTTTGATTCAGGGGAAGGGAATTCAGAACCGGGTTGGGTTTACTTTCCGCCCAGTAGACGGTCCCTAAGCCAACGCCAAAAAGGATGCTCATGGCCAAAAACAAGACCCAGCCTTGCTTGGTATTTTTTGTCATCAAACCATAGGTGTAGGTCAGTCCGGCAGGGATAGCAAAAATGAAAAACATGGACAAAAAATTGGTGAAAGGAGTCGGGCTTTCGTATGGGTGGGCGGCGTTGGCATTGAAAAATCCGCCTCCGTTGGTGCCAAGTTGTTTGATGGCTTCCTGTGAAGCGACCGGTCCCAGGGGAATGGTTTGTGTTGCATTTTCCATGGTTCTAATTTCCGGGTATGGGGAAAAATTTTGAATGACGCCTTCGGACACAAGGAGTAATGCCCCAACAATGGAAAGAGGTATGAGGACATACAACAGAATATTCATGAGATCGGCCCAGAAATTCCCGATGGTTTTGGGGGCGTCCTTAGGAATTTTTCGGGTGAACCCGCGGGCACACGCGATGGCAACGGCTATTCCCGTGGCTGCTGAAAGAAAATTGTGCCAGGCAAGGGCCACCATCTGGCTGAAATAGCTCATGGTCGATTCGCCACTGTACGCTTGCCAGTTGGTATTCGTGGTAAAACTTGATGAGGTGTTAAAGGCAAGAGCAGAAGGAATCCCGGGTAATTTCTGGGGATTCAACGGCAGAATGTCTTGCAGGCGCAGAATGACATAGGTCATTACACAGGTGATAATGCTGAAATACATCACCGAAAGCGCATACTCGACCCAGGTTTGCTCCTGCTTCGGGTCGATGCCGGAAAGTTTTTCCGAAAGGCCTTTAATTGGCTCTATCACGCTCATCAATGGCTTTTGATGGGTTTCCATCACATTGAAGATGTAAACCCCCATAGGCTTGGTGATCGCCAAAATGGCCAAACTGAAAAAAATAATTTGTACCAATCCAAAAAATGTCATACGAAACTCCCTTTTTTAACCACGGAAACCGGGGAATATCCGGATCTTTGGTTTTAATTCTCATCGCTTCTGTTCGAATTTGACTGGCCAGGATTTTTCATTCATTTTGCTTCTGGGACCATTGCCACTTTTTCTGAAGGTATGAATAACTGATTTTTCGAAAATTGGCTTACCCCAAAAGCCACGCTAGAAAATGAATATGAAAAATTTCACTTAAAAAAATTTCAATTTTTTCACAGGTTGCCTGCAAAGGCTCGTTTTAGAATTTTTCCGGCCAGAATAGTGCGTAAAACAGGTAAACGGTAAGGAAGAGTGCAGATATCCCGCCCAACACATAATCAAATGTCATATTTCACCTCGATTCTTTCCCCCATGAAGGAACGTTTGAAAGAGCTTCCGATAGCACATCGGTTTTGGCTATAATCGTTCGAGAAAGCGAATAAACTTCGCGCTAAGGAATAGGAAACCCAGAAAAATCACGGTGGTAATCAATTCAACCATAACAACCTCCAAATCAAACATCATTTGCATTTATAACGCATGAAGTATGCCAAGTTATGACTAGAGCCGTTTATCGGAAATCGGAGGGTAAAATCATTTCTGATTTATTGCAAGATGCAAAATCCTTTTCCAGCCAACTCGTATTTTGCAATGTAATACCAATCCCAAAAAATGTGTGCATCACCCCAATAACATTGATTTGATCAAAATGAAGTTGGATCGATATATTTTGCGAGAAAAGAAGGAACTTTCATGAAAATAAGGAGCCCTTACTGGAATGGTTGAAGCATTCATTTCTGTCAAACCCAACTCCAATTTACGCAGACCTGAAGCACGAAATAGGTCGGATGAATGAACTTATTGAAATTGGTATAAGTAAAGGGACAATTTGTTACAAAGTTCTAGCCACCGGCAAAGAGATTCCGGAAGGGCAATTCATAAATAGCCCTTCCAGGAAATTATAATTATTCTGGATTTTCAATGAATTCTGTTCCAGAACTCGCATCAGGGGGATTAGAAATTGACGTCCAGCTGGGTGGTCAACTTCCATTTGCCGTTGATTCCGGTGTCGTTAAACCAAACGGGGCCGGTCAGAAGGCTGACGTCTTTGGTGAAGAAGTAGTAAAGACCGACCCCACCACCGCCGATCGCGTTCTTCCCTGAGGCGTAGTCACCGCAAAACACGAAGCGATTGAACGTATTGCCGTCAGGGCCTTTGACCGGGTGAAAGCCATGGTCGAAAGCGGCCATGAACCCTGTATTCTCTTTCTCACCGTTACTATTTCGCAAAATGTCGGGATTGCCATGGTACGGACCAACCGAAAAACGCGCAAAGTCCTTGAACGTGTGGCCGAGCACGAGAAAGGCCAAATTCTGGTCGGTAACTCCCTTGTGGGTGCCCATATTGAACATCCCAATTTGGAGAGCAAGGGAATTGGTGCCTAAAGCTCCTTCGGGGTATCCCAGTTTGGCGTTGAAATAGAGTGGGTCATCGGTAGCTCCGAGCAAATCGAAGCCCAATTCCATTTGCAATTTCTGAGAATTCAACACCCCCATCGTCAGCCCGAAAACGGTCGGAAACGAACCACCACCGTCCTTCGCCTTGCGGAACATCGTAAAGTAATTGTCGATGCCTAAATGGAGCACATTGAACCCCTGAATATCCGGGGTCATGTTCGTCCAGAGGGTCGATGTGGGTGTGGCATCCACCCTTCCGACAAAGCTTGCCATGATGAGGGCACAGAGGCAACCGAGCACTAGTCGAGAGAAAAACCGTCGCATGAGAGAACTCCTTCATAGTTTGGATTTGCTTTGGTTTTGGCCAAAGTCAGCACTTGAAAATCTTCATGAATGAATGACTTTAGAGATTCAAGGGAGTGATAAAGATAAAATGTGGATGAAACCTTTGTATTGCATGAATCGTGCCAAGACTTGATGAGAAGGTTATTGCGGATTAAAGGAGGGGAGCCACACGATGAAACATTGCGGAATGCACCATCTTTGTATAATAAACCCGCGTTTTGCAATAAGAGGTGAGAAAAATCCTTGGTGAAGCGCTGGTTGCCGCTCAAAACGAAACTTGCTACCGAGAAGTTGATTACAGAAGGACTGCGGCAAATTGGACAAACTCCGATAGTCACAGAACTTCACCAACCGGAAACATTTTGTTGCTCTGGTTGTGGTGCTATTTTCACTCCGAAGCCATCGCGGTCGTAAGCAGACTTGCTACTCACGACCGCGTTACAGGGGCCGTTTGCAGCCAGCTTTACAGGGAGTTCGACAGGGTTTGTTTTCTCGTGGATACGAAAAACCGATGACTTGTTAGCGGTAATAATCATTTGGAAAGTTTTCTTACTTCCGTTATAATAGAACCATTAAACTTATTGCCAGCGGAGAAAATTATGAAGCGGATTCCTTACGGAGTGAGTAACTTTAAGAAATTGATTCAGGATGGCAACATTTATGTTGATAAAACTGAATATATTCGACAGCTTGAAAATCTTAACGAAGATTACATCATTTTCCTCCGCCCGCGAAGGTTCGGAAAAAGCTTGTTTATCTCCCTATTGGAGCATTATTATGATATCAAGCATGCAGAATCTTTCCAGGCTCTTTTTGGGAATTTCAATATTGGGCGTGATCCTACCCCACTTCACAACAGCTATTACATATTAAGATTTACTTTTTCCGGTATTAATACGGATACTCCTGAAAATTCGCGTAGAGGCTTCTCACATAACGTTTTCCAGGGGATTAGAAATTTCTGTATAAAATACTCCTTTGAAATAAACATTTCGGAAAAAAAAGAGGCTTCAGAAATGATCGATGCGTTTTTTTCAGAAGTTTCAAAACTCATTGACAAAAAGGTCTACTTACTAATTGACGAGTATGACCATTTTGCTAATGAGTTACTTGGTTTTAATCCCGAATTCTTTAAAGATTCGGTTAGCAAAAACGGGTTTGTCCGTAAGTTCTATGAAATGCTTAAAGAAGCTACAGCAATTGGAATTCTTGACCGTATTTTCGTAACCGGTGTGAGTCCTATAACTCTAGACAGCATGACCAGCGGCTTTAATATCACCAAAAATTTTACCCGGGAAAAGCTGCTCAATGAGATGATGGGTTTTACTGAAAGTGAAGTTATTGCTTTGTCTAATGAAACAATCGAAGGCGGAATTGAAGAGAAAATGTCAAAACTTCGACAGTATTACAATGGCTATCTGTTTCATCCAAATGGCGCAGCACGACTTTATAACAGTGACATGATCCTGTACTTTATGAGTTCCCTTCAACAATTTGGCGAAGAGCCTGCTGATTTGGTTGACCGCAACGTTGTGAGCGACTACGGAAAAATAGGAAGATTATTTGATATTGGTGGATTCAATGCTGAGCGAATGACAGTACTTGATGAAATCATTGAAGGAAAAGAGCAAAAAACCAAAATTACCGATCAATTCAGCCTTGAACTTAAAATGTCATTGAACGAATTTAAATCCCTGTTATTTTACATGGGTTTTTTGACCATTAAAAGATACGACGAAATCAGCGATGAAATTTTCCTGGATGTTCCGAATTATGTGATAAAAGAGTTGTACTTTAACTATTTCCGGAGTAAAAATTGAAGAGGCTTCTTCTTTTCGGATTAATTCAGATAAAATTAGTGACGCAATCAGAGAAATTGCGGTTGAAGGCAGTATTAGTAAACTGATACAACTCACGGAAGAAACTATGCACAGACTTTCAGATCGCGACTTTATTAAATTTAACGAAAAAGTAGTACAAGCCATCATGCTGACATTTCTTTTTGAAACCAGGATTTACTACGCAAAAAGCGAGTATCCGGTTGAAGATGGGTACATAGATGTTGTTCTTCTGAAGGGCTCCGCAGGAAAACCGAAGTTTTTTGCAATGATTGAATTAAAATACATTTCCAAGGGTGACTACACCGACAGTTTGCGTGATAAAAAACTTGAAGAAGCAAAAAATCAGATACTTAAATATCTCAAATCAGAAGAACTGAAAGCAATAACAAACATGCGAAAATGGGCAGCAGTATTCTGTGTAGACAAATGTGTCGCGTTCGAGGAAGTTGTTTTTAATACTTCTCAGTGATGAGAAGACTACCGATTTCAACTAGTCCACCGTCACAATTGAATTTAGTGAAATAAAAATAAATCAGAAGATGCCTTCCAAAGCAACTTGGTGATCCATTAATCCGAAGTTCCGGACGCAAAATCTATTGAAATCCTGATCTGTAAACGAATTTAAGGCATTTTTCAGACGGTTTTTACTGGACAGTAGGAAAACCCTTGAAACCATCTTCAAATGCTATTTTCAGGCGTCAAATTTACATGGACAGAAAAAGCAGGCAAAAAAGGCTTCTTTTTGGCTTCAGGTCATAACAAGAGGGCTTTTTCACTCGGGAACTTCGGATTAATCGAAAAATGGTATCAAATTTAAATCCCCGAGGTTGGGAAATCTGAGGTTGCCCCTTCGTGGAACTCTGGAACTCTGGAATTCTGTTACCACCTGATAAAAACTGACCCAGGCACCTCCGGAATACTGACCCACGTTGTCGTGTGGCAACATTCAACTCTTTTGACAAAGCTTTTCCTTTACTTGCTGCTTTTCTTTGGTGGGTCTTTTTTTTTTTTTGGTGGGTCAGAAATTAGCCGGGCCAACCACTGGAATTCAGCTATCCGAATGGAATGGCAAGTGAATCTGAAAGGAGCTTCCCTTTCCTATTTCACTTTCAAAAGAAAGTTTTCCGAAATGAGCTTGTACAATATGTTTGACAATTGCCAAACCCAGCCCAGTACCACCTTGTTGGCGACTTCTGGCTTTATCAACCCTATAAAATCTTTCACCAAGCCTCGGAAAATGTTCCTTCGGGATTCCACAACCGCTGTCTCGCACGGTTATTACATTCTCGCTTTCCAGATTTGTACCTACAACTTCTACCGGGTTTCCTGACGGAGAGTATTTTATTGCATTGTCAATAAGATTTACCACGGCTTGACAAAACAAGCGCTGATTGACTTTGACTTGAATATCTTCGGGACATTGAAGCTCCACGAATATGTTATTTTCGGTTGCCTTAAGGTCGCAGGTTTGAATAGCTTCGGAAAGCAAGTCTTTCAGGGGAACCATTTCGGTTTCCAACGTGGTTCTTTCCGCATCCTGTTCGATCCTTGAAAGTAGCAAAAGATCTTCAATAATAGAATTCAACCGGTCGGCATGCTTTTCCACGATCTTTAAGAATCGTTGAGCATCATTTGGGTCATTTATTGCTCCCTCGAGAAGAGTTTCAACAAACCCTTTAATTGAGGTAATCGGAGTTTTCAGTTCGTGAGAAACGTTTGCAACGAAATCACGGCGCAGATTTTCAAGCTTTTTCAAACGCGTTACATCGTTTAGTACAAAAGCCGCTCCAAATTTTTTTCCATTCGAATCGAGAAGAGCGGCTCCATGGACCTGAAGAAATCGCTCGTCACTGCCTTCCAAAACCACAATATTTTCTTCAAAGGGTTCGCTTCCTGAAAGAATTCTATCAATAAGCTTCATCAATTCATTATTTCTTACTATTTCACCGATTGCCTTGGAAATTTGTTTTTCCAATGGAATTCCAAGGATTTTTGCGCAGGCTTTATTGAGACTGAGAACGTGGCCATTTTCGTCAATGGCCAGTACTCCTTCTACCATACTTGATAAAATGGCATTCTGTTCATTTCGTTGTCGAAATACTGTTTCAATTCGGTTGCTCAGTTGTTCTGCCATTTGATTCATAGAATTGGCAAGGTTTTGAATGTCATCAGAACTGGACGAAAAAATTTTTTCATGGAATTCGCCTTTGGCAAATCTTTCAACTCCTTTGCTGATTTCCTCGAGTGGTGAGGTGATTCGGCGATAGGCAAAAAAACTAATTAACGCACAAAATACTGATATAATCAGCACTCCAATTGAGATGTGCAAGTTCAACTGGGAAAGTATTTGCTCAACCTGAGCCACCGAAACCGAAGTTCTGATCGCACCTATTACTTTGTTTTCATTTTTTATTGGAATGGCTAAATAAATCATGTTTTGGTGCAAAGTAGAACTTCTTCGGGTACTGGAAGAAATTTTTCCTTCCAACGCTTCAGTTATTTCAGGCCGGGAAAGATGGTTCTCCATCTTTTCAGGATTTTCCTGTGAGTCAGCAATTACTTTTCCGTCTGCCAGTACGATCGAAATTCGTAAATCGGTTTTCTCTCCCAGTGATTTGCAAAACTGGGCAATAGCTGCAAGATTTCCTGTTAATAGTTCTCTTTGAATTTGGCTTTCTATTGACCGACACTGGGAAAGAAGGTTTTTTGAAAATTGTTGGAAAATCAAACTTTTCATTGTATGCGTTGCGTACGATGAAATGATTATCAAAGAGATAGTGGTAATAACTAAAAATGCGGGATATATTTTCCAAATTAGCGATTTTCTGAACATTATGTATTGCTATTCTTTAAATCGATACCCGACTCCGCGGATTGATTCAATGTACTTTCCGGCTGAACCAAGTTTTTTCCGAAGACTGACTATGTGCACGTCAACGGAACGGTCTGTAACAGCGCAGTCGTCACCTCGGACTGCAGAAATGATTTGATTACGGGTGAAGACCCATCCTGGCCGACGTGCTAAAAAACTCAGAAGTTTGAACTCGGTAAGCGATAATTCAACGGGGATTTCGTTAACCTGTGCTGCAAAACGATTTGAATCAATTGAAATTTCATGAATTTTGGTCAGATTATTGCTGGTTTGGTGTTTGTTCTCGTTACGCCTGAGAATTGTTTTTACCCGCGCCAACAGAATTTTTGGGCTGAATGGTTTGGTAATGTAGTCTTCAGCTCCCAGCTCAAGGCCCGTTACAATGTCAATCTCTTCTCCCTTTGCTGAAAGGATCACAATAGGAATTGAAGCTGTCTTCGAATCACTCTTCAAAATTTTTGTAACAGTGAACCCATCAGTTCCGGAAAGCATCAAATCAAGAAGGATTAAATCCGGCAAAATATTTTGGGTTACTCTTATAGCTTCTTCTCCGCTTGTAACACATTCAACGTCAAATCCCTCTTTAGTAAGGTTGTACTTAACCAATTCAAGCAAATCTTCTTCATCGTCAACTACAAGAATTTTATTTGTCATAATTGTCCAAAGGATTGGATTCCGACTCTAACACCTTGATTCTTTGATACATTATCCCCTATATCTTCCCAATATCAGACAAACATCGAAATTAGCTTGTACAATAATCCTGAAAAGGCTGCAACCAAAGGAATGGTAATTAACCAACAAGTCACAATATTTTTCATGACATTCCAGTTTACGTTGTAAATGTTTTCCGCAGTACCAACACCGCAAATGGCCGAAGTCACTACGTGGGTCGTACTGACAGGCATTCCAAAATGAGTCGCGAACTGGATTACCAGTGCACTTGTGGTTTCGGCAACACATCCTTGGATAGGCTTCAATTCGATAATTCCTCTTCCGACGGTTTTAATAATGCGCCACCCGCCAACTGCTGTTCCCAATGCCATTGAAAGAGCGCAGGCAATCATTACCCATTTGGGGACTGCAAAACCTGTGATCATTTTATTCGCAAGCAAAGCCATTGTGATGATTCCCATGGATTTCTGGGCGTCATTTCCTCCATGACTGAAAGCCATACATCCTGCGGAAAATATCTGGATCTTTCGGAACATTCCGTCAAGTTTTTTAATTTCAATATTCCTGAAAAGATGATAGAAAAGTATCATTATTAATGTTCCGCCAACCAGGCCGAGAACTGGTGAAATGACAAGCGCCAGAACGATGGTTTTGAGTCCATAAAATTTAATCGGAACACCCTGGACTAAAGCAACACCGAGGAGAGAACCGATCAAAGCATGGCTCGAACTTGAGGGAAGTCCGTATTGCCAGGTTACCAAATTCCAGAGTATCGAAGAAATAAGCGTGACCAGGATGGTTAGTTTAGTGATGATGGTCGGGTCAACTATTGAATTGCCGATTGTCTCAGCTACATGAGTTCCGACTACCGCGCCAAAAAAATTCAGAATTGCCGCCATTCCAATTGCATATGGGATTTTCAAAGCATTGGTCATTACGGTTGTAGCAATTGCGTTGGCAGTATCATGAAATCCGTTAACGAAATCGAACACCAGCGCAAGAAATACGATGGAAATAAGGAGGCCATCAACCACTGGCAATCACCCCCTCGATGACTTTAATAAACCTCTGAAGTTCATCCATTGCACCCTCCATCTTGCTTATCACCTGCATGATTACCATTCCTTTGCAGTTCAGAGTGGAATTGAATATTTTCTGAGTGACGCAAGCGATGTGTAAACCGTCAACTTCATTCTCAATATAATGGACTTTTTTAATCCTTAAATCATCAACTTCAACTTTGTTTTCGGAAAAATCGGCAAGAATGGCTTTGGATAAATCAATTGCTTCGGACATTTTCTCTAGAATCTGCCAAAATTCACTAAAATCTGACCTGAGGATCTTGATAATTTCCCCGTTACCCGATTTCATACGATGGGAAACAGATTGGATGGTATCTTCAACAGTATCCAAGGTTGTAGCGATTTCAAGAATTGTGTCTCTTGAGAGCTGGGGCGGAGTTGTTATGCTCCCTTTCAACTTTATTTTTATTTCGGCTTCTACTAAATCGCATTCATTTTCCAGCTCGTCCACTCGTTTTAAGGATTCCTCTACCGTTTCAACCTCAATTTTCTGGAGGATCTCGACCGAAGATTTGATCTTGGTAAGCATATCATCGAAGAGATGGAAAAACCTTTCCTCGCGAGGAAGAAGAAATGCAACCAACTTCCGTATATTTACAAAAACTCTATTCATTTTTCACCTCCAAAATCTAAAAACTCGACAATTTAAACTTCTTGAAGTGTAATGTCTAATTTTTTTTCTTAAAATTCTTAAATGAATTATCTAATATAACAAATTAGTAATCCGACCGCTCTGTTAAATGCTTGGAAAAAAGATTCGAAGCTGGTAGTTGAAGGGAATCGAAGCAGATCGCTGAGGGGAGCCGAAGCGTCAGAGGAATCGGTTTATGCATTTTTTTTGCGCCTCATTATTTGACATCAGTGTATTAAAGACTTTGAATGAGAGTAGGACAGTAACAAATATAACACGATTTACCAACGAGAAATGTTAAGATTCTGTTAGAAATTGGATAAAAATTGGTTAAGACCTTTGGGTGTATTGGGCAAAACTATCTTCATCAGTGTCTTTCAAACTGATTTTCAAAATTTTTCAAGCATAAAAAGTGCGAAACTCTATTTTTGAGATAGTGTTAAAATGTCATTTCCGTGCTGGATTGTTCCAAATTGATAATAATTGAAGGTAAATCGACTATGAAAATATGGATAAATTACCGCTTGTTAATAATGTTCATGATTTTCGGCGAAATTATGTTTTTTCATACCCAACAAGCTACTGCCGCGGTCTATTTGCCGCCTTCCATTGACAAGATGAAGATTGAATTAAACGGAGAGTGGAAATTCGCTGGAAGTAATACCCTTACAGGTGCTGCGGAAAAAAATTATGACGATAGTTCATGGAAATCTGTCACAATTCCACATTCCTGGAACAATAAATCCAACCCGACACTTTATTCAAATGCATGGTATAGAACCAGTTTTTCAGTTTCCAAAGCGGACTTAGGCAAGAAGATTTACCTGTACTTCGAAGGAGCCGGAATTGTAGCAGATGTTTATGTGAATGGTGTGCATATTGGCCAGCACAAAGGGTCCTTTACGCATTTCATATTTGACGCAACCAGCAACATTAGCTTCGGGCAGACTAACACTCTGGCTGTAAAGCTTAACAACAACACCTCCCCGGATGGTCTTCCATCAACCGATTTTAAACAATTGTACAACTTGTATGGTGGAATATACAGAAAAGTCTGGTTGATAAAAACAAATAAATTTCACATAGATCCTACA
The DNA here is from genome assembly GCA_015233565.1 of Candidatus Rifleibacteriota bacterium. GTDB lineage: Bacteria > Muiribacteriota > Ozemobacteria > Ozemobacterales > Ozemobacteraceae > JADFXM01. Next base: position 152,283 of record JADFXM010000007.1, read on the forward strand.
GACTACAGCACCTCTGGAGTGTATGTGTCACAATCCAACGTAAGCAGTGGCTGTGTCAGGGTTACAATAAAGACAATGGTTAGAAATGATGGGGAAATTTCAAGTATGTTTACTGTCAGGAACATAATATGTGATTCCCAAGACAACATTGTTTGTACCTTAACCGGCAATGTAACAGTAGGTGCAAATTCCAAGGACAGAAAAATTCTTTCAGGAAATATTTTAAGCCCAAAGTTGTGGAATGTTGGGAACCCATATCTTTACAACGTGTACACCGAGGTTTGGGTTCACGGTTTGTGCAAAGACATGGTTAAGGAGCGAATTGGTTTTCGTTATTTCCAATTGTCACCGACAAACTTTACATTAAACGGAAAAGCTTTGCAGTTAAGGGGCGTCAGCAAACATCAGGAAAGCGAAAATAGTGGAAATGCTGTTTCGCAAAGCGATTTAACTGCTGATTTCGATAACATCGAGGATTTGGGGGCGAACTGTATAAGACTTGCGCATTATCCTCATGCAGATTATGAATATAATCTCGCAGATGAACGCGGAATAATAATATGGGCGGAAAATGGCCATTCAAACAAAGTTTCAGGAACTACCGCCGGCGACTACATCACCAAAGAAATGGTTTATCAAAATTTCAACCATCCTTCGATCTTATTCTGGAGCTGCGGAAACGAAGCTAACAAAGCGGCAGCTTCAAGATATGCCGGAATAATAAAGGAATGCGATACCCAAAGACCTGTTGTTTACGCTGACGATTCTGAAGCAAAAACCTTTTCAAATGTTGATTTTATATTCCGGAACAAATATCACGGCTGGTACAAAGGCGCTCCAGGGGATTTTGAAAACTATGCGGCAAAAAACCACTATATTTCAGAATCAGGAGCAGGGGGAGTTATAACAAATCACCAGAGCTATTCTTCAAGAAATTTCACAATTGATAAGTTCGAACCCGAGGAATATATGCAGATAATGAATGAAGTAAGATATCAGACGGTGTTCCGGAACAAGGTTGATGATGTTCCGGCATTTTTCCTGTGGTTGTTCAAAGACATATCGGTTTGGGGAGAAAAATATAAATCAGTAAATACCAAAGGCTTGTTGACCTATTCCAATCTAAAAAAAGATTCCTATTATCACTTTAAATCATTCTTACGCCCTGATACTCCGGTTATTCATATTTGCAGTCCATATTGGAATCTTAGAATTGATGTGGCTGATATAAAAGTATATTCCAATTGTACCAGTTTGAAACTCACTGTAAATGGAGCAAGTAAGGGATCAAAGTCCAATGGTGATTATCGACAGCCAATGTTCAACAACGCAGCGAATGAGCAGTCTCCATCCGGAACCTCACTTCTAGATGCTTTGTTGAACCGAGTCTCGAGGGAAGCATCCGGATCGGTGCTCATTCAACTTGATGGGAAGTCGAAACAGCAGCTCAATACAGTGATCAACAATACTTTCTTTTGGCCGGATGTACTGGTTCCAGGAAGAAACAAAATAAGTGTCACTGACGGTTGTGGCAACATAGATACGGTGGTAATATACTATACCGGCAGGGCAAGTTCCTTGCCAAATGAAAATGGAGCTATTGTGCAGAATCTGGTTTCAAGCAATTCAGGCAATCCTGCTTATTTCGTGGACGTACCGGTAAAAGATCAATGGCCAATTTATTATGAAGTTGATGGGAATAGCGACAACACTTTTGATGTAGTTCCGAAAATTCTGACGGGTGCGCGTGCTATACTTACAAAAAGGCAGAGTAACAGCAGCTATACAACCAGCCTGTCATTTGGGATAAACAGAAATGTAAGGTCAGCGGATGTTTTTGTCATGTTTACCGATGCAAATAAGGCTGGTTCTTTTTTATCGGCTGAAGGCTTCAATGACACAGGAGTAAGCGGGAAGTGGCGAGACCATAACCTTGATCTGGTAAGATACAGGTTGTACAAAAAGACATTCCCCGGAGGGGCGAAGGTTCACGTCAGAGGTGTCGCCGCAGATTTTGTTGTACTGACTAAGTAAAGAAATTAACAGAAATCAAAGTAATGATGATAGACTCTTTAAGATTCAAGCGGCTTACTCAAAACAGAAGGGCGAAATTGTTGTGTTAGACATTGGTTCGGGGTTCAACCTCCCAAGGTGGTTTCGCTGAAGTTTCGAAATATTTGAAAGTTCGAAGGTGAAAAGAATCACAATGTTTTTTTTCTTTGGCGACAAGTCACCCGTCAGTAATTAAAATCCTGATCAATGTTGCAATTAGTCCACCGTCAAAAGTGAATTTAGTGAATCCAAATTTGATGTGCCATCAATAACAGCGAGCCTTTGAGAAAAGTGATACTGTAAGTTCATCTGTGACTAAGGACTAGACCTTTGTCACATTTGAATTTAAGGGTTGATTGATTAAAATTTTATGCTATATTTTTTTATCCGACCGTCGCTTTTTAAAGAATTTCCTTATGAAATTTTTTTTGGCCTGCATACTACTAAACTCAATTGTGACAAAGGACTAGTACTATTTTGGTGTTGTTCCCTTCAGGTACTGAAAGGGTTTTAAAATCTGCCGGTATGAGTGAATTCAAGAAGGCAATATATTACCGAGGTTCCTATTTTTTTTATCGTTTTGATTTTAGGCGCTCCAGGTTTTATACTTGACCTTAACTAGTTTAATTGGAATTATGGAAATTTACGTAGAGTTAATGATACTGTAGATAATATAATAAGAAGATATTAAACAAAAAAACGCATTGGATCGAAAGTTGCAAATTGAGAGTTTTTAAAAACAAAATTTGGCTGGTTTTGACTTTTGCAGGTTTAATTGTTTTTCTGGGGGTATTTTTCCATGAAGATGAAGAATACTTCAAAGAAGAAGATTCCAGGTTGCTTGAAAAATTTGAGAATATTTTTGATACAGCTTTTTTAAGCATTGAAGCTAATTCGGATCCTTTAATGTTTTTTGAGAGAATCCTCACAAAACTTGAGAAAATTGTTTTTTCTCAGACACGAAAGAACGATTTTACCAAAAAACTTCTTGCAAACCTTAAAAAGCGTTTTCCCGGAGTTTTCGAGTTTACCTTTGTGGATTCCAAAGGAGAAGTAATACCTGAGCTTTGCGATTCGATTTCTCCCAAAGCTATGATAAAGAGATTTTTCTTTGAATATCAGAATTTTGTTTCAGGAAAATCGCTATTATCTGATAGGCAGAGGGCTTTTGTTCAAGGTTTTCTTGGAAAATTTGTAGCATTCAATCAAGCAATACATGGCAAGGTTATTTTTGCGACCGAGGAAAGGCGAAAGCGTTTTGTATTTCTTTCCAGTCCTTCCTCAAGGGGATTTTTTATTGTCCATATGAATCAGGTCGAAAATTGGAATGTTCTTCCACTTCGCGACCTTATAAGGCGATTGGTAAAGAACAGAACTTCTTTGAGATTCTGTTTTTTTGATTATAATTCCAATTTACTTTTTCCAATAGCTGGATTTCCCGGAATTTCCGCAGACCCCAAAAGTTTTCTTGATAAAATTTTTGAAAATCCAAAAAAGATTCTTGCATTAGGTAATTACTTTTTTTCAGCTAGATTGATTTCTCCCAAGATATGTTTGATTGCAAGAAAAAGAATTCCAGAGCGTTTTTTGCAAAGCAAGGAATTATGGCGAGTTACAAAGGTTGCGGGAATAAGTTTGATTTTGATTCTTCTTTTGGTTCTATACATTTTTCAAGAATATTTTAAAAATCTGGCAAGCATAAAAAATAAGCTTTTGTTGATATTTTTGGCTTCTGCAGGCATTCCGGTTTTAATAGTTATTTTGAATGCATTTTCTTTCCTCCGGGATAAAAAGCTTATTATTGAAAGCGAAGTTTTTGCGCACGTATTTTCTGGCCTCAATAAATTCGACGGGGATTTTCAGCTATTTGTAAAAGGAGTTGGAAAAGAGTTGTCCAAGGATATTGATAATCTTGGAAAATCTGAATCCGAACAAGAGGTTATTAGGAACCTGGAAAACTTTGTTCATCGAAATGAGCTAAACTATGTCCGACTTTTTGATCGCAGGGGAAAGCTTGTTTTCCGAAAAGAAAAAAACTTCAAAGTTGCTTCTTGTGAATCTTTATTCCTGGATTTTGGGCCTTCTGCTGTTCGAATAATAAATCGCGTGGCTTCTGGGCAAGTGAAGCCAGGACAAAAATTTACTTTTGAGTCGGCCCGCGAAAATATGGGAAATCTTGATTCGGAAAGTTTGGTTTTCGCGATGATTGCTTCCAACCTTGGATCCACTTCATTAATAAATATAGGTGATTTGAAAATTGTATTGTTTTCTGCTCTAATTAGCGATCGGACTGGGAATCCAAGCCATATTCTTTTTGCTTTCTGGGAAAAAGAGCAGTTCGAAGAACTGTACATTAAAAAGAGGCTATTACAGCTTTGGAGACAAATTCCTCGAACCCGTGTTTGGGTTATCTGGGGAAATGAACTTGAGAAAAGACTTCCACCTGTAAAAAAGTGGCCAAAAGAAATCGTTAGTTTTATGAATGGACTTGGAGCAGCCGGAACTGTGAGAACCCAGATAATTAAGAAATCCGGGGGAAGTTTACTATTATGCGGCTTCAGATGTGAGATGCTTGAAAACCGTTTTTTAATTTCGGTTACATCTGATTTAATGATTCGACGTGAGTTGGAGAGTTTGAAGAATAAAATTTTTGGATTATTGTTTTTTACAATTGTTTTTGCTGTTTCATCTGCGATCTTTCTGTCGAGACGCTTTATTAATCCAGCCTCTCACCTTAAACTCGGAATCGAAATGCTCAGATGCAGAAATTTCGATTTTCGGTCTGAGATTTTGGGATCGGAAGAATGGATTGAACTACTCGTTGCTTTTAATCGGATTATGGATGGCATGAAAGAACTTCAGGTTGCAAAGGTTTTGCAGGAGGGATTTTTTCCTGAATCGGCTTTGGAGGTGAAGGATTGGAGAATCCATGGCTCGTGCATACCAACAATGCAGGTGGGGGGAGACTATTTTGATTACGTACCGGTTGGAAAGAACAAGGCCCTGATAATTCTGGGAGATGTTGCTGGACATGGTGTTTCTGCTGCTCTTGTTGTCGCCATGGCCAAAGCTCTTCTTTCGCACCCCCTTTCCCCACTTAACCCAAATGGAATCCTGGAAATTTTAAACTCGGTTTTCTTTAGAACTCTTCGTTGGAAAAAGACTATGACTTGTGTTGCCTGTCTTCTTGATGCTGACGAAGGAAAAATTACCATCTCAAATGCAGGACAGACATATCCTTTGATAATCAGAGATGGAAAAGTAATTGAAATGGCATTGCCGGGATTGCCGCTTGGGATAAAGAGATCAAGAGAAATGCAAACCATTGAACATCACTTAAGTCCGGATGATGTGCTTGTTTTTTACACTGACGGAATTGTTGAATACCGTGATGTGGAAGGAGAAATCTTGGGTTTTAAAAAGTTTTTTTCAAGTATTTCCGGAAAGATCGGGAAAACTCCTCAAGAAACCGAAGAAAGTTTATTGATTTGGTTGAAATCAATGACTGATGTTTCTCCACAGCTCGATGATATTACCCTTGTAATTTGTCAGAAATTTAAAAACAGCGAAAGGTTGGAAGATGGCAGTTAATGAGTTACAGGAAAATAACCGGCAAATCGGAATCCTAAGTTTTAATCTTCTTTTCTGGCTGATTATGGCGATTCTTTGTCTGCGAACTTTGGAAATTGGATATCAAATTTCTGCTAATGACGTTATCAAGAAAGATAAACAACCTTTTTTGGACTTTCTTCGAGAATGTCGAAGTCTTCGTGATTGGGAAAGACTTCTGAGAGTTCAGTTTAGATTTTTCTCACAGGATGCTTACTGGTCGAGTGACCCAGTTTCTTTTTTTCGATCTGGTCTCAATTCTTTTAAATCAACAATTCCTGGGGAAGTTGAATTTCTTTTGTTTGATAAATATGCCAAGGTAATCGCATCCACGACTTCAGTCGAAATTAAGCCGGTGGATGCCACAAACCTCTTTCATGATTTGGAGTGTTTAGAAGAAGGATTTCCGGATGTTCTCAAAAAAAATGTACCCCGCTATGATTATTTTTTTAAGGGATCACTGCCTCGAGACGGGATTTTTCTGGACACGCATTTTGATTTTGGAGGAGATGTTATTCCCTTGAGGGGTGAAGGCCCCTTTGGTTCGGTTTTTATTTCCCAATTTTTTAAAAACGGATTATTGCTCGGATTTTTAAAAAAAAACCTGGCTAAAAATGATTTATTACTTGAGACAAACTTGAAAAATTCTTTGCAAAAGATCAGAAGTGATATCTTCGTGGAAGTAATTGATCCTTACAATTTTTCGACGGAATCTTTTCCCTTCAATGTGAGCAGGGAACTTCGTGAATTGCTTAAAGGGAAAATCGAGGACGTTTCTCCGGTGACTTTAGCTTGTGGGGGTTATATCACTGGAATCATTGGCCTAAAGGATCGTCGTATTCTGGTTGGTCAGAAAAACAGTGAACTGGAAGAACTTTCAAGCAAACATTTGAAATGGGAAGCCCTGTTGATAATGTTTTTCCTGCTTGTCTTTTTTTGGACAACCCGCACAATCCGGAATTTTGACTCCAAAAGCCCTGATGGGAGCAGAAAATTTATTTTCGGGATCGGTTTTGTTTTACAATTAATTCTTTTTGGATCTCCATTTTTTATGCTCCGAATTTATTGTCAGGACGTTTTAAAAGATGAGCTCGACGGCGCTCGTATAGAAGTAGAGAATGAGTGCTGGGGAAAAGTTGCATCAATTGAAACCATGATGAAACCTGAAGACTTGCTTAGAAACAGATTGACGTTGTTATCTGAGCAATGTCTCATTGCGGGAAAGCAGGTAGAATGGTTGCGCACAGATTTAAAAGAACTTAGTCATGAGGTTTCCGGGGTTTTCCAAATGGCGCTTTTTGATTCGAACGGAGCTCTTTTGGAAGAAGCCTCCGATTTGAAAATAGCACCGGATAAAGCGGCATTGTTTATCCAATCAATTAAAAAATTGAAAAATAAACAGTTCAGAGAGATTCGAGACAATGACTTTTTTCCACTGGAAATGATGAGAGATTATCCCCTTGATGGGAAGCCTTTTAAAGAACGGGATCTTGGCAAAGACGGGTCAATTTATAAAAATCCCAAAAATCCTGACTTCGATATGCTTTTTGTCTCAACTTTATTTGATAGGGGATTGATAATTGTCCGTTGCAAAATGGACCAGGGGTGGAAATGGGCAATTGCAAGCCAGTTTAAATACCTTTGGAATTTTTGGGATCCCAACTGTTTTTGTGATGAGGTGGATTCCCAGAAATTAGTTCATCTGATCTCTCCAGGTTTTTTTTCAGGGAGCAGCGAAAAAAAAGAATATTTGGATTTTTTGTGTGACGATCACCAAGACAAAAAATTGATTGGAAACTGTTTGTTTCAAAAGAGGTTTTATCAGGAAAGATTCTGGTTCATTTACGGCAAGGAATCTTTTAATGTTGCTTTTCTGAAAAAGTTTTCAGAAATGCTTGATGTGATTCTGCTGGTCTTTTTTTTCATAGTTTGTCGGTTTATGCTAAAAGTTGGACATTCTGGTCATACAAACACTCTTCGCGATCAGTTGATAAATCTGCTTGGTTTAATCACCCTTATTCTAGTTTTTTTCATGTTTTTTAACTTTAGGGAACGTCTTGATGAACGACGAAAATTTTTGGAAACAGGAATTATAAATGAGCAAAGAAAAAATCTTGAAGAAATTGATCGAATGTTTTTTGAGGAAATACGGATTTTTGAAACTCAGATTAAGCGATTGTTAAATGTGGAAGCGAAATCTGATTTTGAGCTGGAAAAAACTCTGAAAGACAGACTCCAGGAAATATTTCAAAAATATTCTCCAACGATGGTCGAGTTGTTCGGGCAAAACGGAAAAAGTATTTTCTCAAAAGGGTCGGGTGAGGAAGCTTTGATAAACAAAACATTCAGACTCATGGTAAAAAGTATGGAAAAATTGATTGCTGAGTTGAATAACGAAGCATTAAAGGAAAAATCTGATTTTAAGGGCGAGATGGTTAGCGTGGTTGGTGAAACTTACGGGTTGAACCTGGAATACATTTTTTCTCTCTTTTCTCAAAATCTGGACCAACTTAAAATATTTAAGTTTTTTGATTCCCAGGTTATTGCAATCCTAAACTCCATAAGAAATGAAACTGGAAAAATACATCATTTGGTTCTTCTGGCATGGGTCCCTGAATCTGTTGAAGAAAAATATTTAGCAAGAGTATTGAAGAAATTAACTGGGGTTGGGGCCAGTTTTGATATGTATGCCCGTACAAAATTCGGTCGTAAAATTTTTACATCAATTCCATGGTTAGAGAAAGATCCAAGGCTACCGCCATTTTTTTGGAAAAGAAATATAGAAATACCGGAGAGCCAGATTATTGAATTCCCCTATGCAAAATATTTTTTCACCCGTATTCCCTTTAATCAGATGAAATACAACACATTGGGCCTAATTTCCTCTGACATTGGAATAAGAAATGAAATTTCCAGATTACAAGAAAACTTTCGTAATTTGATCTTGGGAATAATTGGTGCTCTTCTGGTAGCATGGATGATAATAAAAAAGATTTTTCTCGAACCTTTTTACGACTTGAAGTTTGGGATTGCCGCCTTACAAAACAGGGATTTTTCCTACCGAGTACGGGACTTGGGAAAAGATGAATTTGGCGAATTGGCTTCTGCATTTAACATGATGCTGGAAAGCATACAGGATCTAGAAATAGCTCGAACCCTCCAAGAAAACATTTTTCCTGAGAAACCTCTGGAAAAAAATGGCTGGATTTTTTACGGAAAGTGCAAGCCTACAACCGAAGTTGGGGGTGATTATTTCGATTATCTTGAAATTGACGAAAAAAGAGTGCTGTTTGTACTTGGGGATGTTACCGGACATGGTATTCCTGCGGCTTTAGTCGTTGGAATGGCTAAAGCGGCTGTTTTTCACACTTCCAATTTGTACAAACCAGAAATCATCTTGGACCATCTTGGAGTTATTATTACCACTGTTTTGAAAAAAAAGAGGATGATGACCTGTATGATCGGAATCTTTGATACCTCGAATGGCTTATTGACACTTTCCAATGCAGGGCAGTGCTTTCCATACATTATTGACGGGAAGAAAGCTGAAGAATTTAAAGTTCCTGGCGTACCACTTGGTGCAAAGACCCGTGGATATAAATCGGTGACCAGAACTCTTTGCAACGAGGAATGGTTGTTAGGATATTCAGATGGCTTTGTCGAAACACGAAATACTTTCGGTGAAATGGTTGGCTATGAGAAAATGGCAGAAATGCTTCCTGGTATGAAAAAACCTAGTGCCTGGGAAACCATGAATAACCTATTTTTATGGAATGAATCAATTGCTTGTGGTCGTAAGCAGGATGACGACATAACTTTGTTAGTAGTTTGCAGAAAAATAATTTAGATTGAATCCTGGAGTAATGCCCATCCCACAAAATAATAACGCAACTTTTTATTCGGTTTTCAGCGCTAGAAGCTTGATCAAACCTATAAATTTGCGTGATTACTTTTAATTATTGGTATTACTTGGTTTGAGAGGATGGTAATATAAATTTTCCACGAATTATTGAGATGATACCATTTTCTTTTCACGCATCCCGCATGAATTCGGAAAAATATTTTACCGGTACTTTCCCATCACAGTTTTGGAAACTTCGTCGAACATTGATTTTTGTGAAGGAGAGAGGATTTTCTCGGCAACTCGGGCTAAACATCGATAAAAACGTTGGTTGCTGGATACAATGTCATTGGGATACTCTTCCAAGGAAAATGCGTCCGGTGAGAAGGTCGAACATTCTTTATGTTTATATGTTGAAATATCTTTGAGGAAGAAGTCTTTCAGACGTTCTTCGATGGCTCCAAGCATTATTCTGTTTGCAATCTGTAATCCAAGTTTGAGTTTTAAATGCCACAGCAAAGTTCGGATAGGATTCAAAATGTTGTGGTCTTCAACAAAAAAGAAGGAAGTGGAAGCGTTACTGGTGGAATCTGCCAGAAATTCCTCGAGGGTTCGGTCTTTGCTGAAATAGCGTTTTTGCTCGTCAGAAAGTGGTTTTCCTTTCCAACAACTGATGTCTATAATATTGGTATTTCTGTTGGAAACCACCATATAGTCTGCAAACAATTCGTTTTCCGCAAGGAGATGGAAGGATTTGAGCAAATCAATGCATCCCGAGGAAAGGCCTTTCGTTAGATCATTTTGGTTGACGACACGCTGGGAAATAACTAAAAAGACATGGTGTCCCACTTCGTGGTTGATCGCTCCCTGAAATCTGTGAAATTGCTTGGTTATATTGACCGGTACCCAGACGGTTTCTTCGATGCTATCGTAACAAGCCCGTCCTGAGGCACAATAAAGTTTTGAACATTCCCGCAGGGGTTTATCAAGACTGGCCTTAAATTGGTTTATCTTCTCCCTAAGAACAGTTTGGTCTACATCGATGTTCCCGACTTTGGAAAAAAAAGCACTTGGAAGTCCATCCAGGCCGTAAAGGAGAGAAAACTTTTTTCTTAAACCATACTGGTATTTGGCAAGTTCCATGGCGTTTGTACAAGCGTTCTGGAGCATTACCTCATCTTCCAGTTTCGAGAAAAATGTATCGTCCGGTGTGGCTCCAAAGCAACGCCAAAGATCGCGGCAGGGAAATTTTGTATCCATTAGCAAAAGAATTCTCACTGGATGTGAAGAAATGTTTACTCCGAGTGATTCGGCAATGTGAACGATATCGCTGACATCATTAACAATTGCCTGAAATTCCCGGGTTTCATCATGATCAGCTGGTTTTGAGCCCAATAAAGCTATCGTGAAGCCTTTTTGGGTAACGATTGGGACCCCGCTGATGAGTCCATCAATTCCTACAATTGGCCGGGCTTCCAGTGGTGCTAAAAACCCAATAATGGCAATAATGATCAATGGAAGAATTATTCGGTGTAAGGGTTTCATCAAAAACCTCCTAAAAAAAAAGCAAAAATCTTCTTTATTCATCACAGATACATTTTATTTTAACCAACATTACGTAAATCAGCAAGCTATTCTGGAAATTAGCAGCAACAAAGAGTAAAGCAATCAAAGAAAATGAAGTTTACGACAACAGGAATTCTGAAGATCCGATTGGCAATATTTCATACATTTGCAACTTGAGTCCTGCATTCCCGGGAAATTGTAACGAGGAATCCTTGGAAACCAGCAAAAATAAAGGACCTAAGGGAATTTGCCTCGTTACATTAAATATGTGTAACGAGGCGAGAATTCAGTGTTTACATTACTTGAACCTATTCTCGTTACACAAATTCGGGAATGGACCTTGAATCAAATTCAGTTTTGACAATTTGACATTTCTTAACAACAAAGCATACAATTGTTTGTTGGAGAGAAAATGGATTACCTGAGCATGGTGTTTGTCGCTTTTAGCGCATTCGTGTTTTATCGGATAGGAGAACTGGAATTAGGCCGCGGTGATCTTTCATGTCTCGCCAGCCTTGGAATATCGGCCATTTCGATTTTCATTCTGCATTCCGGCGGATTGACGATACTTGTTTTTCAGTTGGGACTTTTTCTCGTATTATGGAAAGTTAAAAAAGCCCAATAATTTTTGTAAGCAGCGAAATTGTTGCATTGGCTCAGTTTGTGCACAATGACATGAATTCTTTTGTACTGTTTGTTCTATGAAAAGTGTAAGGTATTTTTTTGATTCTTTATTTGGTCAGCTTTTGTTACTATAGCAGGCAATACGCTTGTGAAAAAAAGGTTTATTGAAACGTTGGGTTAAGGAAAATTCAAGGGAAAGGTATAAGTTTGCGATGGCAATGACGTTTTTTCATGAGAATTTTTTCCATCTGATTAGCGGACTTTTCCTTTTTCTAACATTTTTTCTTTTAATTTTTTCGAAACAAGGCATAAAAAAGCCTTTTCCCATACTGTGTTTAGCTATTTTTGCCGTTTGTCAGGGAATATTTGAATGGTTGGAAATATTCGTTTCGAATTATTCGATTAATATTTTTTTCCAATTGATGTCTTTTCTTGGTTTAACTGAATTTCTGCGACGATCATGGGTTTTTAAAGAAGGATCATCTTCCTATCACAACTTTTTATCTATTCCTTTTGTTCTGATATTCCTGGGAATGACGCAAAAAAATTTGTTGGGACAAATATTCGAGTTCGTAGGATGTTTTCTGATTCTGGCTGGAAGCTGGAAACTAAGAGAATTTGGTAATGTTGTCAGCGAAAATGGCAATCAGGATTTTTCTCAAACAGTAATAAATGAAGTCCAGGATATAACTTGGGTTCAAAAGCCTGATCAGACTACAGTTTTTCTGAATCGTGCGGGTTACGATTTTTTTAAACTGCAAAAAGGTGAACTGGCCGGGAAAAAGTGTTTTGAATTGATGGGCAGAAATCATTCATGTAAAGATTGCCTTTGTGATGTAATAGTGAAAAGTCGAAAAGCTGAGAGTAAAGAAGTTTATTGCAAGGAAAGACAGACCTGGTTTGAAGTTCGAATTCTTCCCCTTTTTAACAAGGATCAGGAGATTTGTCTTTATGTAAAAAATTTGCGGGACATAACCAAGCGAAAAGTTGAAGAGCTGGCCTTTAGGGAGAGTCACGAAAAGAAATTGATGGAAGCTCTTGCTGTAGCTGAGAGTGCCACTGTGACAAAGAATCTGTTTCTTGCCAACATGAGTCACGAAATTAGAACTCCGATGAACGGGGTTATTGGAATGACTGGGCTTCTGCTTGATACCCAGTTATCGGCGGAACAGCGTGAATTTACCGAAATAATACGCACAAGTGGAGAGCACCTCCTTTCTTTAATCAACGATATTCTGGATTTTTCGAAGATTGAAGCAGGAAGGCTGGATATGGAAAGCATAGATTTTGATCTTAGACTGGCCATTGAAGATTGTGCCGATCTGCTTTCCCTGAAAGCAGATGAGAAGAAAATAGAGCTTATTTGTCTTATTAATCCTGATGTTCCTTCCTTATTGCGAGGAGACCCCGGAAGATTAAGACAAATTGTAATGAATCTGGCAGCAAATGCCATCAAATTTACTCAAACCGGAGAAATTTCAATAAGGATCTTATTGATCTCGGAAGAACCTCAAAAGGTGCGATTGCTATTTGAAATTGAGGATACCGGCATCGGAATTCCCAAGGAAAAAATTTCAGGCCTATTCAAGCCATTCAGTCAGGCTGACGAATCGGTAACCAGAAAATTCGGTGGTACCGGTTTAGGACTTTCAATATCCAAAAAGCTGGCGGAAATGATGGGTGGTGAAATAGGAGTTATCAGCAATGAGGGCAAGGGATCGAAATTTTGGTTTACGGTGAATCTGGATAAACAAGAGAAACCAAGGGAAGTTAGCCCCTTTAGGCCTGATGTTCTGAGCAATCAGCGAATCTTAATTGTTGATGATAACAAGACAAACAGAATTTTGCTTGAAAAACTCGTTGGAGCCTGGCATTGTCGCCAAGCTCAGGCTTCCAATGGTTTTGATGCTCTTGAACTGCTGAAGAAAGCTGTTTCCGATGGCGATCCCTTCCAACTCGGCCTCCTGGACTTTCAAATGCCCGAAATGGATGGTGAAGAACTGGGAAAGAAAATTAAAGAGGATCCATCAATCTCGCAAACTATGCTTATTATGCTTACATCCCGAGGATTGCGTGGCGATGCCCAGCGGTTAATGGCAATAGGCTTTTCCGCTTATCTTACAAAGCCGCTTCGTCAGAATTTACTCCATGATTGTCTGGTGACCGTTCTCTCCAAATGCAAACTTCCTGAAGCAGCTGCTGAAAAAAAACTTGTTACGGTTCATTCTATTGCTGAAGAGAAGCGGAAAAGATTTCGAATCCTGCTTGCAGAAGACAATGCGACGAATCAAAAGGTTGCTCTTACTATAATGGAAAAGTTAGGATACATGGCTGATGCAGTCGGCAATGGCAAAGAAGCTATCGTGGAGTTGGAGATGATTCCCTATGACCTGGTTTTAATGGATTGTCAGATGCCTGAAATGGACGGTTACGCCGCTACCCGTGAAATCAGGAAGGAAGATTCGAAAGTAAAAAACCGCAAGATTCCGATTATTGCAATGACTGCCAATGCCATGCAAGGGGATCGCGAAAAATGTATCCAAAGCGGTATGGATGACTACCTCCCCAAGCCAATCCGTCCGAAAGATTTGTCAGAAATGCTGAAAAAGTGGCTTCATGAGTAAATTTCCTTCAATTGTGCCGTTTGAGTCAGGAAAAAGGAAAGAAAACGCCCTTTTTTATCGCTCAGCGAAAGGCATTTCCCGGCTAATTCCGGAAGGATTTCTTCGTGCCAGGTTTGCAATAAGGCTTGATACTGAAAAAAATTTGTTTTTTTTCGCTGATTTGCTGAGGTAAAATCCTTTTCAAAAGCCGTTACAAGAGACCAATCAGTCGGGCAAATCTTTTGATGAGCAACTTTAAGTTGGCCATGGAAAAGATTGAAAGGATAACAGCGACAGTCGTCTGGCCGAAATTCATGGACTGTACAATGCTTTCCAGGGTTATCTGCGCTCCACCATGCACAAATTCCATGATTTCTTCTTAGGGTAAGTAAAAACCTTCCTTTCCCGCCAAGTGAAAAAGCAAATGGAGAGAATCCCCCTGATGCTTTAGAAGCTGGAAGAAATGAAACCAGTTCCAATAAAAGAATATTTGTGCCATTCCACAGGCGAAAAATGTCGAAAGCCGAAAGAAATACCGTATATTTTTTGCAACAACTTGTTGCGCATTGGTCACATGGCAGATTCATTCACTTAATCCTCAATTCATTTGTGCGGAGTTTGTTATTTTTTATCCCGGATAATTTTTGCAAATTAGTTTGAAAAATACTAGTGATGAACCCAAAAAAGAAGTTTCAGGAGATAAAACTGTGCCAGAAAGTTTATTTTCAAAAATCTTCGAAAGTTTACTTTTTTAAAGTATTTCATTTCCAACAGTAGAAAATGTCATAAAAGATGAGATATACTTTAATAATACGAAAACCTTCAAGGGTTTAATAAAGAGTAGCTGGGTTAAACAATGTTGAAAGCTGTTTTGTACGAACAAAATTTTTACCTTCTTAGCGCTCTCTTGGTTATTTTGGGAGCGATTTTGGGAAATTTCCTTGGACACATATTCGAATTTTTCGGATGTGTTCTTGTTTTGAAATTGGGTTGGGAAAACTATACCCTCAAGAGAAAAAATAATCAATCGGAACTTCCCTTAAAAATTATTGATCAAATTCAAGATATCATCTGGGTCCAGAAAACGGATCTTACCCCGATTTTCTTTAATAAAGCCGCAAATGAATTTTTTAAACAGAGTACAACTGAAACTAAGGAAAAAAAGTGCTTTGAGATTTTTGGAAGGAATCAACCCTGTGAAGATTGTTTGAAAGTAGTAGCTCTGGAAAGTCGAAAAGTCGAATACAGGGAAGTTTTTCTCGATGACAAGAAAGTCTGGTTTGAAATATGTGTCGTCCCTATTTTTAACGAGGACAATGAGATTTCTAAAATAATCGAAATTTTTCATAACATTACGAGATATAAGCAGGAAGAGGGTATTCGTCGAGAGACCCACGAAGCAATAATGCGTAAAGCTGTAAGTGCTGCGGAAAGCGCTTCCAAGACAAAGAGCCTTTTTCTTGCCAACATGAGTCACGAGATTAGAACTCCAATGAATGGAGTAATTGGAATGACAGGGCTTCTTCTCGAAACGAAACTTACGAAGGAGCAGCGTGAATTTACTGAGATGATCCGCTCCAGTGGAGAGCATTTGCTTACTCTGGTCAACGACATTTTGGATTTTTCCAAAATCGAAGCCGGAAAACTGGACCTTGAGATCATTGACTTTGCCCTGAGATCAACTATTGAAGATTGTGTGCACTTGCTGTCCCTGAAAGCAAAGAATAAGAATATTGATCTTCTTTGGATAATGGAACCAAATGTCCCGGTTTTTTTGCGAGGTGATCCCGGGCGGTTGAGGCAGATATTAATGAACCTTACCGAGAATGCCATTAAATTTACACCCTGGGGTGAGATTTCCATTCGAATTTTCGTTGTCTTGGAAGAAGTCAAAAATGTGCGACTTCGATTTGAAGTGCAAGATAGTGGTATCGGGATTTCCCAGGAGAAAATTTTCGAACTTTTCAAACCCTTCAGCCAAGGCGATGCTTCCACTACAAAAAAATATGGTGGCACAGGATTAGGATTATCAATATCCAAAAGACTTGCGGAATTGATGATCGGTGAAATTGGAGTGAATAGTACTGTGGGGGTTGGTTCAACCTTCTGGTTTACTGCAGTTTTTGAAAAGCAGTCAAAAGCGAGGGAAGCTTCCCTATTTAATCCCGAAATTCTGGCAAATCAACGTATTCTTATAGTTGATGACAACGCCACAAACAGACGTCTTCTGGAAAAACTTCTTGAATCCTGGCATTTCCGGCAAGAGCAGGCTGTTAACGGACTTGATGCAATTAACCTTCTTCAACAAGCTGCTGCAGCAAAGGATCCCTTCCGGATTGCGCTTTTGGACTATCAAATGCCTGAAATGGATGGTGAGGAGCTGGGAGTGAGAATAAAACAAGACCCGGCAATTTCGGCAACTCTATTGATTGTTCTTTCATCCGGAGGAATTCGAGGCGATGCCAAACGATTCACTGAGATTGGTTTCTCCGCCTATTTGACGAAGCCTTTTCGACAAACAGTGCTCTATGATTGTTTGGTAACTGTCCTTTCGAACCAAAAGTATTCTGAAAAGGATGAGGAGAAAAAACTGGTTACGGTTTACTCCATTACCGAAGAAAAACGGCAGAGATATAAAATCCTTCTGGCTGAGGACAACCTTACCAATAAAAAAGTTGCTATGGCAATCATGGAAAAACTTGGATACAAAGCCGACGCTGTTCTGAACGGCAAGGAAGCAGTAAAATGTCTAGAAGCTACTTCCTATGACCTTGTTCTAATGGATTGCCAAATGCCCGAAATGGATGGTTATCAGGCTACAAAAGAAATAAGAAGTGAAAATTCGAATGTAAAAAATCGAAAGGTCCCAATAATCGCAATGACAGCTAACGCCATGGAAGGGGATAGGGAAAAATGTCTCAGCACTGGAATGGATGACTATCTGTCAAAACCAATTCATCCCAGGGATTTATCAGCTATGCTGAAAAAGTGGCTTCAGTAGCAGGATAAACACCTTTCTTTTTTCTAAAGTACCGATTAATTTCGATTTTTTCGTGCCAAGTCTTTTACTCCGGATAATCGTCAAAATAGCACTGTGAGCGTAGCTAAAGCCGGTCGCCAAGAGAATGTGAAAAAATTCCCTGATCTGAAAAAATAGTTTCCTGAAAGACTCATCAGCGGCGAGTCGTTTTCAGGAACTCAAATATTTCACAGTTTGCGAGAAGGTGTGAACTTTTGGCTGAAAATGGAAGTGACAAATACCGCAATTCCTTACCAGCAATGTTTTTAGATGTTGTATTTTCTGTAGTCATTATAATTTTTCACAGCTTGACAAGCTGGATCCAAGCGCCTTTGAAATCAGTTTTGTTTTTGCACTGCAAGTCTATTGACATACAATTTAAAAAAATGGTACTTTTTAGTAACGTATTTCTTAAGGAGAAGAAAATGGACAAAAAGATTATCATCGGAGTCATTTTTAGTTTGCTACTGGCCAGTGGCCTTGTGTTTGCGGCAAAACCCGTTCGCAATGTAAACAAAAAACACCATCCAAACATTGCGGCAGCACAAAAATTGGCACAACAGGCTTTTGAGAAAATTTCTCAGGCGCAAAAAGCTAATGAATGGGATATGAACGGGCATGCTCAAAAAGCAAAAGAACTTTTAGAGCAAGCGAATAACGAATTGAAATTGGCTGCAGAAGCTGCTAACAAAGAACCTGAGAAGACCGAAAATAAAATGACTCCACAACCTGCAACTGCTGTTCAAACCCATAAATAGATATTTGCCAAAAAAAAAGGACCAGAAAATATTCTGGTCTTTTTTTTCGAATGAGGAACCAGATTGATTTGCATGAATTTTATACCTTTGCATTTAAAAAAATCATTAAAGGTGGTTTTCTTTCTAATTACCTCCATGGGGTTTGGTATTGTAGTAACCTTGATTGCAGATATGATGGAAAACATTGCCGTTGAGAAAAAAATTCGGCAGACCTTGGAGTGGGAGATCAAAAATGCCGTTGTCTCTTTTAAGGATTCCACCCCAAATTCCAGTTCTGATGAATTGGTAGCTTTCTTACAAAGATATACCGAAACCGTGTTGAGGGACAAAGTATTGGTTCAGGAAAAAAGGCCCCAAAAGTTACCGGAAAATGGAGAATCACAGTTTTTGTTCACGCTTAAAGACAAAAACCTTTCAATGGATTTTTTCTTAAAGAATTCCTTTTTGAAATCTGAACTAGCTATATTAGATTTTGTTGATTACATTTCAGGAATTATTGCGACCATTGTTATCTTCACGTCCATTGTTCTTTACACTGAAAGTAAAAAAGATTTTGAAATGAGGCATGCGGAAATTAGCAATGCATTGGAACACCACAAGGCTTTGGCATTGTTAGGACGAATGTCCGCTTCCCTTGCTCACGAATTGAAGACACCGATTTCCACAATTTCAAATCTTGTACAAACGTTGCCTTCCAGATATACCAATAAACATTTTGTGGAGCGGTTTTCCAACCTTGTGCGCGAAGAACTTAATCGAACTCAGGTGTTGATAGACAATCTTTTGGTGTATGGAAAGGATATTGACATCCGAAACGGGGAGTGGATTCCTTTCGAATCTTTTCTTAGAGGACTTGTTCAGGACAAAACTCTGACTTTACAATTGGAAGATTTGTCGGGTACCATGATTTTTGGAGATAGATTTTATTTGGATTTGTTGTTTAAAAATTTTTTCCGAAACAGTCTCGAAGCACGAGCGAGTCAGTTTCGAATACGGGTTTGTTTTCCTCATTCCCTTCAAGAATCTTCAGCGGAAATTTTCTGCGAGGATAATGGTGAGGGTTTCCCTCCGGAAATTGAAACAGAAAAATTGATAGAGCCCTTTGTGACCAGCCGCTCACGGGGGGGAGGACTTGGATTGTATCTTGCAAAAAAAATCGCGATGGCTCACGGGGGGGCATTAACACTCTCAAGACTTGAGCGTGGCGCTAGTATTAAAATCTTGTGGCCTAAAGAACGGATAAAAATGCATGGGTAAGAAAGAGAAAAAAGCAACTGTCTTAATTGTGGACGATGAGCTGAATTTCGCGGAATCTTTGCAAATGGCGATTGAAGACCTGTTTGATGTTTCAGTTTGTCAAACTCTCAGAAGTGCGAGAGAGATTCTTCTGAAAGATATTCCCGATGCAGTATTGCTTGATATTCGTCTTCCGGACGGTGAGGGTATAGAATTGATAAAAGATCTAAAAGATTCAGATCGATTCCCGGTAGTAATCGTAATGACCGCCCATGCTACGGTGGAAACAGCCATTCGATCTTTAAAGGAAGGGGCTGTGGATTATTTCACCAAACCGTTTGACGTAGGCAAGTTGAAGCGGGACCTTGAAATCTACCTTGAAAACAAGAGCCTGAAAAGAAAAATCAGTAATTTGGATCGCGAGATTAGCAGGATCGTTCCACCATTTATAACCTCCGGAAAAGGTGCGATGAAGACCATTGTTGAGCAAGTGCCGACCGTAGCTCCCCTTTCGATTCCGATTTTGATTCAAGGGGAAACTGGAACCGGAAAGGAGAAGCTGGCACAGTGGATTCATGAGTTATCCGGTTTGCCGGGTGAACTTGTGACGCTTAGTTGTGCTACTCTTCCCAAGGATCTTTTCGAGAGTGAACTTTTCGGATATGTGAAAGGCGCTTTTTCAGGGGCTGCCGGTGCAAAGGAAGGACTGATCGAATGTGCGGATAGAGGCACGTTATTCCTGGATGAAATAGGGGAACTCGCGGATGAAACTCAGGCAAAACTCCTTCGTGTTCTTGAATCCGGACATTACTTCAAACTTGGCGATACGCGTGAACGTAAAGCCCAATTCCGACTTATTACTGCAACGCATAAAAACTTGAGTGAACCAGGGAACGGATTTCGGCAGGACCTTTTTTATAGGATAAACGGAATCGTTTTGGAACTACCGCGTTTGCGAGATCGAATCGAAGATATGCCCCTTTTGGCAGCAGCATTTCTAAAGGAAGCCAACTTCGCCTACAATAGAGACGTAAAGCATATTCCCGAACAGACCCTTGAAATTTTTTTGAGTTATGATTGGCCTGGAAACATCAGAGAGCTGAAGTGGTCCATTCACCGTTCCGTTGCGACTGCAAAAAAAGACGTTCTTGAAATCACTGATCTGACTATCAAAGCTGCTACTCAGAAGAGGTCATTAAACCATATGGAGAATGATTTGTCAGAAACTCTTGGTGCTGCAATAGCAGAATTAGAGATCCGATATATCAAGAAAGCGTTGGCCGCAACCGGTGACAACAAAACTGAAGCCGCCCGACTTTTGGGAATTTCCGTCAGACAGCTACATTATAAAATCGCTCAGTATTCAATCTGATCATTTTTATCTGCAAAAAAGGAATACATTTTCTGCGTTCTTTTCGTTTTTAGGAAAGAAAGAAGCCCTCGAAATCTTGCCCTCGAAAGTGGCATAAAACTTGCTCATGCTAGTTTGAAAGTTTTATGCGATCTCACGTTTTTAACTGAACCATTCAGACTGTGGAAAAGTCCGGTTCAAAGAATTCGGTACAAAGCCACAAAGCTTTGATGCGGAAAATTATTTCTCTCCACCAAGGTCCTGATTTGTTTGCGGAAGATGATAAAAATTTTTTGCATAGAACGAAACTCGTGTTGAATTAGTCCAGGGAAAACTTTTTTCGGGGGAAATCCGATGAAACGCATTATTGTTTGCATTTTAGCTCTTGGGGTGCTGTCCATATTGGCATGGTTTGAAACAAGGTTAGTGCTGGCCCATGCCGAAAAGGAAGAAATAGCGGCATCCCCAACACTATTGATGACTGAAAACCCGGTGATTGACTCCGTTGTTTCGGAGAAGATTGAAGAGAAAAAAGCATCTGATTGGCAGAAAGAGCCTGAGATTAAATTTCGGAAGTACCAGGTAACAACCCGTAAAATTCAATATTATATCGACGCACCTGGGGTAGTTCAGGCGGATATTCGTGGCTGTGCTAGGGTTTTGACGCCCTTATCGGGATTAGTCGAGAAGATTCTCGTGGATGTTGGCGACACTGTAAAGAAAGGTTTTCCGCTCGTCGAGTTGCGATGCAGCGATGTCAGTGACATTCATTCCAGTGAGTTGTTCGTTCAATCGCAGGTCAATCAGACCGAGAGGGTTTTACAACTCAACAAGAAGCTGTTTGAGATAGGGGCGGTGACTAAAAACGATTTATTGAACTGTGAGGCTAATTTCGAACAGGCGAAAGCTCAACTGGCAGGATTGCAAAGAAAGTTGGAAATTTTTGGAACTAAAGGGGGGAAGGGTTTACAGGACAGCATCGTCCTCAGAGCCCCTATCGACGGCAAAGTTGCCGAAATCCAGGCCCATGTTGGTGACAGGTTCGATACTGCCACATCGCTCCTAACGGTGGTAAATCCTGAAAAAATTGTAATCGTGGCCAATATTTTCGACACGGATCTTTCTAACGTTAAGAAAGGCCAACCAGTGGTTTTTCAAACGGACGTATTTCCAAGCTTAACTTTTAACGGGGTGATTAGCTATATGAGTGACATTGAAGACACCGATTCCAAAACGGTGAAGACATACATTAAAGTCGCCAGCGGAACTGATCTATTGCGGCAGAACATGTTCCTGCATATGAGGATTCTGGATTTAGAGAGGGACGTTCCGGTTATTCCGAAGACCGCTATGCTCTTTAAGGATGGCAAGTTTTACGTCAAGGTGCCAAAGGCCGATGGTCTCGAACTTAAGGAAATCCACCCATCGAAAGATTTCTCGGAAAAATCCATCGCAGTAGAAGGAATCAACCCGGGGGAGCTGATTGTCCAATCAGTAATGGAGACTGAAGCGCCATGAAACGTTGGGTTCTTTTTGTTTCGACTCGTAGTATTCTGTTCCTCATTTTGATAGGAACAGCATTCGTTCTGTCGCTGTTTTTCGTCAAGAATTTGAATGTTGAGGCGTTTCCAGACCCCTGTCCGCCGTTGGTCGAAATAATCGCAATTTATGAGGGCCGTTCCGCGGAAGAGGTCGAACGGCAGGTTACCGTCAATCTTGAAGTAGTTCTGGCCGGCATGGATGGAATGGAACGTATCAACTCGATATCGCTCTATGGGCTCTCTGATATCAAATGCAAATTTTCCTACGGTGTAAATTATAAAGAGGCTAAACAGGAGGTAATAAATCGACTTTCTAATGTTGCTCTTCCTGGCGGAGTACAACCTCAAATTGTCCCTAATCCGGTTGGGGAAATCATGCGGTACAGTCTTAAGGGGTCCGAAAATCTTCTCGATCTGCGAACCTTGCAGGACTGGACTGTTGCTCGGTATCTCAAAACGGCTGAAGGTGTTGAGGATGTCGTTTCCGAGGGTGGATACGTTAAGACCTACGATGTTATAGCTCAGCCTGAGAGTCTTCTGAAATATGGAGTAACGTTGGGGCAATTGATTGATGCCTTGTCCAAAGCGAATCTGAATGTCGGTGGCCGAGTCATTGAAAAAGGCGATCAATATTACATGGTTCGCGGTCTGGGTCTGATCAGGAATCTTGAGGATATCGAAAAAACTGTGGTTGCCCTGAAAAATGGTAAGCCGATCCTTGTTAAGCATGTTGCCAAGGTGAGCATCGGTAATCTCCCGAAGACTGGAATTTCCGCTTTGAATGAGCGGGACGAGATTGTCATGGGAACAGTTGTATTGCGTAAGGATGCTAAGAGCATCCCTTGCATTCTTTCGGTCAACCAAAAAATCAAGGAGTTAAACGAGAGAATTCTGCCGAAAGGAATTAAGCTTGAACCCTATATGGAACGCTGGGACCTAATCGTTACCGTCGTAAAGAAGGTGATTGAAACTGCTGCATCTGGAATTGGCCTGGTTTCAATCGCACTGTTTTTCTTTCTAGGCAACTTTAGGGCCGCGATTATAACCGCTCTGGTAATTCCAATCTCGCTTCTTATCACTCTTGCTGTCATGGCTTTCAAAGGGGAGTCGGCTAATTTGTTATCAATTGGGGCGATCGATTTTGGGATAATTGCTGATATCCCCCTAATTTTAATCGAAGATTACTTTCGTCAGACAAAAAAGGGTCGGGGTGGTTTTCGTGCAATTTCAATGGCTGCCGAGGAAGTTGGCAAACCGATGTTGTTTTCGGTTGTCATCATTTTGCTTGCGTTTACACCGATTTTCATGATGAAGGGGGCGGAAGGCCAGGTGTTTTCACCTATGGCAAAAACATACTTGTACGCTATTTTCTTCACTCTTGTAATGACGTTCAGTTACCTTGTTGCGGCCCAATCGTGGTTACTTTCCACCGCTGAAGATAAGGAGTTCAAGCCGATCACCCTTGTGCGTTCGGCCTATTCTTGGCTGATCAAACAAACGATACCCTTCGCTTTTCCGATTTTACTCATTGTAGGCATTCTGGTGGGAGGAATTTTGTATTCCTGTCTTAAAGTTGTCAGTACCGAGTTTCTTCCGAAAATGGATGAAGGGAATATGTATATCAGAATGGTATTTCCCTACACCATTTCTCTCGCAAAAACCTATGAAAATGCTGTGAAAGCGAAGAATTTACTTCGCAACCTCCCTGAAGTGAGGGCTGTGGATTTTAAGATGGGACGCCCCGAAGACGGTACTGACCCCAATGGTCCCTTTAATTCTGAGTATTTCGTCCTGCTTCATCCTTATGATCAGTGGAAGACGGGTTTGGTGAAGGCCAAAATTGAAGAGATGGCCAGGGATCAATTAACCCGTGTTTTTCCCAACGCTGATATCAGTATATCTCAATATAATCAGGATAATCTTGAGGAAATGATGTCGGGAGTGAAGGGTGAGAACACCATCAAGATTTTCGGTGATGACTTGATCATCCTTGATGAATTAGCCCAAAAAATAAAAGAAGCTCTGCACCGAATTCCCGGCATCGAAGGGGAAGGAATATTACGCGAACTGGGACAACCGAATCTTCTGATTGATGTAAACCGTGATAATGCTGCAGCTCTCGGGCTCAGTGTGCAGGAGGTTCTTGAAACAGTTTCTGCATCGCTGGGTGGACGCGAGATCACAAAAGTTATCGAAGGTGACAAAAGCTTTTCCTTGATCGTAAGTTTCCCGGCTGAGTACCGCAAAGAACCGGCAAGGATTGGAGAAATTCCAATTTCTCTTCCAAACGGTGGGGTCGTTGAACTTTCGCGTCTTGCGGACATTCGGTATGATACTGGTGCATCATTCATTTACAGGGAGGGCTTTCGTAGATATATTCCCATCAAATTCGAGGTCCAATCCTCTGATCTCGGGGGAACTGTGAAACTCGCCCAGAATGAAGTAGAGAAAATCCCATGTCCGGAAGGATATTATCTGGTTTGGAGCGGTATTTTCAACGAAATGAAGGAGTCCTTCGGAAGACTGGTCATTTCAATTCCGATTGCGATATTTTTGATCTTGACTGTACTGTACATTCTCTATAGTTCGGTCAGGAACGTTTTAATTGTCATGGCTGCGCCTGTATTTGCTATCACTGCAGGTCTTGTTAGCCTCATTCTCGCCGGGGAATCGCTAAGCGTTTCCTCGATTGTGGGATTCATCTCGATTATCGGGGTGTCCATCTTGAATTCTTCAATCATCGTAAGTCATTTCATTCGCTTAACCATGAACGGGATGAATAGGAAAAATGCCATTCTTGAGACTGCCCGTGACAAATTTCGCCCAGTACTCATGGGAGGGTTTGTAGCCTCTTTGGGTTTGTTACCGGCTTCGATGGCCCAGGGAGTAGGCAGCCAAGTGCAGAAGCCGCTAGCCATTGTTGTGGTGGGAGGCATGCTGATCGGAACAGCAATGATTCTGTTGTTTATCCCTTTGCTTTTAAATTTTGTGCAAGGAGAGCATGAATTCGTAAATTCAGCGGGAAGTGATGGAAATTCAAAATCATTGCCTGGCAAGGAAAAATGATTTTCATTGAAAGGAAATAATGCTACAATGCCTACGATCTAATTTGGAGGGCATTATGGCGAACTACAGGCTTTTTCGGATAAAGTAAAAATTACTGATTGTTCGAGAGGAATTAGATGCGAGAGCCTGAAGATACTTTTAATGCAGTCTTTGATTCATAAAGATGCATCTTAATAGATTCGTAAAACTTCCCAAAAAGATTTCCGGAAGACTATGTCTTCACAGCATGCCTGGTTGTGCTGAAAAGCTGTATGATTTTTTCGATGAAGCAAAACGACTTTCAATTGATGTCATCGTTAGTCTGACTTCTTTTGATGAAATTAATGAAAAATCCCCATTGTATGCAAGTGCCATTAGTGATGGGACTTTTGTTTTCAAGAGAGAATGTTTTGGGATTCCGGATTTTGGTGTTCCCAGTGACAGGAAAGCCTTCGCAGAATTTGTCAGAAAGATGGCAAATCTGTTGTGTACAGGAAAAACGATTGTGGTTCATTGTGGCGCCGGAATTGGAAGAACAGGGACATTTGCAATTTGTTTGCTACTTTCCCTTGGAATCGAGCGTAGAGAGGCCGAAAAAGCAGTTTCTGATGCAGGTTCGCATCCTGAAACTGAAGAACAGGAAAGTTTAACCGAGTGGTTCGAAAAAAACTCCCTTCCCCCTTTGATTTGAATACGAAATTCGGTTGTTTCAACGTAAGCGCTCAATGGACCGCTTCTTCTAATTTTTCGATAATTAACTCTCCAGTATTTTTGCGATATTCAATATTTATTTTTACTGAAAGAACCCTTATTGTGCGATCTGTTTTGAAAAAATTATATTCAAGTAAACTCCATGGGTCGTCCCGTACCATAAATATCCTTATTTCATCAACTGATGTTGATTTGTACAAAACAACCTCGTCACTGCATTCGCCGGTTCCTCGTGTGAATTGACCGCTGGAACCGTTGTAATCTGAACTTCGAAGCTCGCTTCCTTTATAATATAGTCGGGTATATGTGCCACCTGCACTTACTGAAACGAGTTTGTACCTGTAGTTAATTTTCAGCTTTTGAGGAGTTTTGTTCTCCGAATTTATCTGTTCACACGACTTGAACACAACATAATCTTCGCTTGTTGCAGGCGGGTGCAGAAGAAAGCGGATCAAAGGAATCAGAACAAAGAATACTATTAAGCATGTCAGTAATACTCTTACTCTTCTCACTTTGCGGGTTTGACCCGTGCAATTCGCAATTTCTGTTCCTCACTCAATTGTGTTTCAAAAAGTGTTTCAGTTTTAAAAGCATCCATCAGGAATGTTTCCGGGCAGGGTTTGTCATCCTTGTAATTGATTCGTTGGAGGGCCAGGACATCCTGGAAAAGTTTATACTTTAAATTGATCATTATTCCGTCCGGATTTGCATTAACATAGCCAAAGTTGACTCCGCTGTATCTGAATGGGGTGTACAAGTTGCTTCGGTCTGAAATCAAAAGTATTTCCTTCCCGGGGTAATTTGCTCTCAAAAACCTTTGGGCCGCTGCGAATTCTCTGAAAAGAAGGATTTCTCTGACCGATGAGTTGATACCCGCTCTTGGCCAGGAGTAGAACAAAAGTGCCACGGCGACAAGTATAATCGAACGTCGGAATTTTGTACCATTATCGGTAAGAAAATTCAGAAAGTAAATCACCGAAAAAACCAAAAACGGAACGTAAAGCAAACCTAACCTGATGGCATATTGAAGAGTAAGGTTTCCCCAATAATACAAAAATAGCACAGCGCAATTCAGAAATATGAGGGTAAACGCGGTTCCAAAAAGGGTTAAATTTTTGAGGGAAATTTCCTTCCGTCTTAGGATTAAAAGGACTAGCGCCAGGAGGAACCCTGAAATGGCGGCGTCAAAAACCACCGGTATCATTCCGTAAGCGGTTTTGGCTCCAGTAAAAAAGGCCCATGCACTTTTAAGATTCGGTATCAGCCAGATTGTGCTGAAAGGGGGTTTATCTCCTTCCATCTGGAATAATGCCTGACCCCAGGTAGTAAGTCTTTGCCAGACGATAGGGAGAAAAAAAGGCGGAATTATTATTGTACGCCAACTCAATTGAGGATATTCAGATGAGGGGAGGAATAATGGAACCAGCGGAAGAATTACAATTGCAAAAAGTACGGATTCATATCGCACTTGAGACAAAATCAACAAAGTAAGAACAAGAAATTCTGCATCCCGGGCGGTTTTATGTTCCAGGAAGCGCTCTAATGCAATAAAAGCCAGAACTGCAAAAAGGAGGTTGGGGATCTCAAATCCGCAGGAGGTCATCCACAATACTACCAGCGGAAAAGCTGCAAGAAGTATCACCCCTGCTGTTGCGAGCAGTCGTGAAAAAAAACGCTCCAAAAACACATAAAAAAACAAGAGTAACAGAAAGGAAGAGATTGCATTGACCACAAAACCGTTGTTGTCGTTATATCCGAAAAAGCTGTGTGCAAGATACACCAAAAACGGGAATACCACCGGTCGTTTATCGTATTCAGACGAGATTACATTGGTAATTCCTTCATAATAGTACAAAACTTGGGTTGGGTTGTAAAATTCGTGAAAGTCATACATTGCCTGTGCCATTCCCATTAAATTGGTCTCGTCGGCTAAAATTCTGAATCTGACTGGGCTGGTTAAAAAAGCGGCTATTGTCAGAACAAGCGCTAATCCAATGGGAAATCCCCTCCGTCGGAAAAAATCGACCAGAGTGTTCCAGGTGCGGGGGATGGAATAGGGAAAAACAGCTAACCAAGTAAAGAAAGCAATAAAAATGGCATAAAACGCTGTTTTCTGAAAACAGGTGGTCATCTGGGGTTTAGTCAACAAATAAACTCCAAAAAAACCGGTAGAAAGTATCGAAAGAACAATGAATATAATTTTAGCTCTGCCGGAATTAAGAAATTTTCCAATTTTTTCGGTCAGTGGTGTTATTTTAGCTTTTCCAGCGTTAAGCAACTTTGCGAATTTTTCGAGCATTCATTTTCTCCTTGAAATAATAGAAGGCAAATATTATACCATACGACCTGAGGGGATGCATCTAAATTTCATAATCCACTACTGCCCTGGCTTCCCTGATGGTACTAATAAATTCGCTGACTTTCTTATGATCCGGATGATTAATGTATGAGTCGAGCGCCTGACGATCATCGAACTCTGAAATCAAGCTCAGATCCATTGCGGCAGGGCCAGTATTCTGAGCAATCCCCAATTCATACTTTCGAATTTGCGGAATCAAAGCAGGCAAAGTGGCAAGACGGCGTTTTGCTTCTTTGGTATTTTTTTCCGATGAATCACCATTGGCATCTTTTTTAAATTTCCAAAATACGATGTGTCTTAACATTTTTTTCTCCCAATTTTTTTTAAATCCCAAAATAATTTGATTCGTTTTAGATCATGTATTATATGTTAAACTAATTCAACAGAAAAGCAGAGGAGGAAAAAATGTCGATCTTTTCAAATTTAATTTGTGCATTGATTATTTTTTCATTTGTGGTTTGTCCAGGATTTGCTGCTCCAAATAGCCATGAATGGATTCAAGTTCAGAAGGCAATTAATGATGGACTTCCACAGACAGCAATCGATAAACTAAATCCGATAATTGAGGAATCATTAAAAAATGGGAAATATGGCGAAGCTGCGCTTGCCATTTCAAAAAAGATAGTTCTGGAAGGCAACATACAGGGAAATAAAGCCGAAGAAAAAATCGTCAGACTCGAGGCTGAAATCCCCAAACTTGATAAATCTCTTCAACCGATAATGAAGTGCATCCTCGCGAGATGGTATTGGCACTATTTCCAGCAAAATAACTGGCGATTTATGAATAGAAGCGCCACTGCCGGATTGAACGAAAAAGATTTCACCACCTGGGATCTCCCCAAACTATTTGCGAAAATATCAAGTATTTATGATGAAACCCTTGGGAATGAAGATTCCCTACAGAAGATTTCGGTCACCGAATTTTCTGACATCCTCCAAGCTGGGAATCAACCCATCAAGCTGCGGCCAACCTTGTTTGACTTTTTGGCGCATCAGGCTTTGGAGTTTTATATGAGCGGAGAGCAAGCTTCAGCTCTTCCACAGGATTCCTTTGAGATGAGTGCCGAGTCGCCAGCTCTTTCAGATACAGAAGCATTCCTTAAATGGGAACCTGGTACAACCGATGTTTCCTCTCCCAAATTTAAAGCTCTGAAGCTATTTCAGAAGTTGTTGAAATTTCATTCAGCAAGTAACAACAAAGATGGACTTCTCGATGTGGAAATCAAGCGGCTTGAATGGGCCAAAGCTTTCTGTGTCGGAGAGGGCTGCGATGAACGTGCCTTAAAAGCTTTAAAATCCCTGGCACAAGAATATATAGATTCACCGCTTTCGAGTCTGGCTTTAGCTAAAGCTGCAATGATTCTGATGGGTCAGGGAAAAAACGTTGATGCCTATGCGCTCGCAAAAGAGGGAGCGGCACGCTTTCCCAATTCAGATGGTGGAAATGACTGTAAAGCTGTAATATCCAATATTGAGAGCAAAGAGCTTGAAGTATCCACCGATAGAGTCGCGGGAAAACCTCTTCCCAAGATAAAGATCGGCTATCGCAATATTGATAGTGTACATTTCCGCGTTATTCCGGCCTCATGGAAAAATTTGTTAAGCAAGAATCGCTATAATCCTGATTATGTTGATTACGATGATCGTCGTCGAATAGTCTCTTCAAAAGCTTTAAAAGAGTGGAAAGTCGATTTGCCCCCAACTCCGGATTATTCCAAGCGGACTCAGGAAGTTGACTTCCCGAATCTCGAGCCCGGGTTTTATTACCTGGTGTGCAGTCACAATGATGATTTCACTTTTGACAGCAATGCTCTGAGAATTACAGGAGTTTGGGTTTCATCACTTGGGCTGGTTGCACGTGGTCGGGGCGGGCATCTTGATGGATTTGTCCTTGACAATGAGACCGGAGATCCCATCCCTGATGCGGTTGTTGAGGGTTGGGCCTACGACTACAATCGTGGTTGGAAAAAAGTTGCCAAGGGAAATACCGATGAAAACGGTATTTACAAATTGGAAGAAAGCAAAGGACTATTGGATTTCTTTACTGCCAATAACTCTGACCATGCTCTTTTGGCCATCGTCCATGCTAAAGGCGAAACTCTCATGGACGGAGAAGTTTTAAGTTCTTACGCCCGATCAAAGGAAAATCCCGACGAAAGAACCATTTTCTTCACTGACAGGGCAATTTATAGGCCCGGGCAAATGATCAATTTCAAAGGAATTGTGGTAAAGGTTGATGCGGAAAAAAATTCCTATGAAATAGTTAAAGAAAGAAATGTAACAGTTAGTTTCAGAGATGTAAACAGCCAGGAAATTTCGCAACAGAACTTTACTTCCAATGAATTCGGTTCAATTTCGGGTGTTTTCACAGCCCCCTCCAGCGGTCGACTTCTGGGTGAGATGCGCCTTGAAGCTATTGGCCCGAATGGAAGTGTGGGTTTCAGAGTTGAAGAGTACAAACGTCCTAAATTCAAAGTTACTGTCAATCCACCTGCCGAGGGTGGCAAGCTTGGAGAAGACGTTACAGTTGAAGGGGAAGCGATTGCATTCACCGGCGCTGCAATTGACAAAGCAAAAGTAAAATTTCGTGTTACCCGCGAAGTCCAGATGCCGTGGTGGTGTTGGTGGTTCCGCCCCAAAGCGAATTCACAGGAAATCTCGCATGGTGTTGTTGAAAGCGATAACTCAGGAAAATTTAAAATCGTTTTCAAAGCCAAACCAGACCTTTCTGTCCCGGAAAAGGACGAACCCAAGTTCGTTTTCAATGTTTCGGCTGATGTAACTGATGGTACCGGTGAGACGATATCCGCACAAAATGGAGTTCGGTTGGGGTATTCAGCCTTAGAGATAGACCTGGCTATTCCCGAATGGTGCGTTTCAAAAAATTCCGCACTCGTAAATATTACTACAAAAACCCTGGATGGAAAGGGTGTTCCAGCCAACGGAACTGCATTGGTCTATACTTTAACCGGTCCTGCAGCTCCGGTAAAGTGTTCTCTTGAAGGAGAAGAAGGTGGCAAGGATTCAGGGATTGCGGCATGGGCGACGGCAACAGTAGCCGGAGAAGCGGCTTTTACCGGAGGAATTGATGGAAATGCCTCGGTTTCTTACGATCTTAAACCTGGTGCATATCGAATAATCGCGAAAAGCCGTGATCGCTATGGCAAGGAAGTGTCTGCTCAGAAGGATTTTATAGTAATTGATCCGGAGAGTAAGACTTTTAATGTGGCTATTCCAAACCATTATGTTGCTGAAAATAGTTCAATTGAGCCAGGAGAGACATTCAGAGCTATTTGGGGAACAGGCTATTCAAAAGGAAGGGCCTGGGTGGAAATCGAGCAGGATGACAAAATTCTTAAATCATACTGGACAAACCCCGGAACGACTCAGCATGTAGTGGAATTTGCGGTTGATGAAGCATTACGTGGTGGTTTTATTGTCCACGTTCTTCAATTGCGGGAAAACCGATTATATGCAAATCAGACGAATGTAACGGTTCCATATTCCAACAAAGCTTTGAAGCTGAAATTTGAGCACTTCACTTCCAAGCTTCAACCGGGTCAGGAAGAAACCTGGACAGTGGCCATCAAGGGTCCTGGTGCTGAGATGAAAGCGGTTGAGATGGTTGCTGCACTTTATGACGCGTCACTTGATGCTTTTGTTGCACATTCATGGCCGACTGGGTTCAACTTTTTCAGGCAGAATTATTCCAGTATGGTGCTGCATTTTGCGAATCGGTTGCGCAATTGGGACCACATCGAAAATTCCTGGAACCAATCATGGGGATATTGTACAAGAACCTACCATCAATTCCCCTGGGAAGTCATACAGAACTTTTATGGCTATGGATATGCCACGGATGCTTGTTCAAGAGCTGATAGCTTCTCCGGTGGAAAAGGAATGCCCATGCGGTCTGTAGGCAGAATGATGTCCAAAGTGTCAAAGGATAAGGAAGAATCCGAAATGGCCATGCCGTGCCCTACCGCCGCCCCGATGATGGAATGTGCCAAAGCTGATATGGCGGGTGGCTCAGCTCTTGCCGCCCAGGCTCCCGGAGAGGCAAACCTGGCTATGGGTGGTGCCGGTGGCGGAGGAGCTCCTGCTAAGAAACCTGCTTCACCTGATTTGAGCAAAGTTTCAGCGCGGACCAATTTGAACGAGACCGCTTTTTTCTATCCCCATCTTCAGATTCAGGAAGATGGTACGGTAAAGATCAACTTTAAAATTCCTGAAGCGCTCACTACCTGGAAGTTTTTAGGCTTTGCTCATGGCCTGCAATGTGAGGGTGGTGGACTTGTCGGTGAAACAGTGACTCAAAAAGACCTCATGGTACAGCCTAACCCCCCCAGGTTCATGAGGGAAGGCGATAAACTCTCATTTACTGCAAAGATTACAAATCTGTCCGGTGAAGTCCAAAAGGGAGCAATCAAGCTTTCAGTGTTTGATCCGGTGACGGAAAAAGAACGAAACTCAGAATTCAGCTTGGATAAAGCCCAGCTGGATTTTGAAGTCCCCGCAAAAGAATCCCGTTCCTTTGAATGGAAGCTCGCTGTCCCAGACGGAGCAGGAATTATCGGATACAAAGTTGTAGCCGCATCGGACAAATTCTCAGACGGAGAATCCGGACAATTTCCGATTCTCTCAAGAAGAATCCTGGTCCGGGAAGCGCTTCCACTCCCAATCAGGGGACCGGAAACAAAGAACTTCAAATTCCAGAAGTTAATTGATTCAGCTAAATCCGATACACTCAAGAACGAATCATTAACCGTACAAGTTACTTCAAATCCGGCGTGGTATGCGGTTCAGGCACTTCCATATCTGATGGAATTTCCTTTCGAATGTTCTGAACAGATTTTCAACAGACTGTATGCAAACAGTCTTGCGAAGCATATCGCCCAATCTGATCCCAAGATCAAACGCGTTTTCAAAGCCTGGAAGGAAGACGAAGCGCAGGGTGGAAAAGCTCTTTTGTCCAACCTGGAAAAAAACCAGGAATTGAAAAATGTAATGTTGATGGAAACGCCGTGGGTCTGTGAAGCAAAGAATGAAACAGAAGCCAAGCATAGAGTAGGACTACTGTTTGATGACAATATCGTTGATACCGGTATCAAGAACGCGTTTGACAAATTGTCCAAGTTACAGCTTGACTCGGGTGGATTTTCCTGGTTTCCTGGCGGTCCTCCGGATGAATTCATTACCCTGTATATCGTCACCGGGTTTGGCAGATTGCGTCATTTAAAGGTTGATGTTGATGCTGCACCAGCTTTCAAGGCACTCGGTTACCTGGACAACTGGATAGTCAAAATTTACAACGAAATACTTCGGGATGGGCATCCTGAATTAATGCACATCAATAGTACAATTGCCATGTATCTTTATGGACGTGGATTCTTTTTGAAGGAAACTCCAATTCCGGCTCATGCCCAACCTGCCATAAATTATTTCCTGAAACAGGGAAAAGAATATTGGCTAAAACTGGAAAGCAAAATGGCACAGGGCCATCTGGCCTTAGGTGAAGCAAGATTTGGTGACAAGGAACTTCCCTCTAAAATTTTCGCGAGCCTTAAAGAACGAAGCGTTACTGATCCTGAACTTGGACGATTCTGGCGCGATGAGGAGTTGTCATTTTACTGGTACAGAGCTCCGATTGAAACTCAGGCACTGATGATAGAAGTGTTTGATGAAATTGGGAATGATGCGGAAGGTGTCGAAGACCTCAAAGTATGGCTTTTGAAACAGAAACAAACCCAGGATTGGAAGACTACAAAAGCTACAGCCGATGCTATTTATGCTCTTCTGCTGAGAGGCTCCAATCTTCTTGCTTCCGAAAAACTTGTCAAAATCAGCCTTGGCGGTTCCGAAGTACAACCTGAAAAAGTAGAAGCCGGTACAGGTTTCTACGAAAAGCGCTATTCAGCTTCTGAAATTAAGCCTCAAATGGGCGAAATCCAGATGACCAAGGAAGACAAGGGAGTTGCGTGGGGTGGAATCCATTGGCAGTATCTCGAAGATATGTCCAAGGTTACACCCGCTGAGACAAATCTGAAGCTAAAAAAGACTTTGTTTGTCAAAAAAGACACTACACGCGGGCCTGAAATATCACCAGTATCAGGGGCTTTGAAGGTTGGTGATTTGCTTACTGTAAGAATTGAACTCCGGACTGACCGGGATCTTGAATACGTCCATCTGAAAGATCAAAAGGGATGTGGACTTGAGCCGGTCGAAGCACTCTCAGCTTTTCGATACCAGGACGGGCTCGGCTACTATCAATCTCCGAAAGACACTGCGACGCACTTCTTCATAAGTTATATGCCCAAAGGAACATATGTCTTTGAGTATGACCTGAGAGTTGTGCATCGTGGACATTACCAAACCGGAATTTCTGAAATCCAGTGCATGTACGCTCCTGAATTTTCAAGTCATTCCGAAAGCTTCTGGCTTGATGCTGAGTAAAAAGGACAAAAGCAAAAATGTCATTGCTGCGTGAAGAAGCTTATGAGACACTTGTGTTGAGCAAAGTTGAGGCAAACCAGCTTTCAGGGAAGCCTGTTTTCTCCCGGAAATTAGGATTGTTTCGGCCAGCTCAACATCGGTGCTTCAGTTAAGATCCAGTGTAAATAAGAAAGCCGGTCGCTGAGCGTCGTCGAAGCGGCCGTTGAAATGGTTAGCATTTCAGATTGAAAAAAGGGGAAGAAAGAAATGAAACGCAGAGATTTACTTAAAATTATCGGGGCTTCAGTCATCACCGCAGGAACAGGGTCTTTTTCCAAAGCTTTTGGAAAAGATACACTGGATGGCGTTTCTGAAAAAGCAAATGAAGCTCTTTCTCAAACGGCATTTCCTGATGTGGTTTGGGTTGAAAATGGGGAACCGGCTCAATTGTTGGCTGCTGCCCTTAAGGAAATGGGTGGGATGGGGCGTTTTGTAGCAAAGGGAGATGTTGTTGTCGTAAAACCCAACATCGGTTGGGATCGCTCTCCCGAATTGGCTGCGACAACAAATCCCGATTTAGTAGGGGAAATCATCAAGGAAGTATTGAACGCGGGCGCCAAAAAAGTGAAAGTGTTCGATCGGACTTGTAATAATCCAAGAAGGTGCTATGAAAACAGCCAAATTCGTGAAAAAGCTGAAGCGGCAGGGGCGGAAGTTCTGAATATAGATGACTCCAGGTTTACAACTATTGAGCTGAAAAAAGGGGAACTTCTCAAGGAATGGTCGGTCTACAAAGATTATCTTGAAGCGGATAAGGTAATAAATGTTCCGATTGCCAAACATCATGGCCTGGCCACGCTAACTCTTGGACTCAAAAACCTCATGGGCGTCCTTGGAGGGCCTCGTGGCGAAATCCATTCCCCTTTCACAAAGCTTATCGATATCGTTGCCGGAATTCTTCCCACACTGACGATCATTGACGCATACCGGATTCTCTTAAGACACGGTCCACAAGGTGGGGATTTGAAGGATGTAAAGCTTGCTAAAACCCTTATAATGAGCCCCTGCACAGTCGCTGCTGATCATACTGCTGTTTCTCTTTTTGAACTGCAGCCCCAGGATCTTTCGTATCTCCAGGAAGCTGTAAAGCGGAATTTGAATAAGATAGCAATTCCGGTAGCAAATCTGAAGAAAGTTGTACTTTAGTTGGATTTAGAGCGTAAAACGGGTTTTTTATGGAATTATGAAACCTTCAGCCACTGGATTGGTTTTTAAGAAATCTAAATGAATATTCTCCTTCTCAACCCTCCGGGACTCCATTCTTTTTCCAGGGATTATTTTTGTAGCAAAGTAACGAAAACCGGTTACATTGAGCATCCTGTCGATCTTTTGCTTTTGAGCGGAATTCTTTCTGAAAAGCACCAGGTCTCATTTATCGATTCTATTCTCGACAATTCGACTCCATGCGAATTGAAGAGACAAATTTCGGGCGACAACTTTGACGCAATAATTTTTCTTTCCGGAACATCGTCCTTTCCTGATGATTCCAGGTTCCTTAAAAATCTGAAATGCCATTCGCCAAATCTGATTCTCGTTGGAATAGGAGATGTTTTTCGGGATGAAAAAGTGTTTAGAAGCAATGAATGGCTTGATGCAGTCATTCTCGATTTTACGAATCGCGATATCATGGCTTTTTTAGAAAATGATTTTGACTCAATTAAAAATATGTTTTTTAGAGGGAATGGCACAATTTTTGTTCGGAAAACTGCTATTCCCAAACATTCTGTTTTTGAGATCCCAGTTCCCCGCCATGACCTTTTTATCAATTCCAGGTATCTTTTCCCCTTTTCACGATTTCATCCTTATGCAACTGTCTTGACAGATTTTGGTTGTCCATTTAACTGCGCTTTCTGTATATATTGTACTTTGGGCTTCAAACTTCGACCGATTGAAAATGTGGTGGAAGAACTGCGGTTCCTGAAAAGTTTGAAAATCAGGGAGATTTTCTTTAAAGATCAGGCCTTCGGAGCTGATAAAAACAGGACTTTCGAGCTCTGTAAGACGATGACAGAAATTGGAGGTTTTTCCTGGAGCTGTTTCATGCGTGCCGATTGCATCTCTCCTGATTTGTTGAAAGCCATGAAAATCGCAGGATGCCATACCATAATGTTCGGCGTGGAAAGCGCTAATGAAGCGATTCTTGAAAGATTCCACAAAAATATCACCAAGGAAAAAGTCAGATATGCTTTTTCCTGCTGCAAAGATGAGAAAATCGATCGTCTCGGAATATTTATTCTTGGATTCCCGGATGAGTCAGAAAAAAGTGTAAGACAAACAATCAAATTCGCATTTGAATTGGATTGTGACTTTGTTTCCTTCAATGTTTTCATGCCGAAACCCGAGACACCCGCTCGAAAGTGGATTGAAAAACAGCTTCCTGACCTTGGCTGGGAAAACGAGACTTTGGATCAATCAGGATTTTTGCCTTTTAAATCCTATTCTAAAGTTTCTTCATCGTGTCTTGAAACTCTTAAAAATTGGGCGATTCTTCGTTTTTATTTTCGGCCAACCTATTTCTTGAGAAGAATTCGAAAGGCCCAAACTTCATTTGAACTAAAGATGCTCTTCATGATGGGATTCTCAATGTTTTTTTCAATTCTGGAACAAGTGGTACAGAAAATTACCGTTTCATGCAATATTCCTCAACTTGATGCATTTCGTAAAAATCTTAAACCTTGATGGTAAAGGAATTTGAATCTTTCGAAAATTTCGGTTACCTAAAGTTCATTCAGAACAAATCCAGAAAGGAAAGTTTCGCGGATCTTTTTTCCATTCTTTCTGAAAGAGCCAAATCCGCCAATGTCCATGGTCGCGTTAACGGAATCAGTAATAGCACATTTTTTGGACGAAAATGATGAAGTCTCCGGAGCCTACTTAATTGATTGGATGACCTTGAAATTTTTCAAAGCGTCCCTGGGATGCAACCCTGTAACCTTCTCCAGTATCCCTCGATCGGAAGTAACGAACAAAGTTGCCCCGAAATCTGTTTGCGCAATCCCGAATAGGTAGACCTCAAGCGCATCTTCAAGACTCAGAACGGGAAGCTTACCCAGGACAGTGCAAAGCTCAAGATGCCTGGGGTCATTCGCAGTGATATGCCAAAGTCCACCGCGCCCGTGAAAGAGCTTCCCAGTGTATTCTCGGGCTTGAACTTCTGCATCAGTCGAGGAAAGTCCTTTTCCACCCTCGTTGACAGGCCAGGTCAAACGATGTCCCAACTTAGAATAAACTGCTCGAACGCAATCAAAGCTAATTGTGGCAAATAGCTTCTTCTCCAACACTTTTTGTACAAGAACAGCAGCCTCGGGAACAGCGGCGTCCTGAAAAACTTCTTTCATCACAAAATCGATGACCACGTTTTTGTCGAAATACCAATGTGGTATCACCGGAAGCGCTTGCTCTTCATCTTCGGTCAATGTAAAATTCGTAAGACGTTGTCGACTGGAAAGAATCCTGTAATGATGCCGACAAAGTCCTCGTATTGTTGCAGCCTTTCGACAAGGTTCATCATTCTCGATAATCAAACAGAACCCTCTTATTATTTCTTTTTTTCGCTTTAACTCGCTTTCTCCCTGCCGCATTTCCGGAAGAGCGAAATCGCTGAATTTATATTCCGGGTTTCTTTCGATTAAGTTGATACAGGAAGAGCAAATTCCTCGCCTTTTTGGAACTTTTCTGCAGGGAACACCGTTAACAACAACTTGACAGAAGCCATCGACGGAGTCCTGGTTAAGTTTTTTTTCTAAAACAGTTTTTGGGGGGATGAATTGGTTGGTCAACTCGTCAAGCAAACCAATCTTCCGAAGGGTTAATTGATGGTTTCGGCAAACCCTGCGTTTCCCAGTCGCCGGATTGGTACAACCAACGTTGTTTTGGATAATGGCACAAATTCCAGGTTTAATCTCTTGTTTCAGACGGTATTTTGCCTTCTCCCGAATGGGGTCAGCGATAGCATCAAATAAGTCAGGACTTTGGCTGAGTTTTCTGTAGTGTGATTTGCAAAAGCCTCTTGCAAATACAGGTTCTGAACATTTTAAGATCGTTTCCTTCCCAGCCATCTCTTTAACGACACAAATTCCAGTAGGGGGATTTTTTTTCCTGAAGAATTCTATTTCCTGAGAATTTGCTGGGCTGGCAAAATCATCTAATTTAAGATCAGGTCTTTGCCAAATACCAGCGTAATGTCTAATACACAAACCCCGCCTGCGTGATGGCAAACTGCAAGGAACGCCATTTACTATCAGGCGACACACGCCTTCTTCGGGATTTGGTTTCACTCGAAAATTAAAAGTTCTTTTCTCAGGTGCCAGGGCGAACTCTTCAAGCCGCCCTTTCAACTTTAGGTATTGGCTATGCATTCCACAAAGTCCACGACTTGCTTCTTTTCTATTACAGGGAATTCCATTTTCAATTAATTGGCACATTCCCTTCGGAGTTACAGGCTTTCTGATGAAGACTCGAATCCTTTTTTTCTTTTTCATTTTTCCTTCCTTCAAAACCTCCCCGGGCGGCAAAGCTTTGGTGAGTTTTTAACAATGGCGATTATTGAGTGGTTCAACCTGGTAATTTGGGGTCGGATGTTTTCTCCATCTTACGTTGCGGGAGCATCCTCGAAACTGATCATCATTCTATTGCCCAGTGCAATGGCGGGACGGTGGAGGGTGTTCAGTTGAATCCTGTCATTGTCGGGATCAAGCAAGCGGTCGAGTTGACTGCGGCTTGTTTTCATGCGGAGGGCCATTTTTGCTTTGGTTATGCCTTGAGAGACCATGACTTTTTCAATCTGCCAGGCTAGAACCCGCTTGACAGAGAGGGACGTGGTTTTCTGAAGATCCTTCAACCATTCTCTAACAGGTTCTTTCCCGCTGAGCGATTGATTAAATGATGCCAGGACCCTTTTTAAGTCTTTTGCCATGCTTAGACCTCATTCTGAATGTATCATGAAAGGTGCATGATGTCAAAAAACCGATTGCTTTCCAGCGAAAAAGAGTAAAAATACTTGCCTTATAAACCTGCACCAACGCAAGTGCAGAAAATTTGGAAAAAATATTTTTTCGCGATTTTTTTTTGAATTGTTTGGTTAATTGCCAATGTCAATATGAACTTACTCTTTGTTGCTGTCGCTTTCAATGGGAGGTGCTTCTCCAGTTCAGGTAATTTCCTTGGTTTTGGAGTTAACAGTTGCTTTTCTGTGGAAGGCCCGGCTAATTTCTGACTCACCATAAAAGAAAAAAAGACCCACCAAAGAAAAGCAGCAACTAAAGAAAAAGCTTGGTCAAAAGAGTAAAATGTGCCCACACGGCAACGTGGGTCAGTATTCCGGCGGTGCCTGGGTCAGTTTTTATCCGGTGGTAACACCTTTTTTCTGTACAGGTTGCTGCTTGGGTGATAATTAAGTTGCAAGGAAAACACTAAACATGCTAATAAAGACACTGTGCAAATTCGCTGAAATAATTTTGGAAAAGAAAGCAGAAGAGGCAATCTTAGGGAAAAAAGAAAGAGTTTCTGCTCTTCTCTCTGAAATCTTCGTTTTAAAGCAGCTTTCAAAGAAATCGAATCAGCTACTTTCTACGGTGTCTTAATAAACAATAAAAAGCCTGTCTTCTCGGCATCAAGGGGAGGTTTTTATCAAAAAAGGATTGCATTTAATGAATCATTTTTGCCCTCTTTGCCAGAATCTTAGAGAAGTTCAACTCTGGCGTAACTATCGACATCTTGTACAGTGCCGGGTCTGTAAATTGAAATTTGTTCCGACAAAAAAGCAGGAAAATCACGAGTTTTACAGGCAACCCGAGAATTCTCCTTTTACCTATTACTCCCAAAATAAGGCGGCATCTGAAAAGAATGCTGATGAACTTTTCGGGATCTATGAAAAATTGCTTAGGAGAAATTCGGAAGATGAAGTGTTCGAACCGATCGTAAAGGGCTCGAAAATTCTCGATGTAGGTTGTTCTGCGGGGGCATTTTTGCAGAAAGCACGTGCTAATGGTGCGGTCGGAACTGGAATTGAAATAAATGCTGATTGTGTGAATTTCTGTGTTAATGACTTGAATCTGAATGTGAAAAAACAATCAGTTGAGGAGGCTGAATTTGAGAGTCACTCTTTCGATCTGGTCAACCTTGGGGATGTAATAGAGCATCTTGTACAACCTCTCCATGCTCTCAAGAAAATCTTCGGATGGCTCAAACCGGGCGGATTTCTAACAATCTGTACTCCTGATTTGAGAAGCATTGGTACAAGAATTTTCCAGATCAAACCTGACGAACATCTTCTTTATTTCACAGAAAAGACTTTGAGCAAATTATTGAAAAAAAGTGATTTTGAAGTTATTTTTTGTAGTAATTTCGATCCTTGGCGTGATCTAGATTCTTTAAAATATAGTACAACCTTTCGACGATATCCATTTGCTTTAAAAATATTGGACCTGGCCACCAAAACTCTGGGAAAAGATGAACTTCTTTTTCGTCTTCCCCTCCGGGAAAATTTAATCATGGTAGGACGAAAATGAGCTCCACAAAAAAGTTTTCGAGCTTGTCTCACCAGGCTGAATGTCGAATTGTGCAGGCCCTGGCACAAAAGGCACGGCCTTGCGATGGTTAATACCCACCGCTCAGAAGTTGTGAAAAAATATAATGATGCGAAAGTACAACACTTTAGAGCTTCTCTGACAAATTAATGTGATATTTTTCACTTCCGTTTTCAGCCAATATTTCACACCTTCTCAGAAGTTGTGAAAAGTTATAACGATTCCTGAAAGAACAACGCCGGATAATGCGACCGTATTTTGGAAACGTTATACGGAGCTTAAAGCGAATTTAAATACATATAGTAAGGAGTAAAAGTGGGATATTCGATTACTAAAAAACATTTCTACCTTTTAATATTACTTGTACTGGGTGCAATAACGAGACTGTACCATCTCGGGTTCGAAAGTATTTGGCTTGACGAAGCCGGAACAGTTGCAATTGCAAGGAAGAGTATCGATCAGATTGTTGACCATGTAGCTTTTTTTGATGTACATCCTCCGCTTTATTATTTTTTGACCCATTATTGGATCGCGCTTTTTGGTGATTCAGAGTTTTGGCTGCGTATGCCGTCAGTAATATTCGGAGTTCTCAATATATGGATAATCTTCCTCATTGCCAGAAAGCTTTTCTCCGAAAACGTAGGACTTATTTCAGCTCTATTAGCGGCATTTTC
This sequence comes from Candidatus Rifleibacteriota bacterium, assembly GCA_015233565.1. Lineage (GTDB taxonomy): Bacteria > Muiribacteriota > Ozemobacteria > Ozemobacterales > Ozemobacteraceae > JADFXM01. The sequence continues at coordinate 194,291 of JADFXM010000007.1, forward strand.
AATGTTTCACATCCATTACTCCCAGGAGGCAAGGTGCTATTCGCTTCTGGCGCTACTTGTTTCGATTTCGATGTTTTTTTTCCTGCGAGTTTCCGGGAAAACACCTGCCAGAAGTGATTATTACTTGTACATTTGTTTCACCGCATTTTCACTTTACACACATAATTTTGCTGTTTTTTACTGGATTTCCCAGAATATCTTTTTTTTGTGTTTGATATTTTTCCAAAACCGAAGAAAAACCATGCGAAAAACTACTGACACCGGTTTGTGCCAGTTTTGTGAGCCGCTTCCGATCAAAAAATGGCTCCTGTTACAATTCGGAGTTTTGATTGCTCTTCTACCATATTTTCCATTGTTAGTCTGCCAGCTTAAAGGATCTCCTGTAATGCTGGATTGGATTGTCAAACCAGGAATTTCAAACTTATTTTTCTCTTTGGTCGAATTCTGCGGGGGAATTACCACAAGCCATGCTGGAATTGACTTTTCAAGGTTCGATAGCTGGTTCAGCGTAATTAATGTGGCTTTATTTGTTTTGTTCAGCTACTTTGGAATTTCCAAATTTTGGCGAAATCGTCCCTCGGAAATGGCAGAAGAATTTTCTGATGGCAGGTCTCCAGCCGCCAAATTGCAGGCTCTTGAGTTCTCAGGTGCTGGCTTTTCAGATGGAGGGCTTCCAGATGGCAGAATTCCAGAAGGGGAGGGAGCAGGCTCTAGATTTTCAGGTGAAGGGCTTCCAGATGGCAGAATCCCAGAAGGGGAGGGAGCAGGCCCTGGATTTTCAGATGCGGGATTTTCAGATTCGGAATCTTCAAATGCTGTGTTTTCAATTGCTGAATTTCCCAACTCGGGACAAAGACATCTTGAGGCTATAACCGATGAACCTTTTTTCCCGTGGCTTTTTTGCGCAATCTGGTTTGCATGTGGTCTGATTTTTCCATTTCTTGCTTCTTTGGTGTTTTTCCCGATCTATGTAACCAGGTGCTCTATCGCATCGTTTCCACCTTTGATCATTTTGGTTTCTAGCTTATTAGGAACTTCTGATTGGAAGGGAAAACTTTCCAAGCTGTCAATATTGCTCCTGGTTTTCATTTTTGCTGGAAATCTTTTCACTCTGTACAATTATTTTCATCTGAAGACCAAAACCGACTGGCGGTCGGCAACCGAATATCTCGAATCCTCAGCTCAACCCGGGGATCTGATTTTGTTCGATGCAAAACATGTTCAGATTGCATTTGATTATTATTCCAAAAGAGTTGATTTGATAAAAAAGCCCTTTCCAAATGAATTCGTTTCTCTCGCTGATTGGCAGACCCAGATAAATGGAAAAGCATCCGGAAACAAAAGAATCTGGCTTTTGTCTGCTCACTCTTTCGACACTAAAAACATCGGTGCAAGATTATTGGGGCGAATTCTTCCCATTACTGAGGAACGGAAGTTTTTCGGCATAACCATTCGTTTATTCTCATTTGCAAAAAAGAGTCAATGAAATAATGCACCAATAATGGACAATGTATGGAATTTGCTAATCATTTTTCTTTGATTTGACTTCCCCCCATTTTTGTAAAATAGCTATGGGACACTGTTTAGCACCCTAGAACCTTTGTTTGGGAAGCTTTCCTAACGCCTAATCCGAAGTTTCCGAGTGAAAACACCCTCTTGTTATGACCTGAAGCCAAAAAGAAGCCTTTTTTGCCTGCTTTTTCTGTCCATGTAAATTTGACGCCTGAAAATAGCATTTGAAGATGGTTTCAAGGGTTTTCCTACTGTCCAGTAAAAGCCGTCTGAAAAATGCCTTAAATTCGTTTACAGATTAGGATTTAAATAGATTTTGCGTCCGGAACTTCGGCCTAATAAGGGAAATTTCCAAAAACATTCAGGCACGATTCGTGCGAACTCCCAGCTGGAATAATACCAATCCTACAAAATAATAACGTAACTTTTTAGACGGTTTACCTCGCCAGAGGCTTGATCAAACCTATTAATTTGCTTGATTACTTTTTATTATTGGTGTAATACCCAACCTGAAAAGTTCTTGAGCGATTTGATCTCCCCAAATGTCGTTCACAACATATTCCAGGGAGAAAACTTTGCCTGAAAACTTTTCAAAAACCGTATAATAGGGTAAATTATTGTAAAGAACTTGCTTTCGTTTTTGTGATTGTGTAGAATTTCAGTAAGCTAAATAAGTGAAATTGGAGAATTTAACCTGTGTTACATACGGTAAAAGCGACATTGGACAGCTCGGGTAGGTTACATCTGGAGGAACCGGCTCGAGTGAGTCGTACGTGCAAGGTTTTGGTTACTTTTTTGGATGAAGACTTTTCTTTTCAGGAAAAAGCCGAGTATAACAATTGTGATAAGATTCTTGGATTACTGCAATCTCCCAAATTTAAGTCTCGAAGCAATGGAAGCTCGGAACAAATGGAACAAACTATTAAAGAGAACCGAAACGCCTGGGAGAAAGAATGAATTTCATTTACCTGGATTCTTGCATTGTAATTTATTTAGTTGAAAATCATCCGGTTTATGCAAATTTTATTCAACAAAAAATCGAATCGATGAAAAAAATTCATTTTGCTATATCCCCGTTGGTTCGTTTAGAAGTATTGACACGGCCTTGTCGCGAAAAAAATCAGGCTTTAATCGATGATTTCAAGACTTTTTTGGCTATCCCCGATTCATTGCCAATGGTGGATGAAGTTTTTGACCTATCTTTAAACCTGAGGGTTCAGTTTGGTTTGAAAGTTCCTGACGCATTGCATCTTGCAACAGCTCAATTTCATGACTGCACTGCTTTTTGGACAAATGACAACCGTTTAAAGAAAGTTTCCGGGATTGCATTGAACGTCTTGGAAGAAACCGTGGCAGAATGATTATTCCGTTATTTGGCACTTGGTGGAGAAGGCGAACTCGTGCCCTGATTCCGCCGAACTTGTTATTACCCTCGCAAGATGCTTTTTAGTTGTTCCTGAGAAAAGTTATTGTAAGAATATCAATTGTGGGTGACCGATGAAAGACCTGTTGAAATGTGTTTTTCGCGAATTGTTGCGGAGGAAAGCCCGCTTTTTGTCTAACGTTTTTGGTTTTTTTCTCGCAGTTGGAATAATGGTTGTGATGTTGAATGTTTTGTTTTTTTCAAAAGCAGTTGAGGACTCTATTTTGAAGGGAACAGGCGTACATTTTATGGCTTTTTTGCCTGGGTGCGGGGAAGTCGCCTCCCTTACTGAAAAAGAAATGAATGCTCTAATTGCTTCCGGAACAATTCCTGAGCGGTGCAAGGAAATGTGCAAGGAATGTACGGGATGCAACAAAAAACCTTTCGATATCAAGAATGAAGGGTTTATTGCGAATGATGTAATAACAAAACTCATGCCGGTCTCGCTGGCAAGCGAAGTAATGAAGTTCCCGGAGCTTTTCAGGGATGTATCCTGCTACCTCCTTTTCCGCTTTAAAGATCCGGTTGATGGCCATCTTTTTACTGTAGGCGGGTTCGATCCCGGGAACAATCAAGTGGTTGGTACAACCTGCTGCGCAAAGGGAGATCTGATCAGCGGCTCTTTTATTCATCCCGGCGACTCAGGAATTGCGCTTGCAGAACAGGGTTACGCCATTTCGCGGAATTTGAAGATAGGAACTTCAATTGTGAAAATTTCCGGAGAAACCTTCCCCCTCATAGGAATAGTAAACCCCGGAGTCAGGCCGGCAAAAGCCGATATCTATCTGTCCTTTAAAGATGCTGAGCGCGTTATAAACAGGCGTATCAGATCTCCATTATTCCAGGAAATGAATATTCTACTGGTTGAAGTGGCCGATGCATTGAAACAGGACGCAGGCATCGAAAAGATCAAGGAGCTGTTAAAAAGTGGACTTGTCACCTCTTATGCTTGTTATCGCCCCGCTTCTGAAGTCATCGGGATCAGCGGGCGGTCTGCCTGGCTCATTACCATTGCCTTGTCTCTGTCGGCTATTTTCCTGTCAATGAAATCGCAATACACATCGGTTATTGAAAGGAAGCATGAAATTGCGATTCTGAAAGCCATCGGTTGGACAAATAAAAATGTCCTGAATCAGATTATTACCGAATCTATAGTTCAAGCGCTCGTCGGTGGAATCACAGGATGTCTGGCCGGAGTTTTATTCGTGTACTCCGTTCCCATAAAAAGTATTTTTAATATACAAACTCAGATCAATCCTTCCTTTTCACCCTGGGTTCTACTTGGAGGAATTCTTCTTGCGCTCATTGGAGGCTCGATTGCCGGATTCTTCCCTGCACTCTGGGCTGCCAGACAAAATCCTGCTGAGGCATTGAGGCAGATATGATCGGAATTACAGCAATAATAACAGTCCATTGTTCTATTACATCGATTTTCAAAAAATGAGTCGTATTAAAAAAATGCATAAATCAACTTTTTGGTCGCTTCGACTTAGCTCAGAAGCTGTGAATAATTTACCGACCCACGAAAGTACAATCCACGAGAATGCTATCAGAAAACGTTTGTGATTGTTTTCACTTCCCATTTTTAAATTATTTCACACCTTCTTAGCGATCAATTTTCAGACGTTTTTTTCTCTGTTATTCATAAGTGTTCTATTTAATTTATCTTAGAAAGTTAAATAAAGAAATGAGGCAGGTTTATGGTTGCTCCCGAAGAAATTTCAAAAAAAATTTTCCTGGAGGGGAAAGATTTAAAGAAAAGCTTTTTCCTGAAAGGAAAGGAAATAAAGGTTTTTGACCGAGTAAATTTTTCCTTTGAAAACGGCAAAGTAATAGTAATCCAAGGTCGCAGCGGGGTGGGGAAATCAACGCTATTAAGCCTTCTTGGCGGACTCGATCGCCCGACAGAAGGTTCGATTTCTTTTGAAGGGACGCCTTTTGAAAACTGCTCAAATGAAGAACTGGCTTTGCTGAGAAGAAGGAAAATTGGCATAATTTTTCAGAATTTCAACCTGCTGAGTTCCTGGACGGCTGCTGAGAACGTCGAAGCTGTTTTGATGCACTCGGGAGTGAGTGAGAGTGTACGACGGCAAAAAGTTGAAGCGCTTTTGAGCGAACTGGGACTTGCCGACAGACTGGACAACCTTCCCTCCGAACTCAGTGTTGGACAACAACAGCGAGTTGCTATCGCAAGGACTCTGGCAAACGATCCGGTTTTGATTCTGGCCGATGAACCGACCGGCGATGTCGACCCTGAAACCGCGAAGGAAATTATAGAAAAACTACTGGTACTCGTAAAAAACAAGGGAACCACCTTGATCGTAGCTACTCACGGAAATTTTTCAGAATCCTGGGCAGATCAAATTTATCAAATGAAAGATGGCGGGTTGGAAAAGAAGTAAATCGATGAAAGAATTAATCAAATTAGCCAAACGAGAGGCTTTTCGAAGGAAAGGGCGAACTTTAGCTAACGTGGCAGGCCATTTTTTCGCAATAATGCTTCTGGTTATACTCGCAAATTCCCTTGCAACCTCAAGAAACGCAAAGGATGCTGTACTTAATAATTTGGGAACCCATTTTCTGGTGTTTGTGCCGGGAGAAATTCCAGTCCAGAATCAGGTGCCAGTGGCGACTTCTACTCCCAATGTTTCCAATACTATCAGTGCAACCAGTGCTTCAAGTGCTTCAAGTGCTTCAAGTGCTTCAAGTGCTTCAAGTGCTCCAAGTGCTTCAAATGCTCCAAGTGCTTCAAGTGCTCCAAGTGCTTCAAATGCTTCAAGTGCTCCCAGTGCCCTCAGCACTACCAGTGCCCCCAGTGCTACCAGTGCAACCAGTGCTTCAAGTACTCCCAGTGTTCCCGGTTCTCCCAATGCTACCAATGCTACCAGTGCCCCCAGTTCTCCTAATACTACCAGTGCTTCAAGTTCCACTAGCTTAGCACCCTCCACTTTAATTGCTTCTACTTCACGTGATACTGTCTTTAAAACATCTGTTCTTGTAACCCCTGACTTCGGTGAAACTTCTTTGACCAGTACTGAATCAAACACTCATTTTGTTGCAGCTAGTTCTGATGCCGCTTTGCTGCAGAGCATTTCCACTGCGACGGTTTTTCGATCTGAAATAACGTTATCTCATGGTCCACTTGAATATTCTCAGACAAACTCGACTTCCTCGACACAGGTGCTATCTGAAGGTTGTACAGCCTGCACCCTTTCGGCGAGCAAGGCACCTCTTGACCCCATGAGAGAGGGTTTCTTTTCTGACCCGGCAAGGACCAAGCTTATCCCTTTGAGTGTGGTTGATAAAATCAGGAAGATTCCTTTTGTGCTGAATGCTTCCGGCTTTCTGTTATTTTCCCTGAGAGATCCGAGGTCAGGAATGAACTTTACCGTCGGAGGATTTGATACAGGGAATCCTACTGCTGTAAGTGGAAATTCATGTCAGGCCTCTGATATTATCAGCGGGGATTTTATTCATTCTGAGGATCGTGGTGTTGCATTGCTTGAAGAAAGCTTTGCAATTTCACAAGGATTGAAAGTTGGCTCCTTCATCAGCTTACCAGGAAAGGTTTTCCCGGTAAAGGGAATCGTTCGTCCCGGAATCAGGGCCGCGAAAGCTGGAATCTATCTGGCATTTTCGGATGCCGAACAAGTGATCAACACCCGGTTAACTGCTCCACTTGCCAGTGAAGCCAATATTATTGTGGTGGAAGCTGGAAGTGCCAGGAGACAGCAGGAGGCTATGGACGGGGTCAGGAAAATTCTTCCCGAATGTATGATTGATACTTTCAACTGTTTTGTCCTCTCTGCAAATGTAATGGAAATCGATGAAAAAGCTAGCTGGCTACTGATCATTATTGTTTTATTTGCCTCAATTTTGTTTTCTGCAAAGTCGCAGATGGCATCAGTTATTGAGCGCCGACATGATATTGGAATTTTGAAAGCCATCGGGTGGACGGACAGAAATATCGTTGATCAAATTCTTGTGGAATCACTGTTTCAGGCCGTGGTAGGCGGCGTTTTGGGGTGCTTGGCCGGGACTTTTTTAATCGTTGTACCCATTGGAGTTTTGTCCCAGTTCCAAACAGGATGGAATATGAACGTCACTCCTTATGTGCTATTCGCTGGATTTTGTGTCACTTTGCTCTCAGGTTTTATTTCAGGTGGTGTTCCTGCATTTTATGCAACAAGAGAAGGTCCAGCTGATTCCTTACGAAGATTTTGAAGCTTCCGGGATTGACTACGATGGAAAAAATATATTCAGAATCTGAAAAATGCCGAAAAATTGTTCATTTTCAGATTTCCCAACCTCGGGGATTTAAATTTGATATTTTGTCGATTAATGAATCACCAAGTTCCTTTGGAAGGCATCTTCTAATTTATTTTTATGAAAGTTGGTCTCAGGATAAAATCCAACAGAAAAGTATTCCAAAATCAGGAAAATGCCTTTTGAAGCTATTTCCCGAGAAAATGCAAACTATCGATACCGGGAATTCTGATTTTGTTTACTATGACAGTCTCTGGCTTTCGATTGTGTCATAAGGATAAATCATGAATGATTCATTGCGTTGTGCGCTAAGAGAACTTTCCAGGCATAGAAACAGAGCGTTAGCCAATTTCTTTGGTTATTTTGTTGCGGTTTGCATGATGACCGGAATTGGCCATCTTCTATTATTTTCCCGTGATGTTGAAGGGGAAATTCTTCTTCGGACCGGAGTCCATTTTATGGGTTTTGTGCCCTTGAAATCCGACGACCCAAAATACCTTTCGGAGCTGCTTCTTGACCCATCCAGTGAGGCTTTTATAGCCAATTCCATTATCTGCCGGCTTTTACCAAAAAATTTCGTTGATAAAATAAATAATATCCCGGAAGTGAAGGATTCTTCGCCTTTTTTACTGTTTCGCTATCGTGATCCCGATACAGGACTTTTGTACAACCTCGGTGGATTCGAACTTGGTAATCAATCTGCGGTGGGTACAACCTGCTGTGCCAAAACTGATGTCTTGAACGGTGAGTATTTGAAGGCATCCGGCTCTGTAATGCTTGAAGTCGGGTTTGCTATGTCGCATGGACTGAAAGTAGGAACGAAAATAGCCCTTTCCGGAGAGGATTTTCCGATAGTCGCAATTGTGGACCCAGGTATCAGGCCCGCAAAAGCAGATATTTACATGGCTTTTGAGGATGCTGAACGGGTAATCGGAAAGAGGTTGAAAATGCCATTAAAGGAATCCGCGAATCTTTTTTTGATTGAAGCGAAAAACTCGACAGTTCAATTTCAAGCGATCGATGCTGTTAAGAAAATCCTGGACGGCAGTGTTGGGACAACGTACAATTGCTTCAAACCCGCAATTAAAGCATTGGGAATAAATTCCGGGTCAGTCTGGATGCTGACATTGTTGATTGCGGGGGGAACCTTCCTGTTCTCTTTAAAATCCCAGATTTCATCAGTAATAGAACGTCGCCGGGATCTTGGAATTTTGAAAGCAATAGGCTGGACAAATCTTGAAATAATTATTCAGATTTTACTTGAATCAGCAATAACTGCATTGCCCGGCGGAATCTGCGGTTGCATCGCGGGTTTAATTTTGTATTACTTTGCTCCCTTTGAAGCTATTTTTGGAATGAGGCGTATTTCAGATTTTTTAATCTTTTATCCCTCGCTTGTTATTGCAGGAATTTTTTTCGCATTTTTTGGAGGAGTGCTCGCAGGGTTGATTGCGGGCCTCCTTTCTCTTAGGCAATTACCTGCAGAAGCTATCAGACGTTTATAAAAAAATGCCGATTAATTCAGCAAAACCTGGTGTTCAGGGTAGCGCGTCGAATTCTGAAAAAGTGGCAGCTTTTAAGATCGCACTGGACTTCTTTTCTTCGCCAAGATTGGATGAAGCTTTGGTGCCATAGTCGTGTCCGGGAAGGATAATCAGATTGTCCGGAAGATTTTTGATTTTTTGAAGGCTTTCAAATAGTTCCCGGGAATTTCCACCTGGGAGATCAGTTCGACCGCAATTTCCGAAAAATAAAGTGTCACCGGTTACCAGAAAAGTATCGTTTACTACCAGGCAAATCGAGCCGAGAGCATGTCCAGGGGTGTGCAGAATTTTTACCTTGATCTGCTCGCCGATTTGCATTTCTTCGCCGTCTTTTACTTCGATATCGACCGATACTTCTTTGGCGATAAGGGTTTTTGTGGCCGAATGAGCGCAAATTTCTGCTCCAACCCGTTTTTTTATTATATCTGTTCCACGAATGTGGTCAAAATGGTGATGTGTCAGGAAAACATAACGAATTTTGATTTTGTTCTCCGCCGCTATTTTCAAAACTTTTTCAGGCTCAAAGGCAGGGTCAACAGCCAATCCAAAACCGCCCTCCGTGCCTATCAGGTGGGATAAATTTCCCATTCCCCCAACCGGTATTGAAATATGTTTCATTTTTTTTCTCCTTAATTCCGGATCATTCCAGGAAAAATTTGCTGTTCTTAAGTGTTAATCAGTTGTTATCAGCACTTTATTAAAATTACTGGACTCCAGGCAATAAGTAAGTGTCGGTTGAGTCCAGGGTCATTGAAGCGCCCGTTGATTGAAATGTGCTTTGAACTCCTATTGTTACTTGTACAGTGTATGTGGTGGGGCGGTACAAAACAAATGTCGCAACATCCCGGGCGATAAGAAATTGAAATCTGCTCAGGAGAGCAGCACTGGCTGCAGCAGGCAGGGTTGTGTTGATCCAGTTTCTTCGAAGGGTATTCGTGGTGCTGTCCAGAAAAAGTAAAAATGTACCGGTTCCTGAAACGGCATTCGGAGATGGGGAAGCAACCGGAAGATCATAAATCAGATAAGAGGAATTTGCTTGATAAGCTGGTGAAGCTACAAGTATTGCATTATTCAAATCGCGCAAAACCATTTCGTGAATGGTTCGCACCTGGTTCATCAGCATGCTTTCCTGCTGTCCGCGCTGCCAGACTTGGGATGACATCCACACGCTCGAAACCAGGGTAATCAATATCATGGAAATTACCATGGTCGAGACCAATACTTCAGTGAGGGTGAATCCGGAGTGCGAAATAATCAGACCTTTTCGGAATCTGAAATTCCCGGAGATATGTGGTAATTGGCCTTGGTTTAATTGGGTTACTACACTCATAATCAGGGCAAAAAAAGTCATCTTAAAATCTTTCTGAATCAGAAAATCTGAATCTGTCAAATCTGCGAAGTTTGTACTAGTCTTCATACCATTCATCGCTTTCAATTACTCCGGCTGCGTTAATCATAACTGTAAAAGATGTGACCCCGTCCGTAAAATTTGCGGTATACTCAGGAATGGGCAGTGAATCCTGGCTTGGGGTTGAAACTAATAACCCATCAGGTCTGAAAAATATTACCGACGGCGAAGTCCCGACTGTGACTGACATTGCAGAAGGGAATTCCCGGTACGGGAAATCAAGGGTATTTGTCCAGGATGCGCTATAAACGTTGTTTATTGAATCGGAAAGATCTCCCGATGAAACTGTCGAGTTGGGATAGGATTGAACCGTATAGGAAGCTATGCAACCAGTTGCGTCATATGTAATGAACAACCGATAGTACACTTGGTCATTGATAGCTCCAGACCGTCCATATCGGACATCCTGGATAAAAATCTGGGCATTCGCTGCTACGTTCTGAGAAGAATAGAAACTTCCGGCTGTTTGGTCGCTGAGGTTAGCAAAAACCGCAGCAATTGAAATCACAGCTAATATCTCCATCAGAGTAAAACCACTATTTCGACGATTAACTAGCAATTGTTTTCCTTAATTTTAGTCCTGAAAGATTTTTTGGAGGTCTATCTCCAGTCCAGGAAGGACAGCCACAGGTGCTTTTGCCAGCCCGATATAGAGTCGTTTCTGGTCGTATTCTTTCTTCCCTTCCAGTTCATAGACTTGTATTATCTTTTCGTCGGGATAAATCACCCAGTATTCTTTGACTCCGTGGGTTTCATACAAGGTGGTTTTTTTGATTAAATCTTTTCTTCGGGTTGATGGGGAAAGTATTTCAACAACCCAATCAGGAGCGCCACGGCAGCCTTTTTTATTTATTTTGTTTTTGTCACAGATAACGACCAAATCAGGTTCAACAACGGTATCGATCTCGTCATCAGGTTCATCTGTTTTTGGGAAGAATACGCCAAACGGTGCAAAAAACATTTCACAGGGCTTACCTTCCAAAAAACTTTGAACGATGAAGCTCAGTTTGTTCAATATTCTCTGATGGGATGTCGAAGGCGGCGGTGTCATATCGTAAGCTTCGCCATCGATCAATTCCCAGCGTTCATTTTCCGGCCAGGAACACAAATCTTTGTATGTATATTTTCCTTCTCTTTTTTCGACTGGTACTGACATTTTCTATCCTCCAACGGTTCTTTTCAGGTTTATGTTCGAGTAGATTATATCACAAATAGGGGTTAGATAAAATTTTCAAAAGGATTTGAAGTTGCAATTCAACTGGTTTTCAGCAAAAATCCGAACGAAGGGAGAAGGGCCTATTCTTTAGTAATCGGGGTCAATCGAGAGTTTCAGGATTTCTCCTTAACTTTGTCTAGCACGGCTTGTTTAAAGTAATTTGGTATTCAGAACGGATTTGAGGGTGCTTTTCCCCGAACCATTCGGTCCGGCAAACATTCGTAAACGAGGTATACCCATATTTATCGAATCAGTAATTTCTGACCAGGAATCACTTTAATTTGAGGGGGCAATTTCTTCAACATTTTCTTGCTTCCATCAGGCGAAACTTCGATCAAGAAACCTGCTTCCTCATCAGAATCCAACCAAACGTGTTGAATTGGCAACTTCAACATTTCAGAGCCCCTAGAAATGCAGTTGTTAGTAAAATCCTTTGTCTTTTTCGATTCTACGGTCGCCACACGGTGCCTCCTTTTGCCTTTGTGACAAGAAAATAAGCACTTAAGTCGCAACGGTGGATTATGGGACGTAGCGGAAGATGCAGCAGCCTGCGTCTCCGGAGCTGTTGCCTGTTGTGGCACCTCCGATCAGGTAGATGAATGGCCCGCATGGTACAGCGCAGACCCCTACCGGTCGTGCTGATGCTGCTGTTTCGCTTCCACCGGACATTCTGGTTGCGCTTGGAATGACAGGTGGGGCTCTAACTTTGCCCAACGCGGGGTTCCACGCTATTACACCTGAGGTAGCGACCCCAGTGGAATCGTAGCCGCCGAATTCGAAAATCTCATCGCCAAAAGTACAAGCTCCTTGTACGCAACGCTGCAATGCGCTGGAAATGGCTGTACTCGAACTCCAGGGGTTTGCGTCTGCAGAAAAAGTTGCTATTGTTGTGACTGGGACAAATGATCCCGCAGAGGTTCTGCCACCAAGACGATAAGCAAGGCCATTACTCCAGACAAGGGCCTGGTCGAAACAGGCGCTTTCGGAAGGAAGATCGCGGCTCAGGCCCCATGCACTGGTTTCTTTGGCAAAACAGGAGGGCCAATATACCTGGCATCTTGAAAGAGGTGCGCTGGTGCTGCTAAGCCCGCCATCTATCATGATGCCGTATGGCGTGAGGCAGGCTGCCTGGCGGGATGAACCTATCTCTTCAGCAGGTTGGTCGGAGGTGGTTGGCCAGTAGTTTGGTTTCGCAAGGCCTTGAACCAACGTTGAGGAGGTGAAGGATTTGATTCCGCAAATGCCGCAAGGGCTATTGAATTGGGCAATTCCACCCGGTCCATCAATGTTTCCGGCCACGGTGATACCGGAAATAGTAGTGACATTTCCGGCTATGTCAATTTTCCTGATGTTGTTACCGCTGGAAGAAACAACAAAAAGGTTTCCTGCCGAATCAAAAAACAAACCTTTCGGATTATTGAAAGTGGCAGAAAGCCTTGCCCCATCTGCTGAACCGGCAGTCCCGGTTCCTGCGAAAACTGTCCCTGCTCCACCACCGGATGGGACTATATATATTTTATGGTATGATAACCCTGCTGAATAATATAGGTTCCCATTGGCATCAAATGCCAACCCGACTGGGTAGTAATTTGAGGCAAAACTAGTCACGTTTCCCGCCTGATCTATTTTCTTGACTTGATTATTGTTCATGTCACCCACATAAATGTTATCTGAGGCATCAATTGCAAGTCCCTGGAGAGCGTTAAACCGTGCATTTAATTGAAGACCGAGGGTATCACCCGGGCTGGTAATATTTCCAGCAAAAGTGGTAACGATTCCTGAGGGAGTAATTTTTCGTATGGCATAATTGTCTGCAACAAAAAGATTTCCCACACTGTCAAAAGCCAAACCACGGGGATTAGTAAACATTGCCGTAGACAAATTACCGTCATTTGTACCGGATGTACCCTGAATACCGGCAAAAGGAGTAATTATTCCACTTGGGGAAATTTGAAAAATCTGCTTTTGAGTCTCATCACTGGCATAAATATAACCACTTTTGTCTGAAGTCATAAACGTTGGATTACCTAGCGTTACAGCTTTTCTAGGGCCATCTCGCAAGCCGGAATTGCCATCTCCTGCGAAAGTACTGGCCCGATATAGCGGTGTTACTAATCTGAGTTCGTGGTCAATAATTGTGGTGGCCCACAAATTATAGGAATTATCAAAGGTTATACAACTTGGTTGGTTGAATGTAGCTGAAGTTCCAAGACCATCAGTGGAACCAGCAGTTGCACTTCCTGCAATCGTCCATACTTGCCCTGTTCGAAGTGAAACTTTTCTGATTCTGTTATTTACTCTGTCGGCGACGTAGTAATCTCCAAATGCGTCGACCTCAACTCCGCATGGGCCATTGAATTGGGCGGTTCCTAACGCTCCATCCGTCATATTAGCTGTGGAACCAGTGATTGTTGTAACCACTCCTGCGGGGTTGGTAACTTTTCTGATCCGATTATTATTTTGGTCTGCTACAATTATATTACCCGAATTATCTACGGCAAGTCCAAAAGGGGCATTAAATTGTGCAGCTGTACCAGTGCCGTCTGTTGTCCCAGGTGTGCTGGCATGGCCGGCAAGTATTGTCGTGACACCAGCTTGAGTAACTTTCCGAATAACGTGCCCGGAAGTTTCGCTGATGAACAAATTGTTTGAAGAATCCATTACGATTTTGGAAGGTCCATTAAAGGTTGCACCACTTCCTGTACCGTCAGTGTCATTAGCGGTTGTTGAAGGAGGAATTGGTCCCGCAAGAGTTGTGACAGTTCCGCCCGAAATTTTTCTTATCGCATTACTGGACTGGTCACATACAAAGTAATTTCCGGTGGTGTTACCGCAAATACCTGTCGGACCCTTGTACTGTGCGGGAGAAGTATTTTGATAAACGGAGGATCCCATGACGCCAGAAAAGGTCGTTACTGTTCCAAGGGGGTCAATTTGTCTGATGACGTAATTGTTAACGTCTGCTATTAAAAGGTTGTATGAATCGTCGATGCAAATTTGCCGGGGCAGATTGAACGAAGCGGAACGTGGGTTATTACTATTGGTGGAGCCAGCAGATCCGGTGCCGGCGTATGTATAAACCATGGTCTCAGCCGGATTATCGTAATTAGTGGGGTACAAACTTCTGATACGGTGGCCGTCTCTTTCTGCAACATACACGGTTCCGTTGTTATCAACAGCAATGCCCATAGGATAATTAAATAGGGCGCCGCTTCCAACTGCATTGTCACTGGTTCCAGTGGCTACCGTTCCTGTAAATCCTGCGTTGCTTCCCGCAATAGTAACAACTATTCCATTCGGAAGAATTCTTCTGATATTTTGTCCCAAGAAATCAGCCACGAATAAATTGCCCTTGGAATCGGCGGCTACTCCCATAGGGCAGTTAAAACGCGCAGTAAAATTTCCAATCCCATCGGTTTCGGCAGGACTTCCGGAAAGCCCCGCAACGGTGGTAACAACCCCGGCAGGTGTTATTTTTCTGATTTCATGATTTCCGTTGTCGGCCACGTAAACATTATTAGAAGAGTCTATTGATAATCCTGCAGGGCAGTTAAATTTCGCGGAAGCCCCAGGTCCATCGGTTGATCCGGGAGGACCAACCACTCCGGCAAAAGTTGAAACTGTGCCTGATGGTGTGATTTTTTGAATAATGTGATTGTCAAAGCTGCTTACGAACACATTCCCTGAAGAGTCTACGGTAATTCCCCAGGGGTGTGTCAAGCCTGATGCAAAGGTGGTTACAGTTCCATCGGGAGCAATTTTTCTCACTTTTCCGTTTGGCCCAGAAGCTATATACTCAGCGAGGTATAAATTTCCTGCTGAATCTATGGCAATTGATTGGGGGCCATTAAATTGAGCTGCCTGCCCCTTGCCATCAGTAGAAGCGGCTGCTCCGGAACCTGCAAAAGTATATGCGTACCCCGCCTTTGTAATCTTTTTTATTTTGTTATAGGCATAATCTACAACATACATGTTTCCGCTTGAGTCCAGAGCCATTCCCAATGGATAGTTGAACTGCGCTCCGGATTTACTCATTCCAACGGTCACCACATTTCCATCATCGGTAACTTTTCGGACAGAAGCATTTCCATAATCAGCGACGTACATATCTGTTCCGTTAATCAGGTTTCCGTTCAGGGATATCGGGCCGGTTCCATACCCTACTATAGAATTCAAGTTCGCAGCTATTGGAAGAGTTATTGTTGGATTTGTCACTGTGTTTAACAAGGGGTTAAATGCCAGAAAAGTGGCGGTTGCAGCTCCTGATGCGCCGTCAGTACCATTGATCAAAATCCCACCGGAAGCTACCGTTGAGGTTTGATTCCCGAAAACATTCGTCGGAAGAACTGCCACCTTTTCGATTACATTCCTTTTGGAATAAAAGCGATTGAAAGAGCGCATTCCCATTGCAAGAGGAGTTGACGGCAAGTTGATCGTGCTGACTATTTGGGCAAAGGAAGCGGTTTGTGGAGTGGAAATATCGATCATATTGAGGCGGCTTTGACCGTAATTCATCAAAATTAACCTTTGCCCGTCGGGTGATACGCCTATTTCGCTGATTGCGTTGGCAGAAAATGTGGCGGTGAAATCATAACTAGTGGCGGGAGCTCCAAAGGGAATTACATATAAATCAGAGTTTTGGGTATCGAAAGCATAAAGTGTCGGAGAGGCGATATCTCTTGAGAAGGCGATTCTGAGTTTGTCACCGGTCGGGGTGGTTGGGGTGTCAAATTCTGCTAGAAAGCGAGGAGGGTTGTCTAGAGCTCTTGTTGCTGATGCTGGGAGTAGAATCCAGGAGCCGGCGGGGGTCAGAAGTGTAAATCCTGTTCCGGCCGTATAGCCACCACCGGTCACCGTAGCGCCGGGAATGAATGAATAGAAAAATCCCATACCGGTAGTAGTATCAGCCTGGGCGTGTTCGAGCTGAAGGCTCAATTTTACCGGAGGGGTTGTCGGTATGGAATACGCTGGACCAACCGATAATCCAGTGGCACCCCAGTTCACAGCTGTGATGGGCCCTCCATCGAAAATCCACCGCACTCCGTCGTCTCTGCCTGCAGCGAACCTTGTACTTGAATCATCAAGGAAATATCCGAAAAAACGGGTAGCACATTTGTTTGATGAACCAGCAAACCGATATGGCAATGAGGGAGAACTCAGGTGAAAATTCCCTGGATAGGCCCGACAATAGGAAAATGCGTCATTTATGGAAAAGGATTGCGATAGAACCGCTCCCCCCGCTTGAATTCTCTGGTCTTCAGGAACCCACGCGAAAAAATTGGAACCGGTTACCTTATCTTCTCGAAGGTCTGAAATCAAACCGGGAATCTGTGTATATTTTCCAAAATTTATCGACCTCAGATCAAAAAACCTTATTATATCAGAAGAAGCATCTGTCCCATTTTGATCGTACAAAGCCAAAAGACTGTCGTCAGGAGATATTGCGAGCTTTTTTACACCAAAATTAAGAAAGTCATCATACCGACTGGACCAACGTGCCCAAACCCACTCGGTGGTTGTGGTTGCGGTTGTTGTGTTCCACCCGCAAGTTCTGGTTGAAGTTCCTATCCAGTGCAGGTCGACGAGAGACCTGGTGGAATCTTCGATCAGAACCATTGCTCCGCCTTCATTCATCGGAATCATGTCGATGACAGCCTGGGAAGTGGCGAGGGTTTCGGTTTGCCTAAGGCTTCCGTCCGGGCCATAATATTTGTAAAAGTTCTGTCCGAATGTTGGGGAGCCTTTTGTGGAGATAATCCAACCACCGTCGAGCGTGAAGGTGCATTGCGCAGCACTGGCGGTGCCAGCGAATACATAATCGGTGGTGGTTGTAGCAAGAGAAACGTCTATTAATCTGAAGTGAGTTCCCGCGCTGTTGGCGAAACCATATAACGCCATGTCGCCGCCTGAGTTTAGTGCAACACAATCAGGAGTTTGGTTGTACCCACCAGATTGGGAAGCTATCTTAATTTCATTACTTGCGATAATACCCTGTGCGTAGAGGTCAACAAATTCAATTGAATTATTGACATCCCCGGTTGGAATATCTGAACAACCGACTATGATTTGCTCAGGAATTCTTGCGGCGATGCATCCGGGAATTAGAGCGGCACTTGTATAGTTGATCTTTCGACTTGCGGGAAAAGAAGCTACATATACCCCTTGATTCAAACTTGCAACATCGCAGAGATAGACATATTTCTGGCTTGTATTGGTGTTTACAAGAATGTCTTTAAAATAGGGACTGATCATGAGTTGGTCAGTTGTTTTGCCGCTCCCGGGGTATGCTTGCTGAAAATTAGGATCAAAAGTGGCTCCATACATAGGGAGCTGTACCGAATAGAACCTTTGGCTGTTAGCGGTTACATTGTTTGAAGTTAAAAAAGCGTATTTGGAATCATTTGATACCCTAATGTCGCGGCAATCATCATTGGTTGGGGCTCCTCCTCCTCCGGGGGCGGTTATCTGGGATGACGTATAACTGGATGGGTTGTTTGAGGGGCCCCAGGTTACCCAGGCGCTCTTCCAGACCCCTGCAACGTATCTGCCATCTCTGGAAGTCGCGGCAGCCAAGCCGGGAACAGTTCCCCCAGAAGGCGGATAATTTTCAAGAGCTGAATTTATATAAGTGTTAAGGCGATAAAGAAAGTTAGTAGAGTAGTCTGAAAGGTATAAATAGCCGTCATCACCCAAATTCATACAATCGCAATTCGATTGTCCGAATGAAATAGTGTTGCTGAGGGTAAAACTTGCGGGAAGAACCGCTGGCACGTTCAGAACATAAAGGTTTTTGTTTGTAGTTGAGGTAACGTAAAGATATTGACCGTCACTTCTGAAAGCGACACCGCGATCTGTTCTTATCGAAGTGGGGGTGCTGGGGTTGGAAAGAAATGTATCACTTCCTGGTGCTTGGTATATCTGAAAGAACTTTCCAAAATTTGTCGAGGAAGAATCGATGCAAAGCAGCTTGAGCACAGTTTTACACTGGAAAGCTATCCACTTTCCGTTAGGATGGACAGCAAAATTTCCAGGTCTGCCGACATCCTGGCTGGAGTCGTTTGTTCCTTTACTGGGGTTAGGAAGGGGCCGCAAAGTGAAGGTTTGAGAGGCATAAGGGGGTTTTACTGTGAGACCATAGAAATTCAGCCCCATTGGGTCAGCTATATAAAGTTTATTCCCGGAAACAGCAGTCAAAGGTTGATCGAGAAGTATTCTTTGATACAGCAATGTTGAAAGGTAAAGGCTTTCAGTGGCACTTGTCGGGTCATCATTTTCCAGAGATACGGTTACTTTCATTTGAGTGAGGTTTGTCGGCTGCGAACCACTATAGTTATCTCCGCTAAGCCCTCCGGGGAGAGATGCGATAGATATTCCGGTGTCAGGGGCAAATGTTACAAAATAGGTTGCGATGGTGTTTGACGCATCAGGCCAGGAAAAGGTTGCAATTGTGTAAGTCAATGAACTTAGATCTTCATTGAGATACGAAAAACTTGCAATAGCCTGATTCATCTGCGATTCTGCAATGGTTTTCATGCGGAACTGGTTTTCGGTGAGTGTGGTTCGGTCTATGCCTTTTTGAAAAGTTCCAATAATGGGAACCATACATGCACTGGCCAGTAGAATCATTACCATGGCTTCAATTAGAGTGAAACCCCTGGAAATTTTTTTAAAGCCCCGGATTACAGATTTGATGGTGTTCACAACTTTTTTTATCATCACTTGATTCTCCGCAATTCCATCCATTTCAAATTGGCTGCTTCGCAACTTGCAACGACACTTCTAAATGGTTGTTCTCTGCATTCAACAGGATTCATTCCTCTGGTCACTTGGATTACTTAATACTTCTGGCGACAAAGGAAAAAATCCGAATCGTTTTCATAATTCATGGGTCTGATGGCACTTATTGTTATCATTCCATTGTCAATATTGATTAATGAAATTAACTGGCATTGATAAGTCGCGAGTATTTGATCTGAGTTAGTTGCTATATCTCGCCACATTCCTTGAGATTTCACATAGTAAGCAGTTGCAATGTTGGTGTAGTCGTAATAACTGCTGAGTCGAAAAATCGACGAAGTTGCGGCTTCAGTGGCAGTGAACGGGGCTGGATCACTCACGTAATACCATTGGGATGTAGCCACATTGGGAAATGTTGCCCTGGGAAAAGAAGCGTTGGGTGAGTAAGTTGCATCAGTATAGTTTCTGCAGATATCACTGTCAGATGCCAGATAATAAATTCTTTGGGCTTCATTTCCAATTTGGGCTGCACTTGGATCAGTGGAAAGCTGGGCAGCCATAAAATTTATTCCGGAGAGGGCAGCCGCTCTGGCACGGTTTTGCTTTAAGTCGGTTAATGCTCCCTGTGTTTCATTCCTCATCATTTGAATGTATGACGTTGAAAGGGTCATCAAAAAACCCATCATGAGAATTACAAGGATTATTCCGGCAGATGCGGTACGATTTTTAATTGTGCGTTTTAATTTTTTTCTTTCCGGGTGGGAAGGGTGAGCAAAACTCCCTACCTCATGCTTAGGGCAGTTTTCAATATGTTCAGCTTCCCCGGTTTGGCAAATCAAGCAATGTTCAGATGGAGCGTCGATGCGCTCAGGAGAAATTGTTGTACTTCTTTTCATAGAAAATACTCACCACTCAAAATTCCAAAAACCATAGTTTTCTGCAAAATTATTAAATCTTTGTTCGTGATAAAGATTTATCTTATTGCAAGTAGCTTACAGTTATAACATTTTTTCTCTCTTCTATTATAACTCTATATAATCTTTTCCCATTTGGCAATATGCATTTTCAAACAACGGTATGCTTAATTGCTAAAATTTCCTGAATTTGCCAAATTCGATATTGATTTGATGCTGGTTTTCGATTCTGATTTTTGCCACCTTAGCATTTGTTGGTATCATTAATTTGATGCTGGTTTTAGATTCCGATTTTTGTCACCTTAGCATTTGCAGGGAAAAAGAGTAAAAATACTTGACCTATAAACCTGCATCAACGCAAGTGCAGAAAATTTTGGAAAAAATAATTTTTCGCGAATTTTTTTTGAATTGTATGATAAATTGCCAATGTCAACATGAATTTGCTCTTTGTTGCTGAGCATTTGTCTGTATCATTGTTTTCAAAACATTGGTACTGAATTGAATGTGGCAATTTGTAAATTTAAATTTTGATAAAAATAAGGTTCCTGTTACAATGTTTTACTTTCGCTCTTCAGGCTGAAACTGGACTTTATCAATTTTGAAGCCGTATTCATTTACATAGTCATTGGCTTTCAAAATAAGGGTGGCTTGATTGCCCTCGATTGGCTCCGACCAGGATTCCCCAAAAACTCCGTTGATAAATTCCGTCATTGACGCATTCCGGTCTAATATTGAAAGGTAATCGTCATAATGGTCTATTGCAAGTTGCGCAAAGTGAAGTCGAAACTTTTTTGCGTTTTCGATATTGATCGAAAAAGTTGCTGTCTGGCCATTCAGATAAGGATGTTTGGATTCCAATAAGTAGTCCATGGTTTTCCAGGTGTTATAGTCATTTTGGGGAAGGCGGATTCCGGTTTTTCCTTTGATGGAATTGCCAACATTAAGTCGAAGACCACCTTTTACATACCTTGACAGTCCCT
This sequence comes from Candidatus Rifleibacteriota bacterium, assembly GCA_015233565.1. Lineage (GTDB taxonomy): Bacteria > Muiribacteriota > Ozemobacteria > Ozemobacterales > Ozemobacteraceae > JADFXM01. The sequence goes on from JADFXM010000007.1 coordinate 215,291, forward strand.
GGATTTGGTCTGCCCCACTAAGGAGGTTTTGTTTGACTTCGCGCCAGGTCCATTCTGGGTGCTGCGACCAGGTCATTACTGCTGTAGCCGCTACAAGCGGGCATGCCTGAGATGTTCCTGATAATGAGCGGTACTTGCTTTTTGGCCATAGCGAAAAAATATTGTCGCCCGGAGCGACAATTTCCACCATGGAACCAAAATTCGAAAAAGTTGAAAGATCCCGATTGTCGGTAGCTCCGACCACAAGCTCATTCTCGAGGCCATAACATGAAGGGTAGTCCTTTTCCTCTTCAACATCCATGTTTTTCCGATAATTTCCCGAAGCGCAGACAAATAATACTCCCTTTGAATTGCAATAGGAAATTGCATCTTTCATATCCTGAGAAAAAGAAGGTGTTCCGTAGCTGTTTGACAAAACTTTTGCCCCATTATCCACTGCGTAATGAATGGCTTTTGCTATCTCGGCTGACGACAGATCGTTTCCTAATCCGAAAATTTTTACCGGCATGATTTTTAAAAATGGAAATGAGCCGCTGATGCCGATTGTATTGTTGCTCGTAGCGCTCAGCATTCCGGTTACGTGTGTTCCGTGATATTGGTCTTCCTGAATGTTGGGAGTATTCCGTTGGAAATTCCAACCGTGGATGTCGTCAATGTACCCGTTCCCGTCGTCATCTTTCCCATTCGTGGCTTTGTCTTTTCCATCTGCATCTGTTCCGGTTTCCCCAGGGTTTGTCCATAGAAATGAGGGGTCGATGTCTTCATGCGTGAGATCTAGTCCTGAGTCTACAATGGCCAGAATCACCTCTTTCTGAGGATGATATGATTTCCAGGATTCCAGGATGTTAGAATCACAGCCTGGGACTCCCAGGTTGCCCTGATCATCGGGCTGACCGTAGTTGTACAAATACCATTGCTTCTCCAAAAATGGATCATTAGGAAGGCTTGCAGCTACCGGTTCAGGAGACCTAAATGCCTTTAAATCAGATGAATTGAGTTCAGGGCCCACATATACAGGTTCGAAAGGCTTGCAAGGAATTTCACTTCCGTGAGCTTGCAAAATATTGGGAACTAAACTGGCACACAAACATATAAAAATAGGTAGAAGCTCAATAATTCTGTCTTTCAACTTGTTTTTTATTACCGTCATTGAATTTGCCCTTCCTTTGAGTTAGATAAACCATGCACCTACGCTAATATCCCCCTGGAAAAAAAACTAGTCCTCTGTCACAATTGAATTTATAGAACCTACTCAAATAATCTGCGGCTTTATACGGCGACTTCGACTCCGCTCTGTCACCCGCCCGGTCGTTGAGAGCTTACACTGAGCGAAGCCGAAGTGGAGTCGAAACGACCTTCGCGATCAACATCTAAACTCATCTGCGACTAAGGGCTAGGAATTGCTGCCGTTGCTAGCGTGAGTTTACGAAGCTAAAGGCAAAAATCGGCAATGATGCACGTTTGAGAGTACAGGGCTGAAAAACCCTACTTTTTGGCAGATTAGCTCTAGTCCAGTATTTCAAAATTTCGCAATCTCGCGTAACCCTTGCCATGTGGCCGAATTAATTCGGTGTATACGGTTGAATATCTCGTCTGAACGTTGTATGAAGGCAAAAATTTATTAAATTTAGTAAACTCACGCTAGTTTCAGAACAACTTTACAGTTCCACTAAACTTCTTTAAAACTGTACATGATGCTAATTACAACACGATTCAAAGAAAAGCACTTTGAGAACAAGCAAGTCACTATAAAATCAAGCTTTGAGCTACTTGGAGAGAAGCTAAAATGGAACAGCAGAAATAAAGAACTTCATTTCTTTTCAACAATTTAATTTATTTTTTAAGGGAGGGGCACAAACTTAAAACTTTTTGAATTTTTAATAGTATAATATGTGCAGGTGAAAATTGTATATTAATTTATGATTGCCACCGGGAAAATGTTAAATATTTGAAAAAATGGAAACCCAGAAATTCACAATGCTTTTTCAGTGCGGTCTTTCAAGCCAATACATTTTCCATTTTTTTTATTTTTTCAAAGCTTCAAGTAAGGTGAAAAAAAATTAATTTCTCAAAAAAACGACTTGCTGTTGATGCGTCTTTCAAGGAGCAATTTTGCAAAATCAGGTTTTTCTCACCGTTTCAGGGAAGCTGTGAAAAATTTGGTATCTTTCAGGTGAAATATATCACAAATGTTGTCTAGTGAAGTTTTTGGAGCCAGTGAATTTTTGAAAAATTATCAAAAATCGGTTGTTAATCGGGGTGAAAAATTTCGCAATTGTTAATTGGGGAGGTGCACGGGTATTGTACATTTGTAAATCAGCCTATTTTTTCACACCTTCAGGGCAAACGCAATAGGATTTGATGAGGTAGCCTGGAAATAAAAATTTGGGGGAAAGTTAAATGAAAATTTCTTTTCGAAGGTTTTGTCTTGTTTCATTTCTTTTGTTCTTTGTTTGTACTCAACAGGCATTTTCGAACCCCGTTTTCTCGGGCGAGGGGTTTCCTTCTGCTACTGTTTCCACGGAAAAGCTTTCCACAATTGCTTCTAATCCATCTGCCAGAGTTGATATCATGGGCTTTGGAGTTCCGTATTCGCTCCATGGAATTTTGCGCATTGATGGCAAAATCATTACCCTAAATTCCCCTGATGGGCGCCTTTTTTACCTTGTAATGGATCCCAATTATGCAAAAAAATTTAATGGTACAAGCGTAAAAATTGATGGCCTAGCTAAACAGGCTGATGATCTGGTTCGAATAATTGTAAAGAAAATTGCAAATTTCGATCCTTCAAAGGAAGTTATTCCTCCCAATCCTTATAAAGAACACCAGATGGCTGGCCAGTTAATATCAAAAAAAGGTGGAAAATATGTAATGCGTATCAGATGGGCTTATGAACCTCCTCCTGAAGGGTCGAGCGAATGGCCGAAGCCTGTTTTTGATAATGTGACTATTGATCCCAAACTTGTTGAAGAAGTTTATTTTGTAAAGAAACCCTTCCCCCCTGAGTGGATTGCCGCCCACAGCCTGTTTGTTTTTAAAGTAAAAGAGGGAGGAGTTGTTAATTCGAAAGGTGAGAAAGCCGGTGGAATTGCACTCTCCATTGAAGCCTACCAACGCACTGACCAGAACTTCGATCTTTTCAAAGGGCTTCAAAATCAATTCGGAATCTCTTGGATATTAGCCACATGGAAGAATTACCTTGAAGATAGTTGTCGTTTTACGGATTACAAATTGATAAAATATCCACTGGTATTGACCCAGGACCAGAAAGTTTCCCTTTTTGAACAATCACTTGAGCAAGCTGCAGTTGATCGTCAGGGTGAGTATTATCATACAATTACGAATAATTGTACAAATAATCTGATTGTACTATTGAATCGAGTGCTTGATCCCCAAAAACGTATCAGAATGTGGTGGGTTCCAAGTATTACCTATAACTTCAGGGCAACCTGCCCAACAATGGTTCCTGATATGCTCAAAAAGAAAGGTTATTTGAAAGACCCACTTCCTGAAATAAACAAAACGAATTATACCAACGAATTCGAAGATTACGAGAAGTAGTTGAGATAACTATACAGAGCTTGCCGAAATATTTTTTCCAGTTTTCAGTTGGTAATCAAAGGCTGACTTAGTTTCCCCTGGCCTCTTGGAATGAATGAGTTTAAAGGTTGATTTCAAAAATTGTTCGGCCTTTTTGAAATAAAAAACCGCCAATCAGGCGGTTTTTTTCCTATTAGTTACGTTTGCCCGGAAATTCAGGGCTAGCGTTTTGAAAGATGCTACTTTTGCATATTTGATTCAGTAAAGACGCTGTCTTCCAATGAGACATCATACTTTATATTCTTGATTGCCAATACGGTTGAGGTCCCTTTTACAAGATCTTTCATTGTAACGGTTTTGGGAGTCCAGATGTCCTGGATTTTTTCAAGATCGCCTGAAGTAAGTTCTTTAACCTGTTTGGTGGGGTCATTTTTATCGAACATCAAACTTTTCAATGGAAGCATTTTTTCTTTGGAAACTTTCATGGTAGTTTTGGAATAACTTGTTTTGCCGTCTTTCTTTTTGACGTCAATTGAGTATACATCTTCTCCGTCGAGTTTTTCTTCAACCAAATTGGAGCACTCGTAGTCGGAAGCATGAATATCGTCCATGTCTTCATAGGCGAAATCACTTGAAACGAACGCTGCGGCATAATCATCGGCCTGGATTTTCCGAATTTTTTTCATGGCAGAAAGATAAATCCATTTCAATCTTTCACGACTTTTTTCGTTAACAAGATAAGTGGTGTCCTTGATGTCGGTTGGTGCAAGAAAATGAATGAAATTGTCTTTGTTATCGTTATCAATTTTTCGGCGATAAATGTTCATTGTCCTGTTTCTTTCGTTGCCATCGGTGTTAATCAATTTCATAATGGTTTCGGATTGAGACGTTTTGCCAATATTTCGGTTTTCAACTCCTTGAAGAACCTCATCAGCGGTTATCGCAAAAACCGTACAAGATCCAAAAGCCCAAACCAGGGCGATAAGTAAAACCGGAAACAGTTTTTTCATAATTTTCCTCCTTCAAGTTTGGATGAATTATAATTTAGTGATAAAAAAAAATCAAACTGCTTTAAGAACAGCCAGAGCAAACGCGCTAAAACAATCGAGATCTACTATTTAAGCTAGTCTCAGGAATTTGGACACAGGTAATTTTTTTCTCAAATTTTACAGTATTCACGTTTGTTTCAGGAATTTAAATTCCTTTGCCCTGTAAGAACAGCAAGCTGCAAAGAGTAAATTCAGAATTCCTGTTGTCGTAAACTTCATTTTCTTCGATTGCTCAGCTTCAAAAGCCGATTCCGTAGAGATTAAAAAGTTTTCAACCCGAATTTTGTTTTGAGACCAAATAATCCAAAAGTTAAGGCAGAAATCTCATCCATACGAGTTCACGTTTTCAGGTTTTGGGAAAATGGTCTCAAGACTATATCCTCGGGAATTGGAATTCTGAAATTCTGAAATTCTGAAATTCATATTGGCATTGGCACTTAACCATGTAATTCAAAAAAAACTCCGCGAAAATATTTTTTCCATATTTTCTGCACTTGTGTTTATGCACTTTTAGAAGTCAAGTATTTTTACTCTTTTTCCCTGAAGAGATAGAACAAAAACGTTGCCTTTTTAAAGCTTTCCTTTAAAAAGACAACGTTTGGAATGCTATTATTTTTTCGCTTTTCCGTTGATTTTATTCTCAATTCGCTTCAAATGTATACTAGCCACTTTCTTCTGGTTTTCAGATTGATTGCTGAAGCTCAAATTTAACCAGACTGCGGCAGCAGCAGAGTAGAACTGATTTTTTTCACATTCGAGAGCATACAATGCGTCGTTTTGAGTTTTTCTCGAAGGAATTTTCAGAGCAATCGGTTTTGATTCCCCTCCGGATTTGTTTCTAATTACGATAATTGCCAATTCGTCTTCGGGGGTTGTTTGGCCTGGGAAGACGAGTAGCCAGTCCTCTTTAATTTGAAACTTGACCGGATTGTTTTTTGAATCTTTTACATCCCATTCATTTGAAGAAATAGTTTTCAGCCTTTCTTGAACGAATCCGGCCGGGATTGCAGCGATACAGGGAGTGAAAGTGATCTCACTGGAACCCTTAGATTTCTGGAGATGATTTGAACTTTTCTGTCTGGGGGAAATAGCGCTTGGAGCATTTGGAATTTCAGCTAATTTTGGTGTGATCTGTGGGCCCTCATTTTTAACTTTGACTTCCTCATCTTGGGTAGGAATAACAGACGGGAGAGGGGCCGAAACACTTTTGTCAGGTCTACTCAAATCTCCGGAGGAAATAGTAGATTGGATTGATTTATTTCCATCGAGAGACTCGTCAGAAGATTTGTTCATTGCACTTAAAGTTTTGGGGGCTGCACCGGCTCCACCGGCCAGAGGTGATGCGCCTTCTGCCGGGGCGGAAGGTGCTTCAGAGGAATCTTTCTGAGGGCCAGCTTCCTGCAATTCCTTTTTACTTTCTTTTTCAGTATTTGCCTGTGAAAAATTGTCGGCTCCACCACTTACCCCGGCAATTTGTTGCTGGCTTTTAGCTGAGAGATCCAATTTGTCGGGGATTGCTGAAAGGCTTCCAATGCCGGCTTCGGGATCAGGAGGAGGTTCGAAACCATTTTCAACGACCTTTATTTCAGATGGCCCTTTAAGTGAATACTGACCATTCATTGCAAAGTGTGCAACCGTAGCTTTTGCCTCGGGGGGAATTTTTAGTAAGCAGCCTGAAGAAAGGGTTTCCCCGACCGAGGGAGACCATTCTTGGCCTGATAAGGAAGCTTTTACGTCTCCTTTAATATCCAAAAGCATAGCAGAATCATCAGCAAAAGAGGCTAAAACAGCAGAAAAAACGAAAATAGTGCAATGAACAAACAAATAAATTGTTTTTTTATTCATTCTATTTCCTCCCTTTATTATCAATAACGAAGTTTTAAGTTTTCGGATTTAAAAAAAGATCAGATTTTACAAAACAATTATTTGCAAAGTATGCAGCCAAGTGTTTTACTTCCGCATAAATTAAAAACCTTCTCAATGATTACACTGAGAAGGTTTTGACTTTTAAGCCAGATTAACAAATTTTATTTTTCCATCTGAACCAGGGATTTTTGAAATTGCTGGAACACTTTATTATAAGCTTCAAAAGTAGCTTTATCTGAATATTTGAATCCAAAGCAATGTCGAGCGAAGGTATTTCTGGGGCCAGTGTCGGTTGTATCAATAACTGTTCGAACGTATTTTCCTTCTTTGTCAGAATAAACAGTCGTTCGAGTGATAATTAACCCTTTTTTCTTTTCAACAGAAGAAACTTGATTTTCATTGCTTCTGGGGCCAATATCTTCTGGGGAATATCCATAAAGCGGTGCGAAAACATAGAATTCAACCGATTGATTCAATGGAGCGAAAGAAATGCTGTCAAATTCATTTAGCTTGTTTTTCGAAATCAAAGATGGTTTGGCAACGAAGTCGGAAGGGTAAAAAACTTCAAACCAGGCCCCTTTATACGTTTTCCATTGAACAGCTTCTTTTGCGTAAGCGCAATTTGAGAGCAAGGTTAATACAAAGATGAAGGCTACTCCTACAAGTAAAATTTTTCTTAACATTTTTTTCCTCCGTTGATTTGAATGATACCCTTCTATTTTACAAAAAATCCTTCATTCTGGCAAGGTTGTTGTCTGAAGCGCAGCAATTATCCATTTAGGTTCGGAAACGAAGTCCAGAACCATTCCGCTTGAGCGTTCCTACAAATCTCGAAACATAAAGAGTTAAGCCTTAAAAAAAAGTTCAATAAACATCAATTTGTTAACAGTTTGCATGAATTTTTCTAATAAATGTCTTTTCATCGTGATATTAATTGCCAACAAATATCACGTAACTTCTTGCAAAGCTACGTCTGAACGTAAATGGGTAATTGTTGTCTGAAGCAGATAATGTTATACCAATCCCACAAAATAATAACGTAACTTTTTAGACGGTTTACAGCGCCAGAGGCTTGATCAAACCTATAAATTTGCATGATTACTTTTGATTATTGGTATTATTCCCTTTTGAAACTTGCGAACCGTTGAATATGCATTCCATCTCGAATTCCTTTGGAAGTAAATTCGGGGTTTGGGTTCAGAAGAACCCCAATTCCACCCTGCCTTAAAGCATACCTGATCATTGGGCCGTCGTTACTGTAGCTGTCTCCGAAAACCAATAAATTGCTTTCAACTGCAGGTTTAATGAATTTTTGAATGTAATAAACTTTTCCCTGAGCGAAACTGGGTGGGGTCTCAATTTCCGGGAGCACTATGTTTCCATTCATCTTCATTCGGATTCCAAGTATGTTTTCAGCTGGAATTCCTAAATAATCAGCAGCGGGTTTGACTAAAATATCTGTACTTGCAGAGACAATATAAATTCGGACGTGAAATTCGCGGAGAAGGGTTAGAAGGGTTATCATTTCAGGAAAAAGGTGCTTACTATAATATTTTTCATAGTACTCTTTTGCTAATTTAAGGAGCTCTTCTTTGGAAAAACCACCTAAAATTGTTGGAAACCACGCATAAGCTTTGAATTGTTCTTTTTCGCGCCATTCAAAATAATATTCCCAGATTCGATTAATTTGTTCAGGTGGAACTTTGCTTTTTCCTGACTCTTTCAGCATATTATGGCTTATCAAATCTTGCACAATGCCGGGGAACCCTGCTCCTCCCTCGGTGACATCGCCATTCATCAATGTTCCATCATGATCGAAAACTGCGCAAATTTCCCCTTTTCCGTTGACCAGTTTCCCTGCGATTAAATCGGCATTATCTTTTGTCCAACCAGCTTGTAGAAGCTTGTTGGAGACTCTTTCCAAATCAGAAACCTGCGCGAGAAGGGGAGGATCTGAAATAAAAAAGCTCATAAAGAGCGACAGGGTGATTAGTAAAGGAAGTTGTAAGAAACAATGTTTTTGCATTTTTTCCTCCTATTTTTTTATACGTCGACAAAATTACATATTAACTTTACAGTCCTACTTAACCTCTCTAAAACTGCATATGATGCTTATAACAAGGCGATTCAAAGAAAATAACTTTGGGAGGAAGCAAATCACTATTTAATCAAGCTTTGAGCGACTTGGAGAAAAATTTAAATGGAACAGAAGAGTTAACTAGTACAAAGAATAAAAACGTCATTTTTCAGGATTTAAACCGCATTCCACAAGAATTTCTCTTACCTTGTTTTCAAATTCAACCGGAGCTGTGTCATAGGCCATTACGTGGCCAGCGCCCGGTACAATCAAAGTTTTGGCTGTGGGCATTTTTTTACAGAAACGTTCGAAGTCTTCGGTGGTTGCTCTCGGGTCAAGTTCGTCATGAATAAAAAGTAAAGGTCTGGATGCCACCCCCGTTATGCTTTCGATCGGCTTGTTTCCAAAATAATCATAGCCGGAAACCATTTGGCTTAAATAAAATACTACGTCAATTATTGCACAATCCGGGAGACCTACCACTCTTTTTGCATCCCTGCCAGCAATTTTACGGAGTTCTGAAAAACATGATTCAAGAATAAAACCTTTAATTTGCGGGAGTTGCGCTGATCCGTTAGCCAGAAGTGCTGCTCCCATTGATCGACCGTAAGCTACAATTGGTTGATTTGCCTTCAGATAACCCTCCTCAAAAGCTTTGTCGATAACGGCTTTGAGGTCTTTCCATTCTTCCTTGCCAATGGAGGTAAAATAGCCATCTGCTTTTCCGTGCGCGCGAAAATCGCAGAAAATCACTCCTAGCTTCATTTTTAAAAATATCAATAGCACGTTGTCCATGTATCTATGATCAACTCCATGACCATGGCAAAGGACTACTGTCCCGCGATTTTCTTCCCCTTTGTAGAACCATGCAGGAATACGATGTCCCTCAGGGTTTGTTACGCTGAACGACTCTGATCCAGCCGGAAGCTTAAATTCACGTTCAACTTTTGCTGGAGGAACAATCATCAAACGAACCAGATTGAAGAAGAAGAGAAAACCCCCCAGTACCAAGATTAAAAAACATAAAAATATTCTTCGACCACTAAAAAAGGAGGTTTTATTTTTCGAAACTTGGTTTTCATTATTATTAATATTTTCCATTTAGCCCTCATTGAACCTGTTGAATAAATAAGAAATAGCGTTAATTATGTAAAAATTTGATGAATAGAAGTGGCTTGAAATGCTTGTCTCATGTTTTTTGCTCTCGTAAATTTTTGGATTATGCAACAAGCCCCTTTGTGTTTTAATGAAATTATATTATCATGAAATGAAAAGGTTGAATAGTGGATTGTGAACAAGTGTTTGATACTGTCTGAATTTTCTATTAAAAGCGTTCTGACCGCTTCGGCTCCGCCCAGCGACAAGTTTCGGCTCCCCCCAGCGACAAGCTTCGGCTCCGTTCAATCACTGAGTTGCGATTCTTAGTTCACTAAAAGACAGAGAAAAAGAGTAAAAATACTTGACTTATTAACCTGCATCAACGCAAGTGCAGAAAATTTGGAAAAAATATTTTTTCGCGAATTTTTTTTGAATTGTATGGTAAATTGCCAATGTCAACATGAATTTACTCTTTGTTGCTGTCTAAAAGATTGGGAAATTGCCGTCCGGTTATTGAGCGAAGCGTAATAGTGAAGTTCCACAAGGATTCGGGAAAATTATGGATGAAAAAAATAGTTCGGAATTATGTCTTTACAATTCGGTTCTTCTGAACCCTGATTGTACAACTTATCAAAATGGCGGGGTTCTTGTCCGTGGCGACAGGATTTTACTTGTTTCGACGAGCGAAAAGGTGATTGAAGAATCATCCAAAGGGGCGACCAAAATCGATTTGAATGGGGCGTTTCTCATTCCCGGTTTTCATGATTCGCACCTCCATCCGGTAATAGGGGGAATTGATTTAACGGAATGCAGTTTGTACAACCTGGATTGCTCGGAAAAATATCTTGAAAAGCTTTTCGAATATTCACTTGAGAAACCGGAACTCAGTGTCATTAAAGGTTCAGGATGGATATATGGAGCGTTTTCAAATCTTGGGCCACGGAAAGAGTTCCTGGACAAAATTTCTTTTGAAAAACCTATTTTTTTGAAAGCAGCAGATGGTCATTCTGCCTGGGTTAATTCCAGAGCATTGGATATTGCAGGGATAAACAGGCACACAGCTGACCCGGTTGGCGGCAAAATTGAGCGCGACCCGGAGACAGGTGATCCGACGGGAACTTTGCGGGAATGGCCGGCAATGAATCTTGTAAAGGATCAATTCCCATCTGAATCCCGTGAGGAAAGAGCTTTGGCAGTTCGGGCTTTTCAACGCGAAGCTGCTCGTTGTGGAATTACCAGTATTCACGACGCTCAGTGCAAACCCAAATTTATGGATGTGTATTCTGAGTTGGAAAACAATGGAGAACTTACTTTACGGGTTAACGCATCTTTTGGAGTTTATCAGCGTGAAGGAAAAGAAGCTCTGAATGTTGTAAAAGCACGTAGGGACCAATGCAAACATAGATTGATAAGAGGAAACTGTGCAAAATTGTTTATTGATGGCGTCATTGATGGTCGCACAGCCTTCTTGTCTGAGCCATATAATAACTCTGACAATAGGTCCAGGGGAATTTGCCAATGGGATTGGGCTCCATTGAAGGAAATGGTTTTCTCACTCGATCGCGAGGGATTTCAACTTCATTTTCATGCTGTTGGAGATGCTGGAATTAGTATGGCAATTGACGCAATAGAGCATGCAATCATCAATAATCCCGATCGAGAAAGAAGACATCAGATTGTACACCTTGATTGCCTTGCCGAAAAAGACTTGTTCCGAATGGCGAAATTGGGAATTGTCGCAAATGTGCAACCTGCATGGTTTTGCAGGGATTCAAATTTTGAAAAGGATATCCTTACTGCACTTGGTTCCGAAAGAGCTTTTTCTCTTTATCGTTTTCGTGATCTGAAAAATGCCGGAGTTAAGGTTGCCTGCTCAAGTGATTGGCCATTTGGTGGTGATTCAGTGTCGCTGAACCCTTTGGTTGCTATTCAAACTGGAATTACACGACAACCTCCCGGAAAAATCAACTGCATAAGCTACCTCCCCGGGCAGGCGGCGTCTTTAGCCGAGATGTTGGAAGGTTTTACTGAAGGTTCGGCATTCATCGATTTCCAAGAAAACATTACCGGGAGCATTTTTCCCGGCAAAAAAGCCGATCTGGTTGCGTTAAATCGTAACCCTTTTCTTGAGAACCCTTTTGAAATCGCGAAAATAAAAGTGATTTTAACAGTTTTTGACGGAAAAATTTTGTTTAGAGAAATTTGAAACTGTAAATTTAATCTGATTCCCGCAGAGGACCTAAATATCAAAAATCTTAAGAAAAAAAAATCAAGAAATAGCTTGGGACCTGGTGGCTAATCTTAGTCAAAGTGACCGAGCCACGGATTAATTTTATTTTGCAGTGGACACGACAGTTTGAGTTTTCAAATTTGCCAGAATAAACTTTAAGGGCTAAGCAAAAATATGTGGTTTCTCTGAAGCTGTGAAAAAACTGTTTTTTCGAAAAAATTGACCCGCTATTGATGGACCTTTCAGGTGGCTATTTTGTCAAATCAGGTTATTATATCAATCCCAATTTGTTCGTTCATACGCCTTGTTTCTCGCTTCAGATCTGCGTAAAATTAGATTTTATCTGACAGAAATGAATGTTTCAACCATCCAGTAAGGGATCTTTATTTTCCCGAAAATTTCGTTTTTTCTTGGAGAATATAACAATCCCTTTTCATTTTGGTCAAATCAAAGTCCTTGGGGAAGTGCACGTATTTTTTGGGATTGGTATTACTTCACTCCTTCCGTGCAGGAAAATTGCCATTGATATTGTGGATTTAGGCTGTTATTACTTGCTCAGTCCTAATTTTTGACATTCAGTTTTCATTTCCTCGAAATCGCCGTTTATCAATTTATAATTCTCCGTTGCCTGATCAAGATTGCCGCTTTTTGAGGCCATTTCAATTAGCAATGCTCTTTTCATAACTCTTTCAGCGCTCACGTTGCTGGATGCACCTTTAATTGCGTGGGCTTTCTTGGCAACCGTGGGTAGATCACCCTTCTCAATTGCCTCCTTCATTTCTTGGAAATTTGTTGGAAAGTCTCCAAAAAAACAGCTCAGAACATCCCCGATCAGATCAAGGTCATCCATCAGTCGTTCTTTTAACTCCGGAACGTTAACTATAGGGAGTGCGGCAATCTCTGCAGAAGCAGAGTTGGAGTTAGTGTTATTGCTATCTTGCATGATATCCTCCTGCAAAAAAATTACAGATTAAATGAATTCCACATATAGCTTGGCGACATTTGGCCGGAAACCAGAAATTCTGACAATTCCATAGCCTTTGATATAAACCTATTGTCACGTGAATCGATGATAACGTTTCCCAAAGTTGATTATTCTTAAATGTCGGTTCATTTTAAATCAATTGTTCTTTTACCATATTAATGGCCTGAAAGGAAATAGTCTTGGAAGGGCCATTTTTCTTATTTTTACCTTTAGAGGTTCTTGCAATATTACCAAAATGATTAGGTCCTATCAATTTCAATCTTAAAAAATTTCCAAAAATTTTCTTCTACCCTTTCTTATTTTGTCAAAATAGTCTTAAAATCTAGCTTTTTAAAT
>JADFXM010000080.1 GCA_015233565.1 Candidatus Rifleibacteriota bacterium
AAATCACAAAAAGTATTTGTTGATCGTAATCCGGTCACTATGCTAAATTAATTTTGTCCAAGTTGCTTTTCGCATAAGGGTGGCCGGATAATTTCAGAACACCTGGCCGGATTCACCAGAATATGCATTTGTCAGAAACACCCTAATCAATCTCCATATTTATTATAGAATCTTTCAATTAATTTTTCAACCGGTGGCTTTTCAAACTAGCGGAACATTTGCTCCTTTCGCTTCAACAAATTTGATTTCAAAACTATCGAATGATTTCATTGTTTTGGCGAACACCTACTTCCAACTTAAAAATTAGCTCAACGGGTTAGTGTTACTCAATTTGCTGTACGGCAAACCCGAAAGCCGACCTCGCTGCTTGTAACCCCAGGACTATAGCTTTGCCGCTCTGCTGTGCGATAACCCCCCGACCAATAGGACCCTCCCCGAAAAATTCGATAACTTCCAGATGCTGGGCCCTGAGGGTCATTTGGGGGACAATTTTCGTAGTAATGAAAATCATACCAGTCATTACACCATTCACTTACATTCCCAGACATATCATATAAACCCCAGACATTAGGAAGCTTCATTCCCACATCATGAGTACAATTCCCCCAACTACTCCAAGCGTAAGCGCTTTCAAAAATTTCTCCCCAATAATAGGCAGTATGTAGTCCTGTGCCACAGGAATATTCCCATTCTGCTTCAGTGGGAAGTCGGAAACCATTGGCTGAAAAATCACAAAAAGTTCCAGAACCAACAAAAGTGTAACACCTACTCAACTTCTGCTGATCACTTAATAAATTGCAAAACTGAACAGCCGAATTCCACGAAACATTTTCAACTGGGTGATTGAGGGCAGGCTTGAAATGAGATGGGTTGCTCCCTCCAGTTACCTGAAAATACTGAGCTTGTGTTACTTCGTAAGTTCCTAACCAAAAGCTTTTCGTTATTGTAACATCATGGATGCTTTGAGCAGGGTTGTCATCCCCCATACCAAACGTGCCAGGCTGAATCTGCACAAAATCCATCTTCACACCGGCACCAACATCGATTTCCAAGGCAGACGGGTCTGTATTTGGGATAATGTCACCAGGAAAACATACTACCGTACCTGTCACCAATGGATAAATTTCCCGCGCACGGTTTAGAATTAGCGTGGGACTGCTTATGCGACCGACCTGAATCCAGGCCATTGCAATCGCAACATCGCTGGTGTCTACTATCGAGTCCCCGTTTAAATCCTCTTTTAATACACTTGGCGGGGTTGCTATTTGTCCTGAAAGGGATGGATAAATTTCTAAGGCTCGATTATAAATCAATGAAAGATCATTTGATCGGCCTGTTTGCAGCCAAGAAATGACAAAAGCCAAATCGCTTGTGCCAATTATCCCATCGTTGTTGAGATCCATTCGGGTACGTCTGTTTATGGGTGACAAATGCAGGTTGGAAAAAGTTGAATTGGCATCACGTATCGTAACAACTGCCCCTTCAGGAATCGGCTTCGAAAAGGTAAGAGACCTGAAAGGAGCGGTCTCAAACAGATCTAAACCGTTATAAGCCAATATCAAACCATTTGATGGAATGCTTGCTTTTTCAAGTTTTTTCTCACTTCCCGATGCGGTTTTTAAAAAAACTGAGCAATCGAAATTGGCTGGGACATTCGATATTTCAACTTGTATCCCAATTGAGTCCAGTCCTGAAAAAGTTTTACCAAAATCGACCACATTTCCGGAAATAACTGGAGTTGTGGAACGTACTCCCACAGGATTCGGGCTCGCGGTAGTGGTTTCGCTCCCGGATTGACTGCATCCAATCACGGTTACGACTATTGTCCCAATCAATGTCACGAGGAAAAGAAATCTGGAAAAAGAGATCTGGGTAAAACAAAAACTTGAAATTGAGGGCGTTTTCATCATATTCTCCTTTATTGTTTATCACAATGAAGTTACCTTTGTCATACAGTAATTCTCATTTTATTTTGAGGTTCTAGCAAAATTGGTTGACTCTTATTTGAGAAAAATTTCACAATAAATGTCGCGATTAGATTCCTTTCAGACCGATGTGCAATTTTTACATAATATTGCAAGAAGCTCTTTTTTTAAAAATTCTATCCTGCCTATTTTGCAACAAGCTCGAATTAAGGTATATTCACCGTTGCCATCACTTTCCCGGCTTCAGAGTCATATACTTGAACTTGCGTTTTTGATGGCAGCGGAGTTGAAAAGGTCAATGAACTAAAATCACTTATCGAACGGATGCTCATTCCAGCTGTTCCAAGTGTTAACTGCGAAGAATTCGGAAACGATAACGAAGGACATTTAGCCAAGAGAACTTCTTCCCCGGTCTTTTTATCCAGTACTGTCGTTGTAGTGTTGAAATCAAATGGTACATTTGTTATAAGAATCTGTAAATTCTGGTTAAGTCCGGTTACCGTTGTCCCCAGGGAAACTGTCTGTTTTGTTCCGCCGGGAATAACGACTGTAGTTAAGACTGTTCCCTGACTTCCATCACGAACTTCGATCATTGCTCCCGGCGGTGGTGCAGTCGTGAAATAGAGAGTGCTAAAACTTGCTACGGAGTGAATTGCGGTGTCAGAAACTCCTAACAATAGACGACTGAAATACGGATAGGACAAAAAAGCACTCTTGGACAACACAATTTCTTCTCTTGTTTTCTGGTCGGACACCTTCACGGCAGTATTAAAATTGGATGAAACATTAGTAAGAGTTACCTGCATGTTTTGGTCAAGACCGCTGAGGGTCTGGCCAAGATCAACTCCGGCCAGAAAGCCCCCCGGTGTCGTGGTAGCCAATATTGAAACCCCGTTTTCCGAATCATATAATTCAATTTTTGTACCACCCGGTGGAAGAATTGAAAAGGAAAGTGAATTGAAATCTTTGATTACCTGTACATCGGTGGAATTGATAGCCAGCACAATTTTCTTAAATTTTGGATAGGACAATTCCGGACTTTTCGCCATGGTTATGCTTTGCCCGGTGCTATTATTTTGAAAATTTACGGTGGTATCAAAGCTCCAAGCGACGTTGGTAAGGATAATTTGCAGGTTTTGGTTCATTCCCGAAATTGTTGTCCCCAGGGAAACTGTCCCAGGGCCAGAAACTTGAGGTGAAGAAAAGGTTTCAAGCGATAAATCTGATTCC
This sequence comes from Candidatus Rifleibacteriota bacterium, assembly GCA_015233565.1. GTDB lineage: Bacteria > Muiribacteriota > Ozemobacteria > Ozemobacterales > Ozemobacteraceae > JADFXM01. Next base: position 3,156 of record JADFXM010000080.1, read on the forward strand.
CCCATAACATTTATTGCCGAGACAGCATAATAATAAGTAGAACCGTTTGTTAATCCGGAATGAATAAAGGGGTTGGTTGCCCCGGAAATTTTATTTGAACTTTTTGTAACACCCGGACTATTTGACCAGTATAGGTTGTAACTGCTTGCGTTACTCACGTTGTCCCAGCTTATGGTAATTTTTCCGTCGCTTCCAAAAGCAGTTACATTCGCAGGAACAGAACTGGGAAAATAAGTTGTCCCGATGGTTTGAGTAAAACTTGAGTTTGCAGTATACCAATCCTTGAAAAAAGGGAAATCTTCATTTATGAATTCAGTGACTTTCAGCGTAGCTAACGCCCATCCACAAATTAAATTTTCCACCGCGTTCAAAAGTGTCCTTTCGATCAAAACTTTTCCAACATCCTTAAGTTTTGTTTCGGCAGCTTTTTCAGCAAATGAGATGATGGCATCCTTTCCTGAGCCAAACATCCACTCGACACAGATTGTCAGGGCCTGCCAATCATTCGGAGCGCTTTGCATTTGCGGCCAGGTGTAATTTACAAAATCGGAAAATAGCGGGACACAGTTCTGAAAAATTTCGACATCCTCAGGGTTTAAATTGAAAAGGTTTGCAATTGTTTCGGATTCGAACAGATTTAACAAAAGGTAAGTGCACTTAAGCAAATTCAGAACTGTTGATTTCTACGGCGTCAGCATTCGGTTGGATGCCCAAACTTCCTGATTTAAAGACAATCTCCCCATGAATAGTATCCTGATTGTATCACATCCCCAGAAAATGATCATGCTTTTTTATTGTACTAATTTGACGACATAAAAGAAAATTATTGAGATGTCGTCAGGCTATTCTCAATGACAATTTAATCTTTCGTTTTTTTTCTTTTCTCTTAAGATCCCTCGATTTTAGTTTTTTAGACTGTGTCTTTTTTTTGTTTTTTGTGATACAATTAGGACTATTTCTAACTACTTAATCCTAATTGTATCTGCGGAGAGAATTATGTCACCAGAAGAAGCCCTCAACGCACTCCGAAAACTTATCAGAATGAAGCTTGTGGTAGATTTGAATGAGCTTTATAGTGCACTCGGGACTCGGTCTCGGATGACCGTATTCCGCCGACTTAAAATGGCAGGCTACCGTACAAGCTTCACGCACGCCGGAAGATTTTACACGCTTTTGGATATTCCAGCTTTTGATGAACAGGGACTGTGGTTTCACCGAGACGCGGGCTTTTCCTTGGCCGGAAATCTGAAAGAAAGCGTTGCCTTGCTCGTTGAGAGATCGACGAATGGTCGAACACATGCCGAACTTCAGCATTTATTGCGGATAAGGGTGCACAATACACTGTTGGACCTTGTTCACGAAAAGCGCATTGTCCGGGAGCACTTCGGGAAAATATGCCTGTATGTTAGTTCTGATGCTATATGTGCCGCCGCACAAATCACCCAACGCAGAGAACTTGCGGAGATGATGGCAGAGGTTTTTCGAGTGCTGACCAAGGAAGAGACTCTTGAGATACTAGTCGAGGCCTTGCGGGCTGCTCCGAGAATTCCTTCCATTTCAGATGTCGCTGAACGGATCTCAGCACGCGGTTTCAGGGTCGAACCTCGCTTGATTCAGCAAGTATTCGAAAAACATGGACTGATACCGGGGAAAAAAAATCGACCTTTCGCTTCTTTCTCGAACAAGGATTCTAAACCAAGAGGCTGAAAAACAGCTTCAGCAGAGATTGCGGACTCTGGGTCCGGTTTATGTGGCGGCATTAGGTGAGCCCATTGTCTGTATGATTTGTGGGAAATCCGTGATCGTCCAGAAAACCCTGCAACGAATGGGACGGACGTTAGAACACGGAACCTTCAAGGTTAAGGAAACAGTTTATGTCTGCAAATATGGATGCAAATGGCCTTCGAACCTTTGTGTCACCCAACGTTCATCCACACTTGCCGAACTGCTACTGCCTCACAGCGGAATTGGTTATGATGTGATGAGCTTCATCGGAATCGAGCGCTTCGTCCATTTTCGGCAACGGGGCGAGATTTGTTCCGAACTTTACGAACGTCACGGTCTAACGATCTCAGGTGGGGAGATCAGCCGTTTGAGCAAGCTTTTCCTGTCTTACCTCGCACGTCTCCACGAATCCCGTTCAGGTCTTTTGCGTGCCGCATTGGAAGCAGACGGAGGGTGGCCACTACACATTGACGCCACTGGCGAGGACGGGCGTGGTACCTTATTGGTTGCCTTGGCTGGTTGGCGAAACTGGGTATTGGGAGCATTCAAGATCCCTACCGAACATGCCGATGCCATCTTGCCTCACCTGCGCACGATTATAACCCGATTCGGAGCCCCCTGTGCCATTGTCCGCGACCTCGGTCGAGCAATGAAACGGGTAGCTATTGATCTCGTCGGGGAACACCGATTGGATATCCCAATCCTCGCCTGCCACCTACACTTTCTGGCCGATGTCGGTAAGGACTTGTTGAATTTCAGCCACAAAAAGCTTCGCAATTTGTTCCGACAATTCAAAGTCCGCCCCAAATTGCGGTCCATGGCTCGGGAAATTGGCCGCGCCATGGGAGGTAACATCGAACAGGCCCGCATTGAACTCGCCGCTTGGAAACAAGACGAGGAGCAGGCAATGGTCATCCCTGAAGGACAGACAGGACTCGCTACTATCCGGGCATTGGCTCAGTGGGTGCTTGACTACCAGGCCGACGGTTCTGATAAGGGTTTTCCCTTCAATCGCCCCTATCTTGACCTATATAGACGCTGTATCCGAGCCGGACGCGCTGTCAGAGCTTTCTCGCGAATTCCACCACAGGAAAAGGAAGTCCGAAAAGCCCTCAAAGAGCTTCACACAATCCTGGAAACCGTTTCTGGGAATCTTGCCTTTGGAAAAACCGTCCGAATTCTCGAACGCCGCACAGGGCTGTTCGAGGAGCTTCGAATTGCCCTGCGTATCACCCCAAAACAATCACGACGAAACCAAAGTCTTTCCATCCACCCTGTCATCATGAAAAGTGAAGCACTTGTAGAATTGAACGATATCCACAGAACGGTTGACGATCTGGCTACTTCACTGCGTAAGCAGCGCCCTCAGCGGGGTCCTGCCCAAGACCGAAGAACAGCTATCGATATCATCCTTCATCATCTTGATGTTCATGGGGAAAATTTGTGGGGACATGCTGTTGCACTACGGGGCGGAAAAAACGGCGACACCCGGCTCGTGGAACGGACGAACAACATCCTTGAGGGTCTCTTTCACCTCATCAAACGTGGAGAACGGCGACGCTCGGGAAGAAAAAATCTCGCCAACGATCTGGAAACCATGCCAGCAACGGCCGTCCTGGCACGCAATTTGGAGTCTCCTGATTATGTGACGTTAGTCTGCGGTTCTCTGGAAGCTCTTCCGCAAGCCTTTGCAAATCTTGACGCTGAAGAACGGCAACAAAAATTGAAACTGCACGAGCCCACATTGGAAAAAAACATAGAACCCAAAATATCAACAGCAAGCGCATCCCTGCCCCATGAAGACAAAATAATCGTCCGATCTGAAGCCATGCAACGAAAAATCAGTGTCGCCGCAGGATTCCGTAAATTTATGCCACCCTGTTTTCCATCGCCGCTTATTCAAAAAAATCTTAATCCAACCGAAAATTGACGCCGTAGGTTGATTTTGTCACTGTTACTTGTGATTGGATCAGGTTTACGGAAAATTTTGAAACTTCCGGAGGGGATGTAAAGACCAAAAGGTCAGTGTATTTATCCCTGCCCCCGATGAGCGCCCAAGGTAGAGTTTTATCGAAATATTTAAAAACGGGTGGAGAACTTTCAGCTAAGTAACAGGCAAAAGTATTATTGGAAAAAGTAACGGTACCATCTTTATTATCAGTTAAAACCGGTGCCGAGTTTGGATTATCTGCTAATACATTTCGGCGAATTGAGGCTGTCTTTCTTTTCAATATTGACGGTTTAACTGCAGAAATGGCTTTGTCATAGATAGCCTGGTTCTTTCCTTTCAACAAATAATCGGTTTGCCCCGTAGAAAGTGCGCTTTGTATCAATTGTACCAGTTCAGAGAATTGGGATGTTGCCATAGATTCGGTAATGATGGCAGCTTTACTGGTTGAATCCAAGCCGGCAATTAAAGGGCAAACTACTAAAATGGCTCGAGCGGTTGTCGTCGCATTGATTGTTGAGGAGTTGACAACATCAGCCAATACAGAAGCTTTCCGGCGAATGCTTCCGGAGGTTCCATTACTTCCGAATCCAAGTAGGAAAGGGTTTCCAGCAGTATCGGTCACAACAACTATTGAAGCACTGTCTTCCGCAGGCAAGACCACGTTCCCGCTGGTCCCTGAAATTTGAGCTTTGCCAATCGCGCTTGTCAAGGTCAGCGATTGCTGGGTAATACTGATTGGCCCCTCGATGCTGAAAGTCTGACTTGAAGGGGTAATAATTGGCATTGTGACAAGCGCCTGGAGGAAAAGGCCCACAGCATCATCGTAAATTGTTGATGACAGAAGATTCAATCCCGAAAGATTATTTTTAATTTTGGAAGCCAAGCCTAATGGAGCTTTCAAAAACAGTGTGGATGAGGCTATTATTTTTTGAATGGCGCCTGCGATAATATCAGGTGAACTCTTGTTGCCTTTGGGTTCAACTTCCAATGTGTTGGAAGCATTTGGGAAAATGTCCAGGGCACCTTGAAAGTCAGTATGGGATGCAATGCTTCCCCCGTCGATATGAACGGCGCCAATTACCGTAACAGCAGGAATACTGCGAAATGTAACGGTTGCCTTCCCTCCGAAACCAACAGTCACAGTCTTTGAGAGAGTTGTGGAAGGGTTAGCAGTATTACCCACATTTACCAAAACAAGCTGAAAAGTCACTTTGGGCGGTGTTGAAGCAATATCAGCGTGAATTTCTGGTTCCAGTTTGGTGGAATTTATAGGAGAAGCCCTATTGGAATCGCTATTAGAAGCGCTGACATTTTCAGGTAGGACAACTTTAAATTCAACATTAGCAGTTTTTCCAATGGAAGCCGCTTGCGCATCGCCTGGTGGCAAATTCACAGGTTGCCCAGTAACCGTTTCTCCGAAATTCCATAAACAGCCTGAAATCAAGGACATCCCGGTGATGGCAACTGTTATTACTGTGGCTAGAACAAACTTCTTCATAATTTTAGCTCCCAATGGTGATTAATAGGCTTTCCGGAAAATCTAATAGCCATCTTCTTTTCTTCTTGCTTATATGGAACACTAGATGCTTGCTTAATCAATTTTTGTCGAGAGGCATCTTGAACACTTTTTATTCGTTAATAAAAAAATTACAACCCCGCAAATATTTTTTCATTTTAAGCCTCTTGAAACTGCCGCAAAGCAAGATTTTTACTTAGGGTGTAACAAAATATAGCTGCGGACAAGCATCGGTTTCTTTCATCACATTATCAACTTTAATGAAAGAAGTCATATTCCAGCGATATTTCGTTTTACTCTTTAAATTTCCTGCTGGAAGAGAATAAGAAGTCCCATTAACTGAAACACCGGGCGAAATAAGGTTACTAGTTCCATACGGGGATTTGCTGATGTACAGGCAATAATGATCTGCACCAGGGACTTCGTTCCAGGTAAAAGTCGGTGTCAAATTGGAGATTTTAGAATTGGAATCTGAAAGAGTCCCTGGGGAATTAATCTTTGGGGCAACAACATCCACTTTTATTACTTTTATCCCTTTTTCATTTGAGGAAATATTTCCGGGATTAACTATTTTCAGGGACCAATTATCTGCAACATTTCCGAAAGTAGCTTTGCAAGAAAGTTTTGTGGCACTGAAGGAAGAACATGAAACTTGATACCACTTATTATCTTTCGTACAAAACAACTGAATTGTGCAACCTGTTTGAAAATCACTTCCGAAAACTGTCAGTTCTTGGTCTACCCATGAGCCGTAAACTTGTGATGGTGATACTTGAGTAACTTTGGGTGTAACAGGTGACGCACTTACTTGAAACCCCAGGGTTTTTGATGTTTGACCGTTCGGGTTGATGACTTGTGCGGTCCAGGCTGCCTCACCGCCGGGAAGCTTTGCTTGTACGGTAATTTTGTTCGCTTCAACGGAAGAAGCATTGTAGTCTTTACATGTTCCAGCTTCGTTATTTCTGAGACGAATTTTAGCCCCGCTTTGAAAGTTGCTTCCAGACAAATAAATTGTTTGGTTACTCTCGGAACTGTAGATAGAAGTGGGTGTTATACCAGTAAGTTCCGGTGCAACAATTGGCGCCACCACTTGAAATTCGAACTGACCGGAAGATTGACCACTGGGATTTCGCACCTCAACTGACCACCGGTGCTGATCTGTGTAAAACTTTGGAGTAAGCACAATACTCGTTGGGCTCCAAGTTTTAAGGGATCTCTCCATGAAAGACTGACCAGCACTTAAATCATAAAGATCAATTTTACAGTCTTTTTCAAAATTTTTCCCATTTATTGTAAAATCCTGGGAGTTCTCAGAACCAGTAACCGGATTAGGGTTTACACCAGTTATGGTCGGTTTTTGAGCAGGAGCCTGAACGGAAAAGGAAACAGAATTGGAAGTCAAACTGTTTTGTTGTACAGAAATTTCCCAGGTTGATGCTGTTAATCCAAAATTCTGAGTTGCTAAAATTTGAGCAGAATTCCGAAAAGTCAGGGAAGGATTATAGCTTGCACCACTTGTTTTGTTTTTTAATGTTATCGTACAACCATTTGAAAAATTTGCCCCATTAATTGTAATGACCTGAGAATCAGCAGATCCAATAATCGAATTTGGAGCCACTGAATCAATCTTTGGTGCGGGTGTAGGAATCGGTGTGGGCTTTCTTAACCAACCTTGACAATAATGACTTTTGTCGCTAGTGCAATTTGCTACGTCTAAACGTGATCCGCTTCCCTGAGATATGCAATCTACGGTGTATCTGCCACTCGAATAAAGCAACGGAAGCTCAAAAAATAAATCTCCATCATTTTGTCGGACATTTTGTTGAATGACAAAAACAGCGTTGGAGGAAACTTCTCTTACGATTGCGACGTGGCCCAAGCCATTCAGACCACCTCCGAAACAAAGAATATCTCCTGCTTTGGGAATTTCTGATGTTTCCCCATTTTTATATGAAGCCAGACCAAAGGAATCTGAATTGGAGTAATAACCGCTGGCAGTTTGCTGGTTTTTGGAGCGCAGATCAATTTTATAAATTCTCCAATAGTATCTATTGACAAACTCAACACATTCCCACTTGTAACCGGTGTTTATTCCTTCGGCCAAGTTATATGTCTGGACGTCGGAGTTGTAGTTCGAATACGCGTTCACACCATTGAATGAGCCTAAAAGCATTCCGAAAGATGTCTTTTCTTTTCCAAGGACTTTAAAAGAAAAAGAATTTGAAGACTTTCCGTCAGGGTTAAAAACTACTATTTTCCAATCGTCAGTTTCCGAACCGAAATTTCTTTGAACTTTTATTTTTTGGGAATCAACGAAAACACAAGATTTTTTTGAATACTGATTCAGTGAATCCGAAACAACATTTGTCATGCCACTTTGAAAATTTTGGCCCATTACAGTAATGGTTTGATCATTGTTACTTCCATAAATACTCGTTGGCTCGATTCCTGTAATTTCAGGATTAGAAGATCCGGGGGGATTAACAACAATAGAAACCCCAATGGAATTCATTTTTTCATTCTTGTCATCGTAAGCATAAGCGGTTAAAACGTGGCTTCCAACCGGCAAGCTTTGTTGGAAAATGATAAAAGGTGATTGATGCGTCTCCCCTAGGTATTTGCCATCTGAATAAAATTCAACTTTTGAAATTTGGCCATCAAGATCGGTTGCGCTCGCTGTAATTTGTAGATCAGACCCTGCATTTAGAGTTGTTCCATCTTTTGGGGAAATAATTTCAACAATTGGTGGGATATTATCGATTTTCGTTGTTGGCCAAATTACCTTATCAGCGGATTCAAAAGGAAATTCTTTTTCAGCTTGAAGGGCTTCGGTAATTTTTATTGAAGCTCCGACTTTTCCGACAAAATTACCTGTAATCTTTTGTTCGGGGTAAAGTTCAAGTTTGGCTTGCCCCAGGAGTGAAGCAGTAGGACCAACGTTAAAAAGAACTCTTGCATCAAACTTCGGACCAGCTGCTACTCGGAGTTTAATATTCATGTTGGTTTCGTAGATTGGTGTTAAAGTGAAGTTAAAATCAGAGATGGGGTTCCAAACACCATCGTAGCGTCTTGCCCCAATCGAAGCTGAAAGAGTTTGTAGCAAACCTGCCTGCAAATTGGCCGAAGCTTCACCCGAAATCTCGTAAATTAAGGAACCATATATATCAACCGGAATAATAAACCCGCTGCCAGTAATGTAAATCGTGGTTAAATAAATGGGTTGGGTTCCGCCACTTTTTTCAATTGTCTCTGAAGCTTCAGCGGAAAACAGAACTTTTGCGCTTTCATTCAGGTCAAATCTGACAAGAAATTCCTTGATTCCATTTAATTTGATATCCAATTTGAAATACATTCGAGCCTGGACATTTAAATCACAATCAAGTTTTGCATAGTTTCCAACATCGAAGGATTTGGCAAAATTCACCTCTCTGAGAATTGTACCATCCAAAACCATGGCTTTTTTCGATCGGCGTCTAGTGGCGAGCGGAGAAGTTTGTACAACAGGTTCAAAGCACTCAAGAGTGCCATCGGTAATAACTTCTTCAAGCTTCGCATTTTTGGCGGTCAAAATGAGCTGATTCCCAGAGCTGGTGACATCAGTTATTTTTCGAAGAAATCCGGTAGCTTGATCTCCTTCGGAAATTTCAATCATATCATTGCTTACAAGAATTTCCCCTGGTTGAATAGAAGACAACTCAGCTGAAGGACTTGAAAAAGTAATTTGGTATGTTTCAGACCCTGAATCAATACTGCATGAATTTACTGCGGTTGTATTTTCAGCACTTAAGACTCGCACGTTGGCGGCCAACGTAATGTTATTCGTATTTTCCGAAACTTTTCGGAAAAACATTGAGACAACGTCATCATAAACAATACTTGGATTAACTCCGGCATCTTTTGCTGCCTCACGAATAGCCGAAGCCAATCGTGGACCTGCTTTTTGAAACAAATAGTCTTGTGAAGTCAGTTTTTGAACTACGTAACCCACGATGTCTTCAATATCACCGGAATTCTTAGGGGCTACCACTATATAATTGGAAATTCCTTCGGTTAGGTCATTGGCACCTCGAAAATCCGTAAAACCGGCAATGTTTCCTCCTTCAATGTGAATTTCCGCAACAGCCGTCTTTGCAGGGATTTTGTAAAAAACAGCTTGCGCAGTGCCATCAGAAGCCACTGGAACAGTCTGTGTAAACTCAGTCGTTCGTGAAGCTAAATTTCCAGGATTAATTATCGACAATGAAAACGTAACTTGCGGAGTCGAAGTTGCCGCAGCTAAAATGGAGGCACTTTTCCCAGGTGGAATTTTAAACTGAAACTGGACAGATCCGGCAGCTTTGTCAAAATTTTGTCCAGTTTGTGGAATCAAAGCACCAGAAACATTACTGACCCCGTGTTGCCAACAACCGGTAAAAATGAAGAGCATTGCGAGAAAAAATAAGGTTGTTAGAAAAAAAAAGCTTTTTTTCATTACTTTCTCCAAGAAAAATATTTGTATCTACTCAATATTCCGGAGTTCTGCATCATTGCGAGGTATTTTTTACCGAAACAATCTGTTCTCGACTTAGGAAAAAACTGGCACACCAACGAAACCCAAAAAAGAAAGTAGAATTTCCTAAAGGATCAGTTAATAACGTCGGGACGGCTTCTCAGCAACCATAAAACAAGCGTAAGGCCCAATTTTTTGAGGGCTGAAAGCAAATTTTAACCGAGTATTTAACTTTTTTCCCCTTTAATAACCTTGCCAACGTTTTTGAAATGTTAAATCGCAAAAAACGTTCTTCTACCAAACCACTTCTTTGGGTGTAAAACAATTGTTAGTTGTACCATTACCTAACTGCCCATATGTGTTTTTCCCCCAACTCCATACTTTTCGATTTGAGGTGCCTCCGGCGCTTAAAGCTAGAACATGAGTTAAGCCCGCGGCTAAATCAACCCCATCGCGATTCAGATTGGGTGCTCCAGTAATCTGGATAGGATAATTACTTGACACGGTCGTTCCGTCACCGAATTGCCCTTGGCTATTATCTCCCCATGCCCAAAGCAAACCTGAAGTATCCCCACCGAATGATATTCTATACCCAGCATAAATTGAGTTTAATTTAGGATTGGAGAAAGACATTGTGGGTGTAATTTGGTTATTCGTATTCCCATTTCCCAACGCCCCTGAGCCGTTATTGCCACAACCCCACATTTGACAGCTCTCATCAAGGAAAATAGTACACATACAACCACCAGAGAAACCACCAAAAGAAGCACCCGAAACACTTGTTGTAGAAATTTTTTGTGGGATCGTTAAAAATGAAGTGCTCGTTCCAAGTTCTCCGGACCTATTTTCACCCCAGCCCCATGTACTATTAATACCACCACAAGTTAATGCTAGGCAATGACCATAACCAGCCGAAATCCCAACTATTCCAGATGGAAGCCCTTGGACCTTTATTGGCGAATTACTGTCTAATGTTCCAGGAGTTGGGAAAATTCCTAGCGTTCCCCAACTCCATACTGTTCCATCCGATGCCAGTGCCAAAGCATGGTGCCATTTGGCCGAGATACGACTTATATTGGTCAAGTTTGAAATTTTTAATGGAACATTACTTTTCTGAATATTTAAATCACCCATACCTAATTGCCCCAAATCATTTACTCCCCAAGACCAAACGGATCCATCTGACTGAAGGGCCAAACAAAAACCGTCACCTGCCGATATTGCTGTAATATTATTCAAACCTTTGATTTGTACCGGTGTAATTTTGTTGTCGAAGGACCCATCACCTAATTGGCCCTCAGCATTATTTCCCCAGGCCCAAACTGTTTTTTCGTATGCCAAGGCATAAGAAGAATCGTTGCTTGCTGTGACTGCGCAAATGGATGGTATTGATCGGACTGAAACACTCTGCGGCGAAGATGTTTTGCTCGCACCTAAATTGTCATATGCTCTTGCAGTGATTGTGTAGCTACCGTTTGGAGGTTGGGACCAAACATAAGTATATGGATAGGTTGTATCGGTAAAAAGTAGTAAGCCGTTTTGGTAAAACTCGACTTTTGTAATGCTGCCATCATCTGATGCGTTAGCGGTTATCGTGACATCATGCCCTGAAAAAATGGTTGCACCTTGCGCCGGATTAGTAATTGAAACTGAGGGAGGAATATTTGAAAACGGTATAGCAGATACCTGGCTTGAAGTTTGCGACTCAGAATCATTTGCACCTAGCGCAGTGACAACATAATAATATGTAGTTCCGTTAGAGAGACCGGTAATGGTAAATGGGCTTGCAATTCCAGCGATTTTGGCGCCGTTAGTAGGTGCCACACCGCTTGAAGTTGACCAATAAATATTATAGCCAGTGGCACCGCTTACCGCACTCCAGGAAAGAGTAACCTGACTGTTGCCTGCGGCTGCAGCCACATTTGTAGGTGCCGGGGGAATGATCGCCCAACTGTAAGTAGTGGCGGTATTTTGATTTTGCCAGTTGCCTGCTGAATCGCGCCCAATAACCGAAAGAGTGTGCGACCCTTGCCCCAAAGCTGAAAGAGATATTGGGTTTGAAATCGCTGTTTCAGAACTCCACGTTCCACCGTCTAATCTATATTTATAAATTGCAACATCTGTCCCAGCAACTGTTATGGCTGCACTGATTTGTGTTGTTGGATTAATTGGATTATTCAACAATTCAGCGGTCGGTGGTGTAGCATCTAAACTCCAGGAAAAAACGGTTGAAGAAGCATTGGATTGCCAGTTCCCAGCGGCATCTCGACCGACAATTGAGATCTGATGATTTCCGTCTGTCAAATTTTTCAAGTCAATCAAAGAAGATACTGTGGAATCGCCACTCCATGCATTGGAATCTAACTTGTACCGATAAACCGTAACTCCATCTCCACCAACTGTAAAGCTGAAATTGGCCTGATTACTTAAACTAGTAGGTTTCGTAACAAAAGAAGCCACAGGAGGGGTCGTATCGACAACCCAGTTAAAAGTAGTGGGAGAGCTTTGACTTTGCCAAGTTCCTGCCGAATTACGGCCTATTACTGAAATAGAATGGGGTCCTTCGGACAAGCCGGAATAAGAGATTGGGTTGGCAATTTGGGTTTCGTTCCCCCAGTTTCCTGCGTCCAATTTATACTTATAATTAACAATTCCTGTGCCAGCAACATTGATATTACCTGAAACCTGATTAGTCGGATTTGCAGGGGCATTGCTCATTTCTGCTACAGGTGATGATGTGTCAATTTGCCAAGTAACCGCCGTAGCTCCGCTTTCAAGCTGCCAGTTTCCAACTTGATCTCGGCCAATTACATGCAATGTGTGATTCCCCTGGGATAAACCCGTTAAGGTAAGAGGAGTTGAAGTTGCCGTCTCTGCCGACATTACACTTCCATCCAAACTATATTTGTAATATATGACATCAGCACCACCAACTTGAATAACAGCGTTTGTCAAACTGGTCAGGCCACTTGGTGCATTAGCCAATTCTGCTCTCGGAGGAGTAATATCAATTGTCCAAGTTGCTGAAGTTGGCGAAGAATCACTTTGCCAACTTCCTGCTGTATTTCGGCCCACCACCAAAAGAGTATGGACACCTTCTACAAGATTTGAAAATGCTATTGCTGCTGAAACGCTGTTTTCTGTCGTCCAGGCGTTTTCATCCAATTTATATTTATAAGCAACAACTCCTGTCCCACCAACTGTAACATTTAGGGTAACTTGATTGGTCAAGCTACTCGGAGCCCCGATCAATGTTACAACGGGTGAAGAAGTGTTAACAACCCAAGTAAATTGTGTCGCCCCACTTTCACTTTGCCAATTTCCTGCTGTATCACGCCCAATCACATAAATTTTGTGTTCACCATCACTAAGCCCTGAAAGACTTATTGGAGTTGCAACTGTTGTTTCTGCACCCCACGCGACCGAATCAAGTTTATACTTGTACACTACCACATCGTCGCCACCAACTTTTAAAGTTGCGGTAATTTGGTTGCTTGGGTTCGTTGGAGTTTGTACAAATATCGCGCTTGGTGGAGTGTCATCAATCTCAAATTTTACCCCATTACTTTCGACAGAATTAACTGTAACTGTAATCGAAGCTGAACTTGCACCGACTGGAATTTTAATTTTAATTTCAGTATCTGACCAAGAAGTGATATCGCTAATAGTTGAACCATTGAATTTAACAATGCTATCGCCTTTTGCTGCACCAAAAGCAATTCCGGCAATAGTAACTTCAGTTCCTGATTTTCCAGCGTTTGGACTAATATAGTTTATACAAACCGGCTTTGGTTTAACATAAACTTCAAGGCTGCCATCACCGCTTACATTTTTTGAATCAGTAACTTTACAAAAAATTGTGTATTTGCCACCTTTATCCGGCGCACTCCAAGTTGCAGTAGATTCTTTTGGATCATTCTTTGTTGCAACAGGGTTTGAACTGCTATTTCCAGACCAGGAGAATGTAACAGATGTATCATCAGGATCCACAGCAGTAGCTTTGAATTCACAAACTTGACTTGGATCAACCGTTGTCGAGCCAGTGATTGTAACTGTTGGAGGTTGATCTAAAATTCCACCACCAAGAGCTGCATTAATGGTTTTCAAAAAATTGATCCTTTTTCCGATATCTTTGTCGGTAATTATTGGATCTGCGTTTTGTTGGATTAAAGCTCGGGCTTCATTAGGGGTCAAAGCAGGTTTGACCGAAAAGAGAGCGGCAGAAAGGGCACTAACAAAAGGAGTGGCCATCGAAGTTCCAGATAAATAGACATATGAGGAATCGCTATTTACACCACATGAGTATATTTGGTCACCCGGGGCAGCTATATCCACAGGCGCCCCATAAGCACCGTAATTACTATAATAAGCACGGCTATCATTTTTTGTTGTAGCTGCGACCGTAAAACAATTTTCATAGCAAGCTGGTGAATAATAACTGGCGTCATCGTTATTGTTTCCCGCTGCTACTACGACTAATTTTCCTTTTTTTATTGCCAAGTCAATCGCATTTTTCATCATGGGTTGAATTGGCCCAGGTGCACCTAAACTCATGTTAATTACTCGAACATTTGAAATATTTGAGGCATATTCGATTCCCTTGGCAATATTCGCAATTGATCCAACCGCACCATCACCTTGTTTTTCAAGGCATTTTATTGGAACAATTCTGACGTTCGGTGCTGCACCGGCGATTCCTCTTCCATTATTAACTGAGGCGGCAATTATTCCGGATACGTGGGTACCGTGACCATGTTCGTCTTCAAAATTATTTTGGTCCCCATTATTTTGTTGGGTAAAATTTCTGCCGTTAACTTTATCTAGCACATCACGCAAATCTTCATGAGTGCTTCTTGCCCCAGTGTCTACAACTGCAACTTCGACGTTTGTAGCAGGCAAATATTCCCAAGTATCGCTAGCTTGGATTTTTCCAATACCCCAATTTGTTGAATATTGGGGGTCATTCGGAATATAGTCTCCCGAAAATATTTGGTGAGCTGAAACGGTGTAATTAGCTTTGGTTACGTATGCATCATCATTAAGCGCATTTACCGCGTTAATAACAGCATTACCGCCCGTGGCTTTAACTCTAAAGCTATAAGTCAAAAGAGTTGGAAAACTTGCTATTACAGGACCACCAACTTTCAGTTCAGTCTGACGAATTTCTTCAAGGGTTGGTTTGTCTTTAAATGTGATTAAAACTTCATCTTCAAGCACAAAGCTCTTTGTTTCTTCGCTTAGTACAACTTTCGAATTGTCAAGTGCTACAAAAGTTGTCTCAGAAGCAAGAAGGTCTGTACCTGACCCAGGAAAACTCAATTCTAAAAAAGAATTAAAAACGTCGTTGTAAATGTTTGGAGTTATTGTAGTGTAACTTGCAATAACAGCCTTGACCTTTTCAGCCAAACCATCTGTGACTTTCTGAAAAGCTGTTGATGATGCAATAATCATTTCAATTACACTTGCAGAAATGTCCTCAGAATCTTTTTCACTCACCGGCGAAACAAAAATTGTATTTCGTTGACCGCTTTTTAAATCACAAGTACCATGGAAATCCGAGCATCCGTTTCTTGAACAATTAAAAAGGGATAGTTTGGCAATAGTGGTTTTCACAGGAACCCCTTTGAAAGTCGCTGAAGCAATTCCATTTGTAACTTGAGACGTTTGGAACAAAGTTGTTGAAGGAGAAGCGGAGCAACCTTTGTTTACTTGTACGAGCTGAAACAAAGCATATGGATTGGTTGCAGTTGCCGCAATAATTGAAGCATTTGTTGAGGCAACATTTTTTTTTCCGGGTAAAAATTCGATCTGAACAGAATCAGCTAACTCATTTTTTTCAGGAAGAGTTACGGAAACTTCTCCAGGGCCGGTTGGCTGGTCTTTAAAAAACCAACATCCCGCTTGGAACATCAAACAAATTAATAAGAATGAAAGAAAAAAGATACTTTTGCTTCTGTTCATTGAAACTTAACCCTCCGTCAAAAAAAATTGCACACGACTATGCTAAGAACCAAAATTTTTATTTTCCATATCTGTTCAATAATTCGGGGTACAGTATCTTTGATACCTTCTCCTTAAGGAATCAATCTAGCCATGCCTGAGATAAAATGCCCTGCCCTCGCTCGTAATGGAAAATTTTACATTCTCCCGATTTATTGCGATGATGCGGTAACACTTACTGTACGTTTACTTTTATTGCGTTCAATATTTCAAGCTGACCCCGCGTAACGAATGCTACGACGCTCAAGTTGTCGACTACCACCGCGCCACCGCCACTGCTGGTTGTTCCGTGGTAATCGTTGGGAACAGCATAGGTATATGTTTTAGTCACTTTGGAACCGGCTGTTGTGGGTTCGGAAATTGGATCGCCCCAGTTTCCTGACGAAAGCATATCCCGTAACACGTTGTTTTGTTCATAGTTATACGCTTTACAAGGATCTGGAAGCGAGTAATCCATTTGAGTGGAAAGCAGTTTATCTTGTAATAAAGAAATGTTGAGATTATTTGCAACAATTTCCGAGGTGGTGTAGTACAAATCGACTTTAACAGTCAACATTCGGGTTTCCGTAGCAAAAACAGCTTTTGCCCCGATGTTAACGGGTGTTGGAAGGGTCATGGCTTTTGCAGCAGCGGTAGACCAGTCCCAATAGTTCATTACAATGAGGCTACTTGAAGCATCCAAGGGGGAAACCCCCAATTCTGGACAATTTAATCGATTCATTGTTCCTGAAGGATACGCGTGGGTATTAGCCTGAAGGTGGATAGCATCCCCCTGGATGGTAGTAAAATCCCCATAACCATAATAAGGACTCGCGAAAGGACCAGAATGTGTAGCCAAAACAATAAATTTCCCCGGATTAGCATCCAAAATAGCTTTTGCTTCTTGATGACCATAAGGACAACAACCACATCCCACTCCGGTAAAATCTTCGAGTAACGCAACTCTGTTTCTAGGAAATGTTAAAAGGAAAGCATTTGTTGCATCTTGAAAAATGGTTGCTGACACAAGTGACAACCCGTTTACCACCATTTTCACTCTGGTTACAAGATCCATGGGGGCTGATGCAAGAGTTGTGGGGCTTGCAATCAGGTCTTCGATAACATGAGAAACTACATCACCGACAGAACCCGAACCCTTTGCCACAGTTTCCAATTTATTCGCTCCCGTCGCAAGATCGGCAGCACCGTGAAAGTCACTAATTGAGGCGATTGAGCCTCTCGAAATGTGAATATCAGCAAGAGCCGGAAGTACCGGCACGGATTCAAAGGTGGTAGATGCAGTTCCAGAGGCAGACACCTGAACATCTCTGCTAAAAGTTATCGTAGGACTTGCCAGGTTCCTGAGATTCACAAGAACGAGTTTGAAGGTCACTGTGGGCGTCTGAGTTGCAACCAAAAAGCGAATATTCGAACACGACGAACTATCAATTTTTGTTTGGGGTAGAATGATCTGAAACTGGACTGATGCAGTGTTGCCAGAGCTAGAAGGGGTTGTTGAAACATTATTTACAGCTATTTCCCGGCTTTCAGGGTTGTTCACGAAAAATCGGCACCCGACCACCGATAGAACAAGAACTAGTACAACAGAAATCCCTAATGGGGTCACACGAAACAAATCGGAATTACTCACAAAACTCCTCCCGTTAGCTATCTGGAAAAAACAACACCTGAAATTTCAGAAATCAATCTCAACATTAAAACCGGAATAGCGGGAATGATACTTTGAGTTGCTTATTCTGTGGTAATTCCCCCAATACTTATTTCCACAGTATTACTGCTCAATTCTGTCATAGGCAAAACCTGAAGTTTGTCGGATGAGGTTTTTAGGGCAGGATAAATGAGTTCGCCAGCTTTTTGGACATCTTCCAGGATAATGGGGGTTGTGTCACCAAAATCAGTTTTGTCTGATTGAACTTGGGAATATGCCCAGGCAAATATGGCATCGTTTAAATCAATTTTGCCATTCCCAGTAATATCATCAACTTCAAGTGAAGGTACCCTCTGGACCTGAATTCCTCTTGTCTTCAAGCTGGGATAAATGAGCTCTGATGCTCTTTGAACATCACTAATTGTTATGGGAGTGGTGTCTCCAAAATCAATCTTGTCAGACTGGACTTGAGAGAATGCCCAAGCGATTATGACATCATCCAAGTTAACTTTTGAATCACCAGTAAATTCAAAGCTGGTATCAGCTGAAAGTAAACTACAACTAAAAATGAAAAAACCGAAAAACAACCATTTGAAAAAGCTTTCAAAGTTTTTTTTCATTTAATTTCCTTCCTATTATTAAACCCGGAAGGTATGCCTACCTGCCGGGTTAGTTTTTATCAGAGAGTGGTTTGATCAATGGTGGTTGTTGGACCAGTATCCGTGCTCTTCACTTGTACTGTAACCCCGCTTGGTAATGGGGGATTAAAGGTGATTGAAGTAAAGGTTTTAGATGTTATGTCAGGCGCACCCTGAGGAATAAGAGACTTTGTGGTTCCATCTGTATTCACAACATAAGTTTGGTTGGTGGATGTTCCCCCTACCAGAGTGGCTGTACCACCAGCATAACTCCCGGTCATTCCCACTACCCAAATCTTTGAAAGTGCAAAATTTGGAATTGTAACAGTTCGTCCACCAAAGCTAACCGTAGCATAATAAACAGTAGTGTTAACAGTAACTTTTGCTATTTGCGTAATCCCGCCATCGGTGAAAGTACAAGTGATAGTTGCCACCCCTGAAGTGGCTGGGGCGGTGTATGTTGTGCCATTAACTCCTGTGCCTGACCAGGACCCTGTCACTGTGGCGCTTGTTGAATCAGAATAATTTGCGGTTACAGTAATCAGAGCCAAGGAATAATTTGCATTGGCAGCTAAATTCAAAGTGTCAGTGGAAAGAGAAATACCTGTTAGGGCCTTAATGGAAATTGATAAACTGGCAATCTGTGTAGTTCCACCCTCTGAGTAAGTGCAGGTTAGAGTTGCAACTCCCGTTGTTCCAGGGGCAGTATAATTGTTACCATTAACGCCTGTTCCCGACCACGCTCCTGTAACAGCTGCAGTGGTTGAGTTTGAATAATTGGCAGTCACACCAATTTTTGAAAGATCGTAGGTTGCATTTGTCAAAAGCTTGATCGAAGAAGTGGCCAATGAAATGCTTGAAAGTGCTCTTATGCTAACTGAAACACTGGCAGCTTGACAAGTTCCACCTTCGCAAAAGGTACATGTTATTGTTGCGACACCTATAGAGCCCGGAGCGGTGTATATTGTACCATTTACTCCTGCGCCAAACCATGTTCCGGTTACTGGAGCCGAAGTGAAATTTGAATAATTCGCAGTAACAGTAATACCTGCTAAATTGTAAGTGCCATTGGTGATAACATTTATTGAAGTAGGTGAAACTGATATACTGGAGAGAGCTTTAATCGTTACTGCAACATCCGCAGTTTTTGTAACTCCTCCCTCGGAATAGGTGCATGTTACTGTTGCAACTCCTGAAATCCCAGGGGCAGTATATGTGGTGCCGATTATTCCTGTTCCGGACCAAGCTCCGATTACCGTGGCAGTTGTAGAATTAGAATAATTTGCTGTAACAGATATTCCAGAAAGATTGAAAGACCCATTTGTTATTACTGAAATTGAACTGGAAGCTAACGTAATACTCGAGAGTGCTTTGATAGTGACACTAACATCGCAGGTTTTAGTTACCCCACCTTCTGAATAAGTACAGGTTAAAGTTGCAATTCCACCGCTTGAAGGTGCAGTATAGGTTGTCCCACTAACACCAGTGCCTGACCAAGTGCCTGTTGCCGCTCCGGTTGTGGAATCAGTATAGTTTGCAGTAATTGTAATTCCTGAAAGATTATAAGAACCATTTGTTAGTACCGTAAACGAAGCAGGTGACAAGGTAATACTGGAGAGAGCTTTGGCAGAAATAATAGAGACCGTCAAATTCGCAGTTTTGGTAATTCCATTTTCAGTGTAAGTTAGAATTACAGTTCCTGTTCCAACAGTCCCTGGGGCGGTATACGTTGTTCCGCTAACCCCAGTTCCTGACCAGGTGCCAGCAACAACGCTTGTAGTCGAATCGGAATATTTTGCGGTTACAACAATTCCTGCCAGATTGTAAGTCCCGTTAATGTTTAAGGCAATAGAAGTGGTGGCAATTGTTACCCCGGAAAGGGTTTTGGTGGTTGTGGCGGTACCAGTTCCAGTTCCGGTGCCGGTGCCCGTGCTTGTTGCACTTGCAGTATTGGTAGCAATTGTGACATTCGTGTTAGTGTTGGTGGTATTACCTGTGCCAGTTCCGGTGTTTGTCCCGGTGGTTTGATTGATTATTGAAACAACCTCAGAGATTTTACCTGTTAGAGCTGTGTTGTTTTCAGCGCTGGAACCAGCAGATATTGTTGAGGAAATTGCATTAACGAAAACCGTTACTAATTCTAAAATTTTCGCTGAGAAAGTAGCATTACCGACTGTTGCAACAGACAAGATTTTTCCGCTATTTTTAGAAGCTTCAATTAAAAGTCCAATAACTGTCGTTTCTTCGTTTACCGCCAATGTAAGATCCGAAGAAATTTGATCCAGACATTTAATTAATCGAAATTTTCGCTTTGACGCATCAGGATGCGAGACCACCACCTTTAAATTGGAAAGCGGCGAAACCCCTGAAAAGGAAAATGCATTGCTGGCTATTGTAACAGTTTTTATTACGGTACCAGAGGAATCTAGAAGTGATGCACTGAAACCATCTAAACTTGGATTGCTTACGAGGCTTTTTCGAATACTGGCAACATTTCCTCCCTCAATTTTTGAAAGGCTGACTGATCCTTGAATATTGTAGGATGTCTGTGTTTCATTACTCCAAGTTTCACCGGAATTCGTTGAACCGCAACCGATGACGCCAGCAATTGAAAGTGCAATTCCCAAAACGACCATGCTCACATCAAATAGTTTCTTCGTCATTCTCTACTCCTATTGACAAAATTCATATGTATCACCTCAATAATTAGGGGATCCAAAATGGTTGTTTAAAATAGTTTTTCCAGGTAACCCAAAGACGCCGGGAAATCTAAAATTCTAAAGCAGTTACTTTTCCCGTTGAGTACAAGCTTCACCGTTGCGCGGTTTACTCCTACTCTTTTTGCTAGTTCTGCTTGAGTCAAACCGGCATCGAAAAACCACTTATTGATCTCGACCCTTCTCTTTTCCATTGCCATTCTTAACTTCCGCTTTAAATTGCTGAAGCTGCAAGCTGACACTTGCAATTTAAAGCGGAAATATCTATACTAATCAGGCAAGCACATTTGCCCGATTGGCGAATTTTCTCCAAATTTAGCACAAATGAGAAAGCAGTTCAACTAAAATTTTCACATATGAGAATTTATTTTTTTTAATGAAAAAACAAGAATCACACCTCGTTGACTCTTCATTTTCTGTTAATCTTGGAAAAAGAATAGCTCAACTTGCCGAAATGGTCGGCGGAAAAGAGAATTTAGCAAAAAAATCGGGAGTTTCCCTTTCCAATATCTATAGGTATATAAATGGAGAAAGAGCAATTCCCGTCATCACTCTCGCAGCTATGGCTTCAGCAACTGAGGCCAAACTTGATTGGCTAATATTTGGTTTGGATGAAAACAGTAAGGTCGTCAGCAAAAATTATCGCCAAATTGAAAATTCGATCCCTGAATTTAATTCAACCAAATTCA
>JADFXM010000081.1 GCA_015233565.1 Candidatus Rifleibacteriota bacterium
CTGACCACCATTTCCGGAAAATTTTAAAAAAGTGGTCAGTTTCCACCGGAATAGGTGGTCACTTTCAACCGGAACGGGTGGTCAGTTTGTTCCGGATTCGGCGGTCAGTTTCCGCCGGAAAACGCAAATATGTTAATCTAGTAAAAATGCTAGGTCATTCTAGTAAAAATTGCTAAATTTGTTAAAATCAGTAATTTTTAGTAAGTGAACCACCAATGGCTAAAGGCCGGTACTTTCGAGGGCATAAAATCCCCCCGAAAAACGCGGAAAATATTTTCTGGTGCATTATTTGGATTCTCTGTGGAAAAACTGACAAAGCCGTTTTTGGTATCATGGTTAAACCGAAGTTCCCGAGTGAAAAAGCCCTCTTGTTATGGCCTGAAGCCAAAAAGAAGCCTTTTTTGCCTGCTTTTTCTGTCCATGTAAATTTGACGCCTGAAAATAGCATTTGAAGTTGGTTTCAATGGTTTTCCTACTGTCCTGTAAAAACCGTCTGAAAAATGCCTTAAATTCGTTTACAGATCAGGATTTCAATAGATTTTGCGTCCGGAACTTCGGGCTAAATAATGTACCAACGGAGATAAAATGGACTGCTTGATTTTTGGGGAAAATACCGACGAATAAACCCCCTGAACAAATCGGTGTTAAAGAATAATTGGTTATTTTCACCTTCAAAATTTCAAATTTTCCACACTTTCAGAGAACCAGCGCAGTCGTTCTTATACTATTCCCGAATGTTCGCGCCAAACCCCTGTAAGGGAGCATCATATATACCCCCTAGGCGCGCGGGCGATGATCAATCCGTCAAACCAAGGCAACCAGTATAAAAGTGGCCCCCATCCCAATTACCAACAAAGGTATCGCCCATGAGAGAAACATAAAAGTTTGCTCCTGCACATATGATCCAAACAGTTTTTTTAGAACATGGAAACGGTATAATAAGACAACCACCAGGAGCCCAATGGCCAAAGCGAGATAATTGAGACCGAAGAGCCTGGTCACGGTATTGTCTCCGAAGGCGATGATCTTATACTCCCCGTTGATCGTGAAATTGAGCCCGATGAGCGCGAACAACCCTCCGATGATCACGTTTGCAAGCTCCAAGGCGTCAACCACGAATTTTCCCCCCTGTGCTTCGTTCATCCAGATCGCGAGCAGTGGGATCAACAAAGAGGCGAGAAGGGGTATGAAGATGGAAGGAATGAACTTCCCGGATTGTCGCGAGACTCCGAGTCTGATCAGCATCCGATCGCTAGCCTCCCCATACCATCCTGCCGTTGAGTCTTTCTTGATGGTAACGAAACCGAGATCCCATCCTTCAACGCGAACTCCCTCTGCAACCTTGCTGAAATTCAATTCGTCCTGCAGTGCGCACAGGGCTACCTGATCGCTTCTTTGCTTGGTCATCACCTCGACCGTCAGGACCTGCCTGTCGAACGGAAAAGTCGTAGCATCCAATGGATTCACGAAGGTTCCTGAAATTCGACGCATGAGCTCGAGCCGACCATCAGGGAAGATTCTTAAGCCCTCCGACTCAATGGTCGCATCTTTCGAGTTGGAAAAACCGATCTCCGGCGACCAGATTTCAGAGAGCTTTTGTTTTGCATCCTCTCCTCGGAACTCATAAAATCCTCTCGGAGTATCAGTCGAGGGGTATTGGAGCCTGGAGTCCCTCCAGCGCACACGCAAATCGATGGTCGAGGAAAACGAGTCCTCATTTTCCTTAATGGAGGTCGCGTTGAACGCGCAGCCCACGAAAACGCTCAAGGGCAGGCCCGCATCCGATGGAATACCGGAGAGCGGCTTCTTCTGGCTCGTCAGTGTTTCAATCCCGGAGATGCGCGAGACCGCGAGCACACCGACCGTCGATGTGCTCGCGGGGGGGCTCGAGGGAGCCTCGGGTTGTTGCGCGCAGGCGATCTGACTCATAAGAACGGCCACAACCAAGATCCAAGATCTCATTCTCAACCATCCTTTTTGCGGAGCCGCTCGTAATGCTGTGCCAAACTCGTGAGTTCATCGCACAGATCCGCTTTTTCTGGAGGTTGCTGACTCTTGTCACCTTCGGCGAGTGCTGCGAAGCATTTGGAGAGTTCTTCAAGCGGCCGCAGGAGCTTCCCGCGTAAGAGGATCAGGATGGCTCCGGACAGGAGCACCACCGCGGAAAGGGTGAAGAATACCTGCCACACAAGCGTCCGCATCTCCGCTGAGCGGCTCTTGCTAAAGTCCATCGCCAGTGCTATCATACCAATAGCCTCACCAGTTCCATTCCACACCGGGTAAAGAATCACACCATACGGCACCCCAAGCGCTTCGCGGGTGAGGTTTCCCCCCTCCATATTAGTCAGATCCCTGTCGAAAATCAGGGCCTTCAACAACGCAGAGTTGGTGGAACAGAACCGGATGTACTTCCCGACGCGATTTTGATCGCTGAAGACCTCAGAGCGAACCCCCTTCCCGAACTCCTTCAACGGTGCTTCAGACAAAAATAGAGCCGACTCGAGACCATACCCGTTCTTCAGCCCATCAAGCACCGCGCCAAATTCCTCGCCGATCTCGAAACTTCCAAGATGGTTGCCTTGGGCGTCCTTGACCGAAGTAACTCCGAAGATTGCGGGGCCGTCCCGGGCGAGGGCAAAGCCCTTCTTGGAAGTTTGTTCGCGGTTAACCGCAACTACCAAGGGCCTGACAGCCGAGAGGTCATCACCAAAGTTATCTGGATCGTGTAGGCGCAGAAAGGATATCGCCGGCGGAAGATGAAATTGTGCCTGGTCGATGCCGTATTTCTGGTTCTGGACCTGGAACATCTTGCGTGTTTCGGCGAGCAACCCTGGGCGATCCTGTGCCGCAAAAAGCTTCCGGATTGCTGGGAGATCAGCGATCATCTCGGCTTGCCCCAAAGCGCGATCCTCTGCTCTGCGCAGGTTAAACTCTAGTATGGATCGCATCATACCGAACAGGCTCTCTTCAATTGAAGAGGTCAGACCCCTGAACAGTCGGTGTGAAATGATGGAGAGCGAAACGACCACCACAAGTACCGTGCATATCAGAACCGCGGGTGCATCCCGACGAAACTTCATAAAAACTGTCCTTTCCGTAAAAATGGTTTAAGGTCAGAACCCCCAATAATGTCCTAAAGGAGAAAATACGCTAGCTGCTTCAAATCACAATTGTCCGCTTTGGATTTTGTGAGTTTTTGATCGGATTGGTTATACTGAACGAAAATTCTCCTGATCATTTGCCAAAAGAGAGAAAACCTCCGTTACAGATTGTAAGAGGAAGTAATTCCGGATAGCTCAAAAGAATTTGTATTTCAGCGATATTATCATCGGCACCGTTTCATGTCAAATTTCATCACTCCCCGAAAACTCTTGGGAATCGAAAATCAAGGCAAGCAACGAATTCACAGCGACAATCGGTAAGTTTCGTAGCAAAAATCTGTAATAGCTATATTTTGCGAGAAAACTAACTGACAGCGAAAAAGAGTAAAAATACTTGACTTATAAATCTGCACTAACGCAAGTGCAGAAAATTTGGAAAAAACGATTTTTCGCGGTTTTTTTTTTGAATTGTATGGTTAATTGCCAATGACAATATGAATTTACTCTTTGTTGCTGCTAACCGAGATGCTTGTTTGAAATTGAACCTATTGTTGGTGCATAATTTGCATGATATAATTTTTTCCGTTTTATGGAAGGGTTCGTTGGATGAATCAACGATTTTGTGCTTCAAACAAACTGGCAATCAACCTTCTAACTGAGCGGTCAACAAGGAAATAAAATGAAAAGAACTATTCAAGTTGAAGAAAAACTTCCGATTCTGGAAACAATTCCATTGGCGTTCCAGCATTTATTCGCAATGTTTGGAGCAACAGTACTGGTTCCATTTTTGTTTAAGGTAAACCCTGCCACATCCCTTTTCATGAACGGTATAGGAACTTTAATATATTTAACCGTCTCAAGAGGGAAAATTCCAGCTTATCTGGGTTCAAGTTTTGCATTTATCGCCCCGGTGATGTCAATAATGGCCGATCCAACTTTACATGGCTATTCATCTGCTCAGGGAGGCTTCATTTTTTTTGGAATATTTTTCATTATTGTTTCCCAAATCGTAAGAAAAGTCGGCACATCCTGGATTGATGTTATTTTTCCACCTGCTGCAATGGGGGCAATTGTTGCGGTAATCGGGCTGGAACTTGCTCCAGTGGCTGTTGAAATGGCAGGATTTACAAGTAAAGTGGCGGAATCGGGTTTGCCATTGCATTATGGAATGCTGGTTTCCACTTTTACTTTGGTTGTGATAATTCTTGGTTCGATTTGTTTCAGAGGTTTCTTTGCTGTAATTCCAGTCCTTGTTGGAGTTGTCGCCGGCTATATTCTGTCCATTTTTTTGGGAGTTGTCAATTTTAGCGCAGTTTCAGCGGCTGCCTGGTTTGAAGTTCCAACATTTTATGCACCCGAATTCAAATTTTCCGCAATACTTATGATAATGCCTGCTGCACTGGTTGTACTTGCCGAACATATCGGCCATCTGGTTGTTACCGGCAATGTAGTAGAACGCGATTTGATCAAGGACCCCGGGTTATCGCGTTCTCTTTTGGGAGATGGATTATCCAATATTCTTTCAGGATTTGTCGGGGCTACTCCAAATACTACTTACGGAGAGAATATTGGGGTAATGGCCTTAACAAGAGTTTTCAGTGTCTGGGTAATCGGAAGTGCTGCCATTCTTGCAATTGTAATTTCTTTCATCGGAAAATTTGCAGCGCTAATCAGATCGATTCCAGTTCCGGTAATGGGCGGAGTCTGCATTTTGCTTTTTGGTGTCATTGCAGCCGCTGGTATTAGAATGCTCATCGAGAAAAAAGTTGATTATACTCAACCTAAGAATCTCATTCTTACATCAGTGGTTTTAATTGCTGGCGTAGGCGGCGCAGCAATTAAATTTGGCGCAATTGAAATTAAGGGAATGGCCCTAGGAACTGTTATTTCAATCACACTGAGCCTGGTATTCCTGATTCTGGAAAAATACGGATTATTAAACGATACCCAGGCTTCAACGGAAAACACCAATTAACTTACACGATCTGATTTAAGCAGGAGTGATAGAAAAAAAGGAGCACCGAAGAGGGCAGTAATTGTGCCAACAGGAAGTTCTACCCCGGTTGGGGAAATTCGTGCAAGGGTATCAGTCATCATCAACAAAGCAGCACCCATCGCAAAAGTAATTGGGACGAGCACTTTGTGATCGTAACCAAAAAGCAGTCGGGCCCCATGAGGAACGAACATTCCTATAAATCCAACCATTCCGGCAAGTGAAACCGCAACTGCAGTCAGGAAGGAAGCTCCAAACAAAGCGATTTTTTTCGTAAGTTCCGGGTCGATCCCGAGGTGGTAGGCCTGATGATCGCCCAAGGCGATAAGATTCAACCGATGGGAAAATGCCCAGATTACAAAGAAAGCAACGAAAGAGAGCAAAGAAAGAGGTCGAAAAAGGGCGGGGTCAGGGACACTGAGACTTCCCATTAACCAGGCAAAAATTCTGGGAAGATCTTTTCCTGCAAAAATTAACAGCAATGAAATAAATGCGGCAAAAAAAGCATTCAATACAACTCCCGCCAGAATCAACTTACCACGATCGATTTTTCCACCAGTTCCTGCCAGAATATTTACAAGAAAAACTGCACCCAGTCCACCGATAAACGCGCCAAAAACTAAAACAATCGGATTATGAAATCCTAACAATTGAATTATCACGGCAACCAGTCCAGCGCCTCCAGAAACCCCTAGAATAAAAGGGTCAGCAAGCGGATTCCGAAGCAATCCCTGAAATACCAAACCTGATAATGCCAGGCATCCTCCGACAAGAAATCCCAATATCAATCTTGGCAACCGAACTGAAAAAAGAATTACTTCACGGTATTCCCAGGTGGGGTTAAACAAATTCTTCCATACTGAAATTTCAAAAGGATGAATTGATTTTTCACTTCCAAGGCTTAAACAGATCAATCCCACAAAAAAAATCAGCAACAAACCCCCGAAAAATGCTTTAAACGGCTTCATTGTTTAAAAGAATCAAAAATTTCAGAAAGCCGTTTAATTGCTTCGATACAGCGCGGACCAGGTCTCTCGAAAATATCCGGTTCAACTGAAATTATCGACTTTGTTTTAACTGCTGACAACCCGTCCCAGCCAATCCTTGAACCGATGGACAAAGGGTTTGGGCTGGAATAAGTGAGGATAATGATTTCCGGGTCACCTGCAATTATGGCTTCCGCGCTTACCAGCGGAAATGGGATAGTTACATTGCAAAAAATATTTTTTCCACCAGCTCTGGCAATTAAGTCATTGATGAAGGATCCTCCTCCAGCTGCTTGAATTGGGCTATCCCAGACTTCAACGTAAATCCGTTTTACTTTTTCTTTTGTTACTGTTGCACTTCGGAGTTTTTCAACCCAGTCCAGGGCAAATCTTTTTCCAGATTCCGGACACCCTAGATCAGCCGAAAGAGAGGCAGCAACAATAGGGATCTCATCGAATTTAAGCAATGGATAATCAAGATAAATCATACCAAGTTTATCAAAAGAAGGTTTATATTTTTCGTGCCCGTGATTCAAATCAACTATGAAATTGGGTTTCAAAGAAACAATTCTTTCAAGGTCAAGTTCTTGTGCACCGACTTTGGGAAGTGAAGCAATATCAGGTGGAAAATTGCAGTAATTCGAAATCCCTACCAAATTTTTTTTGAACCCCAATTCACAAAGCAATTCCGTTTGGGAAGGAAGGAGTGAAACGATTCTCATTTCCGCAAAGGAACAAATTGGAAACAAGCAGAAGAACAAACACAACTCTATCCAAAACACTCTGACGAAAAAGTTTTTTTTTAAATTATCAAACGGTTGTTTGAGTTTTTTTTCACAGCAGGCATTAATACCAAAGTTTCTAACGCCAAGAATCCCAAATCGTAATAAAGGAGCCAACAAACCATTGAAAGTTTTGTTGCCAAACGGCGCAAAAGGCGGTCGCTGATCAGAAACAAGGCGACCGAGGAATCGGTTTATACGTTTTTGAATTTGACTCATTATTTGAAAATTGACACACTTAATCTGTGGAAAATTGCATTTTGGGGAAATTAATGAGTTTCCAGGCGGTTACGGTCTTCGAAAAACAGCTTTTTGTTGTGTTCGTGTTCTTTCAGAGTTTTTCCGAAGCGGTGTCCTTCTGATGCGTTAGACACAAAGAAAAGAAAATCATTTTCAGCGGGAGAGGCAACTGCTTCAACAGCAGCTTTTCCAAAATTGCTAATTGGTGTTGGGGGCAAACCGCTATTCTGATAAGTATTAAAAGGAGAAATCACTTTCAGGTCATCATAGGTAAGCCGTTCTTTATGCTCAGGAAGGGCATATTGAACAGTAGCACATGATTCCAACTTCATTCCCTTTTTCAGGCGGTTCAAAAACACTGAAGCAACCAAAGGTCTCTCTTCCTTGAGTTTGCATTCACGCTCCACAATGGAAGCTAGGATACACTTCTGGTAAAGACTCAGATCAGAAAAACGAGAGTTCAAACAAACTTTTTCGACAGTGTTTTTTGTCATCAGAAGCATTGTTTCTGCAATTTCACCGGGGTTAACACCCTTATGGAAAACATATGTTTCAGGGAAGGGGAGCCCTTCAGGATTGGGGATTTCACCCCATCCTGCGAATACCTTTCCAAGGAGGTCTCTTGAAGACACGCTTTCCAGGAAGGCCGTTTCAGAACAAATTCCATTTTTTTCAAGCGTTCCAGCGATCATCTTAAGCGTAAGGCCTTCAGGGATAGTAAATTTTACATTTTCTTCGCGCCCCTCAAGAAGAATCTTCAGAATTTCATCAAGAGATTCATTTCCTTGAAATTTGTAGACCCCGGGCCGCAGACGGCTATCAGCACCGTTTAATCTGATCCAGTAACTAAAAACGATCGCACTGGAAATAATATTGGTTCCTTTTAAAAGTCCCGCGATTTGGCGAGTCTGCATCCCCTTTGTAATAGTTATTTCAAAGGGTTGGGCAACTTGAGGAACAAAAGCAAGGGTTTCCCGAAGGCACCAAAAACCTCCGGAAACAAAGCTGACAATTGCCAGTCCCGAAAGGAAAGCGCCAAAAAAGAAATACTTAATAAAAGACATTCAGCAGAAGAGTTTCTTTCCGACCAGGAAATTCACTTGGTGGGAAGATTTTTGAACTTCAAGACAACATTTCGACTGTTGTCGAGAACAAAGACCTGCCCATTTTCATTGGCAACAATTCCTCTGGGGTAAAGGAATTGCCCTGGGTCTTTTCCGACTTGCCCTATCTTGGAAAGAACTTCACCCTTGGGATCTAGCACCACAACTGGAACTTCACCTAAATCCAGGAGGAAAATATTTCCTTTGTGGTCAACAAAAACGCTGGAGGGCCCCTTCATGGGCTCAAATTCACCTTTTTTTGAAAATTCTTGTTCGACTTCTCCAGTAAGGCTCATTTTAACAATTCTTCTGGAACCATAGTCGGTGACATAAATTTTATCATCAACGATCTGAATGGAAGTGGGATGAATAAAAGCGGCTTTTCCGTTTCCTCCGATGGCTCCGAGGAAAGAGCCCATCATATCGTATTTATGGATTGCCGGTTGCCTTGAAAAAATAACATAAACATTGCCATTTTTATCGCAAGCGACATCCATTGGGAATTTTACTTTATCAATAATTTTTAAAATCGGGTTTCCGGCTTCATTGAATTTGACAACTTTATGTCCTCTATAATCGCAAATAAAAATATCACCAGTAACTGAATTTACGGTGCAGCCTGAGATTCCCTGGAGTTTGAAACCTGTGGAGCCGAATTCCCCACCAACAAGTTTAACGTTTCCTTCGGGGGAAATTACCTGGAATCTACTATTTCCAGCGTCAGAAACAAGAAAATCGCCGGAAGGAGTTAAAGCGATGTCAGTTCCTCCGAGGAGTTCGCCTCTCCCGGAGCCTTGCTTGCCAATCTCTCCGTCGAAAGAAAACGTATCAGGAACACAACCGTACAAAACGGCCAAACAGACCAAAACTCCCGCCAAAAAGAACCTTCGCATATTTATTTTTCCCTTAATCATGTTAACAGTATACGAAAATGTTTTTATGAAAATCAACCTTTTTATTTTATTTTGCTAATATATCGTCCTCAATTTCCAAAAACTAAATTCTCTGTGAATTTTTCTTTTATTTTGTCAAAATTTGAAGTAAAATAGGTTCAATTAATAGAGGGGGTATGAAATGGTAATTATTCAAGGCAATTTTAGGAAAAAACGGCCTATTGCCTTTACGTTAGTTGAACTTATGATCGTAATTGGAATAATAGGAATTCTTGCTGCTATTGCTCTTCCAAATTTTCAGAGAGCAAGAGATAATGCCAGGGAAAAAAAATGTTTTGAATTTTCCTCGCTCTTAACTCGAACATCCGAATTATTTTATATTGATCAAAAAGTTTACGCTTCAGATCCCCTAAGTTTGGCACCGTATTTGTCAAATGGCAATCTACCAACCTGTCCGACCAAAGGAAAATATCAATGGGTCCCCGGAACCGAACTCGGCGGAATGGATGGCCAGAAAGTTCAATGCTCAATTCACGGAGCGGCATCAACTACTTTCGGTGGTTAAAAATAGAATTCACTGATTTTCAGGGGCGAAAACCAGTTCTATCTGACACACCCGGCCAGCGGCAAGCTACATTATAGAGTGCTTGCTAAAATCGGTTCAAATCGTGCGAATAACTGCCTTAAACTCAGGTGCCCCTTAAGTGATTCTACTTCGCCACCATTTATTAGAAATTTTACTTTCGCTTTTTTGTCTAGCTCGGTAAGAGTATTTACAATTGAATATATTGTAAGAACCTCCTCAGCTGCACCGCCGGGATGCTTGTCGACAAATTCTCGGCTCAAATCTATGAAAAAAGTTCCCTGATTAAAAAAAATCGACTTTAACATTGTTCCATCAGGGATTGCTTTTCGGGCATCTGTAGTAAAAGGACCTTTAATAAGTTCGGTCACAATATTTGTGGCTAGCGCTAGTAGCATTTTTTCTTGAGGGATTTTGCGAATTTCTCGAACAAGTTTATCTTTATCTTTTGAAGCGAAATAGAGGGTAACTATCTGTCCTTCCCCCGCAAGAAGGGAATTTGAATCAGATGCAGTTCCCTTTGAAGCACTCGCCTCAGTAGTGTCATTGCTTGTGTTTGGTGTTCCCTTATTTGAAGCGATTCCCGGAAGGATTTTTTCCACAAAAAGGAAATAACCGGAAACCATCAAACCAAGAAGAATAAGCCCCATTAAGAGAAATAAAAAACTTTCCTGTTTTTTCCTTTTGTTTTTTCGAAGATCCGCAGTCATTTTTTTAGCTCCTCATTTGAAGAAAATTAGACCAGTTTCAATTCGTTTTTATAGGACTAAGTCAGTTATTCAGCTTAAGGGAATTGAAGAAGTCGGTAATTCCGTTGGAAATAGCCCTTGCGGCTGATTCCTGATAGGATTGATTCCTCAATAACCCAGCCTCTCTCGCATTAGAAGCCATTCCAATTTCAACTACCACTCCGGGAATGGTTATCATTCGCAATGGAAGGAGTGGCATCGCCGAGAAACCTCTGTCAGCACTTTCGAGATGTTTAACCATTCTTTCACTTATTTTCCCTGCCAAGAATCTAGACAAATCAAAACGATAATTTTGCGCCCACTCATTGAAAATTTGGTTGGAGGGAAAGCGGTTTTGAGCATCGGATTCAAGTGAAAATCCGGTGGGTGCGAAGAAATAACATGCGCATCCCTCGACATTTTCGTCCAATGCGGCACCAAGATGCAAGGAAACATAAAGATCTGCCATCGCACTGTTAACAAACGATTGTCTGTGGGCCGAAGAAATTTCTCTATCGTCAGCTCTTAAAAGAATAGGAGTAAAACCGGATTGGGAGAGTGCATTCTTTAGTTTTTTCGCGATGATGAGAGTTATGTCCTTTTCATCATTCAAGTCCGACTTTTTGTCGGGGGCAATTAAATGAGCCCCTGGGTCGCGTCCACCATGTCCAGCATCGATTATTACAGTCCTTCCCTGAAATACCGTTCTTGTCAATTTTTCAATTTCAACATCTTTTTTCCATTCATGATCGGCTGGAGGGGTTTCCAAAATGGGCTGCGCCACAGCCTTTGGAGGAGTTTTTTCCACTTTTTCCGTCTCGCTGGCTGTTTTCTTTATTTCTGCGAGTTTTTGAGTTTCACTGGCATTTTTCTTTTTTGGCGTTTTGATTGAAGCTGTCTGGGAAGCGGATAGAACAGCGGATTGTGAAGCAGCCAAAGCTTCGGTTTGTGAAGCGGCTTTTGCTTTCGCTTCGGCAACAGCCTCAGGATTAGCGGGGAAGGTCAGAATAACTCTAAAAGGATTACCAACCGTTTCTATTGAAGGATTTTGAGTGCCTTTGGTTCTGTCAACGGTAACAACCAATCCCTTTTTGTCAGCTCCCGAATTAAAATTTATCGCCTTGATCTCTCTTCCAGTCGGGTTTGACCTTTTGGTGGGAATGATATTGCGACAGCCATCAAATCTGACTTTCATTTTGCCATTACCCAAATCTTCAGTTCTGTAGTCAACTTTTCCTGAAAATTCTAATACAACCCTCGTTTGATCATCTCTTTTGGAATGCCTTACCGCTAGTAGAGTTGGTTTTTCTTCGCTGTCCTCGTCACTTTCAGCGGGAGGTGTCAGAATCTTCGGAAGAGAAGTAGATTGGGCTGGAGAAGGCTCTTCTGTTTTCAAGATTTTAGGGGTATATTGTGGTGTCGTATCTTCATCAGGTTCGTCAGTTTCTTCCTTTACAGGAGGTTTTTTTTGAGGTGGAGGTTCTACAACCTCAGCCTTTTTAACCTTCTCAACTTTTTTCTCACTTTGGTCGCTCTCTGTTTTTTCTGTAGCTTCGCCAAAAACCTGAATAATAGATCTCGCAGGAACCACGACTTCCCCATTTTCCAGTTTTGGCGGAGTGGGAAGCGCTATTGTCTGGTTGTCAACCACCGCTCCCTTTTGCTCTAAAACCAAACGCATCATTTTGGTTCCCTTGGCCAGAATTACCATCTTTTGCATAGGAAACCACCGATATGAAATTCCCAAAGAATCAGCCAGTTCACGCGCATTGACATAGCCTTTGGAAGCATTTTCCTGTGCTTCCAAAATCGAAAAAACGGATAACGTCAGTAAAAATGTTAAAATCAGAATTTTTTTGGGACTCATAATTATTGCCTTCCACCCATTTCGCGTTCCATATCCCTCTTTAAATCCTTTTTGGCGATTGTTTCACGCTTGTCATATTGTTTTTTTCCCTTTACCAGAGCTATTTCGACTTTAACCATTCCATCTTTAAAATACATTCGAAGTGGGACAATCGTGTGTCCTCCGGTCTGAACCTTCTGCCCCAGTTTGTATATCTGTTTTTTATGGGCAAGAAGCTTTCTCTTCCTCAAAGGAGAATGATCCAATCTGTTTGCAAAGGGATTGGCACCAATATGGGCTTGATAAAGCCAAAGTTGGCCCTCTTCAATCTCCGCATATGCGTCTTTGAGGTTGACTCTCCCCTCTCGGCAGGGTCTGAGCTCAGAGCCCATCAGAACAACTCCCGCTTCAAGTCTCTCCAAAATGTAATAATCGAATCCTGCACGCTTATTTGAAGCGATCAGTTTAGTTCCGTCACCGTTTTGATCCTTGCGCGATTTCAATCAGATCACCCACTTTCACACCCTCACCGAATTCCTTTCGGATGAGAGTCCAGGCTGAATTTGCAAAAACCTTGGTCACCAAAAGTTCACCAGATAGCTTATCAGCAAGCCTTCCTGATGGTTTTCCCGTTTCAGGATTTATAACTTGCTCTCCAGGTTTGAACGAACGTATCTCCAGGGAATATTCATCGGCAAGCTTGAGCCCTTGATCCATACCTAAGTCAATAACTGCTTGTCCATTAGTTTTTGCGGTAACTTTTCCAACCGCAAGAGGCTCCAAAAGCTCTTTTTCTTCCAAAACTTGAATATGCTTCTTTTTCTCTTCACTATCCAATGGAACAGATGAATGATTTCTTAATAACCTTACTACATAATCTTTTCGTCCCTGTTTCTCAAGTTCCCCGGTTGCTTCCAAAAATATATCCTTTGATAGAGAAGGAATTTCAAGCAACAATTCATATGCTTTCAAGCTTCCATCCGAATCCTGATGATCTTTAAGGAGCCTGGCAAGTAATAGAAGATAGTCTTGATTTTTTGGGAAAAGGCTAACTGCCTCTTTGATTTCGGCTATTGCGCCTTCCCAATATCCCTCTTCCATCAGCGATCGGGCTTTTTTGTATCCTTCTTTGGCTTTTTTCTCATTTTCAAGAGTTTTTTGAATCTGAGTAATTGCAGGATAATCATTATTTTGGGGTTGGAGAGCTTCGTGTCTTTCTTTTACTAGTTTTTCCAAACGAATTACTTCTTCCCAATGGAAAACAGCCTCATTCAATTGTCCCATTTCACGATAGATTTTTCCCAGCCAATAATGCGCTTTTATCAGATTTGGCTCTAATTCGAGGGCTTTTTTCAAGTGTGATTCCGCAGACGGGAAATCTCCGCGACGATAAAATCGATAACCCTCTTCATAATGTTCAAGTGCTGTATCAAAGCCACTTAATGAAGGGGAGTGCTTCTCAGCTGCAAAGGCCTGGAAATATCCTGCCGTAAAAGCAGAAAAAAGAACAAGGCAAAATATGGTAAACAACCAAAAAAGGGGGTTGAAAAAAAAGGTGCATTTTCGAAAAAAATTCACCGCAATAACCTTTTCTACCTTGAAGAAAGAAATAACAACGGATTCACTTTCCTCCCTGACAGCTTAATGGAAAAATGAAGATGCGGTCCAGTAGCCCTTCCAGATGAACCAACCAAGCCAATAAGTTGTCCCTTCCTGATAAATTGACCACAAAAGCATTTAAATGCTGAAAGATGTCCAAAATAAAGCATAACACCTCTTTTGCGATCATATATTTTTATCAGGCGTCCAATAGCACCGCACCTGGCGGCGGAAACAACTACTCCATCGCAAGGAGATTGGATTGGAGTCCCCCAGGAGGCTCTAATATCGATACCATCATGGAACGAACGTCTTTTGGTAATTGGATGTCTCCTGAAACCGTAGCCGGAAGTAATAAAACCGTAAACCGGCCAAATCAATTTTTCATTACAAGAACTTGTGTCATAAGAAGATTGCGTAGAAACAATTCGATAGCTTTTAGGAAAAAACTCATAATAAATATCGTTACAAATGGAGAAAGAATTTAGTGCCACATTAAAAATTGAATAAAAACATTCAATCCCGGAGCAAAGCTTTTCGAAACCTGCTAGTAACCCATGAACCGACAATTTACCGCGTTCATCACCGGCCTGAGAAGTAGCATCAGCCTGACAAACACTTGAAGTATTCAAGGAATTGGTAAGCAAGCAAAGTTTTTCGAGTGGTGAAAAATTCAGGAATTCTTTTAATTGTAAATAAGGAGAAGGTCTGAATAAGCTCTCTTTTCTGATTTCAAAAGCCATTTTCCTTTTTAGCCACAGTTCAGGTGAAGCGGCCATTTGTGCAAGGAAATAATTAGTGGTTGAAGGAGGGGCAAATTGAGAAACTGAAGGAATATAAAATTTTCCCTGAAGTTGAAAGGCCGTAGAACCTTTCTCAGAGGAAGAGATAAAAAAATTTCCCTGAAGTTGAAAAGCAGTTGAACCTTTCTCAAAGGAAGAGATAAAAAAATTTCCCTGAAGTTGAAAAGCAGTTGAACCTTTCTCAAAGGAAGGAAGTAAAAAGCAGATGAATACTAGAGAGAGGAAAACAAATTTCAGGAGGAAAGAAAAGGCAGATTTGGCTTGAAAGAAATCTTTTACTTGAAAGCTTTTGGAATATCGGCCGTAAACAGTTTCACTGAAAAAACTCTCCTCAGAAATGGAATTCCCCTTGAAGAGGAGCAAAGCCATAGATTCAAGGGGATGAGCGAGAAGCATCCAATTTTTCCTTAGTAAAACAGCATATCAGTTGGAATTTTTGGCAGAAGTTTTATAATTTGGATTAATCATGGCAAGGAATTCAGAATTGGTCTTGGTGGCTGAAATACTTTTAACAAGCATTTCCACTACTTCTTGAGGAGTTTTTTCATCGAAAGCTCTTCTCAAAATGATAATCTTGTTTAGGTCTTCGGGGGTCATCAAGAGTTCTTCTTTACGAGTTCCTGATAATTTTACGTCAATGCACGGGAATATTCTCTTATTGAAGAGTTTTCTATCAAGATGCAATTCCATGTTTCCGGTGCCTTTGAATTCTTCGAAGATGACATCATCCATTTTGGAACCTGTATCAATTAAGGCAGTCGCGATAACCGTGAGTGAGCCACCATTTTCAATTTTTCTTGCCGCTCCAAGGAAACGCTTGGGTTTATGAAGAGCAAAGGGGTTAACTCCACCAGTAAGGGTCTGACCAGCCGAGGGTACAGAAATATTATATGCTCTGGCCAATCGGGTAATCGAATCCAGTAGAATAACCACATCGCGTCCCATTTCGACATATCGTTTGGCTTTTTCAAGAACAAGTTCTGATACTTTTATGTGGTGACTAATGTGTTCATCAAAGGTTGATGCAACCACTTCGGCATTAACTGAACGCTTCATATCGGTAACTTCTTCAGGGCGTTCATCAATGAGAAGGATGAGCATAAGAACTTCGGGATGATTTGCAGTAATGGCATTGGCAAGCTTCTTGATCAAAGTGGTCTTCCCGGCTTTGGGAGGAGCAACGATCAATCCACGTTGTCCCTTGCCTATGGGGCAAATCAAATCCAGAACACGTACGGAAATATCGCTTTCAGGAGTATCCAATCGAAATCGATCGGTAGGAAAGACAGGAATTCCGTCTTCAAAATTGGAGCGATTTCTGGCCAGGTCAACGTTTGATCCGTTGATGGCTTCAATCTTGAGGAGAGAATGGTAGCTTTCGTTGTCTTTGGGGAGGCGAACCTGGCCAATCAACACATCACCATTCTGAAGGCCAAATCTCTTGATTTGCGAAGGTGAAACATAGACGTCGTCGTCATTCTGGATATAGGAACGCGTTCTAATGAACCCATATCCATCGGGCATAACTTCCATAACGCCTTCGCCCAGCGCCAAACCTTGTTTTTCGAGTGAAAACTTCATCGCGGCGCGGATAAGTTCTTCCTTACCCATTTTTTCAGCACCGGAAATTTCCAAATCTTTTGCGATTTTTTTTAGATTTTTTAAATTTTCTTCACATAGTTGAAGATAAGAAAGGGTGGCATCGTCCACGATTTTCCTCCAGGGATTTTATGCAGCAAAAAGCTTTTGCTTCAATGCTCTAAGCTCTAACGATTTCTCTTTTGAGGTAGAATTGTTTGGGATAATTGTTTAAAAAGTAAGTCGCCCAGACCCAAATTCAATTTTTTTGATCTTTCCTGGTCAAGCATGTCGGAAAAAATATCTTCTGCTTTTCCGCCATTGACCAAACCAGTCTTATGAACAGTTTTATTCATTTCTTTCATCAGCTGGTATGTAAACAGGGATTCAAACTCATTACAGGCATTCTTTAATTTCTTAAGTTCTTTTTGTTTTTCAGGGGGAATCACTACATTTTTCGGTAAAATACTTTTATCGATTTTAAGATCCATGTGCATTTTCCGAAATTTTTTGTTGGAGAGAAACAAACCGCTCATTGTTCGGTTCAAGATCGATAGCTTTTGCTATGTTTTCCGTCGCAGCTTTCAAATCTCCAAAAAAGAATTGAGATTCCGCAAGAGAAGCAAAAGCTTCAGCATCATTATACAACATTCCGAAGCTAAAGTGAAAGTCAACTTCTTCGGTATCATATTCGACAGCTTTTCTCAAATATTCAACCGACTTCTCATATTTTTGCTCGAAGAAGTAACATCTTCCAATGAAATAATGACCTTCCGCAAAACGATCTTTAATTCTGATCAGCATGGAATAATGTTCGATCACCTTTTCAAATTGAAGGATGGCATCGTTGTTTTTTCCGACTTTCAAAAAGGAAACCCCCAGAAAATAACGAGCCATGATGTCTGCGGGGTCTTTAACCAACGCCCGTTTAAGATTCTCAATTGCTTCGCTGAACATACCGATCTGAAGGTGAACAAACCCGAGGCGGCCATAGATTTCAAAATGCGTAGGATCAAGTGATAAAGCTTTTTCAAACTCATGGATTGATTCGGAAAAACGTCCAAGATAGGCGAAAGCGCAACCGAGGTCGAAATGAGAGTTTTCGATATCAGGCTTTAACTCCGCGGATTTTTTAAACATGTCAATGGCTTTGGGGAGCCATCCTTTTTTTACGTAATAATCCCCAAGCTTGTTGTAAGCTTCTGCAAATTCCGGATCACAACTTATAGCTTTTTCCATTTCTGCGATAGCTTCGGCAAGCTTTCCTCTGATGTCAAACGAAAGACCTCTGTCAAAATGCTGATTTGCGAGATCACGTTCTTCGATAGGTATGGCAGAAACCATTAAGAAACCTCCAAAAGTTTACAAAAGGGGGGGGAATTTTTTCTCTCGTTGCCTATTAGTAACATAATTGATCAGAAAGATCAATATCTTCCAAGAAAAAAAACAATATTCCCTTTAAAGTTTGCGAAATCGTTATCATTGGAACATTGATTGATAGTCGCGTATCTGGCTTCTTTGAACAGCAACAATTTTTTTCATTATTTTCACACCAAGCTTTTTCTAACTAAACAAACACAGTAATTTTTTATCTAATTTCACCGATTTGAATCAAATGGGACAAATTCAATAATTCTGCAGTCTTTTCCTCAATCGCTACGATTCAGCCCGAAAAGAAGCATTGATTCTCATTAAGGAGCCATCTCCAAACGATTCCTCCTCTAAGATGATTTGCGCTACATCAATTTCAATTCACCATGTAACGCGCCGGCAGCATCGATAGCCTGGAAAATTGCAATAAGATCTTTGGGAGCAGCTCCAACCATGTTCAATGCTTTAACCAGGTCATCAACGGTAGTTTCTCCGCTAAGGTTAATTAAGGATCCTTTAACCGTATCGGGAGCCGCATTTCCACCTTTAGCCCCGGGTTTTGGTTTGGGTGCATTTGGGAGAGCTACTTCTATTCTGAGAGAGCCCTGGGAGATAGTTATGGGACTCACTCTCACCTTGCTTCCAAATATCACTGTCCCGGTTCGTTCATTTATTACAACTCGATTGGGTTCTTCGACAGTTAATTCCAATCCTTCTATGGCAGCAGCAAAACTGACCGGGTCATTTTTAAAAGCTGAAGGAATTTTTATCTGAACTGAACCAGGGTCATCGATATGAGCCCAGTGTTCCCCGAATTTTCTTGCAATTACATCTCTAACTCTTCGTGAAAGAATGGGATCTTTTTTCTGCAAAACCAGACGAAATGTTCCATCCTCGCCAAAACGGTCTCCTACCTCACGTTCAAGAATGGCTCCACGAGTAATTGTACCAACAGTCAGATGGTTCTTTTGCCCCCCTGCACCACCGCCACCGGAATCAGGGAAACCTCCGATCGATACCGGGCCCTGAGTGACTGCATAAACTTGTGCATCCCCTCCCTTTAAAAGAACAGGAAGCAAAACTCCTCCTTGAAGACTTTTTGCATCACCTATTGAGGAAACAGTCACATCAAAAGATTCTCCGGATCTTCCAAAAGGCGGAAGCATTGCAGTTACAACAACGGCAGCACAGTTTTTCGACTGAATTGAAGTTTTATCGATTTCCATTCCCATGTTGCGGAGCATGCCGCGGACCATATCGAGACTCATTTGTGATTTGTCTCCGGTCCCATTCAACCCCGTGACAAGGCCATAACCAACCAGCTGATATTCTCGTTGCCCGCTTAAGCTGGCAATATCCTTGATC
Organism: Candidatus Rifleibacteriota bacterium; assembly: GCA_015233565.1. GTDB lineage: Bacteria > Muiribacteriota > Ozemobacteria > Ozemobacterales > Ozemobacteraceae > JADFXM01. Next base: position 18,972 of record JADFXM010000081.1, read on the forward strand.
CTTACCATGGCTTCTGAAAAAAGCATGTTAGGAATCAGAAAGACAAAAAAAACAATCACAATAATCAAACATTTATACATATTGTTCTTTCCCCGAGAATTTTCACCTTAGTAAGTTTATCGGCAATCACCGAATTAAAAATTATGGGAAATTCAAACTTTCCCATTTAAACGTAAGGCGTCGTAAAACAATAACATGGTAATTTCAGTAGCAATTCTCGGTGAGTTTTCTCGCAAAATATAGCTATTGCTGATTTTTGCTACGAAACTTATCGGAATAATTAGTTTTTTGAAGATTGCTAAAAATGGTTCTCAAAAACAATCTCAGCGACTCACCGAGAATTGCTGTAATTTCAGAGGTACAGTATTTCTGGAAAAAATAGCTTTTTATTGCAGGGGGTACACTTTTTTTGTTTGCTCAAAAAATTCGACATTTTACCACTTAATTTTCGTATGATCCCTTAGTAGCCGAAATTTGGAAGCTGAGAACGGGTTTGATAATCAACAAAACTTGTTATATACTAAAAACATGGGAAAAGAAGATTTATCATACAGGTTGATTTATTCAAATCCTCGGGCTGTCGCTGACTTACTGAAGGGCTATGTTAACTTGCCATGGATAAAAAACCTTGACAGTTCGATGTTTGAGCTTGTTAATTGTACAAATATCAGCGAAAAATTTGATGAACGTCGTGACGATCTTGTATGGAAAATAACTTTCCAGGACAAATGCCTTTACATTTATCTGATTCTTGAATTCCAATCAAAAACCTACCATTGGATGCCATTGCGGATAATGGCATATGTTGCACTTCTTTATCAACAGATAATTAAAAATAAGAAGCTCAAATCCGGCGATCTTCTTCCACCTGTTCTGCCGATTGTGCTTTATAACGGCCGACCCGTATGGAATTCTCCTGCCGACGTTTCTGAACTTGTAATGAAGGTCCCAGGCGCATTTGAGAAATTTATTCCAAAAATCAGTTACTTTTTGATTGACGAAGTTAACCGAACAGCCAAGCTGCCGGATTCTTTCAAGAATATTGCTTCGGCCATGTTCGAACTTGAGAAAAGCAAGGACTTAAAAACCATACGTTCTGTTGTTAAAAAACTTGTAGTCTGGCTGAATGATGAGGAACAATCAACACTTGCACGAGCATTGGCTATATGGATTCGCCGTGTACTCCTGCGAGTTAAACATAAAGATTCATATTTGCCTGAACTCGAAAATCTGAAGGAGGTGCAGACAATGCTGGCTGAAACGTTAGAAGACCTGGTCGGAAAATGGAAAAATGATGGAATGAAAAAGGGCGAAAAAATAGGCGAAAAGAGGGGCGAAAAAAAGGGCGAAAAAAAGGGCGAAAAGATAGGCGAAAAAAAGGGGAAAATAGATTACATAAGCAAACTATTATCCTTAAAATTTGGGACTATTGAAAAAAAATATATGGGCATTCTGCAGAAAGCCTCAATCAACAAATTGGACAAATTCGTTGAGAAGATTCTCTTTGCAACGACAATTGAAGAAGTTTTTAAAAACTGAGTGGGTAACTTTATCAGTTCTATTTGATACTGTCGTTAGAAGTAATATCAGACTCAATTTCTGAAATATTTCATCTGGGCTGTTAAATCAATGGAGATGGAGCATCTAAAACAAATTCTCGAAAAAAGCTCGTTGAAGAAAAGCTTGTATCCTTGAAGTGGTAATGTTATTTCTGGACGACACTTAAGTGGCTGACGTACAACAACTCTCAAATCAGAAAATTAGCAATTAAACCGTGCCAAACAATTGCGTAGATAGATTGGTCAAATGCATCAAATCACTGTGATCTTCAATTTGAACAAGTCTTTTAAAATCCAGATTCTTTTTGGAAAGCTGTGGCGGCAAAACCACGGATTGGACTTTCGAGCCTTGCCTACCAGCCCAACCCGCGAATGTTTTTTATTTGGCCATAAAGGGACCGCTAATTAGAACCCCCTTCGGGCGCAGGAACAAATCTCATAGTCTCAACCAAACTCACCAAATAAATACTGGTAAATTCACTTTCGAGGTCATTTCTGAGATCGAAACCCACTTTGGAAGAGTCTTCAGCGAGGGCGACAGACGCGGAAGCCGTTGTTGTTGTTCCGGTTGTTCGGGTTATTGTTGTCACGGTTCGCGGAACGCAAGTTGTCGTTGTTGTTGTTCCAGCTACCGCCGCGAAGAACACGATAAGAACCTCCTGGATTTGCCCCGGGATGTTTTATCCCAAAATTGATTGGCGTAAGCCCCACGAATCAGCGTGAGAGGCATGGCCAATCCAGCTCATTAATCTTGAGCGCAGCTTTTCGTTGGAAATATCACCCTTTTGAAAAACGAGTTTCGCACGTTCGAACTTTCTTTGGAATCGATGGCCGTTTGAGGGCCTGATTCTTCGATGATCGGGCCAAATTCTGTAACCCATGAAGTCACATCCTTCAGAAACGGGAAAAACGTTTCGCTTTTTTGGATGCAATACAAGGCCAATATGAGCTAACTTCTTTTCGATTTGAAAAATCAACTGATGGAGATGAGCTTTGGAATTCGACAAAATGATGAAATCGTCAACATAGCGAATGTAATATTTTTCCTGAAGTTCCTCCTTGAGCCAGTGATCAAATTTGTTCAGGTAAACGTTTGCAAAAAATTGACTGGTAAGGTTTCCAATTGGAATTCCAACACCTGTGGGAAAAAGAGAATCTGTGTCATTCTTCGAACGAATGATTTTTTCACATAATTTCAAAGTTGACCAGTCGGAAATTTTTTTCCCAGCAAGTCAAATAAAACTTCGTGTTTTACACTTGGAAAATATTTGGAAATATCGCATTTCAAAACGTATTTGGCTTTCCTGGAAAATTCGGTGTATCGATCAGCGGCAACATGCATACCTTTGTTTTTTCTGCAAGCATAAGAATCGTGAATAAAGGTTTTGTCGAACAATGGCTCAATAATGCCACACAACGCGTGGTGAACCACACGGTCACGATAGGGCGCTGCTGAAATAAGGCGTTTTTTTGCTTCGTAAACATGAAATTCGCGGTATTTTCCGGGTTTCCAGGTTAAGTTCGTTAATTCATCCTGAAGCTGAAGCAGATTTTCTTCGAGCCGCGACTCAAATAGATGGACTTCATTTCGCGTTCGCTTGCACTTGCGAGCTTTTCTGCTTGCAATGTAAAGGTTTTCAAACGAAATAATTTTTTCGAAAAGATTTTTGAAGGTTTTCACTTTTTTCCTTTCGTATACTTGAGCCAACCGCCGACCTGTCGCCCAATTTCATCAAAACTGCGGGAAGCGAATTCATATTGTTTGATTTCAAGGCATTTCAGATCTTTCGCAAGCCTTACCATCATTCGCAGTGTTTCAAGATTATCGCTGAGACGCACAAGACAGGAAGTTTTCTCCGTTCTGGCAGCCGCATGCCTTGCAAGAACAAGCATTTCTAAAGCAACCCGGTCAATTTTGTCGCCAAGGGTGACGCGCCAATTTTTGGGAAAGCGATTGGTTCTCTGCATAATCCACAGGCAAAAATCGTATAAAGCCACTGTAACAGTTGGTTCCGCCGGATTTTTTCTTTCAGTCATATTTTTCCGTAATTATTGATAGTTGAATTTTTTTTCGCGGTTTCGCGCAAACAACGCGCGAAACCGAAGAGTGTTCGGACCTTGCCAAATAAATAATCATGGGGCAACCGCCACCAAGAGCCAAGGTTCCAAGGGACAAGGATTTTCTTCATATGAAAGACATCAGCGAGGACGACAGACGCGGAAGCCGTAGTAGTCGTACCGGTAGCGCGGGAAATGTGGACCCGGTCCGCGGAACGCAAGTCGTCGTAGAAGTTGCTCCAGCCACCGCCGCGAAGAACACGATAAGAACCGGATTTTGTACCAGTTGGATTGTCAGTGGGAGAAGTCGGGTAGCTATCATACCAGTCCCAGCACCACTCCCAAACATTGCCCGACATATCGTACAAACCCCACGCATTCGGAAGTCTTGTTCCAACCGATTGCGTACCACCTTTGTCAGCATGAGGTGTTGTCCAATTTCCCGAACCCCCACAATTATTCCAAAACCAACAATTTTGTTTCGTAGTAGCCTCATCGTAACTGTTACTCCAATAATACATTGACGATGTTCCGCCTCTGCAAGCGTATTCCCATTCCGATTCGGTTGGTAACCTGAAACCGCTTGCACTCCAATTACAAATTGCTGCATCCCAGTTTGAATCATATGAAGTTGGAACTGAACCCCAATCGGCTGGGTTCGTGGAACCTTTTATTGAATACGCCGGTGTCAGACTTTGACTAATGCTTAACTTGTTGCAAAACACTACCGAATCATACCAACTAACCGTCTCAACCGGCTGACTGGAAGTATCTGAGTAGCCGCTTGAGTAAGCGGTCTGCGTCGGAACAAAACACGATGGATTCGTTCCAATTATTTTTGTATACTGTGCCTGTGTCACTTCGTATTTTCCCATGTAAAATGCAGCGAGCGTTACGTTGTGCTGAACTTCATCTGACCGGTGATAGGGTTCACTAACAGGGCTTCCCATTACAAACGACCCGGCAGGGGGGCAAAAGAACCATCTGACTGTTGTTACAATTACTCGTGGAGCCATTCTTGAACGTGAGGTAGGAGACCGTTTTGGCGAGGATGGAACATTTCGTCGGGTTTTGC
>JADFXM010000082.1 GCA_015233565.1 Candidatus Rifleibacteriota bacterium
CATCCAGTAAGGGCTCCTTATTTTCATGAAAGTTACGTGTTTTCTTGGAAAATATACCGATCCAACTTCATTTTGATCAAATCAATGTTCTTGGGGTGATGCACATATTTTTTGGGATTGGTATTATTAAAAAAAAATCGCGAAACTATATTTTTTCCAAATTTTCTACGCTCGTGTTGATGCAGTTTTAGAAGTCAATGGGTGTTCTTTGAATCGGCGTGATGTCTATAGGTCGTCAGTAAGACTGCCCTGGAAATACAACGCAACCTCCTTTGAAGCTGTCGAAAAATCTTGGTACATTTTCTCCGGTACAAAGTGGTTCGCTGTTGATGCCAAAGAGTGGGGCGAAAATTTGAATCGGTACATAAAAATATGAAAAATAAGGCATTTTTCGTCAGTCTCTTTTGTCAGAAAAATTCTTGACCCTCGAATATGAGTGGGTTATTCTGAATGCGGGAAAATCAAATTGCAGATAAGCGAGGCTTCAATGATCAAAAAATTTGCAGTATTTGGAAATGTAAATTCTTTTTCGAAAACATCTGTTTTTTTAATTTTGATTGTTTTGTCGATTGTTTGCACCTCTTTGGCGGTCTTAGGTAACGAGCCACCTGTGTTGAGTTCAAGTGATTCGGCTCAAATTACGGATTCTTCTCCTGCTCTTGCCAACGGACTCTATCTGGTTTTACGTCAAGCGGACGAGCAAAAGATGCTTAAACCGGAAAGCAAATCAGAAATTGTTCTAATAAATGATGGTCGCTTTCTTGAACCCGCTGAACGCAATCCGACTAATTTTATCGTGGTTCGCACCGACAAGTTTGTTCCCATTATCTTGACCGGAGAACCGAAAAAGGGCACAGATGATAAAGGAAAGCTCAGTATTGGCTTACAACTAGCCCCAGAGCAAGTTACTCCTTTGGAAAATTTAACCGGAAAAAATCTTGGAAAATCCATGGCAATTGTAATTGGTGGTCAGGTTGTGACGGTTCACAAAATTAAATCAGCGATAGTTGGGGGACAAATTCAGATTACCCGATGTGCTAATACCGGCTGCAAAGTATTATTTTCAGTGTTGCAACAAAAAAAATCTAAGTGATGCCAATAATTACGAGTAATCACGCAAATTCAGGAGAGGAATACTTCTCCTGCGCAATTGCTAAAACATTTTACGAACCCTGAAACAGTTGCTGAACTTGAGGGGAAGATTCTTTAACAACGGGTTGAGAAAGAATTGCGTTATCAATTCAGGCAAAAAAACACTTCGGGATGGCTTTCCGGCAGATTTCTCAAATTTTTTCGTCCAAAAAATTCCAGTCTCTTCCAGAGCGAAGCATTTGGGCAATTTCAATTCCAGATAGCAATCCAGAAAAGGAGTTTTCGCCTTGTACTAGCAAAGTTTTTGAAGGAAAAAATCGCAGTTTTATCGCAAAACTATTGAGGGGCATTGCATTGCGAAAATTGGGAAAATATTCCTCTCTCGGTTTTTTTAATGAATGGGAACAACGATGCCGCAGCTTTTTTGGCCCAGGATTTACTTCCGGACTTTTTTCGGAACAGCTTCGGGGGCGTCCTATTCAGGTAATTTGCCTTGAAAACGCTGGCGTTATGACATGGAATTTCTTTTTCAAAGGCGCCTATTCGCCGTGAGTCAATTCCTGAACTTAGCGATATGGAGGGCTTTGGCTTGGGAGCTTTTGAAGATAAACCGGATGAAATGTTTCCAATTGCAAAATTCGGAAAGACAAGTCGGTTGAAAATAATTGCAAGTGCTTCCTGTTTAGAGTCGCCTCCAATTACCCAAAAATTGCCACTTTCTATCGTCTAACTTTACCCAAAAGTCGCTATTATCAAATTATTGTGGGTAAAGTTGCTCGAAAAATAGGTTTTAAGATCGTATACCGGAACTGCTTATGCCTTCTTAATCTGCCTGCCTCCCTTTGGGGGGAATGAGAAGGGGGGGGGCAGAAAAGTAAGATCATTTTTTCCAAACTTGGCAATTAGAAACGCTTTTGCCTTTGGGTAAAGATATGCGAGAATTCCACAGGATATTTAGGAGAAAATCAACAGCTTCCAAAGTGGATCGAAATCTTTCCGAGAAACTTTGGAAAGGAGAATCGATCACTGCGATAGTTTTGTTCGTTTATGTGGCTGGCTTTCGAGACCTTCTTCAGAATGAGGATCCGGCAAATTTGTTGCAGGACCTTAATTTTTCACTTCGATCAATTTCCGCAGCAATTCTAAAAGAAGGTCAGAATTCCTGGTATCGATAGTTTGCTTTTTCTCGGAAAAGGGCTTCAAAAGGTAGTTTTCTGATTTTGGAATACTTTTCGGTTGGATTTTATCCTGAGACCAACCAACATAAAACTAAATCAGAAGATTCCTTCCATAGCAAGTTGGCAATTCATCAATCGAAAAAATGGTATCAAATTTAAATCCCCGAGATTGGGATGTCTGAAGGTGGAGTGATAGATAAATTGATCGGGGACAAAGTTCTTGCCTACTTCATAATTGACTCAAGCAACAAAAACGATTCTCAAAAAGGTATATCGAAACTAGTACAATCTGCCCTACGGGAAGCTCAGAATATTGAAAGCACTCTTGCTCTCCTTTTAAGAAACAAAAACCTTCGATTGGGAATCGGAATTACTGCCGGGCAAGTATTGTCCGGAATAATGGGCGTCCCTGAGTTCCGTCTTGAAATGACCATTCTTGACGACACTGTAAACCTTGCGTCAAGATTAGCTGATTTGTCAGCCAAAGAAGACGCTTTCTCTGTTCTTACGGATGAAGCAGTTGCAATTGAAATTGCCGGAAATTCCAATCTTGAAGAATCTCCGATTGTAAAAAAGCATCAAACCGGCCAGATTAAAGGGAAAAAAAGGGAGGTGAAGATCTTTCGGATTTCCTGTGATATAATACCTCCTAATCGACATCCAACACAAAGTTGAGGAAATTATGAGAAAACCGGACGAATTAATCAGAGATCGATATAAAGTTATTTGTGTTCTGGGGGAGGCATCTCGAGGAGTTGTTTATAAAGTATTTGACCAGGATGCAAACAGGGAAGCAGCTTTGAAAATGCTCAGTGAAGAAGCTGCCAACGATGAAAACTGGTTGAGAAGAGCTATCAAAGAAGGAGAAATTCTGGCCACAATCCGGCATCGGGCGGTCGTGCAATTTTATTCCCTTGAAAAAGAGGGGAGAATCCCATTTCTGGTAATGGAATGGATTGATGGAAAAAGAATGGCTGAAATCAAAGAAGAATTGCGCAAAGACCTTCCCACCCTATTCCACCATTTCCTGGAACTGCTTGATGGAATTAATGAATGTCATCGCCGCCGGGCAATTCATAGAAATATAACACCGTCCAACCTTTTAATTAACATAGAAGGACAACTGAAAATTATTGACTTTGGAATAGCCAAGACGCCGGAAAAGCTTACTAAGCCTGGTACAATTCTTTGTAACAACCCGACTTATATGGCTCCTGAAGTCTGTCAGGGGGAAAAAGCTTCGGAAAGTTCCGATATTTATTCGATCGGGGTGGTCATCTGGGAATTTCTGACTGGTAAGATCCCTTTCGAAATTGACGCGACGAAGCCCATATTAAATGTACGTCAGCTTCTGGATTTTTCGAACTTGCCTCTGCAGATGGAGCGGTTTGACGCCTTTCCCCAATTTGCCCCGCTCCGCAATATTATCGAACGGATGCTTGAAAAACAACCGAGATTTCGACCGACCATTGATCAAATCATTGCCAATTTCAAGAATGAAATTTCTGGAATTATCACTTCATCAACTTTACGCTGAAAATACAGATTTTTGAAATAAAACCAATCCCAAAAAATATGTGCATCATCCCAAGAACATTGATTTGATCAAAATGAAGTTGGAGCGGTATATTTTCCAAGAAAACAGGGAACTTTCATGAAAATAAGGAGCCCTTACTGGATGGTTGAAGCATTCATTTTTGTCAAACCCAACTCCAATTTACGCAGACCTGAAGCACGAAATAGGTCGGATGAACGAAGTATTTTAAATTTGTATAAGGCTTCGTAAGAAAATTGTTAAATGGTCCCCCGCCGAGCTGAATTGAAGAGTTCGAGGAAATGATTATTTGAAGCTAAATTCATCGTTTTGCATTTCGGAATCCTTAAACGGATGTTCCATTGGCGTATTCCCAATTAATGCAGTGTTGAAGCTGATCAACGGGCAAAAATGGGCGATATTTCAAAAAATTGCACGAAACTTCTGAAACAATCTTCAACTGAGATTTTTACTCTAATGAAATACTGGCGATGCACTATTTGAAAACCCGTTTCTTTTTACTTTCTAGTGCTTATTTTAGGTTATTCTTTCGTTGGAACATCAGCTAAAGGAATCTTTGTAAGATTGGGGGCTGATGGTTTTCTTTGCGGGCATAATAGCAAAAAATCCGCCCTGGCAAACTGCTTCAAAAAGGCGGATTTTTGTAAATAAATTAGTTATATATGAATGCTAATTTCCAAATGCACCACCGTCAGAATTCACTTTTATCTTAACTTTCATCGGAGTTGGTTCCACAGGATCACTCCCGGAATCAAGAAGGTTTGAAAGACTTGCGGTCATTGCTGGATCATTCAGCACGTCAGGATCAATTTTTTGTTGGACTTGGACTTTAGTAGTAGGAGTTGATGAAAATTTGGAAGAAATAAATTTTGCGGCTAAATCTCCTAGATACCCCCCTACCATGCCTCCTGCGACCATTCCAACCGGGCCAAGAAATGAACCCATAAATGCTCCGATTGTTGAACCCACGGACTGGCCGGCAACGCTGACCCAATCGATTTTACTTAACGCATCTTTCAGAGCGACCGTCATGGACGCACCATTAGCGGTTTCCCCGGCCAAAGTCGAACCTGCTGAATAGCCCACGATGCCACCTACTACAGGAGCTATTGCAGCCAAAATTGCGCCAGCAAATGGAATTCTGTTCAGAAATGGTGCAACAGCCGCCCCTGCGGTAGCACCAAGTGCCGAACCAACCGCTCCACCAGCAAAAGAAGCATTAGCAACAACTTTAATCGCTTTATCAAAATTAATTTGCTCTCCGTTAGCCATTTGACGGATCAATTCAACGCCTATTGCCATTCCGGCTGAAATTCCGACGCCTTTGGCGGAGACGCCTGAACCTAAGGTTTCCTGTGTGTTTTGAAAACCTTCAGCCAATGCTCCGGCTAATAGAAAGCCATTAACAAAGGTAAACAAGATGAATAAAAAGAACAATTTTCTAAAGTTTTTCATAAATTCCCCCCCCTTGTAAGGCGGAACCATCCGTTTGACTATACTACCCAAAACAGAAGAACCAGCATTGCTTGATACTCATAAAGCCGTAATTAAATTAAGTATAACTTTGCTAGCCGATTCTGTCAAGAAATGCCATGGATCAACAATTATCGATGAGTAGATTATTCGCTGAGTAGATTGGTAAATTTGGATTCGTACATTTTGGAAAACTGAAAATAGTTCTAAAACTCATTTTCCACTCAATGGTTTGTTTATAGCTGCTTGCTTGAATCCCTTTAAAAAACGGAAAAAACTTTTTTTGCATTAATTTAAATTTGACGATATAAGTCTAACGGATATGTCAAATAAGAGATTAAGCGATCAGCGAAAAAGAGTAAAAATATTTGACTTATAAACTTGCATCAACGCAAGTGCAGAAAATTCGGAATAACAATTTTTCGCGGATTTTTTTTTGAATTGTATAGTTAATTGCCAATGTCAATATGAATTTACTGTTTGTTGTTGTTAAGCAATCTGTGTTGTTGATAGCCAAACAAAGCTGTTCCTGTGAAATCAGTCGCTGGCTTCTTCGAAAAATTGCTTACCAAAGTTCAGCATTAATATTTTGATAATTTCATCTTCTTGTGAGCTTTATTTTTCAAAAATGGGGACGATACAATTTTATCAAATTTTTTCTGAAATATTATCTTTAGGAGACCTGAAATGACTTTTTCACATTCAATTGGATTGGTTGGTGCAACTGGTGCTGTTGGGCGGAAGTTTTTACAAGTACTGAATGAGCAAGGTATTGTTCCCAAATCTCTCAGGCTCTTTGCTTCGGAAAAGAGCAAGGGTTCAAAAATCGCTTTTCAGGGAAAGGAATATACTGTCGAGGCAGTTAATGAAAGCGATTTCTCGGGCCTTCAAGTTGTGTTCTTCTCAGCTGGAACTGAAATAAGTCAGGAATATTGCCCAAAAGTTGCGAAGGCGGGTGCCATAGTAATTGACAATTCAAACGCTTTCCGGGCTGATCCCGAGGTTCCACTTGTGGTTCCTGAAGTAAACCCAAACGCTCTGAAAAAGCACAAGGGCTTGATCAGTAATCCCAACTGCTCAACAATCCAGATGTTAGTTGCGATTGCTCCTATTCATAGAATAAATCCAATTAAGAGAATTGTTGTGTCGACTTATCAGTCCGTTTCCGGAACCGGGATCGAAGCAATTGAAATTCTGGAAAAACAGACGAAAGCAACTCTTGCACATGAAAAACCACCAGCAGGGGTTTATCCGCATCAAATCGGGTTTAATCTTTTCCCGCACATTGATATTTTCCTTAAAAACGGGCTTTGCCGCGAGGAAGAGAAAATGATTAACGAAACCAGAAAAATCCTGGAGGACACCAATATCGCAATTTGTCCGACCACAGTCAGAGTACCGATCTTCTATTGCCACAGTGAGGCAGTAAATCTTGAATTATCCAAGCCTTTTGAACTTTCCCAGGTTCGCGAATTGCTCTCAAAAAGTCCTGGAATCAAAATGATGGATGATCCGAATAACAATGTTTATCCCACACCCCTTCAATGCCAGGATAAAGACGATGTTTTTATCGGCCGCTTGCGAAGGGACGAGAGTTTGTCCAACGGTTTGAACATGTGGGTTGTTTCCGACAACCTCCGCCGTGGTGCCGCTTCAAATGGGGTTTTCATATATCAACGCCTGGTACAAGATAAAATGATCTAGTTCTGAACGGATTACGTTCTCAGAGAAGTAATCCGCTACGGGAATTGCAATCAAATTGAAAAATAAAAGCTGTACTGATTCCCTAGAAATGTGTGCCACGGTAAGGGAAATTAGGCTTGCAGAAGTCCATTTCTTTGCTGGAAGTGAGTCGAAATTTCCTGGAAATGGTATCACAATTAGCTATTTAAAATTTATGCCGAAATTTAGGCCGAAGTTCCGGACGCAAAATCAATTGAAATCCTGATCTGTAAACGAATTTAAGGCATTTTTCAGACGGTTTTTACTGGACAGTAGGAAAACCCTTGAAACCATCTTCAAATGCTATTTTCAGGCGTCAAATTTACATGGACAGAAAAAGCAGGCAAAAAAGGCTTCTTTTTGGCTTCAGGTCATAACAAGAGGGCTTTTTCACTCGGGAACTTCGGTTTAGGTTTGAATACTTTGGAAAATCAAAATGAAACTTGCAACATTATGCTATCTCAGAAAGAATTCTGAAACCCTGCTCCTTTTCAGAAACAAGAAGGAAGGCGATGTCCATCTTGGAAAATGGAACGGGCTTGGTGGAAAATTCGAACAAGGTGAAACACCGGAGGAATGCGCCAAACGCGAAATTTTTGAGGAATCAGGCTACATTGCCGAAAAACTTGAATTGAAAGGTTTTCTGACTTTTCCAAAATTTGCGAAAGATGAAGATTGGTATGTTTTTGCATTCGTAGTTACTGAATTTTCCGGTGAAATGGTTGATTCAGCTGAGGGGAAACTCGCCTGGAAAAAAAATAGCGAAATTCTGTCTCTTCCACTTTGGGAAGGTGATCGGATTTTCCTTACCTGGTTGGATAATCCCGGTTTTTTCTCTGGTAAGTTCGTTTATGAGAAGGGCAGATTACTGTCACATGATGCGAAGTTTTATCAATAATCTGCATTGGCGCGTGAAAATCCTGGCTAGATACAGGTAATGTTATACTCAGAAAAACACTGGGAAACTTTTTGTAAACTCTGAGAAGGCAGGGCTTGAATTTGCTTTAGATGATATTTTAACCCGATTTGTTCAAATTTACCTTCTCCCAGTTTCATGAATGGTAATAAATTGATGTAACTCAAGCCGACCCCTTTCAAAAATGCGGCTATTCCGTTGATATTTTCCGCAGAATCGTTCACTCCTGGGATGATTGGTAAACGTGGAAGAAGAGGAATGCGGGCTATTTTTGTTAATTTTTTTATATTTTCCAGAATGATGTTGTTACTCACTCCACAATATTCCAGGTGTTTTTTCTCCTCGAAAAATTTAATGTCAAAAATGAAAAAATCAATAAATGGAAGGGCTTTTTCTATTGTCTCAAAAGGTGCGAACATTGAAGTTTCAACAACGGTTGAAATTCCATAGGATTTTACTTCTCTCAGAACTGAATTCGTGAAATCTGGCTGGAAAAAGGGCTCACCACCGGAAAGAGTGACTCCGCCATCCTCCCCAAAAAATGAACGGTCCAGGGAAATTTTTTTGGCAAGTTTTTCTACAGTGGTGTCATGTCCGCACACTCGAAGAGCTTTTTCGTAACACAATAAAGTACAGGAAAATTCCTCGCACAGATCGCACTTTGAGAAATCCAAACAGATTCGATCTTTTTCCTTCTGAATCGCCTGTTTTTTACATTGGTCAAGACACCTTTGGCAATTTGTTCTGCAAAGGTCAGGGAAAAACCGAATCTGCGGTTTTTCTCTGATTCCTTCCGGATTTGAGCACCATTTACAATTTAATGGGCAACCTTTGAGAAAAACCGTAGTTCTTATTCCCGGTCCGTCATGGACGGAATAAGGTTGTATATCGAAGATGCGTCCCACATTACACATTTCCCGAGGGTTCTATTCTGGTTTCTTCATATTCCGTTCTGACAATGATTTCATCCTGAATGGCTTTGGAAAGTTCGACCCAATATGCGCTGAACCCGGCAACACGAACAATAAGATCGCGATATTTACCTGGGTGCTCTTGGGCGTCTCTTAACATTCGGGAGTCAACGATGTTAAACTGAATGTGGTATCCACCCATTTCAAAATACTTTTGGATAAGTGTGATCAGCTTTTTGGAACCATCTTTTCCTGTGGTTGCGGAAGGATGGATTTTCATATTGAGTTGTACTGACCTCATTTTGACTGGATCGAGCTTTGCAGCACTTCTAAGCATTGCGAGCGGTCCATTTAAATCTGTTCCGGGAAAAGGCGATTGAATCGCGTCTGCAAGAGTAATTCCTGAAAGTCGACCGTCGGGAGTCGCGCCTGTTACACGCCCGAAAGGGCCGTGGGAGCTTATTGAAAGTGCAGCCGGTACCCAGGGAAGGCCAAGGTAACTTTTTTGCGAGCTGACAGCTTCATTGTACACCTTCCAAAGATCGAGAAAAATATTATCAACATAATCGTCATCATTGCCATATTTGGGTGCGTTCAACAATGAATGGTAAATTTTTTCCCATCGATTTGTAAGCTTTTCCTGCTGCAAGAAAGAAAACTTACTTTCCTTGTCCATGTGCTTAAAACCAAAATTTTCGTTCATTGCTTCACAAATTTCCTGAAGCGAAAACAATTTTTCATCAAAAACACATTTTTTTAGGGCCGCTAGTGAATTTGCGACATTGACATTTCCGGAACATAAAATTGTAACAGTTCGATTATACCTGGCTCCGTTGTGATCAAGATCTTTCCCTTTCTTTATGCAATCATTTAAAAAGGCTGATCCCAGAATCAGGGATTGTCCATGGCGATGACAGGCCATAACATAAGACCAATAATCCTCGTAGCATTGTACAACTTTGAGCTGAGCTTTGGTCCATGCTGCCCAAATGTCTGAAAATTGTTTGAATTTTCCGGGATCATCAAAAAGCTGGATTTGTGTACGGGGATCTTTCCCTCTATTCAAAAGGCATTCAAGTATTTTCAGTTGATTTATGAAAGCGGGATGACAAATTCCATGGCAATTTCCTTGCATTTGAAGTTCAACACAACCTCCCAACCCGCACATCCTTGCGTCTTCGAGCGTTATTCCTTCTTCTTTATGAGTCAGTAACAAATGTTGAATAGCGATATCATTGTTGAACCATGCAGGGTATCCTGCACCGGCTTTTGTACATTCAGCCGCTTTCATCAAAAAATCTGAGGAGGTTTTTTTGTCAACCATTATTCCCATGGTGGGTTGGCATGATTGGTAAGTCATTCCAGCTTCTAACATTAAATTCTCAAGCTCATTTTCAGCGGATTTCCCATCGGGTGTTAAACCCCCAACCACGAGATGTTGAAACAAATTCATTGAAGCCAAAGCTGCCCAGCTGCGCGGGGAAACGAATTCCAGACACTCGAATTTGAATCTCATGTTTTCTAATAATTCAAGAACTGCAGAATTATTAGTGATAGAGCCCGCAATATCCTTTTTGAAATATGGGAAAAGCATCTGGCCCCAACGACCGGGGGATAGTCCTACTACCGGACACTCCATTTGAATAGTAAGATGAGTTGTCCATGCTGCTTGTAATGCTTCCCTAAAGTTGCGTGCCGGTTTTCTGGGAACCCGCTCCAGGATCTCTGCAATTTCTTTCAATTCACTACGACGAGCAGGATCTGGATGTGAGGATGCTTTTTCCAGTGCTTTGTCTCTATAATTTTCAACCCAGGCCAATACTCCTTCACATGCAATAATTACAGAGCGCCAGAAAATCACTTTTTCACTTTCTTCCCACCCCTGAAGTTTTGTGTTTCTGATATGTTCCTGGCACTCATTGATGATATCATCTAATCCGCGTTCTACCACCATATCGTAAGCTGGTATCCATCGACCTTCCATGATTGAAACCACCGAAGGAGGGAAAATAAAAGTATCAAAGCATTTTTGTAAAAATGGAAAATCAGGGTAATTTTCCTTCATAAATTCATCGGAAACATCTTCGATACACCTTCCAGCCCAATATTCGCAAGCCTGCATCAATGGGGGAATATTCTCATCGTAGATTCCAAAAATTCCTATTTGTTTGACATTCTTTTTCCCTTGAGAAGCGAATCCGCCACCCTGTGCGATTGTTGCATCGTCACCGGTTTCCTTGTCAGAACCTTCGATCAAATGCTTGAAAAATTTTTGGCTGTAGAATGTGTAAGGAATCGCGCCTCGGAGGTAGCGGGTTTTTTGCATCACCAGAAGCTCGTGATCATTGATTTCCGGAGTAAGACTGGACAAAGCATGCTTCAAGGCTTTTGCTTTTCTTATCAGAAAAGGTTGCCCATCAGCCAACTTCCAGCCTTCGGTATAAAGGGTTGCAAATTCAGGGTCAATGAGCACCTGCGCATCAAGAAACATTTCCTTTAATCTTTTTGTCCTGGGCGTGGAAGGTTCCTTATGAATTTCCATATTGTCGAACGAATTCAGTTCCTTTTTCATAGGTGGCCAGGTGGGAGTTTGCTGTTTTTGGATCATCTCATCTATTATCTGACTAATATTCATGTTTTTTCCTTTTCTCGACTACTGGAATCTAAATTTAGAGAAATTTTGGTCTACTCAGAAATCAACTTTTGCATGATAGAATTATCTCTGCAACAATTCAACATTTTCAGAAAAGGAGTATTTTTATTCTATAAGAGCGAAAACGCCCTAAACCAAATAAAATCTTATGCGACAGGCCTATTTAGCTGGTATGTTTTTTCCGGATTTTTTTATTTGGCGACAAAGGATTGTTGGTGTTGCTAAATGCAAAATCCTGAATCCATACTCACTTTTCGTTACGCTGATTAGCGTAACTGAAAGTATGTATGAAATTCAGGATTATTAGAAACTTTTTAGAAATTCAAATCAATGGAAAAACTTATGTAAAAAATTCGCGAAGCCGGATTTTTCAGGTCCGTAGAAAGCATCCAGGAAGTCATCCCAGTGAGTCATTTTGGAGAATGCCAGGGCTTTGTAGAAAGCGTGCCACTTCAGGTATTCCTCTTTCTTTGGCCAGGCAATCGATAACCCGTCAACTTTATTTTCTGCAAACTTTCCGGTTGCATAGACTTTAACTTTGGCAAGCTTGATCGAGTCTAATGCATCTTGAGCAGCTTGTTTTATCTCGCCCGCATTTCGGAATGATTTCAAGTCTACATCTCCCTGAACGAATGGAAGAAGAAGACGGCTTAATTCCCAATATCGTGAGTCTTCGGGTTCATAAGCAAATTGATTGGGGACTTCAATCTTTTTTCCTGAATTCCAGGCGTTCAAAAGTTCAACTGTAAAAACATCGAAAGCTCCTATCAATTTTGCGATTTGTCCAGGCCTGTAAATCGAAAATAGTTCACCGTCTCGGCCCATCATGCTTGTGTTCGAAACATAACTTTTTGCAAATAATTCGCCTAGTTGATCCGGAGTTATTGCTGAAGTGGCGATTAACTGTTTGATAACCGATGGATAGGGCATTCCACCGATTAATACGCTTTCCGGGCTGCCACCAACAACTTCAACAGATTGGGAAAGTTGACATAGCATTTCAACTGACCCTGGCATACAGGCATCAAATATCACCAATCCTATTGGTCTGCCGGCATTTAATTTTTCTTTAAAAGCATCAAGTACTGCTTGGACTTCCATTACTGTTAAGCAGTCGCTTGCTGAATCATCATATCCTACAAAATGATCCGGATCGAAAATTACTTTTCCAGGTTGAACGTCGTTTACTCCACCTGTTCCACGCCATGAAAAGATTCCGCTTCCATGACCTGCTATTACCAAAGCATAATTTTTTGCGGGGTATTTTGTTGTTCCAAATTTTAAAAAATCCCATAATGTTTTGGGAGAGCCCATGTTTATAGGCCCCAATTTGGCATCTACAACTGCTTTTCCATCCTGGAAAAGATATCTGAAACCCCCGTCCCGAGGATGGTCAAAAAGAGCTACAACTGAGCAATCATTAGGTTGATAAGGAAGTTGGGCTAGTCCGTTAATTGTTTTTACATGAGAATTAACCATGTAATCATGTTTGGTATCGTCACTGCACATGTACATCAGAATCGTCCAATTGTTTAAGGCAAAAGCCCCTGGAAGGGCTCCCATCGTGAAAACAATGGCCAGGATAAGAAATGTGAATTTTTTCATTATCATCCATCTCCTAATTTTAAAATACTATTAACAATGGTAATTATTTTTTTTTTATCTGGCAAGCTCCAAATTTATTTTCTCGGCCACGAAGCTGTGAAAAAACACCAAAAATCGGAAAAAAATCCAAGTGCGAAATATCACAACCGATTGTTGGCGGGGGTCTTTGATGTTGTACTTTCATGAATAACCCAAAATTTTCACAGCTTCCCCGAAGGTGTGAAAAAATAGGCTGATTTGCAAAAGTACAATACCTGAGCGCTTCACCAACAAACCATTGTGAAATTTTTCACCGTGATTAACAGCCGATTTTTGATAATTTCTCACAGCTTCGCCGTAACTGTGAAATAATTGAAACACTTTTGAGTCGGGTGCAGAGATGAGGTTGGAATCATATTGTTTTTGGAGAAAGCGGTACAATGCTTTCTCCAAAAAAAATGATTTTTCACATCTTCCCTGCATTTGGTGATACCGGATTTTCAGACGGCCAATCTGTTGGGCCGACCTTTTTAAGATTCATTTCGAAGTTCTTTTCAATGGTTTTTCCAGCTTCGATAAGCTCTCCAACTTCTTTCCAATTGTTCCCATTTACCGTCGCTGTATAACGTATAGTCCCTTTACCAGCAGGGATCGTCCAGATGTAGCCGTTGGCAGTTGGAATAAAATCAAATGTGCCAGACATCCCTTGTGCATAGGATCGTATCTCATACTTTTTTGTGAAGGAATTCCAAGAAACGATTCCAAATGCGTTGAATGCAACTTTCCCATCCGGTAGATAACCTCGTCCCTCGATAACGACCAGTTGGCCATTTAACATCGTTCCCATCCTCTCTGTCTGATAAACAGCATAGGGCTTTCCTTCAGGGTTGGTTCCACTTGCCGGGCCAGCCCAAATTCCGCGCATGAAATCAAGTTTTTTCATTTCTGTAAGGCATTCATCTGAAGTTTCAGCATAAGCTTGTATTGACGCTGCGATCAATACTAGAAAAAAGAAAAATCTAAGTGAATTGGACTTAAACATTGGTTCTCCTTTGGATAATCTTTCCTAAATCGATTCATTTTCAACACTGGGGCTCTAATTCATAAATTGCCACAGCTTTGATTTTACCATTAACTTTGCCATCTCAAGTGTACCAAAAGTTTCACCATTTTCAAATCTTCTTTTTTAGAATCCTTAGCTAATACCAATCCCAAAAAATATGTGCATCACGCTAAGAACATTGATTTGATTAAAATGAAGTTGGATCGGAATATTTTGCAAGTAAAAAAGAAACTTTCATGAAAATAAGGAGCTCTTGCTGGAATGGTCGAAGCATTCATTTCTGTCAGACCCAACTCCAATTTACGCAGACCTGAAGCTCGAAATAGGGCGGATGAACGAAATAATTGAAATTGGTATAATTTGCTGCAAAAGCAACATGACAAGCGAGACTGTTGAAAAATGCACTATTTTTCATGTTTTTATGTACCGATTCATATTTTCGCCTCGCTTTTTGACAACAACAGCGAGCCACTTTGTACCGAACAAAATATACCGAGTTTTCCGACAGTCTCAAGCCTGCTGCTGAGCAGAGTCAAAACGGGTAAATTCTGCCAGATTAAATTAAAAAAATAAAAAAATCGGTGGGGGTTGGTAGGACTATCTTTGTTATTCTATTTCGCCGGAATGCCAATCGTTTGTGTGGGAATATCCAGAATTGGAAGCCCTAAATTACTATCGAAAGTAAAAGAAGCTGTTTGGGTGGGTTTATTCTCAAGGGTAGAAGTTGCGGTTTTTGCAGGCTCAGCTTTGGAGATGGTTGAAGAATTCTCTTTGAATTTGTTGTATATCGAATCAGCCACTAATCCACCCACTATTCCACCAATTACCGCGCCCCCAGGAAAGGGACTTCCTATTATTATTCCAACGGTTGAACCAACAGTTTGGCAGGCAATTTCAGCCCAGTCATTGTTTTTAATCCCGTCATGTAGCGCATCTTTCAGGGAGTAGCCGTTAGCTTTTTCGTCTACAGCTGTTCCTCCAAAATTGTTCCCCACATAACTGCCAAATATTGGCGCCATCGCAGCTAACATGCCACCGGCAATTGGAATTCTGCTAAGCAAAGGGATTGCGACAGCTCCTGCGGCTGATCCAACTGCCGATCCGACGGTGCTTCCCACGAAGTTTGGGCAAGCGATCGTTTTGTAGAGTTTGTCTAAACTAAGTTTTTTGTCATAAGTAATTTGCCGTATCAATTCACCAATTAATGTGACACCACCCTGAATTAAAGTATTTTCGATAGATAATTGTGAAACTAAGGCATTTGCTCCGTATTGTAATCCATTCGAGGGTTGTAAATGCGGGACGACATCCTTTTCAAGATTAATAGAGGATTTAGAAGATTCGCAATTTTCCTGGGACAGTATGTTGACCTTTATTTTTTCGTCATACGGCGTGGGGAGCTGAGTTCCTGATGCGGAGTTATCGGTTTCTGACAAAGGCTTAGTAAGGCTGGAAATACCAATTGTTCCCGAGGAAATGCTCGTTGGGTTGGCAGAAAATAAAGATAGCGCATGAAAGAAAAACAGTAGCAAAGTGAAGATGAATTTTTGTTTAAGTTGCTTCATTTGCAGCTTCCACCTTGAAATTTGTTCAACATTTTCGATCGTGTTATCAAAATGCTTATAGCTGTACAACTACTCTGAAAATGTGAAATTTATAAGCTTTAAATAAATTATATCCGCCAAAATAGTTTTTCACAAGTGAGAAATTCAGAGAAAGCGCACTGAACCGATAAAAATCTTCTGTTTAGAAGAATTTCAAGGACTCTTAAACAAAACCCAGTTTCCCTTGAAATGGTTTTTTATTATTCTTGCTCATCTATATTGCCTGCTAAGTGATAGGTTGTTAGGACAGCAAGGTAATCACGAACCAACCTTGTTGATGAATGTTTTCGAGCAAAATTGATGGCAATAGAATGGTTATACCAATTTCAATTAGTTCGTTCATCCAATCTCTTTCGTGCTTCAGGTCTGCGTAAATTGGAGTTGGGTCTGACAGAAATGAATGCTTCAACCATCCAGTAATGGCTCCTTATTTTCATGAAAGTTCTGTGTTTTCTTGGAAAAAATACCGATCCAATCTCATTTTTGTTATCATCGGATAAAAACTGACCCAGGCACCGCCGGAATACTGACCCACGTTGCCGTGTGGCAACATTTAACTCTTTTGACCAAGCTTTTTCTTTAGTTGCTGATTTTCTTTGAGGGGTCTTTTTTTCTTTTATGGTGTGTCAGAAATTAGCAGGGTCTACCACTCATTTTGATCAAATCAATGTTCTTGAGGTGATGCACATATTTTTTTGGATTGGTATTAGTTCTTTTACAAAACATTGATTGATGGACTACTAACGGAGAACCTAAGGACATTTTCGGGAGTATTACTTCCCAATAGCCATCGACAATGGCATAGGGAGTTTCCTTGTTTGAGAAATTTAATTTGACTTGCTGCGGTTTGAACTGGCCGAGATTTCATTGAATTAATGAACAGTTCATGATAAATTCTTTAACATGAACTTTATTTTTCCACTTTTTTTCTGCCTGACGCTCTTTTTGTCGTCCTCTGTTGAACCCACCTTTGTGGCAAAATTATTTAGAAGCGTGGAAACTTTTCTTGCGATTTCAGTTTTTACCTCTCCCCCCTCAGATTTAACCTGGCTGACTAATTTGCGATTGGTTTTGCTTCAAAGGAGGATTACTTTTCGAGAACGCAACTTGGAATAATGTATCAGTATGGCCTTGGTGTTTCCCCTGACCTGAATTTTGCTGAAAAGCTGTTTGAAGAAGCTTCTAGGTTTGATGAACAGGCGCAATTTCGTCTGAAAAACCTTCGGATGGCTAAAAAGAAAAAACTTGAGAATTTAAATAATACAGAAAACCCATACAAAAATAAGAGTTTCTCGGGTGACCAAAATGAGCATAATTCTATGTTTCAGGGAATTTTTCAGGATAATATGAGAATAAGCCTGATCATACTATTTTCATTTTTTTCAATAGCAATTATAATTTTCAGGTCGTTCTTTTCGGAATTTCAAAACTCTCGGAAGTGATCTCCCAAGCGGAAGTCTTTGCTTCTGTTGTTTTAAGGGCTTTAAATTTCCACATATCTTTCGTTTGTTCTCGTGAATCTGGGCACAAAATGACATTTGTGTGCTTTCCGAGTTTGGATAATTTTTCCATTTGTGCAGCTTTGTTAACTACTACTCCGGTTACCGCATATTCCTTTTTTGCAGCGTCTTCTCCAAGAACGCCCATCAGTATTTCACCGTATGCAATTCCGACTCCGATTTTTATTTCAGGGAGATCTCTAGCAGCTCGATCGGGATTTTTTTCTCTGGTCCTTTTAACCATTTCCATTCCTGCAAAAGACGCTCTACTCACTGGGTTTGCAGCGCTATGCGCCGGTAGGAAAACAGCCATTACAGCATCACCAATGAATTTTTCGACCGTTCCTCCAAATTTTTGTATTATTTCTTCCATGTCTGTAAAATGTTCATTTAAAGTTTGCACAATTTTTGTGCCATCAAGCTGCTCTGACATGGTTGTGAATCCACGAATGTCAGCAAAGAGAACAGCCGCTTTGATCTTTGCGACTGGAGGTTTTTCATCGCGACCAATAGCTTCAACAGCAAGCTCTGACATGAATCGGCTCAGATATTCCTTCTGTTGCAAGCCTTCGGACATTTTATTAAAAGCTTTCCTTAACTCTCCAATTTCATCCTTCATTGTTTCGTCAAGACGAAGATTATATTTTCCAGAAGCCATTTTTTCCAAACCGAGTTTGGTTTCCAAAAACGGTGCTGAAAACTGTTTTTGAAAAAACTTTCCCATCAAAATGACCAGGCCGATCGGATAAAACAAAAGTCCCAGCATCCAAAATTTCCATCTGTTGTTTGGCTCATTATTCCAGGGGGCTATGGCCATTCCTTGAAAGTCCAGGCGTTCCATTTTTCGGGAAAGAGCTAAAAAGTTTTTTTCTTCTATTTTTCCTGGCAAAATTATTTTGCTCGAATCGTTTTCGGCGATCTTGTTTAAAGAAAGTTGTAAAAAAGTGTTGTCCGCAAAATTTTCAGGGAACATCTTTGAATTGAAATAATTTCTATGTTCAAACAATGCGATTTCAGGGTAAGTAGCTCCTTTTATCTGGAAAATTTCGGTATTCTCAAACGCTTGCCTGAACATAATATCAGAGCGGTTTAAAATACAAATAAAAATATATTTTGCCTTATTATCAGTGCCGTATCCAATTTGACGAAATGTCCAGAAATCCTCGAATGGCAATTTCCATAGACTTAGTTGGTTCTGGTTAAAAAGCATGTTGTATATTGCCTCTCTGCCCATCAGTTCTGCCAGGGTGTCCACCAAGGCTTGCGTATATTGCTCTTTTGCGATGTTTTCTCTTCTATTTTTCAAGCCGAGTTGAGTTTTCAGAATTTCGTAAATTCCCGTCCTTAGATTCTTTTTCCCTGATGTTGGCTTATCTGCAATGATCACAAAATCATGTGAAGGTTCCATTGAAAACTGAAGTTCTCCAATATCCGGATGAAAACTGTAAATTACAGAAATCTCCTTCTTAAAAAGAGGAGTCAGCATTCCCTTTCCTGTCATCCGTGGGAAAGGAGGATTCCCAGTTATGCTCTTCGAGGAAAATGTGGATTTTGGAAACAAATTCGTTTTCGGACCCTGCTTCAACTCTGTCGTATTTTCGGAGGGTATTTTCAAGATTTATTAAACTCCCTGGTTCAATTATAGTTTCACCATAAATTGCATCTGATGTGAACAGCCACAAAAGGCAAATTCCCAATAGAAAAGCAGGAAACAAGGTAATTACTGAAAAAATTTTGCTCATTTCCCAATCTATTGCCCAGGTTTTTTTTGAAAAGAGCCAAAAAAATGATAACGATACTAAAATTACTGCAAAAAAAAGAATGTACCACCCTCCTGAAAAGGAATAATTCAGAGCTCGACTATTTTTCATTGAAATCCGAAGACAACCCCCATTCCATGAAAATGGTTTGTACAATAAAAAAGGCTTTCCGCCTGGGTATTCTTCGGTAAAAAATTTCCCCGCGTCAGACTTTGCAAGTTTTTCAGTTGCTTTTCCGGCTGTCGTTGGTAAGTTGGAATTGTTCTTATCAAGCCATTCAAAATGAAAAGTGGACATTTCAGGAATTGGTTTTTTCCATACTTTACATAAGAAATCTTGATTAACTAGTGTTTCCATCGGAATGAATATGAATGAACCACCCGAAAATTTCGAGTCCGAGTCCTCTACAAAAGGTCTCAAAATAGGGAAAGTGACAGCTAGATATTTTCCAAACATCTTTGATTCATAAAAAAAGCTTATAAAGGCAAGTCCCAATTTCCCGTCAACACGTAAAAGTAAAGTAGCTGGGTTGGTATCAATATCACAATAGTTGAAAGAATTGTCAATGCTTGATAATATACCTTTCTTGGGTTTAGGTAATTGATATTTTGA
Organism: Candidatus Rifleibacteriota bacterium; assembly: GCA_015233565.1. Classification (GTDB taxonomy): domain Bacteria; phylum Muiribacteriota; class Ozemobacteria; order Ozemobacterales; family Ozemobacteraceae; genus JADFXM01. Next base: position 19,623 of record JADFXM010000082.1, read on the forward strand.
TTCCATTTTGAAGATTGTCAGTTGTGAAAATAGAAATGTGATGTCCCTTTTAAGGCTATTTAAAACGCCGTGTTCTCCAACAATTTGGTTAAATCTGTCAAATAAAACAGCCGAAAAATCGTTTCCAAATTCGTTGTGGAGCTCCTGAATAGCTGAACTGGCGATGTCTTCATTCATTTCTTTCCGAAAATTCTTCAAAGGAGAAAGCGCCTCCAAAATCCGCTCTCTACCAACTTCCATTGGGTTGAGGCGTTCACGCAACAGCGGCGTCATATTCAAAAGGAAATTTTTCTCTTCTTCGAAAATATTTGCAGTGTTTTCGGAATGAATTCTATGTTGTACAAAAACAGCAACCATAGCCAAACCGATAAATAGAATGGCCAGTTCAAGACTGTTTTTTTTCGTTTTAAAAATTTTCATAAAGTATCATCTACGGATTTTCATAAATTTCAGCTTCTCTGATGCCCGTTTTTATTTGGAGTGAAAACTTGTACTCTCTTGTTTTTGCCCTTTATTTCAACAAGGCCAAGATCGCTAAAACCCAAAAAATCGTTACAGTCAATCCGAACTTGTTCCGAGACTAAAATTACGGGAAAATTATCCCGTCCTGCCAATTTTTCAAGACGGGCAGCAAGATTTACCGAATCACCTATCACTGAAAAATCTAAACGACGCTTCATTGACCCGATGCTTCCTGCCAGAGAAATCCCTGAGGCAATGCCTACTCCGAAGGAGTGCGAAAAATTGTTTTTTTCCAATTCTTCAGCAATTAACAATGCTGCTCTGACAGCTTGTTTAGAAGCGATTTTCTTTTTTTCCAAATTATCGGAAAAAATTGCCATTGCTGTGTCTCCGATGTATTTATCGATTTCTCCGGAATGTCTTTTTATACTGTTTGCGCAGATTTTCAGAAAGTTGTCCATTACTTCAAAGGCTTTTTCTGGTGAAAGATTCTTCTCCAGGGCTGTAAAGTTTCGGATACCCGCAAACAAAATAGTGGATTTTTTCTTTTCTACCCGGCGTGGTTCTGCAAGTCCAAAGGATTTTTTCTGCAAATCACTGTGAACATAACCAGCCATACGTTTTTTCTGACGCAAACCGGAAATTATTGTATTCAAATCTTTCACTGCCTCGATAAATTCTCCTCTGGCGGAGGCCATTTCGAAATTACGGTAATCACCATTTTCAACTCCTAACACCGCTTGTCGGAAATCTAAAAGTGGGGAAATAATATATTCAGGAAGCATATTGAGCACTTTCCTTGCGAGAATCAACACAGGAGTCAACAGAAAAAGCAACAGCGCAAACCGATTTTTTTCTCCAAAAAGGCTTGAGCTTGTTTGAATAGAGATACCTATTGAAGAGCCATAATCCGGAAGATATTGGGTAAATAAAAGTCGCTCGGTACCAAAAAGATCTAATTTCCTCGAAACTATGGAATCTTTGGAGAGTAAGCTCAAACGCAGAATTCGGTATTCCTCAAAAGTTGGATGATCAGAATTTGAAGGTGATTTTTGCCCCTTTCCTGCTAGAATATTCAATCTGAAAAACTTGTCCGGAAACAATTTATAAAGTTTCTCACACCCTATTTTTAACGAATTGCTTCTGAATTTGGAAATATCAAAAGTTGCAAAAATAATTGACTTGGGCGCGTCTGAATCGAAATCGCTGAAGAAAAACGTCGAATTTTGCATGAAATTTCCCTTTAATTTTCCCAACATCATTTTAGCTGTAATTGGCGTATAGTTTCTTATCATCAAATTAAGTTCCGGTATAACCCGGAAATTGCTTTTCATTTCTTTTTGAGGAAAATTGAAAACTTTAAACAACGCATAAATATATGTAAGGAAAAAATCTGACAGAATTGACTTTTGAGAATTCGACTTTAAAAAACAATTTGTTGTTTCACTAAAATAATATTCAGAAGGGGCTTGTCCTGTTTTTGCGAAGAAGAGTTTAGATAACCCATACCGTGAACTAAAGCGGCTTAAAGATTCAAAAAAAATCGGAGAATCGAGATCGACCGTATTACCCCAATTTTTCAATGCAAGTTTCAACTCATCTTCCAGATTGGAAGCTTCTTCGGAAAGGCCGTATACAAAAGTATTGCTTAGATTTCTAAGTTTTTCTTCAGATCGCAATTTTTCTTTAAGATTCACTTTAGACATCTCATTGAATTGATTCAGCAAGGCTGCTGAAAATGGCATTCCAATTGAGATAAAAAGACAGAAGGTGAATTTATATTTCAGTGATGGAAAAATCTGGATTTTCCCTAAAGCCTGGAGAACAACGACAGTAAAAGCCAGAAAAGCAAAAGGCAAAACCAATAAGTCGATAAAATGCACCAATGTTTCGCATGAAGCCAATAGATCTTTCGGGGTATTCACCCCTACGAGTATAAACAAATCCGGATCATTGTCGCGAAATTTGTACAAATAGAACACACTTTCAAAAGAAAGGCTTGCGATCCCTTTATACGCATTGTTTTGCATATGGTCCAGAATTCCCGGGGAAATAGAGGAAAATGTTGACTGTTTTGAAGTGCGGTATGCCCCGAATTGAAATTCGTTTCCCTTATATTCGCGTTCCAGATGTTTGATCGCTGTCTTTACATTCCAATCAGGGAGGGCTTTTTCAAGCAATATGAGGCAAAGAACATATCCCAGACGCCTTTTTCCTCGAACCACAGGAATTAATTGTGAAAAGTATCTTGCTTTTTTTAAAAAAGATAACTTCCCCGTTTCGCAGCTTTTTCTTCAGGATTTCCAAAGTAATTAGATCACCCATCAAGGATTTCGAGGTTTGTTCCGCAAGGTGAAATTCGCTTGAAGAAAGAGCCTTATTACCAATTGTAAAACTTATCAGTGCTTCCCATGGCCGCTTGCCCTCTTTCGGAGGGGAATACCCTCGAGGAATGACCAGCTTGTCCTTGCTATCGAAAAATAGTAGGAGCGATTTCTTGCGAGTTATTTTTTTAAATAAGACTGGAAGTTTCTTTATGGAATCAGAATTAATTCTATCTTTCAAATAGGCGTTCATTGCCGAATTAATAAATTTCCGGAACTTTATTTTTAAAATTTGCGGAATTTCCATTGAATTTTCGAATTCAACGAGCAGTTCCACTGCTTTTTTATACTGTATTGAAATAATATTTTGCCTTAGGTTGTTCTGCAAATTTTGTAGTAAGTTGCTGAATAAAATGCATGGAATAATTATTACAAAAAGGCAAAAGAATAGCCCAAGAGCATAGTCAAAAACGGTAAAACGCAGCTTCATTAAATGAATTTACTCCCGTCTCGAATTGCTACTTCACTTCAGGAAAATAATATATCATAAAGATAGCTCTTCTAATCCATTGGACGTCCTTTATGCAAAAGATCCTGTCTTCCCAATCTGGGAGAAATAGAACTGGAAGTATATGGCTATTTTAAAGGTAGTATTCCTAATTTAACCCGGGAATTTGAATCATTACTTGGGTTAGAACCTGAGAATTGAATAACTTTTAACTGTCCTGAAAGTGGAATTGTACATAATTTTTGATTTTACTCTTTATTGCTGTTTCAGACCAGCGAAAAAGAGTAAAAATACTTGACTTATAGACCTGCATCAACACAAGTGCAGAAAATTTGAAAAATTTATATTTCCGTGAAGTTTTTTTGAATTGCATGGTTAATTGCCAATGTCAATATGAATTTGCTCTTTGTTGCCGGTTTCAGGCAACAGGGCAGACGCACTTAATTTTCAGACTGGAAGAGTAGTTTCTGCAAATAGTTTTCATCCCAACCCGCTTTCAATTGTTTTGCTTTAATTCCAGAATTTGCTGAACTCTCTTTCTTCAGAATATT
>JADFXM010000083.1 GCA_015233565.1 Candidatus Rifleibacteriota bacterium
CGCCAACTCTCCGAATTGTCAGCCGACTTGGTGAAGCTATCCGAAGGCGCTACCGCTCCAGAAATCGCGATTCTCGACAACTGCTATGAGAGTCTTATGAGCGCCTATTCCGCGAGTGACCAGGCGTCTATAAAAGTTACGATAGACCACGTTGAGACTGCCATGAAGCAGTTGCGACTCGAGCGAACAGGCAAGATTGAAAATAAGCTACCGCTTCAGATAAAAGGAAATCCGGCGGGTCGAGACTTACCAGGGCTCAAAAAAGAGTTTTCCGCATTAAACGAACGACTACGGCGCGACCTGGGGAAACTTCCGACAGAACGACATGCGCAATTCGAGATACTTGTAAATGCAGGCAATGCGGCAACGCTTCCAGAGGAATTCCGGGAAATTAACTACGGCCTCCGGTGCCTGATAATTTTGTTGCCGGGACAACTAAAGGATACAAAAGAATTGATCCAAAATAACGCAACGTTAGTTCAGTCCCCGGACACTGATTACCGTAAGAAAATCGTGCAGAATTCTACGCCGTTGGATAACTCGCGTTGTGGTTGGAAACTGAACCGGTAATAATTCGGAAAACTCAGGTTGCTTGACATGGTTCATTTGCGGGCGTTTTTAGACATACCGAACTATCAGAAACGATATTCGTCTATCCCGTCAAAGTTGATAGCCTTGTTTGAAAAGTATTGAAAGGTGTGCCGGGTGCATACGGTTGGCGCGTGTATCAGAGGCGTGAAATGGAAATGAGTATAATAGTTAATCTAACAATTAGAACTGAACGTATTGACAAGAATGCTATGAAACTAGATCGAAGTACAACGGTGATATGATAAGTTTCAAAGCCGCTCTAATAGGCCGTAGAGCCGGAAAGCGTGATCAATGCGGCGTTAGCGGGTCCTTATAAATCAAAAAACCAGTAGGGGTAAGAAAACCTCGTCTTTTACCAGAGCGTAGATTTTTTTCATATCCGTTTTTTAAAAGGAGATTAGTACAAAATGATACCAGGGAAGAAAAGCTTTTTTTTAACCACTTCTCAACTTGCTAAAATGTGGAAAGTTAATTCAAACTCTGAAAAAACATCAGAACTAGCAGTCATTAACCCGCAATTCTTCCGGGCTCCGCCAAAGTTAACCCCGGCGCGGTTGCTAGAGGCGACAAACTCGCCAAAGATAGACCTGACAATTGAATCAACCCCTTTTTTTCCTTTGAAACGTAATAATTCAACCGCCGCAATATAACGCCATTTGTTCGCGCCGAGTTGGCGCTGCGACTCAAACCGCTCATTGCAGCTAAGGCGAAGGAAAATCAGTCTTTGGCAGGTGGAGATAAGAAAAGCGAAAACTCAAAATCGCTTTTGCAGAATTCTGCAAAGGCGGCTATCGACACTCGGCAGGAAGTAGTCCGGACGGCGGGCGTTTCCGATAACACCGTTGCAAAGGTCGAGAAGATTATTCAAGAAGCTTCCCCGGAAGCGCAGAAGCCAGCGCGACCGGCGGAATTTGACCGATGCCGATATTTTGCGCCTGGTGAAAGTTTGCGATGAGAGAAGAACTGGGAATAATCAGTATACACAAAAGAGCATTGTCCCAAATGGGCCAAAGCTCGAACCATCTGCAAACAAAACCGCTGAAACCATTGGCACAAACGCACACAAGATCAAAGACGCGCGAATCGTGTTGACCAAAGCTTCCCCGGAAACGCAGAAGCAAGTTTTTAACTGTTTCGTTGTCTGGCGTTGGCTTTATGCGTAGTTTGTCGTCTTCCAACCACAAAGAAAACTCTTTGCTTATAAGATTTTCGACAATATTTTGAGCGTTCATATCGCAAGGCCTTCGTCATCGCTATCGGTAACATTGGTTACCATTTTATCGCCAAAAGCATCAATATCCTCATCGGGGTTACCCTTGTGTTTATCGAATGTTTCAACTTTTTCCTTGGTGGTAACCTTGCAATTATCAACAGGTAACCGTTTGGTTACCAAAAAGTTACCGTTGTAACCCTTTTCGGTTGCGGTTTTGATGGCACCGGTAACTTTTTTGCTTTCGACTTGCCCAAAAAAAGTTTTTTTTGATTTTTCATCAATCGCCTGCGTGTTTTCGTTTTTTTCAGAAGTCACATAGTCGTTGGTTACTTGGTTACCATTATTAATATTATTAGTATTAATGCTACTTACAACGGTAACCTTTTGGTAACCCTCCGGTAACCCACCGGTTACCATTACATCTGATGCGGGTTTTCCTGTTGTGTGATAAAATGGGACAATAATACATTTTTGAACATTCCCATCCATCTTCACAGGCACATTGCTTTTAGCGCCTTCGAGCCGTTTCAAATGATCTTCAATGCAGATATCTTTCAAATGAGTATCTTTTAACAAATGCCTTACAACTGTATCAGGTCTTATAGCCAAATATTCTACGTCGCCAACTTTACACTTTTTGACGCCAAACCTAGAGCAAGCTTTTTCCTTGTTGCTGTCTGAAATTAACTGTCGGATACTTTCGCCTTCAGAAAAAGGTATTGAGTCGAGAATAGCGCTTAATACTATGGCACCATCTGATTTAATAGGAACATTTTCCCATTGTGGAATCTTCCAATTTTGACCGGTAACGGCTCTTAACAATCCAACGACAGGAGAATAATTGTCTAACATTCTTGGGTCTGGTCCAACCCCTGGACCCTCAGCCTCAAATTCTTTGGATTTATCAGTTATGGTATTCCACGCGCCAACCATTGCGGCAATTATAGAAGCCGAAAGATTTTTCATTTTATCGGGGTTCATTGGTATTGGGGGCGTTCTGTTTTTTGGGAAACTCATTTCCAGGCTAATAAATCTATTTTTTAGCGCCGCATCACTTCTAACAACTCCCGGCATGGACGCGGCAAAGAACCAAGGTAAATGTTTTATTTCATAACGGAATGCTTTTTCTTTATTGTTCCCACTGGTTTTGTAGCCACCCCGCCCCGTTAATTTCATCAATTCTAAAACACTTGGGACATGCAGAGACTTGTCGAATTCATCGAAAATAGGAATCAGTCCGGTTGTCCCGATTGTTTGCGCCGCACCATGAGCGGTAGATTTATCGCAATCAGCACAAAGATTGCCCCATAGTTTTTTTAAAAGCATTGTAATAAAAATACTTTTACCGCAACTGGTTTGACCGATGATTGAAATAAATGCCCGCCAAGAAAGAAGCCTTTGAAATGGCGACAACATCAGTAAGGCTGTAGCGACATCAGCCATTTCGGGACACTGCCAAGACCACTGTGAAACGTAATCTTTTAATTCATCAAAGCATTGTTTGGGAACTACTTTCCCAAGAGATTCTTTAACCAGGTTCAGGTCAACCCATTCGGTTTCTTTGCTGTATTCCAGAATAAAGCCCTCAGCGCACGGAAGAGACGTAATAACCGCATCTTTATTGTTTTTTATTATCAAAGCTTTTTCGCCGGATATGATAATAAGACCGTCTTTTAACGGCCAAATTCCAGAACTTAATTTTTTTGTTGCGTCGAATACTCCCAATTGATGAGCGTCTTTAATCCAACTGTTTTTTATTTCTGTCGTAGCCTTTTTGGTCGGGGGACAACCGGTTATTAAAGCTATCCAATTACTATTTAATTCAGTGACTTTTATAATTAAAAGCTTCCCTCTATGCCAAAATAAAAGACATCCATCATGTGTATATCCAAGAACTTTGTAAGGTTCTTCATCCTGGCGGGGTTCTGTTTTCATGGGTTCCCATTGCTTGGAATTCTTTACCAGCTCGTTGAATTCCTCGATTGAACGTCCCGACTCGAAAAAATTGGTAACATCCTTCAGATTTTTTTCTTTTGGCAATTCAACCCAAAGTATTTTATTGGCTGTTCCTTGGAGCTTTTGAGCAATGCAATTAAAAAAATTAATCCCTGGCTCATCCTGATCTGGAATCAAATAAACAGTTTTTCCTTTGAGAGTTTCGGTATATTCTGGAATCCATTTTTTACCGGGGTCTTTATCGTTTTTGGAAGCGCCGAAAGCCGAAGTCGTAGCGCAAAAACCGCGTGAAATAAGAGTATCAGCGTCTTTTTCTCCTTCGACAACGTAAACGGCATCAGTCTTTAAAACTTGCGGAAGATTATATAAAACTCGCCGAGTATTTTCGGTCTTATATATCCATCCATCTTTGCCGTTAGGAATTCTTACTCGAAAGTCTTTTGGATCATATCTAACTTTCTGAAATAAAAGGTTTCCGTTTTCATCGTTGTAGTTGTATGTTTTAACGATCTTTCCCGGTTTGTTAGTTTGCTTTGAATCGCTTAAAAACAAGTCTTTCTCACTCAAACCAACCGATTCTAAAATATCCTTGTGGTCACATCCAACATGGCAATGTAAAAGGATTCTTTCAGATTTTGAGCTTATAGAGAGACTTTCTTTGTGGTCTTCATGAGCGGGGCAACAAGCTTTCCAGCCGTTCGAGTCTTTACTTACATTTTTGAAATTGCTTAGAAATTGATCTATAGTCATTATTTGACGTCCTTTTCAAATTTCTGGACGTAAACCAATGATCTGCCGATTTACAAAATACTTCAAGTTTGCTATAATCGGGTAAATCATTATTTAAACGTCCAAGGGTCGGTGTTAGAGCACCGGCCTTTTTCATTTTCCACGAAAAAGGCACGGTCATATTAGCATTTTGCCGGTACAAATACAATATCTTAAAAATCATTGTCGTAAGTCCGCCGATGCAATCAAGAACAACTCTGCTTTGACTATTGCCTGGTTCAGATTTTCATTCACCCGGTCGATCTTCCCCAGGCGCAATAATATTTGAGCCTTCCGCAACAAAGTCTTGATCTGCTTTGCATCAGAAAGCGCACATCGCAAGTTTTCGGACATTGGCCAGGGCAAACGTACACTTTTTTTTGGATTGATCAATTTATGACAGGCATTTCCTTTTTCACTAATTTGCGGTACCCTTTTCAAAAAATTGAAAGAGGTGCCAAAATGTCAGGAAATAGTCCATTTTTAAAGCATTTTTCATCGGTTCCCGATCCAAGAAGTTTGATAAACAGGAAACATTTACTACTCGATATTTTGTTCATAGCTCTTTGTGCGGTAATCTGCGGAGCAAAAGGATGGAATGAAATCGAGGAATTTGGAAAATCTCGCCAAGAATGGTTAAAAAAATACTTGCTCTTACCCAACGGGATTCCTTCTCATGATACATTTCGTGAGGTTTTTCTCTTTCTCGATCCTTGCAAATTCAATGAAAGCTTCTCAAATTGGATTTCGGAAGTAGCTGGAATAATCTCAGGCTCAGGGGAAAACATCGCAATTGATGGGAAAACTAGCAGGCATTCCTTTTCAAACAAAACAAAACCCCTTCATTTAGTCAGTGCCTGGGCAAGCAAAAATTCTTTGGTACTTGGTCAAATTAAAGTTGATGAAAAATCCAACGAAATTACTGCAATTCCAAAAATACTGAAAGCTTTAGATGTAAAGGGTTGTATGATAACTATTGATGCAATGGGCTGTCAGAAGAGTATTGCAAAACAGATTTCAGAAGCTGAAGGAGACTATGCATTAGCTCTTAAAGGCAATCAAGGAAAAATACATGAACAGATAAAGGATTACATGGAAGCTTCTATTGAAAGCAAATTTGAGGACATAAAACACGAAACAAAAACAACAATTGAAAAAGATCACGGAAGAATAGAAACAAGAAAATATTATTTGATAAATGATTTGAATTGGCTGGAAGGCCGAGAAGAGTGGCCGAGCTTGAGGTCAGTTGGTCTGGTTATTTCAAAGAGAAAAATAGGTGAAAAGACAACGATTGAGAACCGGTATTACCTTACAAGCTTAAAAAGTGGCGTTGAAAGATTTGCAGAAGCGGTAAGAAGCCATTGGGGAATTGAAAATTCGCTGCATTGGGTTTTGGACGTTCGTTTTAATGAAGACCAGTGCAGAAAGAGAGAGGGGAATTCCCCAGAGAACTTTGCAGTATTGAGACATTTGGCTTTGAATTTGCTCAGAAAAGAAAAAACTAATAAGGGTAGTATCGCGATAAAGCAATTTAAAGCAGCTTTAAGTGAAAAATACCTCGAAGTAGTTATTCAATCATGAAAAAGTACGCGTTTGCCCTGGGACATTGGCTGACTTTTCATTGCTTAGAATGCTGGCTCGTCGTTGTCGTTTGAGTCTGTTCGCTCTTCGACCGCTTTCTTGTAAGCGTCCAGAACAGATTTTGTGATTGCCTCTTTCGTTGCTTTGTCTGTGATTTCAACGATTTTTACATATCCTGAACCTGATTTCATCGAAGGTTCTGCTACCCATGGAGCGCCGTCTTTCTTATTTGCCATTACAGAAAAGCCGTTTATGTTCATCGTTTTGCCGATTACATCAGCTTTTGCAAGCAGACTGTTATTGCCAGAAATCAATCGTATTGATACTTTGAATGGAGAAGCTTTGTTTTCTGTACTCATGATTAATTCACCTTTCCAACTGGTATGTTGTTGTCAAGAAATGCTTTCATTGAAGCGTCAACGCGGTCGATGAACTGCTTGAATTCGGGTATCAGTTCAGGGAAAGTTCGTTGTGATTGCCTGATAAACTCAACAATTTTGCCGGTCATGTCTTTTAAAATCTCACTTCCGTTGTGGTCTGCAAATGTCGCGTGCAGGTAACAAATATTTTCCGCGATTTCAAAAGGTGCGTATTCGTCATCAAGCTCTTTCCCGCTCGAAGAGGTTTTCCCAATTAGCCGAAAGTTCCCGCTGTCAGACTTTGAAAGCTTGAAGTAACTCAGTTAGCGCAAATTTGCACTTACAGGGAAAGGGGAAATCTTCCGAACAAGCAGCCGACCTCACAAATGTTTCCACCGTTGACAAATTGAGTCTCAATGGTCATTTCTTCACGCATCCTTTCCAGGCTGGAAAAGTGCAATACCTGGATCCTTTTGCAGATTTCTTGAAAAATTCGCATCCATTACATTTCCCAGAGTCGGTTAAGTGCTTATGTTGTTGTAGATTCCCGCCCTTAAATCCCATTTTTTGAGCCTAAATTCTCACGATCTTTTACCTGTTACAAAAAAGATAGGTATTACAGTGTGAGAATATTCCACCCAACCGGAACCGCTGATGCCTTTATCTGCATCCCCCCCAAATATTTTTTTGGGGGGGATGAGAGGGGGGGCTTTTTCTTCCGATAGTATTTTTTTCCACAAAAATATTTAGGAAGGAGCCCGGTAAATGCCTATCACCCCCGAAAAGAGCCTACCATTTTATCATTCTCTGTGCAATACAAAAAATCAAATTTTTTGCCACAAATGTTCACTGTCTTGCAATCTCATTAAAAACGGAACCTATCAACGCTATCACCCTGATAAAGAAGGAAAAATAGTCGTCCAAAGATATTTCTGTAAGGCTTGCAAATTTTCATTTTCCACCCCGCCCTTTTCCTTGCTACGCCTTTTCCAGTTTTGTATCGAAGGTTTGTTTCTCATTCTCTTTTTATTTGAAGTCATTCCTGTTGCTCATTTGGCAGAATTTTTGAAATGTTCACGCTCAACAATTCGCAGGCGTTTCAATAGGCTTTCTCCAATAATCCATGCTTCTCTTGCAATGGAGGGAATTGTATGGACTTCGTTTATTTACTCTTTTTCTCGGGTTCTTTTCCCTCGGTTTTATCCGAGATAGGCCACCAACGAAGACGGCCAGCGACAAACGCGAAGCCTTCATATAAATTATTAATAGAAAGGAGGTTATATGGAAAATCAGAAAAATTACATAATCTCGGAATCAGATATTGCCCTATGGCGATTTGGAATCATTGGTTCACTGATTCATGGCAATTTGTCCGGTACAACTCTCCAGGAAAATCTGGAAAAAATTGCAAAAACTGAATACATAGATCCCAAAAACCGCTTGGTAAGAATTTCTCCGGAAACTCTCAGGAAATGGTTATATCGTTACAATACTGGCGGATTAGCCGCTCTTGAAGACAAGGAAAGATCCGATAAAGGTCGCACGCTTGTTCCAGAATATCTCGCTGACAGAATCAGGGAATTGAGGCAACAACACCTTCGCTGGACACTTGCAATTATTTTCAATGAACTGAAAAAAGAAAAACTTTGGAATGGTCGACTACCAAGCATATCTGCACTATATCGTTTTGCAAAAGCTTCCAATCTGAAACGCTCCGGAAAAAATAATGCGGAAGCTTGCTCTGCTTTTGCTTTTGATGATTTCGGACAACTCTGGATAGCTGACTTCCTTCACGGGCCAAAACTTAGATTTGGAAAGGAAAAAAAGAAAGTATATCTTCATGCAATTATTGACGATGCAACTCGGTTCATTGTCAGTGCAGACTTTTTCATAAGTGAAGGCACAGAAGTTCTTATGTCCGAGCTCAAGAATGCTATTCGTAGACATGGCTTGCCAATGTTTTTCTATACAGACAATGGCAGCGCCTATAGAAGCAGATGTTTAAAAATTGTGGGCGCAAGATTGAAGATTGGATTACCCCATTCTCCACCCTATAAGCCTCGTGGTAGAGCCAAAATTGAACGCTTTTTCCTTACTGTTAGAGAACAATTCCTTGATGTTCATCATTTTACTTCACTCGAGGAAATCAGAAAAGCGTTTCAGATTTGGTTGGCTGAATATCACCAGAGACCTCATAAAGGAATTGGCTGTTCTCCCTTACAAAAGCGCATGCAGGTGAAATCAGTTTGCAGAACAATTCCTGAATCAACCAACATTGATCCACTCTTTTACATGGAACGCCGCTGTAAGGTTCAAAAAGATGGAATTATTCAGCTAAAAAAGCGGCGTTACGAGGTTCCCAAAGCCTGTCTTCCCGGAACCAGAGTCATTGTCTATTACGACAATCAAGATCTTTCAAAAATATTCGTGGGATCTGACCATATTCCTGCTTTTCCTCTGAATCTAGCACAAAATGCCAGACGATTTGAACACCCAGCGCATAATTTCAAAAAGGAGAATTCTGCATGAAAACCACAGAAAAAAACTTTATTTCTCAAACCGAATTTTTTGGATGGAAACGCCATCCATTCGTGGATTCCGCCAGTGACTCAGAACCTTTCATGACATCACAGGAAGAAAATATTTTGAATATGACAAACGAACTTTTGAAGATGGGGAAAAGCTTGGCCATAACAGGCGCATCAGGGGTTGGAAAGTCGACTTTAATGAGAAAAATTGTCCAATCACTTGATTCCTGCCTTTATAAATCGATCCTGGTATCATACGGAGGTTTGAACAGGGCGTCTCTTTTGAAAGCCATCGCAACTATTTGCAATCTCGATCTTGCAAAAAAAGGTTTACCGCCTCTCTTGAGGATCCAACAATACATGATCAAACTTTCTCAAGAACAAACTCCAATATTCCCGGTTCTGATTATTGATGACGCTCAGTGGTTAGAACAAGATTCTTTTATGGATCTTTGCTCATTGCTCATGGATCCCAAACAGAATCGAGCGGCAATGTCACTTATTTTGGCTGGAGATGAAAGCCTGGCGGTAAGATTAAAATTGAATATAATGAGACCAATTCGCTCAAGATTGTCATGTTTAATGAAGTGCGATCCTATAAACGAAAAGGATTCAATCGAGTTTGTACAAGCTCGTCTGATTCAGGCAAAAGCACCCAAAGATCTCATTTCTCAAGAAGCTATAAACTTGATAGTGGCTCAGTGCCATGGCAATAAACGAGAAATCATGAACGCTGGGGCCGTTTTATTGTCAGAAGCAATGTTTCGAGGTGACAAAACTATTGGCCCTCAGCAGGTAATAAATTCAATGTTATGGGAAAAATCCGGGTGAAGCGGAAGCGATTGAGAAGAGATTCCATCGCCGAGGAATAACCCGGGCGGTATACGGTTGAAAATGCGCTTATGCGCTATCAAGTCCGCGAAAGCGGGCTTTTTTGTTTTAACTCCAATGGAAATCAAAAATGTTAACAGCTTTCAACTTTTGGTAAAATAGCCCGAGAAAATTTTGGGATCGCTACGCGAAAATCGACATGTTGTGGTGTCATACTTTCGGCGCTCACTTCGAATAGTTGGTGAAAATGATATTCACCGAATGGCCGCCCTCAACTGCGTTTTCAAGACCCCTCGCCGATTCTAGGACAATATTTTCAAAACGCTTCAAGGCCAAGTCCTGCTCAGCTCGAAAGCGTTGTAGTTCGTTTTGAATTGCGTCTGTGACTGATAATGCAACGGCTTTGCGTGTTTCTGTATTCATATTTTCGCCTCATGCCGTTGCCGATTCAGCGGGTTTGTTGATAAGAGTTTTCTTTGCCCTTTCAACGTCTTCACGTGAGAAAATGATAGCTTTCGCATTAAACTTTGTGCTTGGCAGTTTTCCACGGCGATACATCCGGCGCACTGCTTCCGGCATAATCCCCAATATCTTAGCCGCCTCGAAAGTGTTCAGAATTTCTGACATAAAAAAAGCCTCCTGATCTTATTAAGCGAGTCTTTGAAATGACCACGCTTGTCGAAACAAGAGGTTTTTGTTATTTTGTTTTTGCTATTTGCTCAGGTTTCGACCTGAACATAATATATCACCTCGGTTTTGATTGTCAATAGCGAGGTGTTATTTTTTTTTCTGACTAATAGATTTTCGCGCAATACCGCCACAAAGACCGCTACACCAGATTTGATCTTTTCTATTTTTTTCAAAAAACTTCCCACATTTCGGACAAATTCCGACATAAGCCTTGACCATCGATTCTCTTCCAATAACATTGTATAAAGCTTCAATCATCACGGAAGCCGACAAGAATCTAAGTTCTTTCGGCATGACGATAGTCTGAGGATGAAAGCTTGTTTTGTCTTTCTTTATGATCTCGTCTTTCAGCATCCACTGATAGCCGGTATGCTTCTTCGAATGCCAATCTACCCTTCGATATCCAAGCTTTAAAGACTCTTCCAGCCATGTTGACGCTTCCCACGAATTACCATTGATATTTTCCTGAACCAAAGCCACGTTGACGGCCCGTTTCAGATTGCTTTGTATTTCCCACAAAGCTTTCATTGAATCGGAATCACCAATTATTGCAGATTCTAGCGAGAGGTCTTTATTTTTTACAATCCTTGATTCTCTGAATTTCATTTGCTCAAGCCATTCATAGGCATATATTACCAAGTCGCTGTTATTATTTGCCTCGATGAATGGAATAAGCGCTATTAATTGGCTCAAATACTCGCTTTTTGCTGGCTTTGGAATTCTCTTTTTCTTCCCTATGGTCATTCTCATAACTCCTTTCCTCTCGGCTACTTCTCAATTTTCCTGAATCCGATCTGCTGCTTAATGGGTTTCTTTCTTCTTGGTTTCTGAGCAATCCTTGATCTTTTAAGCAGTTCTTTTGTTGATATTGCGCTGGCAGGAATAAAACTCTCTTTCGGATCACCGCATATTCTATTCAGAACCAAATTAAATTCAAGCGTAATGGGATTCAAGATACCCAGGTGAATAATCGACGTGTCTCGATGGCTCATCAGATTGTTACCTCTTTTTATAAGTCGTTGTAGTCCTGCGTTCGACATAAAGCAATCTGATTATGTCGCCGTCATACTCAAAGAATACTCTCCATTTACCTATTTTTAATCTCCAAAGTATTCCTTGAATTTTAAGAATATCGCTATCTTTTCCATTTGAGGATACCAAGTTTCGAATGGATTTCAAAATAAGCACTCGATCTTTTTGACTTATCTTTGAAAGGTCTTTATCAAAACTCGGCTTATGAATGGATATTAACGGCATATTTTGTATTTCTTTTCCAAGTCTTCGAGTGTCCCGGCGTCTGATTCCTTTCGAGCTTCCTCTATAGCCCTCATCGTTTCCTCTGATACTTCCTCTTCGGTTATCGGCATTGCAAGGAGGCGCTTACCCAATTCTGAAATGTCAGAGGAAATCTCTTTTTTGCTGGCTGTCTTTCTTATCCACTCTGACACCAATCTTGACATAGGCTTTTTATCTAACAAAGAAATCGCTTTTAATAACCGGTGATCTGTTTCGGTCATTTGAATCGTTACTTTCATTTTTCACCTCAATTATCTGACTTAAAGCAATAATACCATATAAACTGTAAACAATAAAGCTTGCAAGATAAAAAGGCTTAAACACAGGCGTTTCAATGCTCAATGTCCGATAATGTCGATTATGTAAACCACGAAAAAAAATGAGACTTGCTTTAATTGCCTTCGACAAGACTCTGGTACAAATTTTTGATTATTTTCGCAATGTCCGAAAAAGTGTTATCACCCGCCAAGATAAGCCATGGTAAACAGTTTAATTTTTCTATCCACTGGCTACACCTGTTATTATGCTAATCTTAGGTAGTTATCTCTGAACATGGCGTAAAAACAAGGATCATGTTTAAAAACATGTTTGATAAAACAACAAAAACATGGCTGAAATGAGCATGAATAAAGCGTGAGCTTAAACACATAACGGTATATTCAAGCTCGAAAAGTAGCATCGTTGGCGCTTTTATCCCAAGAGCAATACCCACAGAGGGGAAACCGGCATGGATAGCAAGTTTTTCTCACACCTTGTAAGTGTTTTCCTGACACCTCCGTTTCTGATTAATTACGTTTGAAACGTAACAAAGTGGTAAATCAAACTTTACGAATAGATTTCTCGCCGGATTCGACTTGCTTCTGCGTTTCCGGGGAAGCTTTGGTCAACACGATTCGCGCGTCTTTGATCTTGTGTGCTTTTGTGCCGATAGTTTCAGCGGTTTTGTTGGCAGAAGGTTCGGAATTATCAATTGTCCCACTTGGGACTTTTGATTTTGCCTCACTACTCTTTCGATCGCCGCCTCTGGTTCTTCTCTCATCGCAAACTTTCACCAGGCGCAAAATATCGGCATCGGTCAAATTCCGCCGGTCGCGCTGGCTTCTGCGTTTTCCTTCTCTGTGAAAATTTGCCCGGCCTGGCGCCCTTTTGTCGAAATTTCAGAAAAACTCATGCAACCATGATTTAAAGACACTTCTATTTTTGCCAGTCCGAAAACAGAACCGCTTTTTTCCATTGGGAATCCCCGAATTACTATCAAAATGGCAACAAAAGTCAACATTTTACATTCGTAAACCTTAGCATTTCTTAGCTTTTTAGTTTTCCAAAATGTTAGCAAATGTTAGCAATTAGAAGTCCAAAATTACTACCGGAAAGTTTTTCAAAATGTTGTGATTTGTAAGCGATTTTCGGAAAAACAAAATTCCACTCTTTGCCGATATGGTTTGAACCAAGTTCATAACAAGTTCAGAACTAAGTTCATAGTGAGGTTCAAGGTATGGAACGCTTGAAAGTCTCTCAGGTAGCTAGTTTGTTAGGCATAACCGCCACCGCCGTTTATCGCAAGTTCAAAACAAGTTCTGAACTGATTCAGAACCAAGTTCACAAGATTGACGGTGTAACATATATCACAAGAGAAGGTTTTGAACTTTTGAAAAACAATGAGACTGAAAAAGCTCATAACCAAGAGGTTTCAACCAGTTGTGAACCGGTTCAGAACTTGGTTCAAACGTTGGAAAAAAGAGTAATTGAGCAACAAAATTTAATTGCCAATTTTCAGAAAACTATTGATGATCTGATTTCTAAGCACACAAATACAATCGACAATCTGATTTCCACTCATGCAGAAGAACGCGCCCGCCATGATGCAATACTGATGAGATTAACTCAAAATATTTCGAGTTTGCAAAAGGCGCTTGAATACAGGCAATCTGAACAAAAAGCAGAGAGCCCCGCGCCGGATCGCGCCGAGTGTCATCAACCAGAACGGGAGAAATTTCCACAGAGGGAAAACACGCCGGGCGATAGTCTGACTTGGTTACAACGCGCCTGGTTAGCGTTCTGGTCACCGGAAGAATTGCGGGTTAATGAATGTTAGTTCTGATGTTTTTTTAGAGTTTGATTTTTCACATTTTTTTCTTTTTTAACCGGCCTGGCTAATTTTCTCAAAGCGTCGTCGATTTCATCAGATATTATTCCTTCGATATCCCGAATTTCCTTTCCATAGATGACAGGCGCTATTCGTCTAGGTATTGAGCGAAATGCCGACTTTGCTTCTACTACCAATTCTATAACCCAGTCTATGGCTTGATCTTTTGGAATGAGACTTTCAGACAACTGCTTTGCCTGCAATTCTGCTTTGTCTGCAAGAGCTTTTTCTTTGCGGCGCTTTGATTCATCAATGCTCTCTTCCCCGTTCGAACCTTGGTTAAATTCCGGTTTAATAACATTTTCGATATAGAGTTTGTGTGAGAGGACATCATCGAATTTCCCGTAACTTATTTTTGCAGGCGCTAGCCACTTGGAAGCCCATACGTTTATTGTTTTCGACGTGACGCCCCACCTGTTAGAGAGTTGTACAGTAGTTGAGAAATGCTTTTTCATTTCGATACCATCCTATTTTTAACTTTGAAGTTTAACCTATGAAAAAAAACTACGCTCTGGCGAACGGCGGGGTTCTTTGACCCCTACTGGTTTTTTGATTAAAAAGGACCCGCTAACGCTGAATTGATCACGCTTTCCGGCTCTACAGCCTATTGACGCCGCTTTGAGGCCTATCATATCGCCGTTGTACTTCGATCTAGTTTCATAGCATTCTTGTCAATACGTTCAGTTCTAATTGTTAGATTAACTATTATACTCATTCCCATTTCACACCTCTGACACACGCATTAACCGTACGCGCCCGACACCCCTTTCAATACTTTTCAAACAAGGCTATCAACTTTGAAGGGATAGACAAATACTCGTTTTCATTGCCTTGAACCGACTCAAATAGCTTTCCATTGGCACACTTCCACGATATAAGATAACCTTATTTCCGTTCATATCAAGCCGCAAGAGTTCTGACAGATTTTATGATCACAGGAGGAAACTTAATCCATTCGGTGTATCCGGCCTTCGTCCACGCTACCCAGTCGGTAGTCGGCAACTCGGCCAACTGCAAGACCGACAACTTTGTTATGGCATGTTTCAGACTGGAAGCGCTAGAGCGAATAACGAAGACGGTATCACCCGGAGAACAATCGCAAGAGTTAAGCACTGGTATCATCCGTAAGGTTTCCTTACACTTGCGTCTATAACCGTTTCAGGGTTCATTGTCATGCTCACCAATTCAGCATTTCAAGCTTATCACACACCTGTAAAATCTTTGGTATGAGTGTCTTGCTTACACACATTGGCGATTTTTCCCCAAGTTCGATATGTTCTTCTAACCACTGCCGGTAAAGTTCCGGCTTTTGGATTACCAGCCAGCCGCCTACCATAAACGGCTCTTTGGGCCAAACCAACTTTCGGAAGCGCTCTAACAGTTCCGGCGGAATAGTTGTCGCTTTATTCGGCGGCGTAGAATTCTGCAAGATTTTCTTACGGTAATCAGTGTCCGGGGACTGAACTAACGTAACGTTATTTTGGATCAATTCTTTTGGATCTTCCAGTTGTCCCGGCAACAAAATTATCAGGCACCGAAACCCGTAATTGATTTCCTGGAATTCTTCTGGAAGCGTTGCCGCCTTGCCTGCATTTACAAGTATCTCGAATTGCCCCTGTTGTTCCGTTGGAAGTTTACCCAAGTCGCACCGTAGTCGTTCAGATAATGCGCCAAACTCTTTTTTGAGTCCTGGTAAGTCTCGGCCTGAAGGAACATTTCTAATCTGAATTGGTAGTTTATTTTCAATCTTGCCTGTTCGATCAATCCGCAACAGATTTAATGCGGCCTGGACGTAGTCTATCGTAACTTTTATAGACGCCTGGTCACTCGTGGAATAGGCGCTCATAAGACTCTCATAGCAGTTGTCGAGAATCGCGATTTCTGGAGCAGTCGCGCCCTCGGATAGCTTCACCAGGTCGGCTGACAATTCGGAGAGTTGGCGCCGGATATTTTCGGGAAGTGGAGTATCGACTTTTTGAGTTTCCGATTTTTTCACTGGAGCGGGAATATTATTTTCGTTGGAAATTTTCTCCCCCTGTGTTGATTGATCTATTGTTTTATCATTTCCAGAGATTGATTTTTTATCAGAGTTTTCATTTTCAAGAATTGAAATTTTATTGGCGTTTTCATTCTCTGTTTTCGCCGATAGGGAAATTAACACAGGGGAGGAGGGCTTTGCATTTGCTTTTGCGAGAATGCTTATAATCGTAGCTTTGTGTTCACGCAATTTACCGGCGTCATCAATATCAAGTTTCGGCTTGCATCGTAGCTTTTCGCCCTCTATCCATAGTGTAAAACCGCGTTTGTTCAGACTTTCGTAAATTTCTAGCGCTTCGTTTCTCATACGTCTGTTGTCTCTTCCTCGTTTTCGTCAGAAAAAACAGGCTCTTTTTCGCTGTTAGAAAGCTTTTCATTCCTATCAGAGTTAATGGAGTTAACGCAGTTAACGATTTTACGGAAAGTGTCTTTAGCTTTATCATTAAGACCATTTCCTGTAAAATCGTTAACTGCATTAACTGCATTAACTCTACTTTGATTATTTTCCTCATTAATAGAAGTGTTTGAAGCATTAAAATATGGTGAAAGCATTATTCCATCGACAATTATAGCGTTGCCGGTTCCATGTTTTATTCTAAATCCTCGCTCTTGAATTGCTTCTCGGAAAGCCGACTTACTCATTTGATTTTCGTTATTAGCATTACACCAAGCTATATATGTCTCGTGTAAAGTTTTGAACGGCATGTAATAACGCTTTCCGGTTAAACAAGCTTCTTTAATGAACGGTGAAAGCCTATCTTGTGACTCTTGATACTCTGCTGTTGCGTCAACAACTTCTTTGCAAGGTTTCAAACCTTCCGATTGCCACATTAAACAACCTTCTACAGCCCAATTTAGTATACCTGACAATTCGGCATAAAATTTTAAATGTAAATTTTCGTCTTTTTCTTCGTCTGGAATGGTAACAAGGAAGGGAATATATCGAATACGGCGCCACGTGGAAAACGTGGAGTCTTTAATTATTGGTTTATGATTGCCTGCTAACCAAAGTTTGAAATGAGGAAAGAAATTGAATGGAACTTTATAAATTTGCCTGGCCGGTATTTGTTCGCCCCCAGTCCAATCTTTTATCCTTCCACAATCAAAAGCTTTGCCTTGCTTTGTTTCAGTAGCATAAACAAAACGTTTTCCGGGAAATTCTGCAAGTTCCGGAGTAGACGTAGAATTATCAATCTGACTTTCAGAGAAAGTTTTCATGTCGGCTTTTTGGCAATAGTCGCCGAGAAGCCTTGAAATAGCGTCAATAAATTTTGATTTTCCATTTTGTCCCATCCCATGCAGGAAAAACCAGACCTGCTCTTTAATATCGCCGGTTAGCGTGTATCCAATTGCCTTTTGGATAAATCGAATTAAATCTTTTTTACCTTCAAAAATTCGATCAAGAAATTTATTCCAGGTAGGACAAGTAGCGTTTTTGTCATAAACAATATTTGAAATTTTGGTAATTTTGTCTTTTGGATCATGAGGCTTAATTTCCCCAGTTCGTAAATTTATCGTTCCATTCTGGACATTGAAAACATAAAGGTCTTTGTCAAAATCGTCGATATAACCACGAAAACAGGCGTCAGAATATGCCCACTGTAAGCCTGAAGTAGTTATTTTAGCGCCCTGAGATTGTTTCAACCATTTTGAAAGCTTGCCTATTAAATCAATACTTTCTTTGTCTCGTTTTTTATTCAATTTATCAATTTCTTTGTGGATTTCTTCAGATACGGCAAACTTAAACATGTCTCTTACACCGCGTTCGTCAGCTTTCCAGTGGTTTTTATCCCAAATTAACCACCCCATTTCCGGGGTGTGCATGGCTTTTCCTTCAAATACAGCTTGGAATCTTTCGGCGTTTCCCTTGTCTGTATCTCTGGCTGGAATAAGAATTTCATCCAAGGTCTTTTGAGCCGCTCTCCCCTGCGCTATTATTTCAGCGAAACCAAGATTTTTTGAATCAGTTTTTTCAGCCTTTTGTTTTTCCGGTTCAGGTTTTCTTTCATATTGTCCCCTGCAATCTGCAATAGCCTTTTCGATAGTTCGCTTCCTATAATCCGGCCGTTTTTGCCACTTTTCCCGCTGTGCAAGCGCCGACTGATTGAATACCGCCTCAATTGTTGCCGGGTTTTTGCTGTAAAAGGCAACTATCCCACAAAGCCCTAAGTCGGCTTCTGAATCGCCCAGATAATCGGAAGTGTCACCATTAAGAAGGCACTGGAATTTATCGGCCTGCTTCGAGTGTTCGATAATTTTGATGATCTCATCAGGAGTTAAACCAACAAACACAGAGGAAGCTGTTGATTTTGGAGAGCCCCCCTTCTGTGTAAATTGATCT
This sequence comes from Candidatus Rifleibacteriota bacterium, assembly GCA_015233565.1. Taxonomy (GTDB): domain Bacteria; phylum Muiribacteriota; class Ozemobacteria; order Ozemobacterales; family Ozemobacteraceae; genus JADFXM01. The sequence goes on from JADFXM010000083.1 coordinate 18,341, forward strand.
TGCTTGTCTTCCTCAAAATATTCTTTGTAGACGGCTGTCATTGCAGAAACGTTTTCCCGAATTTCTCGACGGTCTTCAAAGACGTTTCCGGTTGTTGTCACATAACCGCTTGCAGAGAATATTTCTAGCGCGCCCTTTTTGGCGTGAGGTTTCGCGCCTGGTATCTTCCCCAGGACAAATACCCGCAAGCCTTTTCCACTCGGCGATATTTCGGTATAACTACCGCACATCTGGACTATCTTACGCGCCCAGGTAGCTAGATTTCCATTTTCCAAACAATCATCAAGGTCGAGCGCCGTGAATGGTTCAGTTCCATTAAACGCAACGCCAATACCGGCAACGTTTGCAGGCTTTTTGTCATTAAGATATTGAAGCGCTTTATCAAAAGTAAATTGGTTCTCTGGTTGTTGCCACCCGCTTAAAAGTTTCCCGTCAAGTCCGATAGGCGGTTTCCCAATTTTCCCATTTTCTCTTGGAACAGCCGCCCAAATTACCCATTGATTAACCGATTTAATGCACACAGGAAGAGAGTTTATAAGATTTTGAGTCATCGTTCATCTACCTTTTTCAAATTTTTTTGATAGATAAACGTGACATTTCGCCGAAAAAAAGATATAATCGGTTTAATAAATTGTTTATCTACCAGGGGTCGGTGCTGATTACACCGGCCTCTTTCATTTTTAGGCGAAAGAAGCACGGTCATAGTAGCATTTTGCCGGTACAAATACAATATCTTAAAAATCATTGTCGTAAGTCCGCCGATGCAATCAAAAACAACTCTGCTTTAACTATTGCCTGGTTCAGATTTTCATTCACTCGATTGATCTTCCCCAGGCGCAATAATATTTGAGCCTTCCGCAACAAAGTCTTGATCTGCTTTGCATCAGAAAGCGCACAACGCAAGTTTTCGGACATCGGCGGGGTTTTCATCGTTAGAATGCTGGCTCGCCGTCATCGTTTGAGTCTGCTCGTTCTTCGATTGATTCCTTGTAAGCGTCCAGAACAGCCTTTGATACAGCGTCCCCGGTAGCTTTATCAGTAAATTCAATGATCTTCAAATACCCACTTCCCTGCTTCATGCTAGGAGGCGCTACCCATGGCGCTTTCCCGTCTTTCCCGGCCATGATCGAAAAACCGTTTATGGTCATTGTTTTACCGGTCACATCAGCTTTTGCAAGTAGGCTACTGTTCCCAGAAATCAATCGTATTGATACTTTGAATGGAGAAGTTTTGTTTTCACTCATTTGTCATTGTCCTTTTTTACGCAACCACGCCACGCCGGAAACGTGCAGTAATAGCCCTTCCCTTTGCCTGAACGCTTGAAAAATTCGCATTTATCACACCTGCTTGAGTCTACGAAATGTTTATGTTGTGGTGTCATTCGCTAGCCGCCTCGCCCCCACAGGAAGAAAGCCATTTTTCGAGATTTTCCCCGGCTTCAATCAACTCTTCGGCCAGTGTCCCCCACGCGCCCTTTGTCATTGGGATAACTTGCGGCTCGTCAATGAAATAATCGTTCAGGTCTTCAACGCGCTTCCTGGTTCGCTCAATTTGTTTTAAGTCTTCGTGAATTCGCCGGGTCTCGTTGTCGATTTCTAAAAGGTATTTTTGGAACTCTTCACACTGTTGGCCAAGACTGGCTTTGATTTCTTCCAGGCGCTGTATTTCACGTTGTAACGCTGCTTTTTTTGCCGCTTCCGGGTGAAAGATTTTCTTCGGCATATTCATTGCAATTGCTCTTTTGCAAAATCCAAGTCATTTTTAACAGACTCGAATATCACGCGCAAAATCGTTTGCAGACTGGAAATGTTTACCGTAGCGCCCAATTCATCAGACATTAAAATCTCTGAGAGTGAAAAAAGCTTAATTTCCGCATCGTTCAGGCGCTCTCTTGCGTACCATTTTCGTTCTGGTCTCATGGTTCGCCTCATGCCGTTGCCGATTCAGCGGGTTTGTTGATAAGAGTTTTCTTTGCCCTTTCAACGTCTTCACGTGAGAAAATGATAGCTTTCGCATTAAATTTCGTGCCTGGCAATTGTCCGCGTCGATACATCCGGCGCACTGCTTCTGGGATAATCCCCAAGATTTTAGCCGCCTCGAAAGTGTTCAGAATTTCTGACATAAAAAAAGCCTCCTGATCTTATTAAGCGAGTCTTTGAAATGACCACGCTTGCCGAAACAAGAGGTTTTTGTTATTTTGTTTTTGCTAAAGTGCTCTTGTCTCTGACAAAAGCATTATATAACGTCCGATGTTTCAAGTCAATCGTCGGACATTCTTTTTCTCTGTCTTTTTTTAGAAACATTATCAGCGCATTTTTTTGAGCAAAACCCCTGGTCTTTTCTAAATTTTCTAAAAACTTTTTCACACTCTGGACAACAAGCAATATAAAGCTCCCCTATTCCACCAACAGCAAAAGCTTTATATACAGCATCAACCAAATCTTCCCTGCGAATGGTATTGAGAGGCAACTTTAAAATCTTGTCCATATCGATCATTTCTCTCTCTACTATTCCTGAAGGAGAAACATCGTATATCCTCGGAAAAGTGCTTTTGTCTTTTTCGCATAACCAGCTTGTAACATCGTCGAGCTCTTCTTTACTGCATGTAATTCCAGACACAACTTTTATTATGGTTCGGATTGTGTGTAAAACCCATTTCAATCTGTCGAGTGAACAATTATCGTCATAATAAAAATCGCACACTTCGAGTTTAATTTTTTTAGCATGATTTAATATCTTTGTATCCGAAAAATTAGACGGATCTTTTTCTATTAAAGGAAGTAGTTTTACTAACAAATCTATTTCTTTTGAAATTGCGGGTTTTGGTATTCGTTTTTTCTTCTCTGTGGTCATCTCATAACTCCTTTTCCTCTCGGCCTTCGTCGAATTTGAAGTGCCATTTTGGCGCCTCAAACACCTCTCAATTTATCTAAGATAATCTGTCGGCCACGTGTCCTTTAATAGCTTCGCGAATATTTTTCATGGCTTCCTCGTAGGTATCGCCTTGGGTATAACATCCCTGCAAAGTGGGAACATAGGCATAATAGCCGTCGTCGTCATGTTCTACGATAATTGGAAATCGGTATTTCTTCATGGATTTTCCTTTTTCAATAGGTCTTACTGCTTCGACGTTCCAAAAAAAGCGCCGTAATGACTCCGGTCGTTGTGTCCAGGTCTAAGAATATGCGCCAATTCCCAACACGGAGCCGCCAATTGTCAGTCAACTTCTTTATATGAGCGCTTCCCATACTTACAATCATTTTGTTTATAGCTTCCCTGATACGATCTCTTTCTTTTTTGGGAATGTTGCTGATTTCCTTTTCAAATCGCTTCGTTGTAAAGAATTTCCAAGGCATTATGATAAATTCTCCAACCTCGCGTCAAGCTCGTCCCAACTTATTTTTTTATCCCGTCGCGCCTCTTCGACTGCTTTTTTTTGCTCATCAGTATATGGTTCGTCATCTTGTGGCGCTTCAAGAAATGCTTTAAGCAATGGATCATCAATTTTCTTTGTTCGCATTACTCTTTTAATCCAATCAGAAAAGAGCTTAGACATTGATTTACCGCTTATTAGAGATAAGGTTTTAAATGATTTATAGTCCTGTTCCGATACGGAAAGTGACAACCTGGTCATGTTAATACCTCTCTGAAAAAAGTTGTTGAAAAAGTTATGTTTTTATATAATAACATAATTATATAAGTATATAAAAGCATAATTATTACACCGTATTAACTTTGGCTTAAACGCAAGGGTTTCAACACTCAACGTCAGATAATGCGTATTATGTAAACCACGAAAAAAAATGAGACTTGCTTTAATTGCCTTCGCCAAGACTCTGGTACAAATTTTTGATTATTTTCGCAATGTCCGAAAAAGTGTTATCACCCGCCAAGATAAGCCATAATAAACGATTTGATTTT
>JADFXM010000084.1 GCA_015233565.1 Candidatus Rifleibacteriota bacterium
CAGAGGCCCTCCATGATTTGGTTTCAAGATTTCATGGCAAAATTCGAATAAGCAGAATCGAAGTTAGAAAAAAACATTAGATGAAGAACAAGGAGAGTAACCCCAATTATTAATGGATAATTCCTGGCCCAAATAATCATGTTTTGACAGAATAGGGTAAATTAGTATAATTAAAGAGTAGATTTTCAATTTAATGAAGGAAAAAAATGAATTGTATACGAATTGAAACCAAGGTTCCCAAAGATCGAAAAATTGTCCTGGACAAGCTTCCATTCGATGCAGACAAATCGATTGAAATAATTATTCTTGAGTCTCTCCCGAAATCCCGAAAAATAATTAAATCTGGGAGGAATTTGAAGAGCCACCTAAAATCGTGTATGAATGACCAATCCGGTCGAAGTATTGAAGCTATTAATCTTCAAATTGCGGAAGTTCCCTAAGCTACTTTTTTCCCTCGCCAAACGTAAACGACTTTTCCCAAAATGGCGAAACGGGTGTCCATCATTTTAAGATCTAAGGAAAATGATTTGTATTTTCGATTATCACAGATTATTTCAATATTGTTTTGGGGAAGAATCTGAATTCTTCGAATCATAAATTTTCCGGAAAATGTTAAACCGTAGATTCCATCGCTTTTGAGTTCAGTAATGCCTCCATCAATCAAAACTATTCCATCGTTTTGAATGATGGGCTCCATGTGATCCCCATGAATACGGGTAAATAACGATTTTTCCGGGGAAACACAAAATCTCTTTTTTATTTGGTTTTCCGAAAGATTTAAAGTTTCAAGCGCTTCTCGGAGATTTATAATTCCCTCAGTAGATGTATTTTTGTCAGGAAAATTATTTTTTGCGGCTTCCTTGAATTTGGTTGAATTAAATTCAAGGATCGAATTTTCAATTTGGCGATAATTTTTGCTGACGACCTTGCTGTTTTCATCCAAACCAAATATTAGCCAATCAAGTTTGGCCTCAGTTGCTGAAGCCATCGCAGCAAGAGTGATGACCGGAATAGCTCTTTCTCCATTTATATACCTATAGATATTGGAAAGTGAAACTCCGGATTTTTTGGCTAAATTTTCTTTTCCGCCGACCATTTCAGCAAGTTGAGCTATTCTTTTTCCAAGATTAACAGAAAATGAAGAGTCAACGAGGTGTGATTCTTGTTTTTTCATTTAAAAAATAAATTCTCATATGTGAAAATTTTAGTGGAAAGCCAACCGGTTGAAAAATTTATTGAAAGATTCTATAATAAATATGGAGATTGATTAGGGTGTTTCTGACAAATAAAGGGAAGCAGCAATTAGAAAATCTTTTTTCGAATTCAAAGGATTTTAGATGAGAGAAAATGGTTTCAAAATTACAGCTTTCTGAATGATTTTGTTTTTAAATGCGTTTTTGGCCAGGAAAAAAACGCAAAGCTTTTCGTTTGCCTTTTGAACGCCCTACTGAGTTTAAAAGGTGATGATAAAATCGTAGAAGTTCAAATCATCAATCCTTTTAATGAAAAAGATTTCCAAAGTGAAAAACTCAGTATACTTGACATCAAGGCTGTTGATTCAACGAGAAAACGCTTCAACATTGAAGTTCAGGTTAAAGAATTCGAGGCATATGTTGACCGAGCCACATATTATCTTGCTAAACTGTATTCAAGCCAGTTACAAGCAGGCGATGATTATACAAAGCTGAACAAAGCCACAGGAATATCTATTCTCGATTTCGAAATTTTTCCCCAATTCAGTATCGCCCACAGTGTATATCAATTTATGAATCCAAATAACAATCATGTTCTTGAAGACACAATAGAACTTCATTTCATAGAACTTCCAAAGCTTGCGGAAAAAATAAAAAACAAACCACAAACTCCCTTTGAAAAGTGGCTTCATTTGTTAAAATTCGGGAAGAATTATTTTTTTAATGAAGGGGATATTCCAACTGAGCTTGCAGAAGAGGAGGGTGTGAAAATGGCTATAAGTCAGTTTTGTTTAGTCAATTCCAATGAGCATCTCAGAGCCGCCATAGAAGCTCGCGAAAAAGCAATCAGGGATGAGGCGACAAGACTCAAAACCGCGGTGGAAAAAGCCTTCAAAAATGGCGAAGAAAAAGGGCAGAGCAACGAAAAAATTGAAACAGCTCGAAAAATGATTGCCGATGGGCTTGATGAGCAACAGATTGCAAAATATACCGGTTTGCCTAACATCGAAATCAGAAATCTGAAGGTGGGCAAACTTGAAAGATGAACTGAAATTCAGAATTCCTTACCTGTTCACTAATTGAAGCTCGGGTAGACCGCATTGGACGCAGCTATATTCGACAAAGGACTACTGAAACAACTGGATAAGCGTTACCTTTTAAATAACTCCTCCGCAGAATCACAAAAAAGGATTTTTTCAAAAAGTTTGTCAAAATCAGCATCATTATAATTTTTTATATTGCCAAGAAATTGATCTTTCGTGGGTTTTCCAAACTTTTTCTCAATTTGTTTCGATAGAATAATAATTCTTTCTTCAGCTTTTCCTTCAGCTAGTCCTTCAGCTAGTCCTTCAGCTAGTCCTTCAGCTTTACCTTCAGCTTTCCATTGCATGGGCCATTGGGCCACTGTTTCAGCCAACATACGATGTGCCTCCTCCAAATCTTCTATTCTTACAATTTTTTGTTCAGGAATTCGATCTTTTAAAACAACTCGTCCAATCCAATGTCCGAAGGCTCTTCTGAGAGATGCCTGCGCTGGAAGGGAAAGCCACTTGCTGAGTGCTGCGATTAACTCCATGATTTCAGCTCCTGTGCGGCTTTTCTCAAGGCGAATCAATGCAGTCACACAATTTCGCAAATCAGTGAGTTCGGAATCAGCTATTGCTCCTTCATCAAGAATCAGGTATGACAGCCTGGGACTGAATTTCTCTAACCCCCGAGGAGTTTGACCAATTTGGTCAAAAATATCTGTGGGGGCATCCCAGCGCGGTATTCCGTTATACAAAACCACGGGAAGAACCGGAGGCAATTTTTCCCCGAGTTTAATCATCTCTGCCTGAATTATATCTTGATAAAGTAGTCCCAGATATGTCATGATTCGAACTGCCATATACGGGTCAATAGAAGATTGAAATTCAAGCAGAAGATAGATATAAAGCCAGTTTTCTTTCCAGCGAATACGCCAGATGATATCATCGCGACGGTCCCGGAAACAATCGGAAACATGCTCGCTCGGAAAAGGTTCGAGTGTAGAAAAATCGAGTTGATCAACCCATTCTCCGTGAACAAAACCCCTAAGCAGGTCTTCCACCATTTTCGGATGGGAAAACAACTTCTTATATGAGTGGTCGTGATCAGGCATATATTCATTCTACTCAAGTTCGGGTGGGTTTTCAACTGTTACATAAGAAACATTGTGAAAACACAATCTGTCAATGAAAGGACAAAGCAATTATTCAGTTGTTTTCGCTGCTATTTTATTACCAAAACTTGTTATCCACAAGGTGTTTTTATGGCAAATTTTAGGGGGGTTTAGGCGTCGTAAGGAAATAAAGTGATGATTTGTGCCAATTTCCTCGCCCGAAAAAAGTATTGTACCCATCGCTCAAAAAGAGCTTGTCGAAGAAAAACGTGTACCTTTGAAATGATCATGTTATTGTTGGACGATGCCTTCGGCGAAGTTGTTAGCTCTGAAACCTGCTTTACTGTCGATGACCTCAATCATGACGACTGATAAACACAAATTCTCATTTGTAAAGATTCCGGATGGTGCCCAATCATAACCTAAACTTACTTGTTAACCCGATCCAGAAACAACTTTGAATAGTTGCATTTTAGTATTTGCACGTATCATTGATTCCTAAGCTATTTTGTATCGCGACGCGGGAGGTACATGATCATAATTGCATTTGCTTTTAACAGCTCTTCGAGATCGTTTTCAAAAGGTAGAGCGCTGCAAAAAATAAAACCGGTAGGTCTGAGTAACTGTTTTGTCAGAATCTCTTTGTTACTGATAAACTTTTCAACTTGATCTTTTGTCACCGGGGTTTCCCAGTTTTTAACTTCTATTATAAAATCGGGACCATCTTGGTTTTTGCTCTGTAGGTAAGCGTCAACTTCAATGAATTTAAGCTGATCCTGGTAGAATTTATTCTTCGCGGCGGCGCTGAATGTTGACAATTCATAGCCCTCAATGAAATGGTACAAAAGCTCTTTGAAGGGTATTTTATTCAGAGCTGCAAAAAGAATTTTGTTTACGACCTGATATTCAGCCATTATGCCTTTATAAAAGCTTACTCTTCCATAGGTCGATTTCAATTGGGTTTTGATATCATTTCGAATTTCTTCAATATCAAGGGAGTCTATTTCTTCTTGGTACATTTCTTTGAAAATGATCTCAAAGAATTTGTCTCCTAACCCTTTGTATCGAAATCTAGTTGATCCGTAAGACAGAATGTCCGCCTTGATAAAAATGTCAAGTTTCTGCTCCAACTCTTTTTCGGTCATATCGAGTTTGAGATCCTCAAGAATTTCTTTTCGTGTCTTTTCCTGTTTTCCTTGTTTTGCCAGGTACAATATGATCATTTTCCCGTATTTGTCGTTAACTCTGCTTATTGCGTCATGCAGGTACTCAATCCACATCGCTGAGATTTCGCCGAATTCATCATTTGCTGTTCGGGTTTCAAAGAGAATAATTTCGTTGATACAGTCTTCACTGGTGAGATCTTTTGGTTCATAGTCCGATCTGAAAATTTGGGAAATGTAGAAAACATCACCATCTGTAACAGCAGCAATATAAGCTGCCGATTCTTCCGTTACCGGAATGTTAAAAATACGGGATAGCGAATACACTTCCTCTAATGCCTCTTCTGTTGGAAGATTTTTTAGAAGTTTTTTGGTGAAGCGTCCGGCCATTTTGCTGAGAATTTGTAATAGCCAAGCTATGTAGCTTCCGGTGACTATGACAGGGGAAATTTTGCTTGCACCGACGTGATGATAGGTGCCACAAAGCTTTATCGACCGGTCTTTTCCTTCAATAGTGGTGTAAATAAATTCATTGAAATACTGGAACTAATCGAGAATTTGAATGATTCGTTCATTTTTTTGGACCGAGATTCTCTCTCCGGCATATGAAGCGAAATCCCAGGCTTGGTCAGAATCGCACTCTTCCAGATATCTTTTCATGGTTTTAATATCTCCGATAAAAAAAGGATCATTATTGAGCAACTCGATTAATTCATCGTATGAGGGTTTTTGGGTAATTAAGGAAATGTCTCTTGTTTTAAATGCTGCATATTGGCTCAAAAGAGAACTATAAAATTCCTCTGCAAGCTGTAATTGTGATTTTTCTACTTCCTTCACTTTGTAATAAAATGGAATTATCATGGGATCATTTCTGGTGAAAAGGATAATGTAAAAGCGTTGAACTAAAGCTGTTTTCCCTTTTTTTCTTCGAGCGAAAATTGCTAGCGAAAGTGTTCCTTGAAATTTGGTTCTTTCTGACCAATCCATTAGATACTTCAGATCAGCTTTTCTACCCGAAAATAACTCGGGTATTCCAATGTCCTCTTTTAACGCAAAAATCAATTCAGAACTCCCATTCATTTTTATACTCCACCTTGCATTTCTTCTTCGTAATGATACTACATATTGAGCCGGAAAATCAGCAAAATATGTGGGGAATTTTAGTTTCAAAAAGGCGATCATCTCAATAATTCGGAGCTCAGATTAGAAAAATTCTCGTTTGTGGACACTGTATGAAAATAGGTGAAACACTCTATTATTCTATTTGGACAAAGAACTTTGAATCTTTTAAACACTCAAACCGCTGATTCGAGCAATGACATCAAGAGGAAGTCCTTCTTTCGCCCCTCTTTTTCTTTCGCAGTTTAACTTGCAGGAAAATCGAAAATGTTTTATTCTAGCGGAAAGAGAAAAATAGATGTACATTGCCAATCCGATATATGATAGCGTCTTCAAATTTTTGCTTGATGACAATAAAGTAGCAAAGATTATTTTGTCGGCGCTAATCGGTCAAAAAGTTGTTGAACTGGCCTTCAAACCCACTGAACACCTGGAGCGAGCTGAAGAAGCCGGAGTTAAATACACTATTTTCAGAATGGATTTTTCAGCAAAAGTCCAGATTGAAGATGGAAGTTTGAATACGGTCATTATCGAACTTCAAAAGGCAAAACTTCCTGATGATATTTTGCGTTTTCGTCGCTATTTGGCTTCAGCTTATAAAGACAAAGAGAACATCAGAAAGGTTGAAACCGAGCAGGGGAAATCAACCTCAGTTGCAATACCTATTATTGCGGTTTATATACTTGGACATCCCTTGAAGGGAATCGAAGCCCCGGTAGTCCGTATTGGACGTAGTTACATCGATGCGGCGACTGGTGATGAGATCAAAACGAAACACGAATTTATCGAGGGGATCAGTCATAATGCATTGATAATCCAACTTCCCGCATTAAAACAACGTCGAAGAACTTCTCTGGAGAAACTGCTCGCTTTGTTCGATCCGTCCTCAAAAAAAGCTGATGACGAACACCTGTTAAATATAAAAGAGGAAGATGTGCCACTGAAATATAGATCGGTATTCCGAAGGTTGCTGAAAGCGGCTCAAACACCAGAAATTCAAATGCAAATGGAAGATGAAGACGAATATTTGGAATCTCTGATGAATTATGAACGGGCATTGGCGATACAAGATAATCTGATCGCTGAAAAGAACAAGGCTCTTGTCGCAAAAGACAAAGAATTAGCAGAGAGCAAGAAAATGGTTGCCGAAAAAAATAATTCTCTTGCCGAAAAAATTAATGCTCTTGTCGAAAAAGATAAGGCTCTTGTCGCAAAAGACAAAGAATTAGCAGAAAATAGAAGTATAATTGAAGCTCTGAAAAAGAAATTAAAAACCGCTGACCGTTAATCCCCTTCCAAAACCGCCATTTATAGCGAGACAAAAAGGGAGTATTTTGTTAATCTGACATTAAAGCAAGTTAGGGAAAGAGATCAAGTCATTTTCCGTAACGGTGTGCTTCTGATGCTGCAATTAAAGTCATAGTCTTGCCAACCTCTTTTCTGCCAAAAGTGGTATTCTTTGAATCGTGTTGTAATTGGTATTAATGCCAATCGACCGAAATTCTCGCCAAGAATTGCTGAGCTGCTATTTACTTGCAAGATTTAGCTGGACTTGATATATAGAATAGGCAAAAAATTTCGATAATAAGAATTATCAAGTTTTTGCTCGATTAAGATTTTTTACAGAGGTGACTAAATGAGTGAGAAGATTATTCCTGTCCCACTTGGCATGGTTAGCGCTTTTGCCATTGTGGGCAAAGAGGTAATTTTAGTTGATTCAGGAATGCCGGAACATGGCCCGGTCATTTTGGATAAACTTGCTTCGGAAAACATCAAGCCTGAAGATATAAAACTGATCGTGATAACCCATGGTCATATGGATCATTTTGGCGGTGCCCGATTCCTTAAAGAGAAAACCGGTGCCAAAATTTTAATTCATAGCCAGGATGCTTTGGCTCTGAAGAATGGTTTTTCTGGATTTCCAAGATCATTCAATCTTGTTGGAGCGTTTATTTCAGCTCTCGTTCGCACTTTCAGATGGTTAATGTCTTTTGTAAAAGCACCCCCTGTTCCATCAGGTGTTGAGCCTGACATCACTATCGATGGCGAATATGATTTGAAGGAGTTTGGTATCGAAGGAAGAATTATTCCTACTCCGGGGCATACCCCCGGAGCCATATCTGTTTTACTGAAGCAAGGGGATATCTTTGTTGGGGACTTAATTGGGAGCTTTCTAAAAAAGAACCAACCAACTTTGCCACTCTGGGGAAACAGTGAAAAGCAAATTCGCCAGAGTGTCAAGAAAGTGATGGGACTTTGTCCGAGTATGGTTTATCCGTCACATGTAAGAGCTTTTTCCCGAAAAGAAATGGAAGTTGCTTTCTGGAATTATTTTTGATTCCAAAAATAGCATACACCTTTCTTTTCCAGTGAATTTGCTGGTATATCTAAAGTTGGGAGGATCTGTTTTAATATAGCTCAAATCCACTGACGTAGTCAGTGGTGGGGTATGGGGCAGGAGGCCCCAGGTAGATCACGAACCAACATTGTCCGAAGAGCTCCTCCCCAAAAGCCACCGACAAGGTCGGTGATAGTTTAATTTCTCGATCTGGAAAAACGTTAACCTGAAAGCAATTCGTTAAAAGCTATCGGAAAATCTCGGTATATTTTATTCGGTACAAAACGACCCGCTGTTGATGCTAAAAAGGGAGGCGAAAAATTGGGTGGGCACATAAAAATATGAAAATTTGGGTATTTTTCGACAGACTCGTTTGAGAGTTTGCCATTGGAAAAATCCTACATTGTCAGAATTTGTGCCAGAAAAAAACCTTATAGCTTATTGCAATATTAGCTCTCATGTATAATAATAGATATTAATTCGAACTGGACTTTTACATTTTTTATATCTTAAACATTTGGGGAGATTAGCTTGGAGGACATTAATGGTGCACCCAAAAAAATGAGAGTGCGAAATTTTTTGTGGGCTGATTTCCAAAGTTGCGTTAAACTGTATATGAATTGCTTCAGGTAAATCAAATCAATGAAAATATTCAGAAGAGAACCAGCAGTAAAAGTCCTGGGACCTGGAAAACGGGCTGTTATCTGGGTTCAAGGATGCAAAAAAAATTGTCCGGGTTGTATCGCGTTTGAAAATCGCGATTTTTCAGGAGGTCAGCAAATTGAACTCCCGGAATTGCGTGATTGGCTTCTTTCCCTGGATGACATCGAGGGAATAACTTTTTCCGGTGGTGAGCCGATGGAGCAGGCTGAAGAGATTGCTTTGCTTATAGATTCCATAAAAAGTGTCAAAGATTTGAATATTCTTTGTTATACAGGTTATACTCTTGAAGAACTCATTGATTTAAGTTCAGAATCTTGCAATCGTTTGTTGAAGCGAGTGGATATTCTAATAGATGGCCCCTATTTGCAAAACCTTCACGCTGATCTGCTTTGGCGAGCTTCTTCCAATCAGCGTTTGATTGCCTTGTCAGATATGTTTAAGAAGTTTATTGAACAATTGAATCCTGAAACTGACAGGTCGGCAGGATTAGAAGTATCGATCGGCAATGATGGGAGCTTAAAATTTTCAGGTGTTCCTCACCGTCCTGATTTCCGAAACAGCTTTGAGAAAGGGTTACGGGAACGGGGAATTATCCTGAGGGATGCTGAATGAGGAGAAGAATTATGAGTGGAAATCCCAAAAAATCACTTGCACAGATTGAAAAAGAACTTGCAAAGCTGATCGAAGAGGCCCAAAAAAGGCGAGCAGAAGTTGAGGCCAATAAGCGGGAAAAAACAGCGGAGCTTGAAAGAAATAAAAGAGTTGAAGAATTGAAAAATGATGTACTAGCTGAATTTTCAAACTTCCAAAAGGATGTTGATTCTTACATGAATAAGCTTTGTGAAGATGACATCGAGGAAATAAAAAGCTCTGTAGATCTTCTGGAAAAAGAGATATTCCTGGCGACCAACGAAGAATTGATACGTGAAGCTAAGAAAAAAATCCCCGTTTTGATTGAAAAATTGAGATTGGCGGTTCACCGAAAGCGCAGAGCTGACGAATTTAAGAAACGTCTTCTTGCAATTGAGCATATTTCCTTCCAATTGGCGGAGCTTGAAACCCGCTTGAATGAAATCGAAAAAGAGACCGGCGGAAAATTTGATTGTCCTGGAGTGCAGGAGATTCTCAAGTTTTTTGATCAAACGCGTTCAGCAATTGAGAGGAATCAAAGTGAGATTGCTGAGGAAATACTTTCCAAGGCAGAATTAGCGTTGGAACGGCATGAAAAGCTGGTTGCCGATCAATTAAAACAATTTCGTGATATGCAGGAAAAGTGTCAGATTGCCATTGGAGAGATTAACGGTTTAATTAAAAGTTTGAAATCTGATGAACTGATTTCTAAATGGCACAAAAATTCGATTGAAAAGCTTGAGAGAGAATATCATAAAACGAAAGAAAATACTGACTCCGGCGAGTTTCAGCCGGTTTTTGAATTATTGGAAGAGGCCAAAAGACGGGTTATCAAGATGACCGAGGAGGCAAATTTGGCCCAATTTAAAGCGGATCAGCGGACATACATTGCTGAAAGCATTGCGAAAACCCTTCAGGAAATTGGTTTCAAGGTTGAGGTTGTTCTCGAAGAACACCCCGGGCATCCTTCCACCGCTTTAATCATGCATGCGATCAGCGCATCCGGAAAATCCATTGATGTCAGCGTTCCTATGGATGGCGAGGTTTGGTATTCGGTTGGTGGTTTTCCAATGACTTCTGAAATAAAAATCGATGGAGCGGCTGCTAATTCTTGTGATCAGGCGCAATCAGTTATCGAAGAAATGCATAAAAAACTTTCCTCTGCATTTAAAATTAAAATGGGGACGCTTAAATGGGACGGAAAAGATCCGAATCGACGGCTAAAAGGGGCTGATGACCTGCCATCCGGTGGCAAAAAACGATCAGACGGTGCTTGAGAATGCTTGTACATACATCGAAATGGATCGATGCTTTTAAAAAGCAGTTACTTCGCCGAAAACATATTCTTTTATATGGAAACATCCATGATCAATGTCTTTTTAACGGCAATTACTTTGCACTTTCGGATTTTTTACAGACTTTTTTTCAGGAAAATGGATTTGAAATCGTTTTAAGATACGATCAGGTTGATGGTTTCAGATTCTCAGGGGAAGGGAACGAAGAATATCCCATCGAGAGTTGTAATTCTCTTCCAGAAGCTCCCAGAGCCAAATTTCGGGAAATTGTTAACTGCTTGATCAGAGGGAAATTTCAGGAGGGATCTCCTGTTTCAGCCGGCTTGCCATCTAATTTACTTTCTGACGATTCAGCTTCAGCCGGTTTATCTCCAGTAAGCATGTTTTCTGATGATGACCCACTTGCGCCACCTCCAAGGGGGCTCCCAAACATGGTTGGAAACTCTTCTTCAGTTGATGCCCCACTTCCACCAAGAGAAGCGTTTTCCCAGATTCGTCTGCTTTTGAAGTCGATTGGGGTTCCGTTTGCAGCGGTTGTTGAGCTTGGCGACATTCTCACTAATCAGCCGGATCGGTATTCCGATGAAGAACGGAATTTGGTTGCCGTTTTGAAGAAAGCAACAATTGAAGCGTCTGTTATTCGAAAAGGGAAATTGTCCGGGTTTCGCAATACTCTTGTGATACTTGCCGGGGAATTGAAACGTGTCCCGGAATGGCTTTACATGGAAAACCCCTTTGTCTCGCTTGTACAAATTCCCCGCCCGTTAAAAGAAGAGAGATTTTCCTATGCGATGAATTTTCTGAAACCACGGGGTGGTTCCAGTGGATTCAACGGAGGGGAACATATTGTAGACGATGATTTACCGCATATCGCGGAAGAGATGGCTGATCTTACAGACGGCTTTCAAGCAATGGAACTTGAGGGTTTGCGGGTTACTTCGCATACATCAGGGATTAGAGTTCATCGTGGTGATGTAAGACGTTTAGTTGATTTTTTTAAATTTGGATTAAGGGAAGACCCTTGGGAAAATCTGAACGAAGAGAAAGTTAAAAGTGCCAGAGTAGTGCTTTCCGAACGAGTGATAGGACAGCCAAAAGCGGTTGATTCCGTAGTTACCATGCTTACTTCCGGAAAAATCGGAATCAGTATGGCCGGAGGGGTAGGTGGGGGAAAACCTCGTGGAATATTCTTTTTTGTCGGCCCCACGGGGGTGGGAAAGACCGAACTGGCCAAAGCTTTGACCGAGCTTGTTTTCGGAGATGAAAAGGCTTTTGCGAGATTCGATATGAGTGAGTACAAAGAAGAACATGCAGCGGAAAAACTTGCCGGCGCACCACCGGGTTTCGTTGGTTACGAAGAAGGTGGGCAGCTTACAAATAGAGTGATTTCCCAGCCCCATAGCATTTTACTTTTCGATGAAATAGAGAAAGCCAATCCCCGTGTTCTAGATAAATTTCTTCAGATTCTCGAAGATGGAAGATTAACCGACGGAAAGGGGCAGACCGCCTACTTTAATCAAACTGCAATAATTTTCACAAGTAACATAGGCGCCTCGGATTTGACAGATCCATCAACCGGTACAATTATTCGTGATGGAATAATGAAAAAAATACAAGAAAAAGGGACTTCGTCTTTCTCTTACGAACAGGTTGAAAAACATTTCAAGGAGGAAGTTGAATTTTATTTTGCCTCCAAGATCGGGCGTGCAGAGCTTTTGAGTCGCCTAGGTGACAATATCGTTGTATTTGATACTCTTCGCCCTGATTTTGTGCATCAAATCGGGAAAAAGTTCCTGGCTCTTCTGAAACGTTCTGCCCAGGAAAAAATCCGTATCGATCTCGATTTCGGTTTGTCAGTTCCGGAATTCCTGCTGAAACGCATGAAAGAAGAAGACAACCTGCTTTACGGGGGGCGACGAATAAAAAATCTTTTGGAAACTATTATAGAACGACCTTTGAACAGATGGATCTTTGAAAAGTTTAAAAAGCCCTCTGAGCTCTCAGGAAAAATTGTGAAAGTTGATTTGAGTGAAGAAGGGGAGTTTCATGCAACCGTTATTTCTTGTCAAGAACTAATTTAAGCGTCGCCAAAACCTTGTTTGCCTCATAGGGCTTTACCACAAAACTTTTCGCGCCTGCATATATGGCATCTTTCACTCTGTCAACGGTTCCCACTGCACTGATCATCACAATTTTTGCAGCTGGATCAATTCTCATCAATTCTTTTACAGCCTTGATTCCGTCTATTTCCGGCATTGTAATATCCATTGTTACAAGATCAGGTTTTTCAACAAGATATTTTTCACATGCGTCTCTGCCGTTTTGGGCTTCTATAATTTCATAGCCGTTGTTTTTTAAAAGACTTCCAAGCAATTTCCGCATTACGTCCGAATCATCAACAATTAAAATCCTTGGAATCTTACCATGCATCTCTTTTCCTTTAACCCCAAATTTTTTGTAATTAACAAGATCTAATCAAATCCTCGAAATGCCAAAAAAAGAAAATTACAAACTCTACATCGGCATTTATTTTTAAAATGTACAGGAAAATCGAAAAAAAATCAATCAGAAAAGCCCACTTTCGGGAATAATGTAATTATACCAATCCAATGTAATTTCAGGCTTGATAAATACTTAAGTAACAGTTAAAATTAGCGCAAAAATTGGGAGAATATTGCCATGATTATGAAGCGACACATGGATGAGGAATTGAAAGAGCTTTTTAAACACCTTGATGATATGGAAAGAAAGTGTCTGTTTATGCTGGAAGCGTGGTTAGAAGCAGTTTTGGATGGCAAAACAGAACTTTTGGAACAGGTATTCCATTCCGAAGTTGATGTCAACAGGCTTCAGATGAAAATAGATGACTCGGTTTGGAAGATAATGGCCTTGTATCAGCCTGCCGCATCAGATCTGCGTCTTTTGATCGGTGCGATAAAAGTTGCGGAAGACCTGGAGCGAGTTGGCGATGAGGTATGTGCCATGTGTCGAAGAACCAAAGAGCTTGCAAAGATTTCCCAACTTGAATTTCCTGAAGTATTCATCGAAATGCGGACAATGGTTAAGACTCTCTTTAAAGACAGCCTTTTCGTGATAAAAACACTTGACCCGGATTTTGCGGAGTCAATTTTTGCCGCTGATAACACTGTTGATGAAGCATTCCAGGCTCTCTTTGAATGGACTGTTCGTTCTCTTGAAAATAGAAATTGCAAAGTAGACAATGCGCTTGCTGTTCTCTCCATGGGACGCTCACTCGAAAGAATTGCTGACCATGCTACAAATCTTGCGGAGATAGCTATTTTCATGAAAAAGGGACAAGATGTCCGACATCATTGTCTTGCTTTTTAGAATTGTGTGCAAACGGCATTTTGGCGGTGTGTTGTTAGGGCAATTTCCGCCCGTGCAACGATGGATTTGCTGTATTGCTGTCAGGCTTATTGAATAGTGAAATCCGAAAAACTTGCACGCATCAGCGGGATTGTAATTACTCTTTTCTTATCTTTTTTCCCATGGATTTTATTCCGCTCGGGTGAGGTTCTTGTTGGAAACGAGAGTAAAGACCGGCTTCATCGGACATGGGAACATCGTGCGGAAAGCCTAATAGAAAGACTTCAAAATAATTATTCCTATTCTTCACAAGCTAACGCAGTTTTTTCCAAATTCACACGGCGCATTACCGAAGTTCTTTCATTGAAATCAGCAAATTCTTTGGCTTCTGCAGGAAGAAACTTGAACGGTAATGGTGCACTTGATAAAAATTCATCTGCAAAAAGCTCACCCCCCCCTGACCAATATGAAAGTTTGTTAATTAAAGCTACTTTATTAGCAAAGAAAACTAATTTGGATAAATTTTTCAAAGAAGAACAAATTTACCTGTTTAAATTCGACCCTTTTGAAAACAAAATGAGATTAATCAAAAGTCCAGGCTTTCAGAGCCTTTTTTCGCGAACAATGGAAGACTTGGTTTCGGGTCTCTTTTTTTTCAGAAACGGATTGATTCTTGACCCTGTACGTGAGACATTTTTGGAGAAACTCTGTCAGAGCTTTTTTGGCGAACTTTTAAAGTTTTCAGTTCTTGCACAGGAAAGGGCAGGTAGAATTGTACCGGCTTTTTTTTCCGGGAAAAGTGTATACCTCTATTGGAACCTGGTTGAGAATTCAGAAAAAACCTTTGGTGCTGTTTTGGTGATTATTCCCCGTCCGGCAATTCCCAAAAGTGACATCGGATTAAAGGCCCTTCTGGCACATTGGGACAACCCGAAAATAAAATTATTTTTCCGAAAGCCTTATGCTTTCCCGAAAGAAAATAAATTTCTTTTCCCGAAGCATTATAAAAAAGATGAGTTTTTCAAGAAAAATTTTGACTCAATGGAAACTATTCTAAATAAGCTTGCTCCGGGAGTGGCTACTCATACTGAAAAATTCAGCATCGTACAAGATTATTTGTCTTATCATAATCCCTACTTTGTATGCCTTGCCACCAAATGTGCAAATCCAAGGTCGTCACGAAATTCTCAGGTTTCTGAAATATTGTTGATTTTACCAGCGTTTGCTTGGTTGGCGTGGTTTGTACACTTTTTCTTTTTTAAAAACACTTTTCGACTTGGAATCAGGCCAATATTTGGTCTTTTGTTTATGATGGTCGCCGGAATTCCATTTTGCGGTGGAATTTTTGTGGCATTGAATCATTTCTCAGTATTGCCTGAATCCATCAGAAACGAAAAGATCGACGAAATCACCAAAAGTATCTCCAGCTTCGAAACTGCCGTTAAAGATATTCTTGTGAAATATTCCGACATTTGTGCGCAGGCTCATGAGAAGTATTCGGAAAGTTTCGATCCCAAAACCAGAAACGGGATGCCATTGAAGGACGTATCCGGTCTATTCGCAAATTCCGGCTATCCAATCGATGGGTTGCTGGTTGCTGATTCCAACGGAAAAATATCGACTTACGTAACCCCCACATTTAATAAAGCTTCTACGGAGGCATTTAAAGGATATTTCGGGGGCTTTGGAATCAAATGTTTGGATGAAATAGAAGGCAATTCGAAAAAAGCTTCAGATGCTGATCCCGTGCATAAGGAATTTTCTGACATCGGTGAACAATTTTCTGTAAGTCTGAGGAATAATGACTCTGTCAAACGGATTTCCAGTGCAGAATTATTCCTTCGGGATACGGGACAACCAGTTTCCACATTTTCTGAGAACGACTCGATGTATCATTACCGACAAATTGTTGCAAAAAATGGTCGGGCTGAACAAGTTTTAATGATACTTTGGAAGCCGGAAATAGCATTTAAGCGGTATTTGTTGGATTGGTTTTCCAGGCTTAATTATCAGAATTCCTTAAAAACGGGTGAGACCTATGCTACGGTTCAAATGTCATACAAAGGTATTGTCCCGGTTATCCCGCCTGGCAACGCGGTTTTTTGGAAGACACCTGCGGGAAGGACCTTAATGAATAGATTTGTCAGACTTTCATTGGGGGACGCTGAAACAACAAAAAGCGTGAATGGGTTTTTGACAGGGATATTTAAATGTCGCTTCATGGAGAGTTTTCTATTAGGTTCAGTTGTGGAAGAAAGCGAAATTTTCCATGAAATTAAACTGTTAAAAGTAATTTGCTTTTTTGTATTTTTATCACTTGGGTTGTTGTTAATATTGCTTTTTCAGTATTCATATGGCCCGATGCTTGTACCAATTAAGGACTTCGAATCGCGGTTGAAACTCCTTTTGAAAGGGAATCTTGGAATTGAAATGAACACTGGTGGGGATATCGAGTGGGCCCGTCTTGGCGCAGAGTTTAACCAAATGATCAAAGGGCTCCGGGAGCGTCGGAATCTGAGCAGGTTTGTATCTGGGACGCTGGATGAAAGTCTCAGAACTGCGGGAGGTAAAAGCTCCGAGGAGGGAAAATGGCGATTTGGGACAATCTTAGTTTCGGATGTCAGACAATTCACGAGTTTATCGGAAATTCATTCTCCTTATGAAGTCATGAAAATGATCAACTCTCACCTGGACAACCTTTCCAAAATTATTCGGGAAAACTCTGGAATAATACACCAATTTGTTGGTGATGCAGTAATTGCCGTTTTTTGGGAAACCGGGGAAGAATCGAATGATTCTGTGAAAAGGGCTGCAAAAGCTGCTTTTGAAATTATGAAACGCCACGAAGAGATGCTTGTGGAAAGATTCGAAGCTGGCCTGTTTCCATATAAAATAGGTGTGGGACTCTCTTCAGGAAAAATGTTGGCTATTAATCTTGGGAAGGGTGCTGAAAGACTTGAACATCTGCTTCTTGGAGAGACATGTAAAAAAGCTGAAAAACTTGAAAGTCTTTCCAGAAATGGAACTCTTACCAAAATTTTCACTGATTCCAAGACGGCAGCACTTTTGACAAAGTATGAGTTCACTCGGGTAGATTACGATGTTTTGGAATTCACATCAACATTGACAGTTCAATCGTAGCTATGAAATCAAATTATTTTGCATTTTTTGTTGGGATTGCATTTTTTGTTATTCCGTTTTCAATAATTGTTTTAACGCTTAAGCGGATCGAAAATGTTGAGTTGCAGAAGAGTCATCAGGAATGTGCGGATAGGCTTGAGCAAGAGGTGGAGGAAATCAGTCAGACTTTTTCAGTTACTCAACAGATAAGCCTTTTACTTGTACGACTCTCGCAAACCATTGACGGTGAGATTAAGGACATCTCGCAAAAATATTCTGATCCTGAGTCTGCAAAAGAATACCTGTCCGGCAAAATTCAAGATACCCTGGATTCCAGCGCTTTTTCAATATTTCGTGGTTTTCGATATGAATTGCTTGTTATAGAGGGCGTCCCCTCCAAAAACTCGAATAAATCTACTAAAGTCGATGAGCCGAAGAAGACTGATCAAAAAAGTAAAATCACCAGTCCATCCCTGGATGGAGTTAATATTTCTGAACATGGAGAAAAGCTGGGGTTTGCAGAAATTGCACCTAAAGTTGCTTTCATCGATGGTGAGTCAGAGGAGTCCAGAAAGCTCGAACTTTTATTTTATGAGAAAACAAGAACATTACTTGGTTTTCCAGTAACGGCAGGACAGGCTGAATTTTCTGCTTCACAGCGAATATTTTTTGTACCTGGCGAATCGGGAAAGCCACGAAGAGGAATTTACTGGTACTCTTTTTCTTCAAAATTCTTCGGAAATAACTTGATTTTGGCTATTCTGCTTGAAAATGCAGATTTTTCCAAGGAATTTGCAAAAAAACTCATGGCAAAAAATTGGGGTCAAAAAGACACTGGGATTGCATTCCTTCCCAGGAACAAGTTTCACTGTGAAATCTCATCACCGTTGTGGAAAGCTATTTCGCCCTGGAAAGGCAATTATCCGTTTGCTGCAGGGCAACCTCCAAAATACATTGAAAATCCGGATTTTTTGATAAGAATTGAGAGACTTTGGGATGAAAAGGGTTTTGACGTGGCTTTGATAAGACCCATTATTCCCGCGGTTGATCTGCTTACCAAGGGTGCCAGATATTGTACACTTAGCTTTCTCGTGTTTTTGTTTATTTCTTTTGTAATTGAAGCTTTTGTTTTTGGAAGAGGTCCTCGTTTTTCCTTTTCGAAAAGATTGATTATTACCTTTGTCCTTGCAGGTTTTTTCCCTATTTCCGGCGACTATTTCATTGCGAAGGAAGTTTTTAGGCAGACCAGAAAAGGTGCAGAAACAGAAGAAAGGTCAGCCCTTTCCCGAACACTCACACGGGTGGACAAAAATTTCTGGGGAAATTACTTTAAATCAATGTTTTTGCATAAAAAGATTTTAACAAATCCCACTGTTAAAAGAGGTTTGATTGCTTCGGAAAAGAGTTACAGAAAAAATCAGGATCTGAAGAATACAGAAGCTCTATTTTCAAAAATCTGGAAAAATTTTTCAGATGAAAGTGGCCATCCTCAAAAGCTCCCTGATGGAAGTCAATTCAGATTGAATGCTGTTTTTGGATTGTACTTGGTGGGGCCGGACCGATTTTCTTTTGCACGTGCCCGAGATCCTGAAGCAAAAGTTGGCTCTTTTCGAAAACTTATGGAAACCATGAGTATCTACTGGTTAAACAATCGCAATAATAAGACAAAGGTTATAGATGTGAAACCAACGAGCGGAGGTGCTCTGAAAAACGAGGTTGTAAAAGATTATGCCTTGGAACTGCTTTTTTCATTTCTCCGGGGCGATCCATTTTTTGAATTTTTCTTTCATGAGGATCGTATTTTCGAATTCAGCATGGGTTTTTATCAGACTATTTTTTGCCCGATAGGTGTTAAAATTGCCAATGAGATCAGATTTCTTTTCCTTTTAATTTGGGGTGGAACTAGATTTGAGTATCCTTACCTAATGGAAGAATTTCAAAGTTTTCTAATCAAATTTCCTGAATCCATGTTTTTTGCGATAGATAAACATTCTAGATGGTGCTATCCGAAGTACCTTTCAAAATTTACCGATATTCAAAATTCCGGGCTACGGTCGTTAGAATCTGGAATATCAATCTCAGAGCAGAGCTCCGATTATTTAATTGAAGTGCACCCCGGGAAAACTTTGCGAAGATTCGTCTTCATCGGGGCTTCTCCCAAAGAGCCGCTGAACAATCGGGTTTTTTACCGGGAAGTGCTTTTCTGGTGCGGGATATTATTGGTTCTTTTGATGGCCATTATCCTTTCTGTGTTAGCTTCAAACTTTTTTTTGAACCCGATTTCAGCTTTAACAAAAGCTGTAAAGAAGGTTGGAAAGGGCGATTTTGAGGCATCAATTCCACCTTCGGGGCCGGCAGAGTTTCATTCCGTTGCCAATATATTCAATTTCATGTGTCGAGAGTTGAAAGATGGGGAGATCCTTGGAAGATTCGTTTCTGAGGCGGTTAGAAAAGCTGCACGCGATGGAAATCTGGAAATGCTGGCAGGAGAAGCCAAGGAAATAGCCATTACAGTTGTTTTCTGTGGGCTGTCAGGTCTGGCTGGCGACGGAGAAAAAATGGATCCAGGCAAATTGGTTAGTTTGCTTGATGAGCACCTTTTTAATGTAAACCATTTTTCCTCCCTAAATGGCGGTGAAATTGACAAAATGATCGGGGAAAAAATAATGGTTGTTTTCGATCATTCCAGATTCCCTTCCGCCGAATTGGCTGTGGAATCTGCGATTAAAATGGCCCTGGGCATAATTGTCGAAAATCGCTTAAAAAGCCCCGAGACTACTGTGAGACCAGTCTTTGGCATAAACAGCGGAACTGCCTTGAGCGGAATTTTAGGTTCTCCTGCTCATCGTCTTGACTACACAGTCATTGGTGATACGGTGAATATTTCCGCCAGGCTTACAGAGATTGCTGTTAGAGAAGGTCATTCCTTACTGATTTCCGGAACCTCGCTGAATCAGATGAAAAATAAACCTTCAGTTTTTAAGCTTCCGATAAGTACAGTTCGAGGGAAAACCCGTGAGGTTGAGGTTTTCTCGATTTCCTGTTAAAGTGAAATGAGCCATATCAATAACCAGGAGCTGAGATGATCGGGCCAATTTTCAAAGAACTAAGAAAGATTCGCGAAGAAATAGTCCCCGAATGCAAGAGCTTAAAAGCCTTAATCATTTCAAAAATCAGACTTGGAGAAAATCTTCCGTTTGAGAAATTTTGATAATGAAAATTTCCTGGATTGGCATTTTCGTCTTACTTTGTTACACTTAAGGGGTTGTTTTAATTAAGCGGAGGAGTCAGAAAATGGAAAATATCCAACTTTATTTGGGAATCCTCGTTGGTTTGGTTACTGGTATTGTTCTTGGCTGGGCACTTCTTCAGAAAACAATCAAGAGTTCTTTTGAAATAAAGGAATCGGAAAATAAACGTGATTTGTTGAGTATCTCCGAAAAATCTAAAAAGCTTGAAGAACAGCTCCAGGAAGGAAGAGGGGCGTTGAAAAAAGCTCTTACTGATCTTTCAGAGCTTCAAAATCAAAAGCTGGTTGTAGAAAAAAACGGGACTGGCTTGAAGGCCAGGATTAAAGAACTTGAAACTGAAATTGCTAAAACAAATGATTCGCACGGGAAAGTTCTTGAAGAAAGAGATTCCTTGAAATTACTCGCTGCCGATTCCGAAAAAGAAGCGAATCGTTTGAACAAAGAAATAAAAACCATTCAAGGCAAGCATTTTGAAATGCAAACAGATTGTGAAAGAGTAAAATCTGATTTCGAGAAGAAAAACCAGGAATTAGAGGGAACTAAAAATGAGTTAGTGATTGTTACTTCCAAGAAAAACCTTGCAGAGGAAAAAATCGGAACTCTCGAAAATCGACTTGAAACCCTGATCAAAGAAAATGCACAAGTTGATTCATTTAAAAATCGGCTATTAGAATATGAAACACGTTCCAAAGAACTTGAAAATGAACTCAAAATAAGTCGTGAGATTTCCGGTGACTTGAAACAGCAAAATGCTGTGTTTGAAGAAAGAGTCAGATCAAGCGAAGCCCAATTAAAAGAGAAGAGGGTCTCTTTTGATAAAATCTTTGAGGAAGCTGAAGATTTAAAGAAGGAGCTTTCGGTGGAATGCGCCCGTCGTTCGTCCGCAGAGGAAAGAATGTTGTTGATTCCACGATTGGAAGCCGAAATAGCTTCGCTTAAAAATGAAATTTCCAAAGTTAAAACCACCAGTGAACTATTGGGAAAGCATGAAAGGCAACTTCAGGAAATAAAAGCCATTCAGGGAAAAATGGTTGATGAAAATTCTTCTCTAAAACAGAAAACCTTTGCGTCCAATATCCTTGAAATCAAGGGAGCATTAGAAAAAGCTGTTGAAGCCTACAATAAAACTGTTGGATTAATTGACGGGAGATCTCTTGTCCAGGGAGGGCGGCGTTTGGAAATTGAAATTCAGCCTTCCCATGAGCCAGATACCAGCGATTTTTCCGATCTGAAAAACACTGAGGAACAGTTTGTACAAATAGACGGAACAGAGCCACGAAATTTCTGAATTTTTTCGGGGCTCTTAGTCAGTGAAAAGCAATAGAAATTTGGGGAAAGCTGACGTCGAGCCGTGCAGAATGTGGCGTTTATGGCTGTTGTAGGTGTATGTCGTTACCAGCCGTGAACCTACATTCCTGATCATGCGGCTGTTAGTGGGAGTGGGGGCGATTAGCCATCGCGGGGACGAACTAAGCCGAAGTTCCCGAGTGAAAAAGCCATCTTGTTATGACCTGAAGCCAAAAAGAAGCCTTTTTTGCCTGCTTTTTCTGTCCATGTAAATTTGACGCCTGAAAATAGCATTTGAAGATGGTTTCAAGGGTTTTCCTACTG
>JADFXM010000085.1 GCA_015233565.1 Candidatus Rifleibacteriota bacterium
CAGTTGATGTTTGATTTGCTCTGGATGACATAACCGCTGCAATTTTCTTTTGCGTTGTCATTTTTCCTAATGCATCCACTATGTATCCACAATTACAGCAATCAGCCAGGAGAAATACTTGCTTCCCTGTGAACTTTTCATTAAGCTCATTTAAAATTGACCTTGCGGACCAACCCATTATTCCCCCGTTTCCGGCATCCCAGGTTGCAAAATACATTTCTCTCCCGTTGTCCGATTTCCATCCATGCCCACAATAATAAACCAGGAGTGTGTCTTCACTTGGAATAGTGGAAATAAATTCAGAAAACTCTCTTTCAACATTGTTTTTAGTGGCTGTGTGGTCTTGGATGTAATGTATATGAGGATCTGGTATATTGTACTTTTTTAAGATATCGATCATTTTTTCATCTCGTCTCATTTGCGAAGGAAATGAAGAGAAAATGGTTGAATTTTTCCATTCCAGGACTCCCACTGAAAAGACCCAAAGATTCTTTATTTCCTGTGGAATTTCATTCGCGAAAATTACGGAATACTGGATAGTCAGTCCGAGAAGTATTGAAAGGAAAATTTTCTTCCGGAAAAAATGCATTTTTTTCATAATTCCTCCCATTTTTTTTTCAAAAATCGTTTTTGTTGCCTTGCGTTGTTTTGTTATGCTCATTCAATATAAATCATGAGCATTTTGTTCGAGTGGCTTAGACTCTTAAAGGCTTACTCCGTGTATAATAATTGCAAACTTCAAGTAAAGTATAATATCAACAACTTGAAAATTGTTCAATGCCAGACAAGTAATACCAATCCCAAAAAATATGTGTATCACCCCAAGAACATTTATTTGATCAAAATGAAGTTGGATCGGTATATTTTCCAAGAAAACACGTAACTTTCATGAAAATAAGGAACCCTTACGGATGGTTGAAGCATTCATTTCTGTCAGCCCCAACTCCTATTTACCCAGACCTGAAACACGAAATAGGTCTGATGAACGAACTAATTGAAATTGGTATAATTAATGTGACACTCCAAGTGGTCAGTTTGTTTTTCAATTTTTTTTTACACAGAAGATCCTTTTGTCATTCGTATTCGATTGTGGTATTTTGAAATCGGACTGAATTAACACTTAAAAAGATTGTTGAGGAAGATTGATAATGAGAATTAAATGGTTAGCTATAACAGTAATGATTATTGTTGCGCTGGCATATGTCGGAATCAACCGGATAAATGCCACTGAATCTGCGATTAGTAGCGCAAAAGATGTTACGACTATTGATCTTTCTTCAAAATGCCAGGACATCGACAAACGGGTTGCTCAGATGGCACCTGTTGAAATGAAAGTTGATGTCTCCTTCCTTAAGGAAAATGAGAAGAAAGCTGTCAAAAAGCTGATCGCAGCAGCTGAACTTATTGACGAAATTTTCTTCAATCAGGCATACCATCTTAACAATGAATATAGGGATGCTATCAAGAGTACAAAGGGCCTCAATCCGAACTTTGCGGAGTATTTCGATATAATGGGCGGACCTTTTGACAGTATTGATGAAGACAAACCTTTCATAGGTTCACTTACAAAACCTGATACTGCAAACTTTTATCCGGTCGACATGAAAAAAGATGAATTCGAATCTTGGCTTAAAGCCCATCCAGAGGATGAGAAAAATTTTAAAAGTAGCTTTACGGTAATAGCTCGCAAAGATGGAAAACTTGTTGCAATTCCATACTCCGAAGCTTATAAAAAATGGCTGGAACCAGCTTCCAATCTTTTGAAAGAGGCTGGGGAACTTTGCGGAAACGATAGTCTTAAAAAATTTCTTTTGAGTCGCGCTGATGCTTTTCTAACCAACGACTATTACCAGTCTGACATAGACTGGATGGACGTCACCGGTAGTCCCATTGACGTAACCATCGGGCCCTATGAAGTTTATGAAGACAAGATATTTGGCTACAAGGCTGCTTTCGAAGCTTACGTTACGGTTGTAAATCCGGAAGAATCGAAAAAACTCCAGGTATTTCAGAAGTATCTGAAGGAGCTGAATGAAAAACTTCCGATGCCTGAAGGCGCGAAATGGACACGCGAAAAATACGAGTCCCCGATCAGAGTCGTGGACGTTCTTGCCACTGGTGGAGAATCTCGCAGGGGTATACAATCCATCGCATTTAACCTGCCTAATGACAAGAAAGTCAGACAGGCCAAAGGAAACAAACAGATACTGCTGAAAAACCTTATGTCCGCCAAGTTCGAAGGAATTCTTCGTCCTATAGCTGCCGAAGTTCTCTCAGAGGATGACGTGAAAAACCTTTCCGATGAGGCGTTTTTTCTGACCGTATTGCATCATGAACTAGGACATAGCCTTGGGCCCTTAACAGTAATGGTAGGAGGAAAGTCCGAAGAAATAAGTACGGTTTTGAAAGAAAAGTATTCGGCGATTGAAGAAGCCAAGGCAGATACTCTTTCGATGCTGGATACCCTTTATCTCCTCGACAAGGGTGAAATTTCTAAGGAACTTGAAAAGACGCTCCTTCCGACATATTTAGCTGGTCTTTTCAGAAGCATCAGATTTGGAATGGAAGATGCTCATGGCACGAGTGTGATGATCCAATTCAACTTCCTGGTTGAAAAAGGTGCTATTAATTTTGACGCAAAGACCAAAAAGTTTGTGGCACACGCGGAAAAAATTCGCGATCACTTCAGGGAATTGGCTAGAATACTGCTTGAAATTGAGTCCAAGGGCGACTACGCGGCAGCCAGTGCATTGATCGAGAAATCCGGCAAGCTTTCGCCTGAAGTAAAAGAAGCTCTCAGCCACCTGACCCACGTACCGGTAGACATCAAACCAATCTATCCTATTTTCAAGTAGAGTGAGTTTTCAATTTGAAAGATTTAAATTAAATTTTTGGGAAAAATTGAAAATGTGCCAGATAAAATTTAAGGATTTTTTTAAGTTCAAAGCTTTTTTGTTTTAGATCTGATCTTCCATGCTTCGTATGCAAATGGAAGTAGCTTCTAATAATGAAATAAAAGTCAAATATGCATTTAATGTTCACCAACATTTTAGGCAAGGAAGGTAATGAAAGTGGCTTTTTGGCAAATTCCATTTCCCCAAAACTGCCTACGCGAAATATTTCTACGCCGCACTTAAAAGCTGATTGGAAAACGGATCAGGGTGTTTTTTTAAATTTTGGAGTGGAACTTCCGTTAGATCATGATCTTTTTCTTCATTGCCCAAAAGAAATAAAACCCTCGATTGGAAATTCATTGATAAGAAGGTTCTGAGAAAATGAGCAAGAACAAACGGTCTTGGTTGTATTCAGTATTCCTAGTGGTGGTAACGCAAATAATAACTTCTTGCGCCTTGGCTTATGATAGCCCTAGTAATGGCGTTTATGGCGGATACGTAGGAAGCGATCAATGGTTTAACAGTATGAGGCAATCCGCAGCCAATCAGGCAATGATTCAATCTCTTCATGGCAAGGGAGGAGGAAATAAATTGCCTGCTGATTACATTGAATTCGCAGGGCAGATTTCCTTCCCCCAGGGAAATCCGTTTCCCAAAGGAAAGATCCCGGATCTTCGAATTGTTTGCCGCGATAAAAACGCCGATGCGATTGAACGTGCACCGCATGTCGATAAGGACGGCAATTTCTATACTCCACTCAAAAAAGGTCAAACATACGACCTTTACTGGATGTATTATTTTGGAAGCAAGGAAAAATTTGCCACTTTAAATGTCCAGGCAAAAGGCCCAAATCAGCGTAAAGCAAATTTTGAGTATGTCGCAAAAAAATCGACACAAAATTTTGGTAATAACCACTCCTCAGGAAAATCAGGAGGTTCATCTTTAACTTCATCACAAAATAATCCTACTTCGCAGTTGATACCTTATCAACCGCCGAAAGTAGGCCCTGGCTATATCCCACCTAATTCATCTCCTTATAAGCCCCCAAAAACAGATTCCAGCTATCATGCACCCGGAAACAATTAAAATTAACCCGGGGTTTTAAAAGCTGTTGAAAGGTTTCGGTATACAGGTTGATAGAAAACGTTTTGGACTTAATGTGCAAAACGCGGCAAAAAATTTGGAGTGGTTCATTAAAAAATGTCTAAATTCAGAGAAAAGGCAAACTATCGATACCATGAATTCTGAGGGTAGTGTCACTTTGAATGTACATTCGTCATTGCTTCTTTTTTTAGAAGCCGGCACTCTTAACTGCAATTTTTTTTCCTGGCACTGGAAGAATTTTTCAAAAAATATTGGGACTGGCTATTGGATAAACCGCGGGTTGGTAACACCGGTCATTTTCTGACCACTTCAGGAAAAAAACTGACCCACCAAAAGCAATAGTAGCAGCTAAAGGAAAAGCTTGGATTGAAGAGGTAAGGCTAAGGTTGCCCCAGGCCAAAAGAGGGGATCAATTTTCACCGGATAGAAGGGTCAGTTTTAAGGCGGTGTTACCAACCGCGGGTTAATAAATTGAAAAAAGCTTCTCCCTACATCGCTTCTGAATTGTATATCGCATTTCCGGCACGGGCTCTCAGTTCGGGTTGATCTACATTGTCCTTTTTCCCTCGTTCCCGCCATTTTATTTCAACTTCAAACCAGATTTCCTTGATTTGATTCAAAGAATTCCTTTTCACTTTCAACTTTGCATCGAAACCGAAATCCTTGAGGGATTGCTTGTTTTGGTCCATGAATTCATCGATGCTTTTTTGAGTCTTCTTATAATAATCAGGTTGTACAATTTCATAAACTCCATCCGGAAGATTTTTGTAGTTGGGATTATTCTGGTACACCTTGAAAGGAACATGTTTGCATTCTTCAATCAACTCTTGTGCCAGCCTGGCACCTTTCGAATAAGTGTTCACTTTCACCGTTGAAACAGATCCAAAGTCTATCAGACGTAATATTGGAATGAACGCCAAAGCAATAATAACTGAGGCGATCAAGACTTCCATTAAAGTCACACCAGTATTTGTTTTCAAAATGCCCTCCAGGATGACCACACTGGGCTGATTGAAACATTATATCTTCTCGGATCAAATTTGCCCTTATCTGGATGGAGGCTTCCAAGCGATGATCGCACTCTCGACGAAACATAATCAACTGTTACCTTCCCCATCATAGCGCCTTTATTAAATACATTTGTAACCCAGTTTCCTAAAATATGAACGGTCGAATTAACTGAAACATAAATTCCTTTTTCGGTGTACAATGACCCTTCTATTGTCCTGTTCGAATTTCCGGAAGGGGGCATGACGAGTAATCCGCCGTTTCTGATCATCAGTGTAAATACTGTCCTTTCATCGATTGATTTGTCCATGGCCCGGATGTCGCATCCAAGGTATACGTTCCCGCCACAGGCTATCATTCCTCTGCCTACTACATATAGAGTGTCCAGTTTTTGGCCTGTTTCGTCCTTGGGAATAAAAGGCTGATCTACTGAACCCAATGAGCCCGCGATGTATGAAATTCCATTCAACAGAAAGACTTTTTTTCCTCCCACGTCTGTTAATCGGTTTGGAATATCAGCCAGGAATTCACTTTCGCTTTGGTAAAAATATGTTGCTTTTTTTGCATATTGCTCATTTGTGTATAAGTTGGCCGGAAGGTTAACCACTTTCGCAGGATCATACGCCTTGCCCATTCGGACGCGGTTGTTGTTTTGATCGATGGCTTTTAGAACATCCAGGTTGTAGTCATACTTGGTTTGAATTGTATCGGTAAACCAAATTGGAATTACCAAAGGGGGAGGGGGTACAATATACGGTGGGAAGGGCAGGAGAGGCAACCTATCTGCTGGATTTAACCCGACTATGCACATGCTCCATTGTCGATATTGTTTGCAGACAAGGCCTTCCACTTCACGTGTCAGAGTTGGAAAAAGTGCTCCCGCCCCGAAAAAATGCGTCTTGTCGTTGCCTAATCCAGAGGTGGGAATCGTGTAAAAAGAGTTGGGTGTCCCCATGTAGGGCATTTCCCAGCGTTGAAAACAATTAGGCATCAACAATTGTTTCTGGCCCAACTCATCGCGGAGATAGGACCCTATTGGCCTGAGGGCAAGAGTGGAGGCTAGAGATATGACGTTTGTACTCATTGCACCTATGTTTGGGACAAGATTGAATCCATTCAAGCCAATCATCGGTTTTAACGCTCCAAGAATGTCAGTGGTGAAGGCCATTTGCCCTTTTCCCTCAAACTTTAAACCAGGTCTGTTAGTTAAATCTGAAGGAAGATCGCCTCCGCCGTTGTTCGCTCCGCCTCCGCTCCCCGCCATGCCAGAAGGAACAGTGTTATTCGAACTTGTCGTCGGTTGGGAAAATTCAGCGTTGATGTTGTACTTTCCGCCGGCGAGTGCTAGTCGGTATCGAAAATCCATCATTAGTAGCGCTTCGATGCCTCTTACAAAATTGTTGAACCTTGGACTGCCAGTTTCACTTTGATCAACTTTGTCGTCTGAAAAATCTCCGATCATTGAAACGTTCACCAATAAAGGATCATTGTTAGGATTAGTATAATTTACTCTTATTAATCCAGGAAATTCACGGCTCTCGAGCTCTTCCTGGGTTTGTTCCTGAGTTGATCCGGTGAAAACATTTTTTACTTTGGACCAGATTCCTCCGTAATCATAACTGTTTACGTAAAAATCCCCACCGATGTCGTTGAAAAGTAATCTTTCATTTTTCAAATTGGCAATAAAACAACTGTACATTGGCGCTGGAGGTTCAGTGTCGACAACTTTGAATTCCTTCACCGCTTCGATTCGTCTTTTTGTTGCGACTCCCTCTGGACCTGTAATTGAAGCCTCACAGGTGATCTTCATTTCACCATATTTTTCCAGATATCTTTGATCGTCTGCAACTGGGTTATCAATCGTTACACCATCGGGCCATAGGTCGGAAACCGTTTTGGGAAAAGCATCATGATTGAACTTTAAAGCGATTGGGTAGACTGGAGGACTTTTTCCCGGATAAATTACTTTATTAAGTAAAAGACTTACCAGAAAATCGATACTGGTTGCTTGCGCAAGTGTACGGGGAGAACCATCGTCGTTTGTTCCAAGAAGACCTGCTGGAATTACCTGACTTAGAAACGTTGTGATATTGATGTTAACGATGGTAAAGCCACCGATTGTAACTGGAAGTTCGATGTTCAACCAGGAAAAGTTGTCCGGGATTCTAAGAGCAAAAAGTGAGTATCCCTTGCCTTCAAGGAATCCTTTTACTTCGGGAACCGGCTCCCATGGCAGTTCTACGCCAGGAACCTTGAAGCCAGTGTAGTTTTTTCCCGGAGAGAAACGGAATGCTTTGGTTGGAACCATCGTAACTTTTGCGTCCCAGTCTTTTGCCTTTCCTTGGGTCATAAATTGTACTAGATCGTTAAGTTCGTTGCCATCCCGTAGTAGGTCTTCTTTGGTAAGTATTACTTCATTTCCGGATGTTTCAGAAATATCAAGCTGTTCATCCGCACCGAGCTCGTCGGATTTTCCTGTAATGGCTGAAGACCCGACTTTTTTCTTTAGGGGCAATCTGAATTTTACGGCTGCTGAATCGGCTTTCCCGCTGGATTTGCTCAAGGAGTTTAAATCGTTTATTCCGCTTGCAATGATCCCCATGGCTCTTTCAAGAGCTGCGTCAGCAAGGCAGGTTGCTTGAATTCCGGTAGTTGAAAGTTGCGTGTGCCTTCCTTCTTCGATTGTTCCTCGCAGGAAAAAAGTGGCCGCTAGAAAGATGACTCCCAAAATACAAATTACAATAATGAAAACATTGCCTTGTTTCGAAAAGCTCATCTTCTTTTCCTAATTTTTTGATAAATTATCGATCGGTAGAATTTCCAGATTTTGATTGCTTACTTCAGAAAGAGCTTTCTTGTCCAGGTTTCCAGGATTGGAAACTTCTGGGCTTACTTTGGAAAGATCTAAATCTTTCATTTGTTTAAGCAACTCGGCTGTGTTTTTCATCACCATGGGAAGATTGCCCCCAATACCTGCGGGAAGATTTGAAACCGAGTTCAAATACCGCGAAAAAATTTCTTGAAATTCTTTTTTCTTCCCTTGATTTAAGTATACCTCCATTAAACCCCCTAGCGCATAGGTTTGCAAAAAAGGATTTTTTTCTGCCGCCTCAAGAGCCTTCAGAAAACTTTCCTCAGCTTTTGCCAGGTTTCCGTATTCCAAATAAGCGCATCCTGTGCGATAATCATGATTCATGTCAGCTTCAATCGAGAGTTGCTTCTCTTCAGATAAACCTGGGATTGAAATTTTTCGTGATGCGCTTTGTTCCATTCTTTTCATCGCTTCTTCGAGGTCACGGTTGATAATTTGAGGCGGAAGGAACAAAGAGTTTGATGAACGTAAAGGAGAACCTTTGGAAGATGATTTCGAAAGATTGGCATCTTGAATTGATGCGCTGGGTGAAAAGTTGAAAACTGAGCTTCTCATTAAAAGTTGCGTCTGAACGCTTTCCTGGCTAAAACTTCGCGGACCTTGGAATCTGATGTAAAAAATAAAGAAAAAAATTGGAATTAATAGGAAAACTAGTCCAATTAGGAATACTTTTACATCACTCGGATCAATTTTACTCAGGGTATCTTCGTCTATCCAGTTGTTCGCCACTAACTATTTCCCTCAATTTTCATAAATTAAAACTTTCCAGGGTTTCCCTCTTGCTCAATTTTTAACTTTCTGTATAATTACTGGATAAAATACTGAATTTTACACTTACTTCCTAATAGTATACCATCAAATAAAATATCAAAAAAGAGAATAAAAGTACAGCTTTTTAAAATATTGCGAAATAAATAGTATCGAGAAGAATAATGAAGATATTTCAAAAATAAAGTAAATATTCAAGCCAAATCGAACTTCCGAAAAACGTCAAAATTGTGTAAATTCTGCACTGTTAGCACTCACGATCGAGGAGTGCTAATTAATGAGCAGGAGGAAAAAAATGAACGTAGTGCCCACTAGAAATCGTGTTTTACTTGAAGTGCAAGAAAGAGAAGAGAAGACAAAGGGTGGAATTATATTGCCCGATACAGCATCAAAAGATAAGCCGCATGAAGGACGAGTTGTTGCAGTCGGTTCTGGTCGCGTTGACAACAAAGGTCACGTTGTTCCGATGCAAGTTAAAAAAGGCGATAAGGTTATTTTTTCTGAATGGTCAGGCAGTGAGATTGAAGTTGATGGCAAAAAATATCTTATCATAAAAGATGAAGATCTTTTGGCTGTTGAATAAATTTAAAAAAAAATTATATAAAGGAGTTTTGAAATAATGGCCCACAAAATGCTAAGTTATGGTGATGAAGCTCGTCGGTCCCTGGAAAAAGGGGTTGACATCGTAGCTAATGCCGTGAGATCGACACTGGGTCCAAAAGGTTGTTATGCTGTTCTTCAAAAATCTTTTGGTAGTCCGACTGTTACTAATGATGGTGTTATGATTGCCAAAGAGATTGAAGTAGCCAATCGTTTTGAAAATCTGGGTGTCCAATTGGTAAAAGAAGTTGCATCAAAGACTAACGATGTTGCAGGTGACGGAACCACTACAGCAACCGTTCTTGCTCAGGCAATCGTTCACGAAGGTTTCAAGCTTACAACTGCCGGTGCTTCCCCGATGTATTTAAAGCGCGGAATCGAAAAAGCCGTAAAAGTTGTTGTTGAAGAAATCAAGAGATTGTCCAAGAAAATTGATGACAATAAAGACAGTGTTGCTCAAGTTGCCACTATTTCAGCACGCGATACCGATATCGGAAAAGTCATAGCTGAAGCCATGGATAAAGTAGGAAAAGATGGCGTCATCACCGTTGAAGAAGCCAAGGGTTTTGACAGCACCTTGGAATTCGTAGATGGAATGGAATTCGACAAGGGTTATGTGAGTCCCTACATGGTTACCAATCACGAAAGAATGGAAGCCGTATTGGATAACCCATATATTCTGGTTACCGAAAGCAAAATCTCCAATATTAAAGATATTCTCCCACTTCTGGAAAAAATAATCCAGATCAATAAACCTCTTTTGATTATTGCCGAAGACGTTGAAGGTGAAGCGTTAGCAACTCTAGTAGTTAACAAGCTTCGTGGAACGTTCAATTGTGTTGCAGTAAAAGCTCCAGCTTTTGGCGACAGAAGAAAAGCCATGCTCGAAGATATCGGAATTCTTACCAACAGCAAGAAGATTAGCGAAGATATCGGTTTGAAGCTTGAAAATGCAACTATTGATCACCTTGGAACTGCCAAAAGAGTTGTTGTAACCAAAGAAAGAACCACCATTATTG
Organism: Candidatus Rifleibacteriota bacterium; assembly: GCA_015233565.1. Classification (GTDB taxonomy): domain Bacteria; phylum Muiribacteriota; class Ozemobacteria; order Ozemobacterales; family Ozemobacteraceae; genus JADFXM01. The sequence continues at coordinate 10,266 of JADFXM010000085.1, forward strand.
ACGGAGCTGGAAAACCAGCGGATATCAAAGCCCGAATCCAGCAGATCAAAAAAGAAATCGAATTTACCACCAGCAATTATGATAAAGAGAAGCTCCAAGAAAGACTTGCCAAGCTTTCTGGCGGTGTGGCCGTAATTAAAGTTGGAGCAGCGACTGAAACCGAAATGAAAGAAAGAAAGACCCGCGTCGAAGATGCTCTTTCAGCGACCAGAGCGGCCGTTGAAGAGGGTGTCGTAGCCGGTGGTGGAATCACTTATCTTAATGCTTTGGCTGCTCTTAATGACCTCAAAGCCCAGGGCGATGAGCAACAGGGCATCGAGATCATTAAAAGAGCCTTGGCCGAACCAATTCGCTATATCCTTTCAAATGCTGGACTTGAACCTTCAGTTATTATTGAAAAGATTAGATCGAAAAATACAAATGCCTGGGGCTATGACGTTGTAAAAAATGAATATACCGATATGTTCAAATCCGGAATCATTGATCCGGGTAAAGTTACACGTTCAGCTCTGCAGAATGCCTCATCAATCGCATCAATTCTTCTTACTACTGAAGTTTTGGTTGTCGAATCACCCGAGGAAAAGAAAGCCGGCGGAATGCCTCATGGCATGGGCGGCATGGGTGGTATGGGCGGAATGGGTGGCATGGGCGGCATGGGCGGAATGCCCGGTATGATGTAAGTTTGTGTAAAATTGGACTTCACTCCCGCTCCTATAGCAAGTGAGCGGGAGGTCAAAAAAAAATAAAAAAACTGGAGGAAATTAAAATGAATCTTACCCCACTTAATGATCGCGTTATCGTTCTTCCCAAGGAAACTCTTGAAAGAACCAAAGGCGGCGTAATCCTTCCCGATACAGCTTCAAAAGAAAAGCCCATCGAAGGAACTGTTATTGCAGTAGGACCTGGAAAAATCACCGATAACGGAACCAGAGTTCCCTTAGAAGTCAGAAGAGAACAAAAAGTTATTTTCTCGAAATATTCCGGAACCGAAATCAAGATTGATGACAAGACTTATTTGATTCTCCGCGAAGAAGACATTCTCGCGATTATGAACTAATTGTAGTTTCGAAAAATAAATAAGAAAAATAAGAAGGAGAAGTATAAATTATGCCAGCTAAACAACTTCGATATTGGGAAGATGCAAGAAGATCGCTCGAAAAGGGCGTAGATATTGTTGCTAATGCAGTCAGAGCCACCCTTGGACCGAAGGGTTGTTATGCCATCCTCGATAAGAAATTTGGAAGCCCGACTGTCACAAACGACGGTGTCACTATCGCCAAAGAAATTGAAGTGGAAGACCATTTCGAGAATATGGGTGTCCAATTGGTAAAAGAAGTCGCTTCCAAAACCAATGATGTTGCCGGTGATGGAACCACTACTGCAACTGTTCTTGCTCAGGCAATTGTTCACGAAGGTTTCAAGAACGTTACCGCCGGAGCCAATCCTGGTTTCGTAAAACGTGGAATTGAACGCGCCGTTCATTGTGTTGTTGACGAAATCAAAAAACTTTCCAAAAAAGTTGATGATAATAAAGATAGCGTTGCACAGGTTGCCACTATTTCCGCCCGCGATCCGGAAATCGGAAAAGTTATTGCCGAAGCCATGGATAAAGTGGGAAAAGATGGCGTCATCACAGTTGAAGAAGCCAAGAGTTTCGACACCACTCTTGATTTTGTCGATGGAATGGAATTCGACAAAGGTTACATCAGCCCTTATATGGTCACCGATCAGGAAAGAATGGAAGCCGTTCTTGAGAATCCATACATTCTCATCACCGAAAGCAAAATCAACAATATTAAGGACATCATCCCCTTATTGGAAAAGATTGTCCAAATCAACAAACCCCTTTTGATCATTGCTGAAGATGTTGAAGGCGAAGCCCTTGCAACACTCGTGGTCAACAAACTCCGCGGAACTTTCAATTGCGTTGCCGTTAAAGCCCCTGGATTCGGCGATCGCAGAAAAGCCATGCTCGAAGATATCGCAGTTCTTACTCGTGGCACTAAGATCAGCGAAGATATGGGTCTGAAACTTGACAAAACCGGAATCGAACAACTTGGACAGGCCAAAAAAGTCGTCGTTTCGAAAGAAAAGACCACTATTATCGAAGGCGCTGGAAAACAAAACGATATCAAGGGCAGAATTACCCAGATCCGCACTGAAATCGATCAAAGCACCAGTTCCTATGATAAAGAGAAATTGCAGGAAAGGCTTGCCAAACTTTCTGGTGGCGTAGCTGTAATCAAAGTCGGAGCTGCCACTGAAACCGAAATGAAAGAAAGAAAGACCCGCGTTGAAGACGCTCTTTCAGCAACCAGAGCTGCTGTTGAAGAAGGCGTTGTCGCCGGCGGTGGAGTCACTTTCCTCAATTGTTTACAAGCTCTTGAAAGTATTAAAACTCAAGGTGATGAAAAAATCGGCGTGGACATCGTAAGAAAAGCTCTTCATGCTCCGATTCGCTATATTCTCACCAACGCTGGACTCGAAGCTTCGGTCATCATGGAAAAGATCATCGAAAAGAAGACCTCCGGCTGGGGATATGATGTCGTAAAGAACGATTATTCCGATATGTTCAAAAACGGCGTTATCGATCCTGCTAAAGTCACCCGCTCTGCTCTTCAAAATGCTTCTTCTATTGCTTCAATTCTTCTCACCACAGAAGTTCTTGTCGCCGAAGCTCCTGAAAAGAAAAACAATAATCCCAGCATGCCAAATCCCGGCATGGACATGGACTATTAATAATTCCTGAATGATTAGCCCACTCCGAATCCTTTCGGGGTGGGCTTTCCCACAATATTGGTGCTTGTAACAACTCACATCTTGCCAATCTTAATCTTCAATACTTCCTTTCACATTGCCATATTTGCAAAAATGTGCGAAACTTCACAAAATTACTCCGAATCAAAAAAAATTTCCGGATTGAAAAACTTATTTTATAGAGAGGGAATATTTTGAAAATCCGATCCATAGAGACAGCGGAGGCCTTTCCTAAATTAAATGAAAGGCAGAGACTTGTTTTGAAAGACGTTTGCGATTCTTTCATTTCGACCGGAATTCCGGTCGGGTCACGCACAATTTCCAAATTTTGCTCATTGAATTGTTCGCCTGCAACGATTCGCAATGAAATGGCAGATCTTGAATCAATGGGACTTTTGACTTCCCCACATACTTCTTCAGGGCGAGTTCCAACGGAGCTTGGCTACAGGTTTTTTGTGAATTACCTGTTAGAATTTGAGCGTTTGTCACAGCTTGAAGAAAGCATCATCTCAATTCTTGCCAGAAAATTCGAAGAAGAACACCAGGAAAAAGATAAATTCCTTCGATCGGCCATTCGGCTTGCATCTGATTTTACAAGTTTGACTGGGATGGCTCTCCCACCAAAAAAATGTGAAAAATTTTTAAAAACTGTTCAGATCATTAGACTTTTTGAAGACAAAGTCCTTTTAATTTTTGTTGACCATGTCGGTAATTTCACTGAGCATGTTTTGCCAATTCCTTCTGAAACTAATGATGATGATCTTCAAAAACTCTCAAACTTTTTGAATGTTGAAGTTTGTAATCGTGATTTATCCACTCTCGAACCGGACTTGTTCAAGAAATCTCAGAGAATATTAAGTAAATTTAATTCCGTTCTTTCAATGATTACATCACAAATTAAGAAATCTCTTGAGAATCCGGTTGGAAATGAGGTATTTCTTGAAGGCTTTATTCATTTTTTCGAAAGAAAAGAGTTCAAAGATCAAGACAAAATGAAGAGTTTAATTGAGTTATTAGAAAGAAAGGAAGAATTATTGAAAATCCTTGTTGAAAGTCTTGAAAATGGAGATGACATTACCGTTAAAGTTGGCTCCGATTCAGGACTGGCAGTTGCCGATCTGGCAGTTGTTACTGCCAGATATCAAGGTCCGAATAAGACTTTTGGGCGAATCGGCCTGATCGGGCCCATGAGAATGGATTACGCTCGAGTCCTGGGAACACTAGTAAATATCTCCAGGACCATCAGCCTTTTATTTACAGGTGCATCCTTCAAAACACCCTTGAAGTTTTAGTTCTTTAAAACTAGAAGAAGAGAGTCGCAAATGATTAACAAAAATTCCAAAAAAATTTTTGAAACAGAAACAGATGAAAAAAACTTTTCAAATTTCAGCAATCAGATGGATGAAAAATTCTCTGAATCCGAAAGGAAATTACAATCTTCATCCGATACAACTCAATCTCCAGACCAATCTGATGCTCAGTCGCAAAACCAACCTGAGACTCAGACACAATCTGAATTTGAATCAGACACTCAATCGGAAACAAAAACAGAAGACCAACTGGAAGTCGAAGAACCTGATTCGACTGCTAATCCTACAAATAAACAGGAAGAAATGATTAAAAAACTTTCGGGTGAAATTGAAGAGAAAACAAAGGAAATCCAGGAGACGAATAATCGTTACCGTCGGGCTCTTGCTGATTACGACAATTTGAAAAAAAGAACGGAAATTCAAGTCCAATCTGCTGCGAGCCATGGGATCGAACATATTTTAAAACGGATACTTCCTGTTCTTGATTCTTTTGAATCAGCACTCAGACAGATGAATGATTCGAAGGTTGAAAAGGAGGTCCTTGACGGATTGGAAATGCTATATGTGCAATTTACGGATATACTAGAAAAAGAAGGATTGAAGCCTATTCCAGCAAGAGGATCCAAATTTGATCCGAATATTCATGAGGCACTGAACAAACAATCGCAACCGGAGATTGATGATGATATCGTCCTGGTCGAGTTTGAAAAAGGGTATTTTTTCAAAGAAAAAGTACTCAGGACTGCCAAAGTTTCAGTAAATCAAAAATAGTGAGATTCTTGCTTTCAAGAATCTCAAAGAAAAAATGATAGATTGCTTGATCAAAAATACTAAAAAGTAATATAAATTTTGTTAAATATGTTTCAAATGTCTTAGGAGGACAAAAAAATGGGACGAATAATAGGAATTGATCTAGGCACTTCCAATTCTGCCGCTTCGGTAATCGAAGGTGGCAAACCAGTAATAATTCCCAGCGCTGAAGGAATTTCACTTGGAGGGAAGGCTTTTCCAAGCGTTGTGGCTTGGGCAAAAGACGGTCAGCGACTTGTTGGCGAGCCGGCTCGCAGACAGGCAGCCACTAATCCTGACCGAACCATCATGGCCATCAAAAGAAAGATGGGAACTAATTTTAAAATAAAAATCGATGATAAGGAATATACTCCCCAGGAAATTTCTGCCTCCATTCTTCAAAAGATTAAAAGAGATGCTGAAGCATTTCTGAATGAAAAAGTTACTGAAGCCGTAATAACTGTTCCCGCCTATTTTGACGATGCTCAGAGGCAGGCAACCAAAGATGCCGGGCAAATTGCCGGAATCGAAGTAAAACGAATCATTAACGAGCCTACCGCAGCGGCTTTGGCGTATGGTCTTGGAAAACACGATCAGAGAAAGATCCTGGTTTTTGACCTTGGCGGTGGAACCCTAGATGTCACAATTCTTGAAATGGATAATGGAACATTCGAAGTCATTTCCACAAACGGTGATACTCAACTTGGTGGAACCGACATGGATAAAGCAATCCTCGATTATATCATTTCTGATTTCAAGAAACGTGAAGGACTTGACTTGTCAAAAGACTCTATGGCTATGATGAGATTGCGTGAAGCTGCTGAAAAGGCAAAAATTGAGCTTTCCACAACTCCCAACACCGATATCAATTTACCCTTTATTACAGCCACTGTCGATCAGGGCCCAAAACATTTGGTAATGGCGCTTACGCGAGCTAAACTTGAAGAACTTATTGATCCCTTAATCGAAAGATGCAAAGGACCACTGGACAACGCTATTAGAGATGCTCATTTAACCAGAAACCAGATTGACCATATAATCATGGTCGGCGGACCGACCAGAATGCCAATCGTTCAAAAGCTCTTAAAAGAACATTTCGGAAAAGATGCGGAAAGAGGCGTTGACCCAATGGAATGCGTTGCCATGGGAGCAGCAATTCAAGGTGGTGTTCTTCAGGGCGAAGTCAAGGACGTTCTTCTTCTTGATGTCACACCCCTTTCTCTCGGAATTGAAACCCTTGGAAGTGTAATGACCGCCCTCATCCCAAGAAACACGACTATCCCGACCAAAAAGAGTCAGGTTTTTTCGACCGCTACTGATAATCAACCGGCAGTTTCAGTTCACGTTCTTCAGGGCGAGCGCTCAATGGCAACAGAAAATAAAACCCTTGGCCGATTTGACTTGGTTGGAATTCCACCCGCTCCTCGGGGTGTTCCTCAAATCGAAGTAACTTTTGATATTGATGCGAACGGTATTGTTCACGTTTCAGCAAAAGACCTCGGCACTGGAAAAGAACAGAAAATCACAATTACAAGCTCTTCAGCGTTGAACAAAGAAGAAATTGACCGGATGGTTAAAGACGCCGAACGTTATGCATCCGACGATTCCAAATTTCGTGAAAAAACAGAAGCGAAGAATACCGCTGAAAGTTTGATTTATTCGGCTGAAAAAACATTGCGTGACCTTGGTGATAAGGTTCCCTCTGATATAAAAATGGGAATCGAAAACAAAGTTGCGGACTTGAAAAAAGCCCTGAATGATGGTAATACAGAGACCATTAAGAAAGCTACCGAAGAACTTCAGACCCTTGCGCATAAATTAGCCGAGATGGCATACAAAAATGCTTCCGCCCAACAATCGTCTCCTAACGACGGCCCTGGGAATCAGGGTGGAGCAGGCACTGGCCCAACCTCAGGTGCAACTGGTGGTGGCAAGGAAGAAAACGTTGTTGAGGCTGAGTTTAAGAAAGCTGACTGATTATTGCGTTGATTGTTTTTCTTGGCCGCCCTGTTTAAGGGCGGCTTGGTGTTTGAAATATTCTCCTTCCAGGAGCAAAAAATGTCTAAGCGTGATTATTATGAAGTACTCGGCGTTGCCAAAAATGCTGATGAAAATGAGATAAAAAAGGCCTACCGTGCCCTCGCAAGGAAATTCCATCCCGATGTGAATCCAGATAACCCTGATGCTTCAGAAAAATTTAAGGAAATAAATGAAGCTTGTCAGGTTTTGCTAGATCCCAACAAACGTTCCATGTATGACCAATTTGGCCACGCAGGAATGGAAGGTCAGGGAGGCGGTTTTAGTAACTTCAATACCGCTGATTTTTCTAATATGGGTGGAATTTTCGGCGATTTGTTAAATGAATTTTTTGGAGGGGGAAGCAATCGATTTTACAATTCTCCGCGCAGAGGCGCAGATTTGAGATATGATTTGAATATTTCTTTTGAGGAAGCGGTTTTTGGTTGCAATAAGACTGTCGATCTGAAAAGAAGACATTCTTGTACAAATTGTGGTGGAAGTGGTGCACACCCCGGAACCGGAAGAATTCCTTGCCCAGTTTGCAAAGGACGTGGAACTATTACTTTTTCCCAGGGCTTTTTTGCGATCCAGAAAACCTGCCATCAATGCCAGGGTGAAGGTGAATTGATTGAAAAACCATGCAAAGAATGTCGTGGGACTGGTAAAATTTCTCAAAATGAAAGAATCGATGTAAAGATTCCCCCGGGAGTCGAAACAGGCAACAAGTTAAAATTGACTGGACTAGGCGAATCCGGTGAAAAAGGTGGAACACCAGGAAATCTTTATATTGTAATTTTTGTTGAAAAACATGCGGTTTTTGAAAGAGTACAAGATGATATAGTTTGTGCAAAGGAAATTTCTTTCCCACTGGCCGCTTTAGGGGGTGAAATAGATGTTCCAACCCTTAAGGGTGCAGTAAAGGTGAGCATTCCAGCTGGAACTCAAACCGGAAAAGTATTCCGTTTGCGTGGTTATGGGGTCAGATCCAACAACGGTGGGGAAGGGGACGAACTTGTCAGAATTTTTGTTCGCACACCTACTCAATTGTCTGAAAAGCAAAGAGAATTATTACTTGAATTTGCCAAAGAGGAAAAGGATTCCGGCAATTCTACAATAGGTGCCTCAAAATCCTTCTTCGATAAATTTAAAGAAGTACTGGGTGGCTGAATTTTTCAACCAAAAGATAAGCTAAGGCGCCGTCCAAAAATAACATGATCATTTCAAGGGTACACGTTTTTCCTCAGCGAGCTCTTCTGGAAGAGTAGATACAACACTTTTTCCGACAAAGGAAAAAGACAAAATCATCACTTTATTTCCATACGACGCCTAAGCAATTTTTCAATAGGAGATTTTATGACAAGCCAAATACCCATGCATTATGTTTGCACTTTAAGCGAAGCCACTGACCTAATCAATTCCCAAAAAGATTTTTGGGTTATCGACTGTGGTTGTCGAAAAGGAAAAGGAAGCTGCAAACAATCAAGGATGGATGTGTGCCTGAATTTCAATACCCATCTCATAACAAAACTTGAAGATGCAAAGAAACTATCAAGAGAGGGGGTTGAATACATTCTTGCAGAAGCTTCCTCCAAGCGGTTGGTACCAAGACCCTTCAGAAGTGAAGATCGTTTCCAAACCGAAGGAATTTGTTTTTGTTGTAGCGACTGTTGTGGCTATTTTTTGAGTGCTGAAGAGGCTTGTGATAAAGGCAAATTTGTTGAGAAAACTGACCTAAAAAATTGTACTAACTGTGGGCTTTGTGAAAATGTCTGCCATTTTGGCAGCCGTCTTATTGAAAAAGCTTCTTTGCAAATCGACCATGAAAAATGCTTTGGTTGCGGGTTGTGCGTTGATGTATGCCCGACTAATTGCATTCAGATGACCAAACGGGTGCAATAACAAATCAACAAAATTTTGGGAGGTTTATTTTTCAGGTTTCAAGAATTTTTCAACGATTGGAATAATACTAATTTTCCCTTTCCTTGTTTGAAAAAAAAATGTTATATTTGAAAAAAGGGGGGAAAAAATGAAGAACAATAACAGAGATTTAACACTTTTTTTCTCCTCCCAAGTTCCTCAAATTTTCATAATTTTTATTATTCTTTTGGGGTTCTTTTTTTTCAATCAAAGTGTTTTTGCTGTTCCAGCTTCAACTACAGACCCAGCTGCTGCTTCAGTTTCGAATGCCCTCCCAACCGAAGTTTCAGTTTCTGAAATTTCGATTGACCCTGTGGTTCTTGAAAATATTTCTTTTGAAGAGTTGAAAGAAGTTTTCCGCAAGAATCCCAAGAATATTCCTATAAGAAAAAAATTACTTGAAGAGCTGTTCAAAAGGGCCCTGGACCATTCCAACAATCTGGAAGAAAGATCCAAAAACTTCCAGGAAGCAAGTGAAATTGATTCGGATAATTATAAAATTCAGTACCTTTGGGGTAATGCTTGTTTCGAAAAAAAAATGTGGGAAGATGCTGCCACTCATTTTGAAATAAGCGCTAATCTTAATCCTGAGAACCTTGATGGATTAATGAAACTGGGGCTATGTTACCTGCAATCCCTGAAACTTGAAGAAGCTGTCTCCACTTATGAAAAGGCAAAGAAAATAAGCCCAAAAAATTTCTACATTCTTTTTTACCTTGCTAAGGCCAGTTTTGAAAATAAAGATTACGATAATGCACTCGAGAATTTTGAAGACGCACTTCCTTTGGCACCCAATGAACAAGACGCTGCCACAGTCCAGGAATACTTGAACAAAGCAAAAGAACAACTTGCCTCAACTGGCAATTCAACTCGTGATGAAACCCAAAAATTCATAGTCTATTATGCAGGCGATTCTCAAAAAGACATCGGCCAATTAACTTCTGAAATCCTTGAACAAGTTTATGACCAGGTATCAGATGATCTTCAATTCAAGCCAGATACCAAAGTGAATGTCGTTTTCTATAAAACAGATGATTTTTATAGCGTTAATCAGGCAAACAAATGGGTTGGAGCATTAACTCAAGGAATAAAAATTTTGGTTCCCTTACAACAGGGCTATTCCGATCCAACAAATGTAAAAGGGGTTTTTGCTCATGAATTAACCCACGTATTGATTAATCTGAAAACAAATCAAAACTGCCCCACCTGGATTCACGAAGGAACAGCTGTCCACTCTGAGCTTCAGGCGGTATATGGAGATTCAAACATTCTTTATCCTGCCTATGCATCACTCCTTGAAAAAATAAAAGATCAGAAAGCCTTTCCTCCACTTCAAACATTGAACCTTTCACCCTCAAGAAGTGATTCCAACGGAGAAATAATGCAAGGTTACCTTGAAAGTTATTTGGCAATAAGATTTCTCTATGAAAGATGGGGTACCCAAGGAATGGACGAACTTCTTACCTCCCTCGGCAAAGGGAGCAATGTAGATAACGCAGTCGAAGAAGCCACAGGAAGAAATCTAGCCCAATTTCAAACTGAATTATTCGACTGGATTCCTTCCCTTTAAAAACATAGCTGGAAAGCCTTTTCCAAATTATCTTCCCCCTCGTATAGTTCCCCTCCATAAGGAGCAAAAAGTATGAAGAAGTTATTATTGCTAATGATGCTTGTTCAGATAGTGTTTGCTGTATTTCCGCCTTTTGCATTTTCAGCGCCTGCACAAGTAATTTTGATTCGCCATGGAGAAAAACCCCCTTCCGGAAATGAATTGAACGATCAAGGTCGGCAACGTGCCCTTGCTTTGGTTAAGTTTTTTGAGACAAACCCGACTGTTACAAAATTCGGAACTCCGGTTTCAATTTATGCCATGTGCCCAAAAGGCCCTGACGGTTCCTTAAGACCTATTGAAACTGTCACCCCTCTTGCACGAGACCTCAAAATTAACATCAATGAAAATTTTCTTAAAAACGAAACCAAGGAAATTGTTTCAGACATAATGAACAATTCTGCTTATAATGGGAAAATGATATTAATCTGCTGGGAACACAAGGCCATTCCGTCCATCGTTTCTCAATTCGGCTGGAATCCCACTCCTGATTGGCCCGGCGGAGATGTTTTCGACCGTGTCTGGATACTGAATTTCACCGGCAACCGGGTAACCTCCTTCCAGGATATCCCTCAACACCTTCTTCCAGGCGATAGTTCGAACTAAAATACCAAGTTCTTCTAACTCCTTTGAATTAGTTGTGGAAACGCGCAAATGTTTTTTGAATAATTCCCCATTATGTTTATTCTAGTTTTTTTAAGTATATATAGTGCATACATTTCGGGTACCCTCGTTATTTTTTTTGATTTTTTTTAACGCCCCGCTCTCGGAACTATTTTTGGCTTTTTTGTTTTGAGTATTTTCTCTTTTAGAGACCTAATCAGGCGATTGCATTCTT
>JADFXM010000086.1 GCA_015233565.1 Candidatus Rifleibacteriota bacterium
CATTCCGGCCACCGATTCTGGTAATCCGGTCACTGATTCTGGAAAATTCAAAAAAGTGACCGGATTTCTCCAGAATCAGTGACCGCTTTAAATCAGAATCACTGGCCGGATAAAATCAGATTCGGTGACCGGATTCTTCCAGAATATGCAAAAAATGGTATCAAATTTAAATCCCCGAGGTTGGGAAATCTGAAATTGTTCGATCGAAAAAAAAATTTCCCCCCAAAAAAAATTCAGGATAAAGGCTTTTTAACCTTCAGGCGAAAGAGGTAGGCTTTTTTTTTTTACAGTTTTTTAAAAAGTGGTATCACATTCGAATTTAAAAACTTTTTTTTTTCGCAAGGAAACCTTTAAAATATATTTTTTCCCGGAAAAAATGTACAATCCCCCAAGTTTTTGTAAAAAACCCCTTCGATAGCTCCAGGGCTATTTGAAGGGGTTTTTAATTTTTGAAATTTAAATTTTATTAAATTCGAAATTTATTTATTTTTTAAAATAACCGCTGTTAGAGGTGGAAGAAAGTAAGTGTATTTGGCTGATCCCAGTTGGCCAGAATCATCTACTTTATTTCCATTACAAATAATTTTCCAATCAATTTGATCGGGAAGATTGAATGTTACGCCTGTGTTGGAATCACTGTTTAATAGAACAATTAGATCGGTGTCTCCAAAAACCCTGAAACCAAGGGCTTTTTCATCTGGTGGTTGATACCATTCAATTTGTTTATCAGTTAATGGGGAATCATGTCTGAAATTCGGATATTTTTTCCTTAATTGGATTAAACCACGATAAAAATCAAAAATATCTTGGTTTTGTTTTTTGTAAGTATAGTTGAGCCAGTTAACGTCGTTGTCCTGGTCATAGGAATTGTCATTCCCTTTTTTATTTCTCATGAAATCCTGTCCCTCTTGGAGCATTGGAATTCCCTGAGCTGTCAAGAGTGCCACTCCGCCTAATTTAATTCTAGCTTTGTCACCATGGAACATATCACACATAGTTGCTCCATCATGCGATTCCAAGTAGTTTACGCTTTCGGTAGGTTTTCCGGCCCACCAAAAACAAGAGCCAGCCAGGACCGTAATTAGATCATTTCTGCTGGCATTTCCACCCATGAAAGCGCGGACCTTTTCTCGAAAATCATCATTCCATTTTCCGAAACGTGTGTTTCTAAAGTTTCCTTTTCCCCATTGTGCCCTTTGCCAGTCGCAAGCCCATGGTTCACCAACTAGAATTACGTTCGGGGGTAATTCATTGATTATTCTTCCCATGGTGTCTCGGTCTATTATAGGACCTAGATCAAATCGGAAACCATCAACGTGATATTCTTTCACCCAATAATTTAGCGAGTCCAGGATATATTTTTGGGTCATTGGATTATCTGATCTAAATTCATTTCCACAACCCGCTCCATTCATGTAATATTTTTTATCGGGAGTTAAGCGGTAGTATCCTGGGTTATCGAGACCTTTGAAATTGATTGGAACTCCCTGTTCATTGCCTTCTGTGGTGTGGTTGAAAACAACATCCATTATTACTGCAAGTCCAGCTTTGTGGAGACCATTTACCATTTGTTTGAATTCTTTTACGGCTTCCCCGTTTTTTCCACTTGCATATGAGCATTCAGGAGCAAAATAGTGACTGGTCATGTATCCCCAATAGTTTAAATGTCCCGCGAAATTGTTATCGAATTCATGACATGGAAGAAGCTCTACTGCTGTAATTCCCAGGTCGGTTAGGTGCCCCAGAATCGCATCTGTGCCTTTTCCTTCAAGGAGTCCAAGGTATTTTCCCTTATTTTTTTCTGAGACTCCTGAAGAACTGTCGGCAGTCAAATCTTTCACATGGGATTCATAAATTATTAAATCTTTGGGAGCAGGAGTAACGAACCCATCGTCAGTCCAGTTGAAATCTGTTTTTACAATAATACTTTTTCCATCATGGTTAACATTTGCCAAAGCATAAGGGTCTGACAGCAATCTCTTTGGATCAAAGAGGAAACCAGCTGTTTTTGGTCCATCTACCATGAAACCATAAAATTTTCCGTATAATTCACCGTTTATTATTGCTCGCCAAATTCCGTCCTGCCCTTTGGCCATTTTATAGCCTTGCCCGTTAGTGTCTTCAGCTTTTTCAAAAACTACGAGACTTACTTCGGTTGCATCAGGGGAGTATACAGAAAAACTGGTTTTTCCGTTCGCAACGATAGCGCCAAGACGTTCGGAAGAAGGATCCCTTGAGGCTCTTGATGTTTGTTGGCTGAATTGTGGTTTAGGAGAATAAGTATTTATCGAAGATAAGATTGCGGGAGTCTTCTTTTGAGAATTTTGCTTTTTTGAAATATTTATTCTTAGAGAAGCAATTTGGGGAAGAAATTTTGAAAAAGACAGAGATTCGGTTTGAGAAAGAAATTTAATCCTCTCTTCAAGACAACTAAGTGTGCACTGAAGAGCTGCTAATTGTGCATCCGATGAAACATTTCTTTCAAATCCTTCGATTTTTGCGAAAATTGCAGATAATTCGTTCTCGGAAGATAATTGTGCCATGAATTTTTTGATTTCCTGACATTTATCATTCGAGATGCTCTGATAAGTAACGCTAATTTCACTTGAATTCGCTGCATTCTTTTGAAGTTGAATTTCCTTGGAAAATTCAATGAATAATTTTTCAAGTTTTCCGTCAGTTGGGGCGCCAAAGAGAGAAACACTCAAAAAAATAGTTAAAACAAATAAACTCCAGATTAAGTAGAATTTTCTTGCTTGCATCAATCATTCCTCCTTGAGAAGGATAGTCCTATACCTATTCATTATAAGGAAAAAATATAAATTTTGTAAGGGGGGAAAAAAATAATCCATTATTAAATTAAATATCACCCAAAAATTCAATAGAAATAAAGAGGTGTAGTCTCGTGGGAGACTTATTTTTGTAGAAAAATAGTACCAACCGCGAATTTTTCCATAAGGTCTGTACAAATTATTCGTTGCCAATAATTGGTAAAAGAATAATTTTTTTTTCTGAAAATCTTTCGCTGAAACTCTATGAAATTGGTTCGCTATCAGGGAATTTTTCAAGTGCTATGTTAAGAGTTTTCACCAGATAGGCTATTTGTGGGATATTTACAAGTTCTAAACACTTTTCAATGACTGAATTTGTTATAATAATTGCGACTGTTCCTCCAGCTTCGAAAATTCCATCCACGAAGCTAAGCAGCTCAGCAATACCAATACTGTTCAAAACGACAACATTTTCCATGTTTAGAATGCATTCAAGCACACCTTTTTGTTTGAAGGATACTGCTATTTCCCTAAATACCCTTCCATCGTGCACAGTGCTTTCTCGGTTCAATAAAATCTCTGGGATGTTTCTCCCTTTCCAGAGGTGATTGCGAATCAGGATTTCTGTTTTAATCTGATCAGTAGGTAAAATTGATGTTGAATCAAAACTAAGAATTCCTTCTGGAACTTTGTTTTCCAGACGAATCATTGCTTCACGTCCACCTGCGGTATAATTAAGATCTGCTCCAAGCGCAAGCATCAAAGCTATTCCGCGCCCTTTTTCCAAATTCTTTATTTCGTTCGAATTAATGGAAAAAGAAGGAAGTTTTTCCGGGAATCTATTTTTTGCTTTCTCCAAGACCTCCTCTACTGCAAACCCGTTACCGGGGTCGAAAACCTGAATGAGGCAGCCCCCTCTTTTAAAAACTCCCTTTACCTGAATTTCTCCGTCGGGTTTTCCATGACAGCCGTGACCAACTGCATTGGCAACAAGCTCGGTAAGACAAAAGAGGCATTTACTCAGGAAGTCGTGTTCCAGACCTAAATCGGTGAGTCGGGTTCGGGTTTCCGAAAAAAAATCATCCATCTCTGCTTGATTCCATGCTTGGAAAATCTTTTTAAAAATGAATTTTTTCTCTTTTCGGTTTTGAATGTACACTCCGCGTTTTTTTACATATTCTTCAACTTGAGATTGAATCGTTTTTCCAAGGTTATCCACTTCACCTGCTATGTCTTTTTTCAGACGGTTTAGCAACTCTATTTCTTGGAACAAAAGTTTACCCTGGAGCGATTTTTTACTTTTCAAACGGTCGGAAATGCATTGTTCTCGTTCTTCTAGAATGCACAGGGCTTTATCTTTATTTCCTTTTTGAGTTTCTTCAAAAGCAATAGATTTTGCTTTTGCTGTTTTTGCCATAATGATTTCATCGAGAATTTCGTTATCCAAAAAGAGTTGGACGTCTCCTTCCCGGAAAGTGAAAGAAAATTTCTCTTGTTCTTTAATCAGGTCAAAGTTTCCGGAAGCTGAATTAAACTGATGATCAAAGGAGAACAAATCTTTGTTTCCTTCGCAGAAATCCTTTTCAAGCTCTAAACGAAGGATAATTTGACCTTCAACTCCGTCTAATAGATCACCCGGATAAAACCGAACTTCTCCGGGTGTTTCTTCTTTTCTGTAATGAGAAAAATCCTCAATAAAATGTACTCCAGGAGGGAACTTGAAGCCAATTTGACAATTTTGCCCTGCAATATGCTGAATTTCTCCAAACTCAGCTCTAAATGAAGTTACTGCGTCTTCAGGTTGGGAAATAAAATAAAAATTTCCACCACCGTTTTTTGCGATTTCCTTAAGCAAATTTTCATTGAAACCATTTCCAAAACCAAATGTTGACGTGGAAACCCCCTTTTGTCGAAAAGCAACTGCCATTTCTGAAAGTGTCTTTTCATCGGTAATTCCATTGTTTGCTTGACCGTCCGTTAAAAGAATGATCCGATTAATATGTGTGGAATTAAGGTTTTCCTGAATTTCTGTAAAACCCTGCATCCAGCCACCGGACAAATTTGTACTGGACCCAGTGACTAGATTGCCAATGGTATTGAAAATACCTGGTTTGTCAGTCAGATTAGTCAATTTAATAGGGTGTTGTACTTCTGTTTCGAAAGTTACAAGTGTAACCCGATCTCGTCGGGTCAACAGTCGAACCATTTCAGAAAGCGCGTTCTTTGTTTTTTCCAACTTTTCCCCTTGCATAGAACCGCTTCGATCAATAACAAAAGCCAAAGAAATGGGGTTTCTGGCTGCGGTTACCTGTCCGGGAATTTCTGCTGAAAAGGTTATCATGACATGCATTTGGACAGGAGTATGTGGTGGTAAATACTTGAACTCAGGCCGTATCGTTATTCTCATATTTTGTTCCCTTAATTGAAGAGGACTTATCGGTCAGGAATAACCCAATACAGCCTCATTTTTTTAAGAATTTTTAAACGATTAAATTTTTTCCTGAAAACAACGGATTTTCTGTACATGAAAACTTCATTCCTATAGAAGCTATGTTGGGTCTATTATTGTTATGTGATGAGTTTTGCCTCATATTTTGAAAATAAAATAGTAAAATTCAATTCTTATAAGCACTTTTTTTGACTGTTCCAAAAAACGATATTCGAATTAAACTCCGCACCATAGCTTTTAATTGAAAAATGTCTTCAAGCCCTTTGCCACAACTGGGTTAATTCAGTACATCATAAAGGTGAATTCTCTAATTCAAAAAATTACTACTGACGTTTCAACTCCGCTCAACAGCAGCCTTGTCAAGTTACCTCTTCCCTAGATTGACTGTAGTGTCTTAAATTTCTGATAGCATAAGATAAAAAAAATTGCTCTAAATTCAATTGACGAAAACTCAACACAAATTGCCGGATTCGAAGTGTTGGAAACTAACTAATTTGGGGAATTGTTCTTTTTCTCAAAATACTCAAGTACTTCTTTTGACCTTTTTAAAACTGGAGATTGCATACTTGTTATTCTTATTTTCGCAGTTGCAGCTTCTGGGGAATCGGGAAAATCTTTTTGGATTTTGAAGTAGTACTCGAGAGCAGTTCTTGCTAAATTGGTTAGCTCTGGTCTTTCCTTTGCATCAGCATAATAGATATCACCTAATACTAAAGTACTCCTTGGATCTGGTTGAACCTGATTTGCAAGTGTGAGAAATTTGATTGCGTCCCCAATTTTTCCTTCATCTTTAGCTGCCAAACCCTTCGCCATGAGCTCGCCAAAATCTTTGGATTCTTCACGAGGAGCAGAAATTGTTCCTGATGCAGAAGTGGAGGCAATAGCTATGGAGGATGAAACTGTTTGTGGTTTTTTATCAAGAACTTTTGGAAAATTGGAAAGAGGATTAGGTTTGTTTTCTGCGATTTGACTGTTTTGAACAGATTTATCAAGGTTTTTTTTCAATTCCTCGATCTTTTTTATTCGGGTTTCAGCACATTCTTTCATTTCAGGAGATGGATTAGAAGCAATAAATTTTTGTAGCCCTGAAATTGCATCGGAGAAGTTTCCCATGAAGGCAATGTAAACAGAAAAGTAATAAAGAGCATCTTTGGATTTTTTTCTAAATTCCTCTTTATAATAGTTCAATCCTGCTTTGATTATTCCTTCGTCTATTCCATCCAGGAAAGTAGGGTCAAGATCAACGCAGTCAATGAATTTGGGAAATGCAATTTCGAATTTTCCAAGGGATTTATCTCTTAATACTTCCAGAAAAATCTCTCGGGCTTTCTTTTGTTCCGTAGTTAAATAAGAAGATTTATTCCTTTTTTCAAGGTTTATTTTTACTTCAAGTTGCTCAATTTTGAAAGTAAGGGCTGGGTAATTCGGCAAAACATTTTTTACTTTTACATAAAAATCTCTTGCTTCAGTTAATCTTCCATTTTTTTCTAAAAGGCTTCCGAGGGCAAACATCAACTTGGGTTCATTCGGATATTCTGATAACCCCTTTTCTAAAGTTTGAAGGGCTTCGGAAGTATTATTTTGTTTCAGGAAATCTTTGGCTTTTGAAAGGTAAACTTCTTTATTTATTTTTTCACCAAAAGCCCAAAAAGCTTGAAAAAGGAAGATGAAAGAAATAGCCAAAATAAAAATTTTTCTCATATTTGTTATTCCCGGTTTTTAGCGTTGATCAGAAGCAGTTTATTGAATTTTTCGTTTCATTTCAACTTGTTTTTCAACAAATTCTATTCTTTCTTTTAAGCTGTCATCTCTTGCATCAAATGCATATCCCATTACTCTGATGGTTGCATCTTCCCTTACTAACCCCAAGGATGCAGTATCGGTGCTGGTATAGAAAACTGAAATTGAAAAACTACAAACTTCATATTTCCATGGATGGGCGCCACCAACGATTTCCGGGTCGGTAAAAGAGAAAGGCATTGACGCGGAGTTTAAATCACATCTGAATTGATCAAGAGATTGAGAGTAGATATTGGTCGGTGGAATGGTTGTTGAGATCAAAGTGTTTCCGCGAGGATTGAAAAAGGGACATATTCCTTTCGCAAGACATGAAGCCTTGTATGCTTCGGTTGGGAGTAAACGAAGCTTTAATAGAGCATGTTGAACTCCTCCCATGGCCATGTAGTATGCTTTTTTCTGAGTGTGGGAAGCTAGATTCTGCTTTTTTACACTACTTCTGAATTGTGAAAGTGAAAAGAAAAAAGTAAAAATTATCAGAGTGAATAGCAAAGCTATCGGAACAGCCATTCCGGAATTGTTTAAGAAAAATTTCCAACATTTGTTTTTGTTTAAAAATTTTCTCACAATCGTGCCTTTCGCGTAAACAAATTAATGGGATGCCGATTATAGTCGTCAGCATTGTTAGACCCTCTTGGTCTCCATTTTACAACCATCTTTATATCTTTTAAATCAACTCCGGATCCGCTGGGTAATTTTTCCTTGTCTAATTGGTAAATGCTTAAGGTCTGATCAGGAAGAAGCATTGCACTGAGGGTGGAAATTGCTTCAATACCGCCTGGGCAAGGGTCATGGTAATGCAATATTGTAGGGACTACAAAATTTTTGTAGGGATTAGGCATTGGAACATCTGTTACCTCAATGGAATATAAAATCTCCGTTTGTTTCAAAACAAGGAAAACTTCGGTAGGGCTTGCAATATTCGGGTCGTCGAAATCCATTTTCATTAGTATTTTGTCAAAAACGTCACACGCAAACTGCATGGCTTCCGATTCACTTCTTTCAAATTTGGTGCTTTTGGAGGTTTGGGTGAGCATATCGGCAATTGGAAGGATAGCAAAGGCCATAATTAAAACTGCAAGCATGATTTCGAGAAGAGTTAGGCCAGTTGTGCTTTTCATAACGACCCACCTTGTTGAGGTACTACTTCAAATGGTGCTTCAATTGATTCAGTAACTTTGGTTTCAGGAAATTTGGGGGCTACCGACTCAATCGTAAGTTTAACAAAATTCCTTAGATTCACCGCCAGTAAGTTTTGGTCGGTTATTTGAACAATTTCAAGATCGATTTTGCCAGGGTTTCTGGCAATAATTTGCGAGATTTCAGGAATTTTAGTTGAATCACCCGAAACAAAAGATCTGGTGTAGATTACTTGCCCTCCCTGTATTTCCAATAACCCTTGCATTATTGTAGTTGGAATATCGGGTTCTCCGACTATGCCTTGCCTCCCGGGGACACCCATGAAGAATTTCAATAAATGGGCGTCAGCAGAAAAATCAGTAATAGTGACCGGGCTTCCAGAGAAAAAAAGTTTGCTGTCAGAAGTATAGAGCGAAGAATCTCCACCTGTTTGGGTAATGGTGGTCGGAACCGTAGCTTTACTAATTTCCTGTCTTAAAAGATTAAGACCGTTTCGGACTTCGTTTGTAGTTTTAGAAACCCACATTCCCCTGTCATTTACTCTTCTGAAACTCATAAAAAGTTCATAGACTCCGTATAGGAATCCAACTAAGATTACGCTTGCAATCATCACCTCAATTAAGGTGAAAGCTTTTTTGGTTTTTATGGAAACTGGATTTCTGTAAAAATTAAACATCTTTTTTCCTTTTCTTTCGGAATTTCAATTTCCATCAATTTCTGGTATCACCCCATTATTTCGAGAAAACATTTCATTTTGATGGGCTCTCGTAAAATTAGGCTCTGATCAAATTGCTATCCTTCAAATATCTGGAAAAAAAAACAAAAAAGTATAACTTTTTTAGCTTTTTTGGCTTAAAATCCCTTTTCTTTCATGTAATCTTCGAGAGATTTTCCATCTTTTTTCAATTTTTCGTTTAATTTTTCTTGTCCTGGGAGTTCTCCTTTTTTCTGTTTTTCAAGAATACTGGATTTTATTTCTTCAAGGACTTCTTCTCTCTCTTCTTGAGTTGCAGCGTTCTCAAGTTTGGCTCTAGCGTCACTGATCATTGTGTCAACTTTTGCTTTTTCTTCTGTATTTAGTTTTTCAGTTTGGCTGCCTATTAGTTCTTCAAGATCTTTTTGGCTGAATTCCCCGGCTTCGATTGTGTCGAGCAATTTTTCCTTCGAAGATCTGTTTAAGTAATCGAATTTGTGAGTTATTATAAATTCTTCATTCGGGTCTTTAATATAATCAAGTGCACGCATATAAACTTCGGCGGCTTTATCTTTCAAATTGGAACTTTCATAAAGGAAGGCTAATTGCAGCATTGGTTCTTTGTTCCACTCTTTTCCTTTGAGGGAAGTATCAAGGGCCTCCTCATAAATTTTTGTCGCATTCTTTAATTCATCGTAATTTTTATATCGAAGGGATGGATTGAGCTTAAACGCCTGAAAAAGAGTGACTGCCAGCTTTAATCGCTGTTTAGAATCTTGATTTTTCAAATATACATTAAACTTTTCTTCGCCTTTTTGGTTGAATTCATCCTGGAGGTCTTTTATTTTCTTTTTATAGGTTTTTAATTTTTGATTGTACTCATCACCTTTTTCTGTTGATGGGCGAGATCTTGAGACAATTTCAAAATTTTCTTTGGCTTGTAGGTAGTCTTTGAGATCTGTGAGGATTTTTCCGTAAATGAAGCGGAAAACAGCGTTATCCGGCTCTTTTTTTATTGCTTCAAGCATTAACTGACTGGCTTTTTCAAGGTCTTTAGCTTTATAAGCTTCTTCGGCTTGTTTTGTTAAGCCTGCTGCTTCGGGGTTTGTCCCCTTGGCATTAGAAATATATGTTACTGCCAACAAGAAAACCAAGGAAATTACTAAAATCTTACCTATCCTCATTGGTCCAACTCCAAGTTAGTTTAAGAATTGATAAATTTTCGAATATAATTTTACCACGAAACCAAAAAGAATTGTCACCAAAAAAAGCGTTTCCCCGGATAACTTAGTTAAAAACAAACATTTTGCAATTGAGAAAATGCAATTGGGGAGAATTTCCCGCAAAGACGACTTCATTTTTTTTTGGAATAAGACTTCATTAAAATCGAAATTTTTTTGTTGGTTTTTCTCCCGTTCGGAAGAATTGAATTTTGCTGAAGATGATCATCACGAATCTTTATTAGAAGGTTTCAATTTTTTTATAAAACCAAATCACTGCGAGGGGCATTTTTTTTTGGAAGCCCTGTATTTTATGGTCATTTTGCTCCTCGCAATGATGTTAAAGATATACTTTACTACTTAACAATCTAAACGAGACTGTCGAAAAATCCCCTAAAATTCGCTTTTTTGTGTACCTACTCATTTTATTGCTCCGCTTTCTTGCGTTAACAGTAAGTCGTTTTGTACCGAATAAAATGTACCGAGATTTTTCGACGACTTCAAATGTGTGGGTTTATTTCTTTTGCCTTTGGTCTTCAAGTGTTCGGATGATTTCCATTCTTGGGCTCCAGATACGGAAATTAACCTTAAGCGTTCTGGTGTTTGCTGGAACAGCTCCATCGGAGGCTTCAAGTTTAATCGAACATTCTTCATTATTGTTATTCGGATTGGGGAAAGTGTATTCTCTCCAGTTGAATTGAGCATCAGGAACGTCTCCGGAGTATGTTGGAACATCTCTTAGAGTGACTTTTGCAGTAACGTGATTGCCGACATCCGTGTATTTAGTGTCTGTTTGCAGGGCAATTCCGTTGGGGGCAGTTGGATCGTCATTCTTGAAGGAGTTGATGTTGTCCCAGGTCCAATAGCGGAAGACAACTGGAACTCTTGAATCGTGCTCGAATGCTAATCTTGATGTACTTACTGTCGATCCGCCATTCCAGTAATTTGGTGGCCAAATACCAGTTGCCGAAGGAGCAAAGGAATTTGGGACTGCGTAAGCCCATGGTCGGAAAATTTGCTGTTCGGTGGCATCTTGAAGGGGTATGTAAACATTTGCCGGATCAGCAGTCAGATCGTCGAATAGCCATCTGGAATCATCTTTTTCGGAATCTTGATCGTTATAGCATTTTTCTCCAATGTTTGAATCAGAGGCAATTACAACTGAAGAGGTAGCGGCTTGGGCAAATGCTTGCCAATATTTGGTCGATTGTCCGGCACCTGCGAAAAGGTTTCCATAGATTGCGGCTTTATGAATTTTAGTATTCATTACTTCAAGAGCGATATTTGGTTTTCCTTCATCTGCCATGTTATCAAGGAATAAGAAGTTTCCCCAATTGCTTTCCGGGAGGCCCATGAGTTTTCCACCTAAGATGGGTGTAACGGTTGCCGGAGGGGTAAGGTTTGCAGTGGGTTCGGTCCAGGAGGAGATCATATCGGCGGGGAGTTCTAAGCCAGAAAATTTCATAGAGAGAATAGAATTTACGTCACCCTCTCTGGGAGACTGATTGCCTGATCCATCGGTGACAATTGGAAACATTTTAATTGCTTTTGCACTCCACGGATAGAAGTAAATTCCATCGGAGAAAACAGGAGTACCATCTGTGGGAAGCGAAGCAGGAGCTACAAAATTTCCCTTGGTGGAGTCTCCGAAGGGAATTGTATATGCTTGGGAGTTTTGCGCAAAACTATGGCCCATAGGCTCGTTTAAAGCTGTTAAACCTGTTGGATTGATTTCAACATCAAAGGAAGAATACCCTTGCCAGACTGTTCCGGTCATCAACTGACTAAGCGCGGTAACAACGTTTCCGGCTGCATCATGAAGTTGGAAATTCGAAAAATTTGCACCTGGCAGTGAAACTGTTTTCCAAACAAAACGTTGCGTAGGAACAACAGTGATGCCCATGAAAGTGGGGAAAGGAGTGTTTTCGGCAGTGTTTCCTTTTAGCCCAACGTATGAGTTTACACAAACATTGTATGAAAAACTCGCTGCAAGAATTGTATTTCCACCGGGTTGGAAACCATTTTGTGTGGGAATAATATATCTTGAAAAAGTCGCGGCATTGTCGGAACCTCCGGTAGGTTTCTTGGATGCTTCTATGATGGCAAGGCTTGAAAGTGCAACGCCCGATGGGAGTATGGCGTTTATTTTACGGAAGCCAGGATCTGTAACACTTAACATAGGGTTATTGTCCAGAACTTTGAATTTAACGCTTGTTCCTGCTGGTGAACTTTGTGAAAAAGTTTTACCTGTGGCTCCTTTTAATTGTCCCGCAGTTGGAGCCAGCCATGTAAACGAAGCTGGAGGTTGAGTATCGATGACAGTTACATAAACCAAAGTGTTTCTACCGCTGGAAGAACTACCACTAGTATAGGCTCCCCGAACAAAAACTCCTCCAATCGCAAAATCATTTGAGTCAGTGGACCACTCGTAATAATCATCAATATTTGTGGTTGCGGAGGAAATAACTGTTGTTGGCGGTTTAGGTTTTTTAGTTCCTTCAATCCAGCACCAAACCCAATCTTGGAACGAATCGATTCCGGATTGACAGTCTATTACCCAGTAATCTGGATAGGTCGGACAAGCAAAATCAACGGTAATATAAGGAGAACCTGAACGTGAATATTTTGTTGAACTTGGTGGCGTGACATCGAATTGGGAGGTATAGTTTCCATTGTTGTACCAAGTTGGATTGCCTTGACATGCGATATATCCGGATTTGAGCACAACTTTAATTTCATCATATAGATTTTTTGTATATACCGGCGTGCCGGTAGCAGTGTCTTTAAAAGAATGAGCGTTTTGAGTTCCGATGTTTTCAAACGCACCTTCTCGCTGGGGAATACGCAGTGCCATTTCATTTTGCATCGGACTTACAGCGCCATCATCTCGAGTTAAACCTAATTTTTCCGCACTAACCCAGTAGGTATCATTATCAAATCGGTAACTTTTAACCTCGGGGTGAATCACTGGGTTCCCAGGGGCGTTTAAAATATCGCCAAAAAAAGTCTCAATTTGTGTCGCGGTCATCGTTGGAAGGCGACTTTGAAGTCCTGAAATAATAAGAGTTTTGTAAGCCGGATCGGCCCAGGCTATATTGAGCATATTTACTGCTGTCTGTTGGTCATATTCAAAAGACCAAACTGATTTAGGAGCCGGGCCACCCGCTACGATCATGCATCCGGGGGGGGATTCAAATTGCTTAATTACAAGCCCGGCAGCAGCTGGTGGTGCGGATCCTCCACGATAATCCCCGCGGCCGTTTCCGGATACTGTCCAGACCGGTTTGGGAGCATTAGCGATTGTGTAGGCGTTGAGACCTTTAACTTCTCCTTCCTCCCAATAGGGGGGACGTCCCGCCGTGGTAGATTGTATTATTCCCTCAAAAGCCAGGGTAGAACCGCAAGGGACAATTAGAAATTGCATGTCAGTGCCGGACCATGCTTTAAAGTATTCTCCTCCGGCGAAAGGAGTGTTTGCAAGATCAGAACTAGGAGGAAGTATTGTTGTCATAGTTGCTGAGGGGCCTGTTCCTGGTGGGTAGGAAATAACCCCGGTATAAGGATCTTGCGGTCCTTGAGCAGAACAAGCGAAAACTGCCAAACTTGGCAAAATTGAAAAAACCAAAATCGCAAAAATTACTTTTTTCATATGCTCCCTCCCCCTTTTTCTAACTCTAATAATAGTATAACATAAAATTTGCAGAGGCAAACATCATGTTATCGAAGGGATTTATCTGGTTGTACTAAATCCATATTATTTCAAATACTAGATTTGATGCATTCTATATTGATTTGAATTTTTTCAATTTCAGTATCTCTAGTTTCAGACATCCCAATCTCGGGGATTTAAATTTGATACCATTTTTTCGATTGATGAATTGCCAACTTGCTTTGGAAGGAATCTTCTGATTTAGTTTTATGTAAGTTGGTCTCAGGATAAAATCCAATCGAAAAGTATTCCAAAATCAGAAAACTACATTTTGAAGCCCTTTTCCGAGAAAATGCAAGCTATCGATACCAGGAATTCTGAGTTTGTGGAAGAGTTCTCCTGTTTTTAGGATTGCTTTAAAGACAGTTCCTCTCAAATAATGCATTAACCTTAAACTATTATGTTTTCTTGCTAGAGAAAAATTTCCCAAAAAAAAAGAATTTAGAAAGAGACATTTTGCAAAATTTATTTCCCAAATATTATTTTGCAAATTTCATAGAAAGAAATTATTCTTTTCTTACTTACCATGGTTGAGGAAAATTTTTGAGTGGAAAAAGAATTATTAATTAGCCTTTCCAAATTAATTGAAGAACCCGATGAATATTTTTCTCATAACGGGGCTATGTTTTTTTTGGGGTATTTGAGCCATCCTCCTCCACTTTTTACAATCGTGTCAAAGCGAAGAAGGCGGCCAAGGTCTTTTGGAGAAACAAAAATCATTTTTGTTTATTTTCCTCAAAAAAAAATTCATCACCTTCAGAGGTTGGAATATGATGAAATTTCTCTAGTAGTTTCCAGTTTGGAGAAAACGATTTTTGACATATGCGATTACATGGAGTTCTCGCCCAATTTAAAAGAAATTATTGATTTAGTTTGTAAACTTCCTTTAAATACTGACGAATTGATTTCAATGTCGAAATTTTCTGATTCGGCATTAAAAAGAATCTCATTTATATTATCCTTTACGGGAAAAGCAGTTGCTACTCGAATTCCTTTCATGGATATGACCAGATCTCCCGTACTTTTGGACCCAAGACTTAAAGAAACTGAAATTGCCTGGGATAAAAGATTTTATATACGCTATCCCCGTGAGATTCAAAAATCGCCCTTGGCTTGCTCCCCAACTGAGATTGATCTTGCATTAATCGAATGGATGGAACTTAGATCCTTTTCCCCATTTCAGGAATTTATTTTCGAAAAAAATTTTTTTCCTTTAAGGAACGATTCTGATTCAGACCGATTTCTGAACGAGTTTCTGAGAAAATATATTTCTGAAATGCCTTTAAATCAAATGGAATATTTTTTAGAATCCCAGGTTGATCTTTTTTACGAGAAGCAGAGTATTCGTTTGAAAAGAAGTATTCCAATTTATTTTAATAGGTTTTTGAGCAAAAATTTCGATTTATTGATCAACAGAAAAAATGAGATAAAAGAATTTGTTTTAAGAAATTTCCTTTCGAATGATTTAAAAAGATATGAGAATGCTCTTTATCTTGCATCAGTTTTGGGTATGGAAAGTGAATTAATAGATGGTTTGACCAAAAAGGGTTATGAATTACTTAACAGCGGTAGAGAAAAAGTTCTTTCTGCGATTATCGAGGGGTTCATAACTCGGAGCGTAAATCTTCCATTCCTATTGTATACAATTTTAGCTAGAATCAGGTCCAACAGCGGAAATTACGAAGATGCAATCTCAATATTGGAAGTTGCGAAACGAAAATTTGAAGAAGAGGAAGATGCTTTCCAGGCACTTGGTGAGATAGCCTATGCATCCTCAAATGTTTATAGGATGATGCATAAATTTGAGCATGCTTTATCAGAGCTTTTTATAGCCCGGGAATGTTATTCGCAGATTAATGATGTTCGTGGACTGGGAATGGCTGAAACTGCGATGGGAAATATTTTTTTTGCTAAAGGAAAACCTGGTGAAGCCAGATTACATTATTTTAAAGCTTTGAATTTGATGAAAGAAATTGGGAATCTTCAAGCTCAAGCGGCAATTTTAGGAAATTTAGGAATCATAGAATACGATTGCGGAATCTATCTCAGGGCGAATTTGTTTTTAAACAAAGCAATTTCCCTTCAACGGTCTTTGCGCAACAATTGGAATTTGAGCAATTTATTAATGACCCGAGGGAAAACACTTATGCAGATGGGATACATAACCCGTGCATTTCGGGTGTTTAAAGAAACATATCGTTTGAAGCAGGAAATTAACCATAATCCCGGAATCTTTGAAACTGCTGCATTACTAGGATGGACCTGTGAATTATTGGGGCAATATGCGGCCTCAAAAGCCTGGTGGGCAATTGTTCCGGAAGATGAAAAGCTCGTATCAGATCCACGCATTTATTTTTTGATTAAAACAATCAAATCTCAGAAAATTATTTTTTCCGGGAATTATTCTGAATCACTTAGGGTTTATCGCGATTTAATGAAGATAGCCAAAGAAAAGGAGCTTCCTCCCTTAGCAACTGAATCGGTAAACCACGGCTTGTTAATTTCCTATTTCGGGCTTAAAGTGAAACCTGATGATGATTTCGAAATCCCTTTTCAAGAAAATCAAAAAATTCAATCAGCCTATAATTTGAAAATTCTTAACAAAGCAATTTTGAACATTCTTGAAGATCCGCTTTTAAATAGGGAATCGATTGCAAGCTTGTTGGAAGAGTTCATTAAAAATGATGCATTCGACGTGTTTTGGCCGGTGTATATTGGAAATCTGTCTAAACTGGAACAACCTATAGCAAAGAAGTTTTGTTTGCACCATTTTTCTAGAACCCCTCAACCCCTAATCAATCTTTATTGCAGTAAAATAAAAGGTTTTTCGAAAATTATATCCGGATTATCAAAAGAATTCAAAAAAAGCACATTTCATCTCTTGGGAAGTAACGATTCCAAAGAGATTAGGAGCGAAGATTACTTTAGATGGCAAAACTCTCTGTTTAAAGGGGAGGAAAAGATCTTTTTTGATGGTCCCTCGGGAAAGATAGTTTTTAAGAATTTTTCAAAAACAATTAAACCTGGTTCCATTCCACATAAAATTTTATCAAATCTGATTTTGGCTTTTCCAAACCAGATTGAGATTGGAGAATTGTTTCAATCGGTTTGGGGGATCAATTTTGATAATGAGTGTGACCCTCCCGCTATAAAAAGTTCAATTTCACGACTCAGGAAAACCCTTGGATCAGTTAATCCCGGTTTAAAAATTCGGGCAAAGGGCATAACATCTGCAAAAGGAAAAGTGGTAATACGTTTTCCAACGAAATGGGAAGCCGTTGTATAAATTGTGTAACTTTTTAAAAAAAACCAACCTGTCTTTTTGATTTGAAGCGTTTTTCGAATAATCAAATTTTGTTACCGTTTCGTCTGTTGCTAAATGGCGATTGTACCATTATCCTATTATCAAGTAACCTAAATTAGGAGAAGAGTATGAAGTATCCTAGTATCAAGTATCCTGTATTGTTAGTGTTTTTACTTTTGTCGTCTTATTGTTCTTACTCGTATGCAGTAGACACTCTAGCTTTTGATGGTGTTCCTCCGACTGACAAGCATTTTTCTTTACAACAAAGCATTTTCCAGATTATCAATCAGAGATGGAAAATTTGCGATCTGTTTGAGACTTATTCAAGCAAACCAACTGCGGACAATGAAAGCAGTTATAACAAAAGCTTGGAAATCTTTGACAAGCAGAGTATGGAATTAGGCAAAAATCTGATTGCAGTCATGGATGAACCTTCACGTGAAGGAATCTGCCTTGTGAGTGAAATTTACAAATCGCTTGATTTTGTTTCAAGGCAAGCCTTGTATCCAGCTCTTCAAACTCTCAGAGCTCAGGTAAATTCTGAAGTTGTTAATTCCAAAAATGGGAAAGCCCCATTAACTGACGGAGAATTCCGGGATTATTTTCCAGGTTACGGTTATACCGAACCCGGATATAAATATCGAAAAGGCTTGGAAGTTTCTCGTGAGGATAAAGGCTTTTTCAGTCAAACCGATGAACAGACCATTACCTCAAATTTATCGGTGGATTTAACGGTTACTCTGGATATCCTGAACCTTTTGAAGGGTATGTTAGCAAAGGGTACAATCCAGAACTTGGTGGTAAAAGAAAAATCAACTGCTGATGTAAATGGGGTTCCAACGATTGTTTTCAAAGTATCTTTTTCACTGGTAAAGAGTCTGGTAACCAAGACTACTAGAAGATTTGAAGTTACCAAAGTCTGGTTTGAATTATCGAGAGCTAAAGAACAAGGTTTCGGGGGCTATGGTCCCTGGGAAGTCTGTGGAAAAACATATGAAATCATCAATGATCCCACCGGAGATGCCGTTGTAACTGGAGTAGTAGAGAGTAACTAAAACGATCTGGTAAAAAAAAGCGCGGTTTATTAACCGCGCTTTTTTTTTACCAAACCGAACTGTGTTAACACCTGACATTTCGGGGTGATCAAATTGGATGTCTGTTTAAGTTTTCATGTGTGCGTTAAAAACTGTTAAATATTGATCGTTTTGTGGGAAAAAAGTGGATGGGGGGAAATTATCCCAATCCCAAAAAATATGTGCATCACCCCAAGAACATTGATTTGATCAAAATGAAGTTGAATCGGTATATTTTCCAAGAAAACACGGAACTTTCATGAAAATAAGGAGCCCTTACTGGAATGGTTGAAGCATTCATTTCTGTCAGACCCAACTCCAATTTACGCAGACCTGAAGCACGAAATAGGTCGGATGAACGAACTAATTGAAATTGGTATTATCCGAAAATTTTTCTAATAGTATTATTCAATGGGTCTTTTGCAACTTTTGTTAAAATGCCGATTAACTTTGGTTTTCAGAATGAAGTTTTTTACAAAGTTTAATCAAAGTTTAATCGGCAAAAACAGTTCGTTTGAAGCTGTCGAATAATCTCGGTACATTTTATTAGGTACAAAGCGACTCGCTGTTAATGCGAGAAAGCGGGGCGAAAAATTGGGTGGGTACACAAAAAAGTAAATTTCAGGGAATTTTTCGACAGACTCGTTTGAGACTGTCGGAAAACCCCTAAAATTGGATAATTCCATGTACCAACCCGTTTTTTCGCTCCGCTTTTGCGCATCAAATCAATGTCGTTTTGTACCGAATTCAATGTACCGGACTTTTCCGACAGACTCGTTTAGCGGAGTCAAACTGCCATGAAATCAAGATTGGATTCTTGAAGTGTCAATTAAAAACTTCTTGTAGCATACCAGAAATAGTTTACCAGGAAAATGATCAAAGTGGAAAGTAGATCAGCCCACATTCGTGCCCGGAGATCTTTTATAAGGTCCCATTGGCCGAATAGTGTCATCGAAAAGAAGAAACCATCTGCCATTATTATTCCTATGACGCAGGTAACAAGTGAAAACCAGGGGGAGAGAGAATTGTCAAAAAGAAGAAATGGGATAAGAAAAAGAACTGTCAGAGTGAGTGCACGGAGAAAGAGGTTAAAATCCTGGAAAAAGTTTTTGGACTTTTTCCCTTCATTTTCCAGTTCAGCCCTTCTCTTTTTCCAGAGGATACTCATTTGCGATAGGAGAGCCACAAGGTAAGGGACCACAAAAATTTGTTTTTGGTTGTAGAAAAAGCTGGTGATTACAAGCCACATTGCAGCAACAGCTACCGCGTAAAACACATTTCGGATTCTTTTTATTTCATTTTCTTCTTTTGGATTACCAATAAAAAGATCTGTGTAGGAGACCAAAATGAGCCCTAATAGAGCCGAAACAAACCAATCAAGACCAATCATCGCCCAGGCGGCGTAAGCAAATAATGCAAATGCCATGGATCCGGTCGCTCCAAATTTTCCGCTGGGGAAGGACAAAACATATGAGAAGAAGAAAGATGTCCCTACTTTAAACAATTGGTGAACAAGTGCTAAAGCCGAAAGGCCATCAAATCTATACAGAATGAAAAGGGTTCCCCAGGGAATGATGAGGTTGTCTACACCGTGAAGAGCAATGGCTTCGAACAGGGTAATACAAATGGCAATAATTATTGCACCTAGAATGCTTTCCAGTCTTCCAATGTCGGTCAGGAGAAGAAGGCCAATATGAATGATGATAAAAGTGGAAAAAAAGAAAATAGTTGAACCTTCAATACTCTTGTTTTCTTCCTGGACTCGATAAAGTTTGAATCCGTAAGTGGAGCCAATTAAAGCAGCAAGGGAATCCGAAATTGATAGTACAAGAATTGAAATAAAATAAAATTCGGGTTTTTTTAAAACGCTTGCGAAGCAATAAGTGGTGTAGATTGCAATCGGATGGTAAATTGAACCAGATGACCTTCTTTCTATTCTATGTATTGATTGTAATAAGTTTAATTTTCGCGTTACTTCCATTAAAATGACGAAAATTGTGCAAAGAATTAACAATGTCCAATGGGATTTAAAGATATATGAAAAGGTTAAAGCAACTATTCCGGCGGTCATATGAACGAATTTTCTGGTCGCTTCTATTTTAAAATTGGCATAATACCTAAGAACTTCAGCGGCTAAAAAGGTAAGCAGGAAAATACCTGAAATGGAAAGCGCCGGTAAAAAATCAGGGTGTGAAATTAGTGAATTCATAACGTTATTC
Source organism: Candidatus Rifleibacteriota bacterium (assembly GCA_015233565.1). Lineage (GTDB taxonomy): Bacteria > Muiribacteriota > Ozemobacteria > Ozemobacterales > Ozemobacteraceae > JADFXM01. Next base: position 20,377 of record JADFXM010000086.1, read on the forward strand.
TGTTTTAATCCTTTGAGAGGATTATATCAGAAAGAAAAAAAATTTTCGATCTCCAATATTTCAATTTTTTCGCAACTTCAGAATTCCAATTCCTCTTGAGACCATTTTCCCAAAAACTTGAAACGTGAACTCGTTTGGATGAGATTCCTGCCTTAACTTTGGGATTATTTGGTCTCAAAACAAAATTCGGGCAGAAAACTTTTTTAATCTCTACGGAATCGGCTTTTGAAGCTGAGCAATCGAAGA
>JADFXM010000087.1 GCA_015233565.1 Candidatus Rifleibacteriota bacterium
TATTTAGTCCAGGATGAAGATATTGCAAGATTGTCGCCATTCTTACATGAGCACATAAATCTGTTAGGGCGCTACTCTTTCTCAGTCCCCGAGGAAGTCACTCGAGGTGAGCTACGACCATTACGCAATCCCAACGACCCAGATGCTTAACGGAGTTTTACGTTCCATTACTCCCCGAACCCCAAGATTTGCAATTTGGGCATGGAAAATCATTTTCAGATCCAGTTAAATTGGGAATTTCAGTTTTACAATTACCACATCTTGTTTTCACAAGCATTTTTCTGTGCTTTCTTTTTTCTTTTTTTTAAAAAATATAATATTGTCAAACCTTAAACTTGTACAAACTATTTCGAATACTTTTCTCGCAATGTTTTATATTTAGTTTTGATTTCCTCAGCGGAAATTAAACCGTTCGAAACAATAACCTTGATCTTGTCTTCAATTGATTTATCAGAGGAAATTTGAAATTTTTTGTATAAAACAAAGGAATCTTCGAGAGCTTTTTGTAATTTAATTTCGGTTTGATATGTTTCGCCAATCAAATTTAAAAAATTTATATAATCTTCATCAGTATTTAAAGGTTTTCCCAAACCTAGAAGAACACGACCAAGCTCATCTTTTTTCCCTTGAATTTCAATTCTGATATTTTTAATATCCTCCAGTCCCTGATAAAGTTGAACCGCTTTATCTTTTCCAAATTCATTTATTTCAGATAAAATCTTATTTTTTAAGTTGTTGTTAGCAACAACTTTCCTGTAATCATCCTGTTCCCTAAAAAGAATTACAAAAAAAACTACAATAACTACACCAACTATAATAGTGGGCAAAATGTTCTCATTAAAAAATTTATCTGATTGCTCTTGTTGTGTTTCCCGTTCTGCATTTAATTCTTCATTGTGTTTTAGCCATTCTAGATGTTGTTTTTCTTGGGCGGCGGCGTATGCTTTTGCCTGAGAGCTGCTAAAGAAAGAAATGTCTCGGAAAAACATATTATGCGTTTCGTTTTTAACTCTAACTTCTGCTAGATCCCAGGATGCTCTCTCCGCCTCGTTTTTTGCTTTATTACGACGCACTTCATAAACCATTTAGATTTTTCCTCCAAACAAATGCTGGTGAGCACATTGTGTTTATTTAATAGTATTATTTCTATTTCGAATACTTTTCCCGCAAATCTTTATATTTAGTCTTTATTTCATTTGCGGAAACCAAACTATTTGAAACAATGGTTTTAATCTTGTCTTCGATAGATCTGTCTGAGGAAATTTCAAACTTTTTATATAAAAGAAAGGCGTCTTCGAGGTCTTTCTGTATTTTCACTTCTGTGCGCTTGGTTGCTTCAAATAAGTTTGAAAAATTATTGTAATCTTCATCTTCATTTAAAGATTTTCCCAGACCTGTGAGAACACGACCAAGTTCATCCTTTTTTTTCTGAACTTCGACTTCAATATTTCTTATATCATTTAAACCCTGAGAAAGTTCAGGGGCTTTATCTTTTCCAAAGGTTTCAATTTCAGATAGGATGTTAGACTTACTCTGCTGGCCTTTTTTTTTGTTCTCCAAAGCCATCACAAGTCCCAGTAAGATCACGCCTATTACAAGTGCAAAAGGGAGGCTCTTATCAACAGTAAGAATAAACAATAAGCCTAGAAAAACAGCAAATATCCAACCAATAAGCGCTATCATAATCTTGTATTTTCCCTTCTTTTGTTCCTGTTCCTGCTCTAGTTCCTATTTAGAATTCAAAATCTTTTCAAATTCTAAGTCGACTTGTCCCTGAGATTGCATTTTTGCAAGATCATCAACCGAAGGTATTGAATCCGGTTGGACTACAGCAGAAGTAGTATCAAGTAAATTTTTTAATTCCGAATGCAAACCATTTAAGTCAGATGTTTCTTTTTTTAGCTTAGCCAATTCAATATCATTTCCAATTTTTCTTCTCAAGCCACTTACTTCATTGCTCTTGCCTTGAGTTTCAGCAATTTTCTGGGTTAAAAGAGAAAGGGTGTTTTTAAAGACTGGGATTGAGTTTTTAAGTAATTCTATTTTTTGGTGTGACTCAAGAATTTTTGCTTTTAGTTGGGGTTCGTTTAACTGAATTGATCTAAGAGAAACAGGAAAAGACTTTTTTTCTACATTTGCTCTGTATAAAATCTTTGCTTCATCAAGTAATTCCGACAATGCCTTTAAATCTACATCTTTTTCGAGCAATTCTCGTTCAACCTCGTTTTTTTTTGTTTTAATTGCGATTTCTCTGGCACCCAATTGGTCTAAAATTCTGTCGCATTCAGATTTCGCCCAAGTCAAATAGCCAACCGAATCTTTCTGGATATTCTCAGGTGTCCACGTTATCGTCTGTGAAATAGCCATATTAACCTTGGTTTTAAATGGATCACTGATAAAATAAAAAGCGGCTAAGCCAGAAATTATTATTACAAAAAGAATTAAAATATTACCTTTACGAGACATTTTCGTTTTCCTTTCCAGATTCTCAATGTTCTAACTCACAGGGTATCCAAACTTCAATTCAAGATTCAAAAAAAGATCCTGTTTTTCAATTTTATCACTTTCATAGATTGTAATCATAGGGTTAGTAAATTACAATCTTTCGGTTTTGGCATTTTAAAGTATAATTAGTTAAATTCGATCAGCCTGCGAGAAATGGCAAGAAGACAACTTATCTTTCTTGTCTGGAAGAAACTTCGGTATTTCGTCATTTCGCAAAAAAAGGAGCCTATTATGGACAAACTTATTGCAGTTAGTCATATTGAATGTAAAGGTGTTTTATATGATGCAAAGCTTGGTTTTAACAGAGACCACCAGCCTTATGTTGAGTTATCACCACACAATGAAGAATTAAAAGAACAAATCAAAATTGATCTGAAAAATAATGATACGTTCGTGGTAAGTTCTACTCGTTATTTTAAAGGGAAAAAATACTTTGTAATTGATTGACTAGTGATAGAATAAATCGAAAATCACAAATGCCTTAAATCGCAACGGTAAAATCCCATCATTCTTTATTGGCGGTGTTGCTTTGACAAAACAAAGTAGGTGATTCCAGGCTTTCACTCAATCGCTAAAAATTACGTGGGCCAAAAATCGGCTTAAACGCCGTTTTCGGCCCAGTCAACACCCCCAGGGCCGTTTCAGCACTCCTGAAAACATCCCGCTTTTCCTAAAAACTCCCACCAGGCAAAACCATAGCCCTTGAAACAGTCCTGCAGGCTCTGTGTTAACCCTTTTCCGGTTTTACCTCTCCAAATGCTCATTTTAGCAACCCCTCACCACCAGAGGGCTCTACAGGCGTTGATTAACCCCTCCCCCTATCCCTTCAAGCTTGAAAAGCCTTTTTTAGGATGGAAGGAGGAAAGAAGCGTTTCGGTTGTGCCGGGTCTATCTCGATTCAATCTCTGAATTGGCTGGAGTCTTCGGCCTGTCCAGACTCTATCTTTCACCAATGTCTTGAAAAGCAAAAGCCCCACCCCAGGCCGAGCGGCCTGTACCCAGGTTGCTCCGGGATCTGCTAACCGGTTATCCGTTTGAACCCGTTCCGCGTCCTGAGTGCCATAAGTGGCACGGACGGCACAAAACGCCGTCCGCAGGTGCGCGGGCAACGGCCGGTAAAACCGGACTGTTGGGAACGGGTTCCATCGTTGCACACAAGCTCTTGTTTAATTAGCAGTTTCCCCGGTGCGTTCTTGCCCTTAAAAGCTTTTTAATTGAAGCGCCCCAGACAGGGAGCCCTGACTGTTGGGCGCATTAAAGACAAGATATTAATTCCCCCCGCCCGCCCGGGGAACGCTTCGGATCCATTCCCAAACTTTATCTTTCTCCGTGGCTGTCATGGCTGGTCTTCCTTCAAACCGGAGTCTAGTTCCACCAACACCCGCGACGACTTCGGGTATGGGTTGGCATGCCCGAGCAAAAAGCGCTCGGTCACCGGGTAAACCGCGGGGCAAGACTCGCGCCAACATCCTGTTGGCACTCGCCTTGCTTTTCCCGCTGTCTGATAATGAATTCATTATCAGACTTGACCCTTGCCAACCCACACCCTACGGCCTCCGTCTGCCGGGAGCCCGGCAGGGTCGGCTTTACATAACAAGTATGTTATGTAAACCATCGCGGGTGTTGGTTTACGTGCAAATCCAAAGTCTTATTTTTAGCCGTCCGCCATGACAAGAATTTCAACCCAAGTTTTCTTCTAAACCGTGGCTTCGTCCGATGCGACCCCGCCCGCCGCCCCCCAAAAATAAACAACATTTTCGGGGGGCTCCCCAGATAATTTTCACCGAAAGTTCCGTTGTTTACGGGCGCCCGGTGGTTATTGCCATAAAGGGGTCATTGCGCGCCCTTTTGCGAATCTCCCGGAGTCCGCGAGGCAAGGTTGATAATTGGTTTCAAACATCTTGTACAAACAAGCTGTTTGAACCTTCAGAGCCCTTTCAGGGTTCTCTTGCCTCGCTCATTGCCAAACAGAAGTCTGGTTAATCTCGCACAAACTTTTGTTTCGAACCGAAACGCTTTTAGGTATTTGGAAGGAGACAATGTTTCGCCAAATCAGAAAATTTGTGATATAAAGATATATTATTCATTCTGAAGGAGTAAAGACATGGAATCAAAACAGCTATTAATGAGGGTTCCTGAGGAAATCGCCAAAAAGTTTAAAGTCGTTGCAAGTCTTCAGGGAAGGACAATGACAGAGGTTTTTATCGAATTCGTAAACGACCTGGAAAATTTCGATATCCCAGCATTACAAAAGAAAAAAACATCCACCAAAGCCAAGCCAACAGCAACAAAAAAAGCTCTTGTCGAACCTGATTTTCGGCTTGTGGACGTAAGACACATCAAAGTTAAGCCACCCATAAAGCCAGTACAAATAAGCAAAATAGTAAAAGATCTGGCCGGCTCCATTGTAAAAATTGGAATCATTAAGCCAATTATTCTTTTAAAACTGAGAAACGACGATTATCAGTTATTATCAAGTGAAATTGAATTCCAGGCAGTAAGACGAGCAAAACAGTTAGACCCCAAAAAACGGGAAATGGTTAATGCTTTTATAGTCTCAAAAGACGCTATGGGTGAAGTTTTGAAGCAAAGCAAAATTCTTGAAAAATTAAAGTACTATATATAAATATATATCGTTTATAAAAAACAGGCTTAAAGTGTCATCTGGAAAGCTTTTTTTGCTTTTTAGGTGTTTCAAACCCCGAAAGAAATCTTTGCTTGATGATCTCACGATCTGCGGCATCACTCTCAATACCCCAGATTGTTGTTGTTTTCCAGCCATCGCCTTTTTCTTTCTCGCTAATAAGCCTGTCATCTTTTATTAAATTGAACCAATCACGGCCTTTAGTCACCTGGCCCATTGTCGCAGGCTCAATAGGCTTTGTTTCAGAGCCTTTCACGTCGAAACTCACCACCGGATACTTTACAAACGCTATTTCTTCAGAAGTAAAAACAGAAGTGTCAACAAGCTTTAAAACTGATTTTACCTTGTGACCGTGCTTTTGAAGGCCGCTCACAAGATTATTTTCAATGGAATACCCAGCCGGGTCAATGTCAGATATACAAAAAATCGTTTTTTCTTTGTCCCCGCAAGCTTTTAATAAATCATCTGAGAAATATTCAAGGGAAATAACCGCTGGTTCACCTTTTAAACAGATAAAAGAAACCCCTTTTTCCATAGCCATTTTCTTAATGAAGATGTAATGTCCAAGCTTTTCCGATGCAAGTATAATTTCCGGAAACTTCCCGCCAATCCCGCGGTAAGGTTCATTCATGTCCATGAATCCGAAATCTTTGTATCGAAAAAAGCCCTCACTTTCAATCATTTCCTGAAGTGTGTTGTAAAAAATATCAACATCCCCAGGCTCAAGAATGTTTGAATGATACGCAAGCACCGCCTTAATTCTGTACCACAAAGACCGTATGTTTCCATCGCTAGGTTTTTCAATGCCTTTTTTGATCCATTCAAACATCTGATAAATAATGTTTTTTATGACCCGCCGCTTGTCTATTTCATTTACTCCAAATTGCCTAAAATAGCTTAACATGCGGTTCTTATTGAATTGTTTTACGTCCCATTTTTTCTTGAAAACCTCGACCGCAGTTAAATTTTTCGGGTCAAGGTTGTAAAGTTCCCGCCATCCAAAATTAATCAACCCATAAAGCCTTAAACGCTTATCATCGGGATACTCTGGTACAAGATGATGCAAACTTGTCATTCCAAAATGTTTCTTCAAGCCCTTTGCGTAAGTAGTTGTAACTGGAACTCGGTTCTTACTACCGCTTAATTCTAATTCACATTCATCTAAGACCCCACCGCTATCTTTTAAACTTGGGTTTTCATCTTCACTTTCAGGATATCGCTCGAAAATTCCGGTTATCCTATTCACAGCAACCAGAAACGACCGATGAACCCGCAAAAAATAGCCCTCAAATTCGGTTTCAATTGAATTGAAACTTTGTACAATCTCAAATTTGAGATCATTTTCTGTTATTGCATAGGCTTTTCCGGCTTCCGAATAAAAATAAACAACGTTCTTTGCCCGATAAATCTCATTGTTTGCTGAAACAATGGATTTTTCAGCCAGGTAAAGCTTTTTTACCCGTTTTTCAATTTCCTGGGTCATTTAAAACGCTTTTCAAATTCTTCCAGATAAGTATTTGTAACAGCGTTTAAAACAGGCTGTTCAATCCCCTCAAACCATAAATCACGCGCGTTAGAGACCTTCAACCCTCGAATTTTGGTCAAATTTATAATGAAATACTTGCAGGATCTCAAAAAATGCGGGTGTTCTTTCAATTTTTCCTCGATCTCCGAAAGCCCGAGATTGCTATAAAACATTTCATTTTTGTAAGTTACAAACATAGTTTCATTCCGTCCCTGGTCCGACTTTGTGGTGATATAGCAAACGTCTTTCAGATCCACAAAGTAAATTGCCATAGCCGGATCCGGCGGAGCCACCGGAAACTTTTTTATCGGCGGATCCAGATCCAAAAGCCTTTCAAGGATTTGTTGCAAAACTTCACTGTCGCTTTTTTTCACACATCCACCTCTATTTTTCAATCTTCTGCCAGTGGGCTAAAAAACACCTGATTTAACCCTACAGCGAACGTATTTTTCACTTTAAACCAAATCGTCACAAAACTCAAATTACGTTATCTGTACAGCTGTTTCAAGCTTCATAGATCTATTTCACTAAAGTCTATTCAACATCTTGCCGAAAACAAAACCGCTAAAACGTGGACCGCCATAAGCGGTCCACGCGGAAAAAACAAAAACCAAGAATTCTGCACACGGGGCAATATTGTCCCTCACAGTCCAGTGTGTTACAATGTTTGTCTATGAGGCAACTACAAACAGCACCCAAAGCCGCAGGATACATAAGAGTTTCCACCGATGAACAAGCCGAAAGCCGTTTGTCACTTCAAGCTCAGGAAGAAAAAATTCGAACTTATGTGAAGCTTCACGACATAGAGCTTTTAACAATCGAAACCGACTCAGCAATCAGCGGAAAAAACATCGACCGCCCAGCCCTCAAAAAACTTCTTGCCCTTATCGAATCTGGTCAGATAAACACTGTCATTGTCTCCAAACTCGACCGCCTTTCAAGAAGCGTAATGGACACTTTGCGCCTGCTCGAATCCTTCAAGAAAGCCAAAGTGGCTTTTCACTCCATTCAGGAAAAAATCGACACCAAAACCGCTACTGGCCGTTTTTTTCTTACCATCACTGCGGCTTTTGCCGAAATGGAACGCGGCCTAGTCTCCGAAAGAACTTCCGCAGCTCTACGTGAAAGACGCAGACAAGGCAAAAGGGCTGGTGAAATTCCCTACGGTTACAATCTCCAGAAAGACAGCCAAACCCTAAAACTCAATCCAAAAGAACAAGAGGCCATAGCCTTAATGCTACGCCTTCGAAAGAAAGGCCGCTCTTTACGTTACATCGCAAAGTTGCTTGTACAAAGAGACTATAAAACCAAAAAGGGCGGTGAATGGCGAGCACAGACCATTAAAATGATATTACAAGCCCAGGAAAAATATTGTGCAAAGCCAAAAACAAAAAATAGAAAAACCTAAAAAGTAAAACGTCGCATTTTCCAAGGTTCGAAACATTTTACCCAAACACGATGATACCAACTCATTCCTTCTAATGGGTCTCTTACTTTTTCTGGTTCCCAAGGTTTTACGCTTACACTTGGTTTTTCAGGTGGCATCAATTGAAATCGTAAGAATTTATTTTCCTTTTCCAAACCTGCGATTCTCTCAGCCACAAAAAACATACCTTTTTCTAAGGCTTCAAGCTTTGCAAGAATTGGTGAAAGGTCAACTTGAGTTGTTGGGGCAATTACAGGCTGAATTTCCATTGGTTTTACAGTTTCAACCTCTTTGATTCGCCGACTTGCTTCCTTTGGGGAAAGACCATTTTTTATTAAATTGTTCATTGCAATTATTTGCTTCACAACTTTCGGATTGAGATAGCAAACATGCCCTTGCTTTTCTAACTCTGTTTCCAAAAGTTTTACCCAATATCGAATACGATCGGGTGAAACCTGCATTTCTTTTGATATTTCCAGTAAGGGCTTACCTTGATCCATTCAGCATTTCCACCTAAACTTAAAATTTTTACCGTAACTCTCACGTTTTTACCGTAAAACTTAATGTAAAGATCGGCTTCTCTTGAAAGTCTTTTTACAAGACATTTATTTTTTTACGGTGATTTTCTATATGGAAAATTTTACAGTAAATTTTTACGTATTCAACAAAAGCAGGCCCAGAGCAACTTTACAGTAGATTAAAAATTACTGAAAAATTCTCACTTAACTCTTTACCAGACGATACAAAAAGAGTTTTTTTAGCATTGTTCCTATTTAAAAAAACTGATATCATCCTAAAAAAGAAATCCCCTTCGCGCCGGGAAGCAAGGAGGGGTTTCTGAAGCCTATTGTTATTAATAAAATGTGTTTCTGTTTATATGTAAAATGTAACACAAAATACTTAAACTGACAACAGGCTTGAATTGCTATGCAAGGAGCCTGTTGTAAAGATGACACTAGACCTTTTTTTATCACATTTTTCTCACGTCAAAAAAAACTCAAACGGTTGGCAAGTTTGTTGCCCAGCTCACGAGGATACAAAAGCCAGTCTTTCTATCACAATCAAAGGTAATAAAATTTTACTTTATTGCCATGCTGGTTGTTCTAATGAAGCTATTCTAGAAGCAATCGGTCTTAAACTTAAAGACCTTTTTCTTGAATCAAAACTCCAACCCCAAAAACCGGAAATTGTAGCCATTTACGAATATACCGATGAAAACGAAAAGCTTCTTTTTCAAACAGTTCGCTTCAATCCAAAAGACTTCCGTCAACGTCGGCCAGATGGCAAAGGAAAGTGGCTTTGGAACCTCAAAGGGGTTGCCCTGGTTCCATATCGCCTCCCAGCAATCTTAAAAGAACCTTCGATTTTTATCGTTGAAGGGGAAAAAGATGCTGATAATCTTTGGAAACTCGGTCTTCCTGCCACCTGTAACCCCATGGGCGCAGGTAAATGGCTAGTTGAGTGGTCAAAATACTTTGAAGGAAAAGAAATTTTCATCGTTCCAGATCTAGACGAGCCTGGTCAAAAACACGCTGTTGATGTCGGGAAAAAACTTTTTGGTCACGCCCTCAGAATCAAAATTATCGAACTCCCAAAATTAGCAAACGTAAAAGATATTTCAGACTGGTTTAACCATGGCGGGGACAAAGTTGAACTTCTGAAATTAACCAAAGAAACCAAAGAATGGCTTCCCCCTGGAACAAAACCACCAAAACCAGTTTTAAAAACCATTACAGCAGCTGATTTGGAAGAAATGGTTTTTCCTGAACCAAAGTGGGCAATTCCCAGCCTTCTTCCAGAAGGGTTGACCATTCTTGCAGGTAGACCGAAACGCGGTAAAAGTTGGATGGCTCTTGGTATTGCCCTGACTGTCGCCAGTGGCGGAAAAGCCCTGGGGAAATTAGATGTGGAAAAAGGTGATGCTTTATACCTTGCATTGGAAGACAATCCCCGTCGTTTGCAAAACCGTCTTGCCATACTGAAAGACCCAGAAACTAAGCTCCCATCTCGTCTTCACCTTGTGACAGATTTTTTGCCATTACAACTTGGCGGGATGCAAAGCCTTTTAATCTGGCTCGACAAACACCCGAAAACCCATCTTGTTGTCATCGATACCCTTGGAAGAATCCTCCCAAGCGGGAAAGGAAACAACAATCAGTTTGTCGATGATTACCAGTTTATCGGTAAACTTCAAAAACTTTCTATTGATAGAGGTTTTGCTCTGCTTGTCATTCATCACATTCGGAAGCAAAGCGCCGACTATGCGCTTGACCGCGTAGCCGGGACAACAGGTATTACCGGTGCAGCTGACTCCGTTTGGGTTTTAGATTCTGGAAAAGGCGAAGCAAACGCAATTCTTCATGTTACTGGAAGAGATATCGAAACTCAGGAAATCGCTATGAAGTTTGAAGATGGAATCTGGACTGTTATTGGTGACGCCAAAGACGTTGCCATGAGTCAGGAAAGGAAGCTGATCATGGATCTTCTGAAAACTGAAGGTGCATTATATCCAAAGGAAATAGCTGATCTTTTAAATAAACCTCACGGTGGTATTCGATATCTTCTCTTTGCAATGAAGAAGGAGGGACAAGTATCAAATAACGAAAAGGGTCAGTATGTTTTACCCGCTTAGGGGGTATATCTTCATATACCACCTAACACCCCTAACATCACTAACACCACTAACACCACTAACGGGAGCGTTAGGGGACCCCCCGACACCCCTAACGGAACCCCTAACGGTTAAAAGTGGCTTCCATAAACAATATAAGCCATAGTGTTAGGGCGTTAGGGGTGTTAGGGGGGCAACAGAGTATAAATATCAGAACACCACTAAAACGCTAAAATTGGCTTCTCTGGCTGTTTTACCCTTTGGGGGGAATAATGAGTAACAAAAACTGAGATTGTTTTAAGGTCGATTTGCGGTCGGTGACAGAATTATTGGGTTTAAAAACCGTCTCCTGTAATAAATTTAGATTTTTTTTCCCCATCTTTCCATATTAGGCGATTATTTATTGATGTCCTATTGCAAAATAACCTATTTTAGGTTATTTATGGAGGTATGCAGATGAATCAACTTGAAACTTTAATTTCATCGGAACAGCTTTGTTTTACGTTTCCGAAAACAAGAACTTTTGATCACTTTAAATATTTTACAAATTCAATAGAACCTTTTTACAAAACAGATCTTGGGGCTTTGTTTTCGGCAGATTGTATGAAAATTCTTCCGCTAATCAGGGAAAATTCGATTGATACTGTTTTTGCTGATCCGCCTTTTAATTTAGGCAAAAAATATGGTTCAAATACAAATGATAGCATTCCAGATGAAGAATATGTTTCCTGGTGTCGTTCTTGGGTTGCTGAATGTTGTCGAGTGCTTAAGCCGGGTGGTTCTATTTTTATTTACAATATTCCAAAATGGAATATTCTGTTGGGTGCGTATTTATCGAAGTTGGGGTTTACTTTCAGGCATTGGATAGCAATTGAAATCAATTCTTGTCTTCCAATTTCTGGTCGTCTTTATCCAAGCCATTACAGCTTACTTTATTATTCCAAAGGAAAACCGAAAACCTTTCGTAAAATTAGAACCCCAATTCAAATTTGTAGACATTGTGGTGGGGAGGTTAAGGATTATGGTGGTCATAGAAATGCCATGAATCCAAATGGTGTGAATCTAAAGGACGTTTGGTCAGATATTCCCCCAGTTCGTCATCGAAAATTTAAGTCTCAGAGTCGCAAAGCAAATGCTCTTTCAACAAAGATTCTGGATAGGGTAGTTGAAATGTCTACTTTTCCTGGCGATATAGTTCTTGATCCTTTTGGGGGTAGTGGTACTACCTATGTTGTTTGTGAACAGAAAAACCGTTTTTGGCTTGGGACTGAAATTGACTTTGCTAAAGAGGTAGTCAAGAGATTAGAAACAGCGGAAATTAAGTCTCACAAAAACGACGATTTTGTTGAGGAATGAGCTATATAAGGGCTCTTCCATCAGTTCCCTTTTTTATTCGAGGAACACTTTCGCTTTCTGCGTCATGTTCTATGACGATGATTTCTAAAACTCCATCACCTATAGTAAGGGCCTTCCAAACATCAAGATAAGGCTCAAGTTCTGTGAAATTTCCAATCCTGTCGGTTAAAAATTTATAAAGTTTTCGTGATGGAACAATCAAAATGCCAGCTTGAATAAGTCCTTTCATAAGTCCCAAAACCATTTTATTTAAGGCTCTGTGACTGGAAGAAATGTTTCCGGTTTCCCATTCAACTGCAATAGTTCCAGCTTTTCCATAAAGAACCGCATCTAGCTTTCCTGGCTTTGCTTCTGAAGCAATTTTCAATGGTTCTTCACTTTTCCAGCCACTTTTAACAAGCTTTTTAACAAAGAGATCTTTTATTGGTTTAACACCGTTCCCTTTTCCTCGTTTTTTTCCAGACTCTGGAAAGATTGTAAATTTTCCGCTTCCAATCGGATGGTCGACTGCTAAAATAGCAGTGCAAATAGCTTTTCTTGCGTTAGCCCAAAATTTTGTTTTGGCAAAACTTCCTCTTGAAATGAGGGTTTCAATTTTTATGATTTTCACAACCCCGCTCCAGTTCTTTAATTATTTTGAGAGGGTTGATTCCAATAGCCTTGACAACTTCAAGAAATTCGATGATATCAAGCCTGCGCTCACCACGTTCATACTTGGAAACGAAGGATTGAGGTCGTTTAAGTTTTTTCGCAAGATCAACTTGGCTAATACTTGCATTTTTTCGAGCAGCTATAATAAGCTCTCTAAATAAATTATGCTTTTTGGTGAAAATAGATTTTTTTGTCTCAGCCACTGGTTTGTACCCCTATATGGATAGTAAACCTATTTTGGGTTATAACCCAAAATAGGTTTTTTGTGGCTATTTTTTATCAAATTGTTAGAACCAAATGAAGTTGAAACATCTTCAACAAAAGGTTTCTGAAAAAGTATGAAAGCCCAAATTATTAAATGTTTACGAAAAAAATAATTAGCACACCAAATTTGGGCTAACTTTTTTTTTAAAAAATAATTAGCCCAAATTTGGTTAGCATTTGTTTTTTATTAAAGACAAATAATAGTGGACTAATATTTTTTTTATTTGACTTGTTAGTCCACGTGGTTTAAAATTTAAATAGCTCAAATTTCTCTGTGAGGCTAAAAATGATTGATCTTGAAAAAGATTTTCTTGCAATAACAAAATTTGCTGTTGAGGGCCAACTTGAAAACCTATGTGCATTAGCTAAACAAAGAATCCCAGGAATTGTGAAAAGACGACCTGATCTTATTCAGTCGGTTAAAACCTTGACAAACATCATAGGACAAAATTCCTTGCTAAGGAAAAAAAGTGAAACTGCTCTTCCAGTTGATATTGATAGTCGTTTGGAACTTTTGAGATTAGAAGTGAATCCAACTATTCCGTTAGAGCCAACGTGGATGCCTGTTGTTAAGAAAGCACTAGAGTCAATTATTCAAGAACAAAATTGTGCTGAACAGTTATTTGCTGCAGGGTTAGGACCGACAAAATCAATGCTATTTATAGGCCCTCCTGGCGTTGGAAAAACATTGGCTGCTCGATGGTTAGCTCAAAAAATTGGTCGGCCACTGCTTATTTTGGATTTAGCTGCCGTTATGAGTAGTTTTCTGGGACGAACGGGAAATAACATTCGTACTGTTTTGGATTTTGCTCGCAATAGGTCATCAATACTTCTTTTGGATGAATTTGATGCAATTGCAAAGAGGCGAGATGATTCTTCGGAAGTTGGGGAGCTTAAACGTCTGGTGACAGTTTTGGTGCAAGCCATTGATGATTGGCCTGCAAATGGTATTTTACTTGCGGCAACAAACCACCCAGAATTGCTTGATCCTGCAGTTTGGAGAAGATTTGATCGTATTATTGAATTCCCATTACCATCTAGTTTAGAAACAATTGAGCTTTTGAAACAGCTTTTAAATATGGGTTCTAATGATTCAAATTTTGATAGCCAAGTTTTGTTAGATGTTTTCCATGGTAAATCTTTCTCTGAAATATGCAAAAGTGTTGATTCAATCAAGCGAGAATCAATTGTAAAACAAAAAGCGATTAAAGATGTTTTAAACGATTTTATTAATTTATTTACTATTGAGGCCACAACCAAAACTAAGTTAAAAGTAGCGGCTTATATGAAAAAAAAGGGGGCTTCTCAAAGAGAAATTTCCAATAAAACTGGACTATCAAGGGATACCATTCGAAAGCATTTGCCTGAAAATAAACTCACAAAAGATGGGGTAAAGTAAGGGGGTTAGGTCTTTATGTCTCGTGAAAATAACTTTTTACTGGGTAATGGCGAAAAACTTGCCAAAAACATTTCTATAAAATCAAGTGGTGGCGATAAAAATCCGCCTTACAATTTACAAGAAGCCAAAAATAGGATTTATCAGCGACTTTTGGAAGTTCAAAATACTTTGTCTGCATTGCCTGATGAGCTTTGTCCTAACAACGAAGCAATTGCTCTTGTTACAATGCATCCTAGATATATTTCCAAGAGTGATTTTCCGCAAGATTTGTTTACAAATGTTGGATTAAGATCCGTTGGGAGTCGTATTAAGAAAGTTAAACCCGAACAATGGGGGATAAAAAAACCTCCGGAGGAAGCATTAACAGAGGAAATTTTTGTAGCCGGGACAAGAAAGGCTTTTCAAAAGTGGTCAGAGGACATTTCCAAATGGAATGACACCACGAAAGGTGCAAAGGATCTCAGCCACATTGAAAGCATTGGCTTATTTGAGCCGGAAACAAAGTTGAAAGGAATTCCAACAGGAAAAGAAAAAATTCTATTGGAAGTTGTATTACACAATGGCGCTAACGAACAAATTATTTTTGCTTTTGTTAATTTTGCCAAACGACTTCAGGCTGAACCGCTTATTGAACGACGACGCGATGTTGGTGGTTTAACATTTATTCCTGTTCGCGTAAAATCTTCGTTAGTTCAAGAACTTGCTTGTTTTACTTTTGTTCGTGTTGCCCGTGGAATGCCTACTTTAAGGCCATTACGACCAAATGTACTTCGAATGATAACTGGGTTCGACGTTGTTCTTCCAAAAGAAGGGCCTGTTGACCCAAGTTTTAGAGCAGTTATTTTTGATGGTGGCATTACTAAAACTGCTCAAGAAGCTCTTAGAAATTGGGTTACTTTAATTGAACCCCAAGGTGTTGGTATTTCAACAGCCGATTTTGAGGCACATGGTCTTGCTGTAACAACAGCATTTTTGTTTGGTCCTTTAAGCGATAAAAAAATTTCCTTGAAACCAGTTTGTCACGTAGACCATGTTCGTGTTCTTGACGCGAGGAATACCACAGACAAGGATTTCGAATATAATGATATTTTAGATCATATCACCAATTATTTAAAAACAAATCCAGGAAAATATCAATATTGCAACATAAGCCTAGGTCCAGATCTTGCTATCAACGACGATGAAATAACAGCTTGGACGGCTGCATTAGATCAGGAATTTGTTAATGGAACAAGCGTTGTTACTGTTGCTGCTGGAAATTCTGGGGAGCGTGATGATGAACAGCAATTAAATCGAATCCAGCCCCCAGCGGATGGTGTTAATCTGTTAGCTGTTGGATCTGCTGATAATTTAAATGGTGACTGGAAAAGGGCTGTTTATAGCAGTTTAGGGCCAGGAAGAAGCCCTGGTTTAATTAAGCCAGATGGGGTTGCATTCGGTGGTTCTGATGAAAATCTTTTCGGAATTTTACAGGCCAATCTTAAAGGTAATGGAAATCAAGGGACTAGTTTTGCAGCACCATTTACGCTTCGAACTGCTGCTGCGGTTCGGGCTCAACTAGGCGATTATTTGCGACCACTTGCCATCAGAGCTCTTCTAATTCATCGAGCAGAACCTAATGGTCAGTGTCAACGGGAAATTGGATGGGGTAGATTTGAGAGTGACCCATTAAAACTTATAACTTGTGATGATAACGAAGTGCTTGTTGTCTATCAAGGGGACTTACCTGTTGGAGAACACTTGCGGGCAAATGTACCACTACCGATTGATGGTTTAGTAGGGCCCATATGTATTACAGCCACACTTGTTATTGCACCCGAAGTTGATCCGGAATTTCCAAGCACTTACACTCGAAGCGGGTTGGAAGTTTCATTTCGGCCGCATGTTGAAAAATTTACCACATATGGTGATGGAAAAATAGCCAAACATGCAAAAACGGTTCCCTTTTTTTCAGCTAAAAATATGTATGGAAAGTCTGAGTATAAATTTAGAGAGGATGGTGGGGTTCGGGGAGTAATGGAACGTAAAACTCCGTTAAGGAACCTTGCCGCGCTTTAAGAGTCGCGACACGGTAGCTGGGTGGACGTTAAATAATTTAGCAGCATCTGCAGCGGTTTTCTTCCCAGATCCGACTAATTTCACAATTGCCTGTTGCTGATCTGTTTTGAGTTTTCGGGGACGACCACCAACCCTCCCTTGCTTTCGTGCCGCATCCAAACCGGTTCGCGTGCGCTCTCGCAGCATTGCACGCTCGAATTCCGCAAAAGTTCCTACAATTTGCATCATCATGCGGCCACCTGGCGATGTGGTATCAATCGCTTCGGTTAGACTGCGGAAGCCAGCACCGGCCCGAGCAATTTTCTCCATCAGAGACAACACATCTTTCAACGAACGTGACAGGCGGTCGAGTTTCCAAACCACTAATACATCCCCCTTGCGCAACTGTCCTAGCAGACGATGCAGTTCCGGTCTGTCCCACCGGGCACCTGATGCTTTTTCTTGGAAAATCAATTTGCACCCAGAGAGCTCCAATGCGGCTACCTGTGCTGCTGCATTTTGGTCTTGGGTCGAAACACGTGCGTAACCGATTAACATTGTTGCATAAACCTATTGCAAAACCATATCATTTTGCAATAGGTTTATGCAACGCGAAATGCTCATAAAAACGATAGTCCGATCTTTGTTGCAAAAACCAACGTTTATGCAACAAATTAAAAGGTGATCTAATGCCTGTCCAGTTCCTAACCTCCGAACAACACGCCAAATTTGGTCGATATGTTGGCGATCCAAATAATGATGAATTAACACGATATTTCTATCTGGATGACGCTGATCATGCGGTAATAGAGGGCAAACGTGGTGACCACAATCGGCTGGGATTTGCACTACAACTCACTACTGTTCGTTTTCTCGGCACATTTCTCGAAGATCCTTTAGATGTGCCAGGTGTAGTATTAAAAACACTCATTCGGCAACTGCAGGTTCTGGATTTAGATCAGTTACCCCATTATCGAAATGCAAAACAGCGATGGGAGCACACAGATGAGATTAAAGCGCGATATGGTTTTCAAATTTGGATCAATCCAACGATCGGTTTCCGTCTAACCAGGTGGCTATATACCCTGTGTTGGACAGGGACCGAGCAACTGGCAATTCTGTTTGATCGTGCAACTACCTGGCTATTGGCACACAAAGTAATTTTACCCGGCAGTACAACTCTGGAACGCTTCGTTGCGCGATTACGCTACCGTGTCGATGGTCGATTGTGGGAACGGCTCGGCCATGGTGTAACAGAAGAACAACGAATCAGTTTGGAAAACTTGCTGACGGTGCCAACGGAAAGCCGCAAATCGCGGCTTGACGAACTTAGATCAGGTCCAGTGCGCATTAGTAGTCGCGCTCTTGTGCGGGCAATTCAACGTCTACAAACCGTGCGTGATTTGGAGATTCGATTGCCAGCAACCAGAATCCCAACCAACCGCCTTACATCACTTGCACGCTTTGCTGGGACTGCCAAGGCGACTGCTATCAGTCGCTTATTGCCGGCCCGACGATTGGCTACTTTGGTCGCATTTGTTCACTGTCTGGAGGCAACTGCACAGGATGATGTTATTGAAATATTTGATATATTGCTCCAAGAGCTTTTCAATGATGCCGCCAAAACCGACAAGAAGGCGCGGTTACGCAGCGCCAAGGACCTTGATCGGGCAGCTATTGTGTTAGCGGCTGTTTGCAGAACTTTACTTGATCCGATGCTCCCCAACGACGATGTGCTGGCCAAAGTGTTCGCTCACACTCCACGCGATGTAATGACGCAAGCGTTGGAAAGCGTAAATACATTAGTACGCCCACCGGATGATGTATATTATCGCGCATTGAAGGAGCGTTACCGATCCGTACGGGTCTTTTTACCAACTGTGTTGCAGCACATTCGATTTGGTGCCAACCCAGCTGGTAGCCATATTCTTGCTGCTTTTGATTGGTTGCGATCTCACGAGATGTTCGGTCAAACAACGCTGAAAGCACCTCTGGACGTTGTTACCAAACCATGGCAACGCGAGGTTCTATGCAAAGACGGCAACATTGATTATACAGCCTATACATTTTGTGTACTCGATGGGCTGCGGAAGGCATTACGGCGCCGCGATGTTTTCATCAAGCCAAGTTGGCGGTTTGCTGATCCGCGGGTTGGTCTCCTCACTGGCTCGGAGTGGGAAACCACGCGACCTATCATTTGTCGTAGCCTTGGTCTTTCGATCAAACCAGCACCGGCACTAGAAGCGCTGACTGCAGAGCTAGATCAGACCTACCGAAGAGTTGCCGCCCGCTTGCCCAACAACTCATCAGTTCGGTTTGAGACCGTAGGTGATAGGAAAGAGCTTATTTTAAGTCCATTAGATGAATTGGAGGAACCAGCTTCACTGAAAGATTTGCGAAAGATGGTTGTGAACCGGTTACCGAAAGTTGATTTACCAGAAATCCTGCTGGAAATAGCTGCTCACACAAGTTTCACAAATGCTTTCACTCATCTCACTGAATGCACCGCACGGGCAAAAGATCTTACCACCAGCTTGTGTGCGGTTCTACTGGCTGATGCCTGTAATACAGGTATTGAACCATTGGTCCGTTACGACGTTGAATCATTACGACGCGACCGACTAGCCTGGGTCAATCAGAATTACCTACGTGACGAAACCCTCGTCGCAGCAAATGCCCTGCTGGTAACCGCGCAAAGTCTGGTTCCATTGGCACATGCATGGGGTGGCGGTGAAGTAGCCTCGGCTGATGGGATGCGATTTGTCGTCCCCATACGCACCATCTATGCCGGTCCGAATCCCAAATATTTCGGCATAGGTCGTGGCGTCACATGGTATAACCTACTGTCTGACCAATGTTCTGGTTTAAACGCCATCACCGTAACAGGAACACTGCGTGACAGCCTGATCCTGCTAGCAGTTGTTTTGGAGCAGCAAACAGACCTACAACCAATGCAAATTATGACCGATACTGGGGCTTATAGTGATGTTGTTTTTGGATTGTTTCGATTGCTTGGTTATCGTTTCAGTCCACGTTTGGCTGATATTGGCGATACGCGCTTCTGGCGTATTGATGTAAATGCAGACTACGGCGAACTCAACTCAATTGCACGACACCGCATATCCCTTGGAAGAATAGAAACGCATTGGGACGACTTATTACGGCTTGCTGGGTCGCTCAAACTTGGCAGAGTTCACGCCACTAGCATCATGCGTACCTTGCAAGTAGGCGATAACTCAACCCAACTGGCATTGGCATTGGCTGAATTCGGTAGGATAGAAAAAACACTCCACATCCTAAATTACATTGATGACGAATCTCAGCGGCGAGCCATTTTGCGACAACTGAATCGAGGGGAAGGGCGTCACAGTTTGGCCCGTGATCTATTCCATGGTAAACGTGGTGAGCTTCGACAACACTATAGAGAAGGCCAGGAAGATCAATTAAGCACCCTTGGATTGGTGGTCAACATTATCGTTTTATGGAACACGATCTATATCAATGCGGCACTCGAGCAGTTGCGCAACGAAGGTTATTTAGTCCAGGATGAAGATATTGCAAGATTGTCGCCATTCTTACATGAGCACATAAATCTGTTAGGGCGCTACTCTTTCTCAGTCCCCGAGGAAGTCACTCGAGGTGAGCTACGACCATTACGCA